>DASTLX010000022.1:0-51260 GCA_035714565.1 Allosphingosinicella sp.
GGCTCCTCCTGTCGGCTTTGCGCCCTCAACAGGGTCCCGCGGCGATGGTTCCGGCGAGGAGCGGCAAAAGACGCGGCGCCGGAGGTGAAGTCGGATCGTTCCAGCAACGAGTTGAATCGAGGGGCTTTCCCGAGGTCGCCCCGGGAACCGGGGTGGCTTCGCGCGGGTTCAGCCGGCGAGTTCCACACATGAGGAGGCCGCCATGGCTAGCAAGACCGAATCCAGGCAAAGCAACAGCTCGCGTTCGCGCGGCAACAACGGCGGCGGCGCGACGAAGCGCGACAGCGAGGGCCGGTTCACGAGCGAGCGCAGCGCCTTCTCCTGGGGCGGCGGCAATGCCGGAGTGCTGGCCGGCGCCGCGCTGGCCGGAGCGGCCGTCGGCATCGCGGCCAATTTCGGGCGCAAGTTCCTGATGCAGATGCCCGCCGCCGCCGCGGGCGACTGGTTCGACGCGCTGAAGGCCGAGCATGCCGCGACCCTCGCCGTCTTCGACCAGCTCGAGGCGACCGACGACAGCCAGACGACGCTTCGCACGACCTTGCTGATGAAGCTGAAATATGCGCTGACCAAGCATGCGCACGAGGAAGAGGCGGTGATCTATCCCGCCCTGCGCCAGGCCAATTCGGCCCACGACGCCGACGCGCTCAATTCGGAGCACGGCTACGTCAAGACCTATCTCTACGAGCTCGAGAGCCTGCCCAAGGACAGCCCCGACTGGCTGGCGCGGGTGCGCGATTTCCGCTCGATGCTCGAGGAGCATATCCGGATGGAGGAAGAGGAGGTCTTCCCGGCCTTCAGGCAGGTGATGTCCGAGGAGCAGAACGCCAAGCTGACCAGTCTGATGAACAAGGAAGGCTTCAAGATGGCGTGACGGATGGGGCGCAAGCCCCCCGTCATCCCCGCGAAGGCGGGGATCCATCCGGCCTAGGAGCCAGGCACAAAGTCAGCATGGATTCCCGCTTTCGCGGGAATGACGAAGGCCGGCGGAGTCATTCCCGCCGGCCTCTTCTCGTCAGGCCAGCTGCCCGTGGCAGTGCTTGAACTTGAGCCCCGAGCCGCACGGGCAGGGCGCGTTGCGGCTGACCTGGGGCATATCGGCCTCGGCGATCTCGAAGGTGCCCGCCGGCATTTCCGGCCGCGCCGTCTGCAGCGGCGGCAGCCTCGAGAGGATGGCGCCCGTGCCCGCGTCGATGTCGGCGGTGTCGTCCTCGCCGGTGAACGGGTCGATATGGTGGGTGATGAAGTCGGGCAGGCCCTGCAGCTCGGGCAGCTCGTCCTCGGACGGCTGAAGCGCGAACGTCGCCCGGCTGAGCGTTCGAGTGACGTCCTCGCGGATCGCGGCGAGCATGCGCTCGAACAGCTGGAACGCCTCGTGCTTGTACTCGTCGATCGGCTTGCGCTGCGCATAGGCGCGAAGGTGGATCACCTGGCGGAGCGCATCGAGCATGGCCAGATGCTCCTTCCAGTGATGGTCGAGCGACTGGAGCAGGATGCTCTTCTCGATCTGGACGTAGGTCTCTGGCGGCAGCGCCTCCGCCTTCTCGGCCACCTTGGCGTCCGCGGCGGCGCGGATCCGCTCGAGCAGCAGCTCGGGATCGACCGCTTCCTCCTGGAGCCACTCGTCGATCGGCGGCTGGAGCCCGAAGACGGTGTCGACCCGCTCCTTGAGCAGGGGGATGTCCCACTGCTCCGGATAGGTGTTGGGCGGGCAGGCCTCGCCGACGATGGCGTTGACCGTCTCGGCGCGCATGTCGGTGACGACGTCGCCCACCGTGGCCGCGTCCATGATGTCGGCGCGCTGCTCGTAGATGACCTTGCGCTGGTCGTTCATGACGTCGTCATATTCGACGACCTGCTTGCGGATGTCGTAGTTGCGCGCCTCGACCTTCTTCTGGGCGGTCTCGATCGCCTTGGAGATCCAGGGACTGACGATCGCCTCGCCGTCCTCCAGATTCTTGTTCATCAGCCGGGCGAACATGGTCTGCGGGCCGAATATCCGAAGCAGGTCGTCGTCGAGGCTGAGGTAGAAGCGGGAGAGGCCCGGATCGCCCTGGCGGCCCGAGCGGCCGCGCAGCTGGTTGTCGATCCGGCGGCTCTCGTGGCGCTCGGTGCCGAGGACGAACAGGCCGCCGGCCGCGATCACCCTCGCTTTCTCCTCCTCGACCTCGCGCTTGATCCGTTCGATGGCGGCGTCCTTCTCGGGACCGTCCTCCATGTCGCCGAGCTCGTCGCCGACCCTGAACTCGACGTTTCCGCCGAGCTGGATGTCGGTGCCCCGGCCCGCCATGTTGGTGGCGATGGTGACCACCCCGAGCCGCCCCGCCTGGGCGACGATATGGGCCTCCTGCTCGTGGAAGCGGGCGTTCAGGACCTCGTGCTTGACGCCTTCCTTCTGGAGGAACTCGCCGAGCAGCTCCGACTTCTCGATCGAGACGGTTCCGACCAGCACCGGCTGGCCGCTCAGCTGCTTCTCCCTGATCGACTTGGCGATGGCGGCGAACTTGTCGTTCTGGTTCTTGTAGAATTCGTCGTCCTCGTCGACCCGGCGAACCGGCAGGTTGGTCGGGATGGTGACGACGTTCATCTTGTAGATGTCCCAGAACTCGGCCGCCTCGGTGGCGGCGGTTCCGGTCATCCCGCCGAGCTTGGGATAGAGGCGGAAATAGTTCTGGAAGGTGATCGAGGCCATGGTCTGGTTCTCGGGCTCGATGTCGACCCCTTCCTTGGCCTCGACCGCCTGGTGGAGCCCGTCGGACCAGCGCCGGCCCTCCATCATTCGGCCGGTGAACTCGTCGATGATGACGACCTTGCCGTCCTTCACGATGTAATCGATGTCGCGCTTGAACATGACGTTGGCGCGAAGCGACTGGTTGAGGTGGTGGACGACGAGGGTGTTCTCGAAATCGTAGAGGTTCGAGCCGTGGAGGAGCCCGGCATCCTCGAGCAGCCGCTCCATCTTCTCGGTGCCGTCCTCGGTGAGGACGACCGAGCGCTGCTTCTCGTCCATCTCGTAGTCGGCCGGATCCAGGCCCTTCACGATCGCGTCGACGCTCATGTAGAGCTCGGACTTGTCGTCGGTCGGTCCGGAGATGATGAGCGGGGTGCGGGCCTCGTCGATCAGGATCGAGTCGACCTCGTCGACGATCGCGAAGTTGAAGGGGCGCTGGACCAGCGCCTCGCGCTCATACTTCATGTTGTCGCGCAGATAGTCGAAGCCGAACTCGTTGTTGGTCCCGTAGGTGATGTCCGAGCCGTAGGCCATCCGCCGCTGATAGTCGGTGAGGTTGGGGACGATCACCCCGACCGTCATCCCGAGGAAACGGTAGATCTGCCCCATCCACTCGGCGTCGCGGCGGGCGAGATAGTCGTTGACGGTGACGACGTGGACGCCCTTCCCTTCGAGCGCGTTCAGATAGACCGCGAGGGTCGCGACGAGGGTCTTGCCCTCGCCCGTGCGCATCTCGGCGATCTCGCCGCGGTGGAGGACGATGCCGCCGATCATCTGGACGTCGTAATGGCGCTGGCCGAGCGTCCTCCGGGCGGCCTCGCGAACCGTCGCGAAGGCCTCCGGCAGAAGGGCGTCGAGCTCCTCCCCGTCCGCGAGCCGGCGGCGGAACAGGACCGTCTGGTTGGCGAGCTCGTCGTCGGACATCGCCGAGACGGTGCCCTCGAACCCGTTGATCTTGTCGACGATCTTGCCGAGCGAGCGGACGTAGCGGTCGTTCGACGATCCGAAAATGGCTTTGGCGACTCCGCCGAACATATCGAAATCCTGTCATGTCTGAGTGATGCTTGTGCGCCATCGGGCGCGCCGCGCCCGGAGGCGCCTGTCGGGAAACGGTCCGCGCGGACGCGGGGTCCAAAGGCTCGCTATTCCAGCCTGCGCTCGTCGACGGGGGCGGTCTGGGCGGCGAACGGAGCGGCGGCGGGAAGCGCGGGCGCCGAAGCCGAAGCGACGCTCGGGGGGGCGGTCGCGGCCGGCCTCACCGCCTGGGCCGAGACGTCGGCGGTCAGGACCGCGAGATCGACGGCGGCGCTCGCGGCGACGGCCGTCCGCTCGACCTGGCGCGCTTCCACAGCCCGGTCGCCCGAGATCAGGCCGCTGAGGCCCGCAAGCATCGCCGAAAGGAAGAGAAGCAGTTGCAACAGCCGTTTCCACGCCTGGCGCCCACCCGCGGGCGCCCTCGAAGGTTGCGACATAGTGGCTGAGGCCGTCCCAGTCCATGGGTCCGCCGAGCTATTGACGCTTCGAAGCGGAAACGCCTAGCGGCGTCGGGATGAGCGAGCGATTTGAAGGCGGCTGCACCTGCGGAGCGGTCCGCTACGCGCTGGCGAGCGAACCTTTCGACTGCGGCTGGTGCCATTGCCGGACCTGCCGGCTCGTTTCCGGAAGCCCCGCCATGGTCTTCGCCAGCGTTCCGGCGGGCGACCTCGTCTGGACCGGGGGCGCCGACAAGGTGCGGTCGTTCGCCTCGTCCGGCTTCGGCCACCGAAGCTATTGCGGGGAGTGCGGGACCCCCTTCCTGATGCAGGTCGACCACCAGCCCGAGACGGTCGACTTCAGCGTCGCCACGCTCGACGATCCGGGCCGGCTCAGCCCCGGCTTCCACATCTTCTGGAGCAGCCGGCTGCCCTGGTTCGAGCCCGGGGACGATCTGCCCAGGCACGCGAAGTTCAGGCCCGGCACCCGCGGCCTCGAGGGGACCGAGCCACCGGGCTAGGCTTCTCCGTCATTCCGGCGAAAGCCGGAAATCCATGACCCGAAGCGTTCGCGAAGACGACCGTGGTCGTGGATCCCGGATCAAGTCCGGGACGCCGATATCGAAATCAGACTTGGGCGGTGCCGTTCTGCTTCTGGTAGTCGAGGCCGTTCAGGACCTGCTCGAGCCAGCCCTGGAGCTGCGTCTTGGGAGCCGCGCCGACCTTGGTGGCGGCGACCTGGCCGCCGTCGAACAGGATCATGGTCGGGATCCCGCGGACTCCGTACTTGGCCGGGGCCGTCGGGTTGTCGTCGATGTTGAGCTTCACCACGGTGACCCGCTCAGCCATTTCCTGGCTGATCTCCTCGAGCGCCGGAGCGATCATCCGGCAGGGGCCGCACCATTCCGCCCAGAAATCGACGAGGACGGGCTTGTCGGAAGCGAGGACTTCCTGCTGGAAGGTGTCGTCGCTGACGGAAGTGGTCATGGAAGTCTCCTGATGGGGTCGACTGTCATTTAGGAAGCCGCGGGCGTCGGCTCAAGCACCGGCCGGTAGCGGTCGAGCAGGTCGGCTGGAAGGTCGAACAGGACGGGCGCCGCGGTGTAGAGCAGCTTGGCGGCGATCGGCCGCCCCGGGAAGACGACTTTCAGGGCTTCGACATAGGCCGACATCTGGCGCAGGTGCGGGACCGGAATGTCGGCGAGCGTCTCGGGAGCCCGGCGGCCGGTCTTGAAGTCGGCGACGAGGATCCGGTCGGGCGCCACCAGCAGGCGGTCGACCGAGCCCGACACGACCACGCCTCCGCCGACAACCGCCGCGATCGGCGCCTCGGCGAGGGCGCCGGGGCCGAACAGCTCGGCATGGGCGGGGTCGGCGATGAGCCGGCAGGCGTCCTCGACCAGGCCGCGGCGAAGCTCGGCGTCCTCGATCCCGGCGGAGCGCTCGAGCCAGCGGCCGGCCCGCTCGGCCCGCTCCGCCTCCGGGACGTCCGGAAGCCGCTCGAACAAGGCGTGGAGCAGCCGGCCGCGCTGGGCGGCGAGCCGCATCGCCGGCGAGGGCGGCGGATCGGCGACGTCGTCCTCGCCGAGCGCCGAGGGCGCCAGCGGCCGCGGCGGCCGGGCCTCCGCCGGCGCCGGGCGCAGGACCCAGTCGGGAAGCAGGCCCTGCGGCGCCTCGGAGCGGGGGGCGGCCCGGGTGAAGGCCTCGGGATCGCCGAAGCGGCGGGAACGGCCCCAATGGGGATCGTCCTCCCACTCGGCGCCGAGGCCGGCGAGCGCGGAATCGAGCGCCGACCACCAGCTCGCCGCGGCGGGTCCCCTGCGGTCGGCGGGGCCGAGCGCTCCGCCGACGTAGAGGCGCTCCTCGGCCCGGGTCGAAGCGACGTAGAGCAGCCGCCAATGCTCCTCGCGCTCGCGGCGGTCGATCTGGGCGAGGCGCGAGGCGATGGGCTCGGCGAGCTCGTCCTTGCGGGGGCGGAAGATCGGGACGTCGGGACCATCGGGGGCGAGCGGGAGGGTGACGAAATTGCCTCCGAAACCGCCGCCCTTGCGGTCCGGATCGGCGCAGGCGTCGGCGAGGATGACGACCGGAGATTGCAGGCCTTTCGAGCCGTGGACGGTCATCACCCGGACGGCGTCGAGGGGGGCCGAGGGGTCGCGGACGATCTCGACCTCGCCGCGGGCGAACCAGTCGAGGAAGCGCTGCAGCGAGGGCGCCGAGCGCGACTCGAAATCGAGCGCCGAGGAGAGCAGCTCCTCGATCGGATCGCGAGCCTCGTTTCCGAGCCGTTCCAGCAGCTTGCGGCGGCCTCTCAAGGCCCCGCTCAAGATCGTCTCGAGGAAGGCGTGGGGGGTCGCATAGTCGGCCATGCGGAGCAGCTCGTGGAGCCCGTCCAGGGTGTGGCGCACAAGTCGCGGATTCGCCTCGAATTGCAAGTTTTCGCCACGGATGTGCAGCCAGAGCGGGCCTTCGCGGCGGAAGGAGGCGGCGAAGAGCTCGTCCTGGGTCCACCCGAACAGGGGCGAGACCAGGAGCGCGCCGAGGTTGAGATCGTCGAGCGGCTGGACGGCGAAGCGGACGGCGGCGAGCAGGTCGCGGACGGCGAGCGGCGCCGACAAGGCGAGCCGGTCGACCCCGGCCACCGGAACCCCCTCGGCATGGAGACGGGCGACGATCAGCGAGGCGAGGTCGCCCCGGCGGCGGACGAGGACGAGTATGTCCTCGGGCCTGACCGGCCGCCTCTTCGTGCCCTTGCCGAGCAGGAACGGATTGCGGATCCAGGCGGCGATCTGCGCGGCGAGCCGTCGGGCGTAGTCGCGCACCGCCTCGCTCACCCAGCCTTCCTCGCCGCCGTCCTCGCCGGCGCCGCCGGCATTGTCCTCGCTGTGCGGCAGCCAGATCGTCACCGAGCCGGGACGCCCGACATGATGGCTTTCGTGCGGGTTCGGCGCCCGCGGCAGGCCGAGGGCCTCGAAGCCGAGAGTCTCGATCAGCCGGTCGACCGCGGCGAGGATCGGCGGCGAGGATCGGAAGCTCAGGTCGACCGAGAGATCGAGGAAGTCGCGGCCGACCGACTCGGCCTGGCGGGCGAACCACGCCCGGGCATATTCGAAGCTCTGCGGGTCGGTGCCCTGGAAGCCGAAGATCGCCTGCTTGTAGTCGCCGACCGTGAACAGGGTTCGGTGGCGCTTCGAGGCCCCTTCCCCCGCGAAATATTCGAGGGTCAGGGCCCGGACGATGTTCCATTGCGCCTCGTTCGTGTCCTGCGCCTCGTCGACCAGGATATGGTCGTTGGCCTGGTCGAGCTTGTAGCGCACCCAGTCGCCCATCCCCGGCGCGAGCAGGAGCCGTTCGGCGAGCCGGATGAGATCGTCGAAGTCGAGCACGGCATGGGCGCGCTTGGCCGCGGTCCAGGCCTCCGCATAGACCTGGCCGGCGCGAAGCCCGGCGGCGAGGCAGGCGACGAGCGACGCGAGCTTGCGCATCGTCAGCAGGCGCGAGCAGCATTCGAACGCGGCCGTGGCCAGCTCGACGTAATTCTCGTCCTGCGGCGCCTGACCCTTGGCGAAGCTTCGTATTTCGCCGTCGGCCTTGGCCCACACGAAATGGAGCTTGTCGAGCAGCGCGGCGCGCTCGGAAGGGCCGGCCGACGCCCACTGCTCGCACAGCGAGGCCCGCTCGAGCCCGTTCTTCGTCCCCCACCCGCTGTTGAGCAGCCCGATCCGCCGAAGCGCCTCGACGTCGAAGATCTCGTCGCAGCATTCCCCGGCGATCGCCTCGTCGATGTCGCCGAGGGGAAGGCCGAAGGCGCCGCGGAGACGGTCCTCGACGAGCTCGGGCGGGCCGAGCGACGTCATGGCGTCGGGCGCGCGGGCGCAGCGGCGGACGAAGGCCTCGGCGCCCCCCTCCCCCAGGCGATGGCTGACCGCCTGGAGATCGGCGATGAGGCGACTATCGCCCTGCTCCTCGGCGCGGACGAGCATCTCGGCCAGGGTCTGGCGGGCGAGCAATTGCTCCTCGCGCCCCTCGAGCGGACGGAAGCCGGGCACCAGCCCCGCCTCGGCCGGGAAAGCGGCGAGCAGCCCTTGGGCGAAAGCGTGGATGGTCTGGATCCTGAGGCCCCCGCCGGAGGCGTCGAGGACCCGGGCGAAGAGGCGCCGGGCCTTGGCCCGGGCCTCGGGCCGGTAATCCTCGCCGAGCGCCTTGAGCTCG
The DNA here is from genome assembly GCA_035714565.1 of Allosphingosinicella sp. GTDB lineage: Bacteria > Pseudomonadota > Alphaproteobacteria > Sphingomonadales > Sphingomonadaceae > Allosphingosinicella. Next base: position 8,413 of record DASTLX010000022.1, read on the forward strand.
GCGGCGAGATCGGCGTCCTTGAGCCTGACCCAGTAAGCGAGCCGGCGATGGATGCGGTCCGCCATCTCGGCGGCGCCCGCCTTGGTGAAGGTCAGGCACAGGATGGAGGAAGGGTCCACCCCGGCGAGCAGCAGCCGGAGCACCCGGGCCGTGAGCACATGGGTCTTGCCGGTGCCCGCCGAAGCGGAAAGCGCGGCATGGTCGCGCGGCGCCGAGGCGGAGAGCTGCTCGGCTTCGAGAAGGGCGAGTGGGCGCAGGTGGTGGGGCATCGGGGGCTATTCATAGCCCGCTCCAAGCGGACGCCACAACGGCCACCCGGCGATCCGCGACGGGGGCCCCGGTACTAGCCTTGCTCAGCAGGGGCACGTGGCCCCGGGCCGACGGCTGCCGCCAGGGAAGACAACCATTTGCCGAACTTCGCCGCCAGCTTCACGTCCTGTCGCTCGGGCAACGTAACGCTGCCGAAGAACTCTTCCATCCGGTCCGGCCCGATCGGTCGGCTAAGGGCCTCCGCGCCCAACCGCCCGGTGAGGAACTGGCCGAGCCTGCGGTAGCTCTCGAACTGGGACTCGCTGTACCATTGGTCGGAGGTGCTCTCATGCGGGAAGGCGAGATTTGCGATCGCGTAGGCATTCACGTCCATGGGGAGGTCCTCGAGGACGCTCGGCTTGAGATAGAGCAACGTGCCTTCCCACCCCTCGGGATATTTGATGGTGGCGACGGCATAAGCGAGCCGGCCTTGCACCGGGGTCGACCGGGCACCCAAGCGCACATCCCTGAAGACGATGTCCGTGCGCAGGTCGATCGAGATCTTGCGCAGCGCGTTGCCTAGATCGGCGAATTGAAAATCGGGATCGCAGCCGCCGTCGCTGACGAATATGAAGCGACACCGTCGCCTGATCATCTCGTACAGGCCCAGATTCTCGAAATGGCCGCCGTCGGAGAGATAGACTTCGTCCGTGTCGTCGCCGGTGGACCCGGTGAGCTCGCTCAGAAAAGGGATAAGGGCATTCTTCTTGCGGGCGATATCGTCTCTTTGACCCTGCGCCCGCCATTTGACGGGATTGGGCAGCCAAGCCCCGAGGCGCAGATTGAACAGGGTCATGAGGAACGCTGCCGAGGGCGAGGAATGATAGCCCATGTTCGGACTGACGGCGGCCCCCGAAATGGCCATCGCGGCTCCGAGCGTGATGCCAGTCCCCTCCTGGCCCCGCTCCGGCTTGAGGCCGCCATATTGCGATGCCGGGACATAGGCGCCGATCGGCCGGTTGTCCTCGTCGACCTGCAGGGAACCGCTCCCGCAAGCCAGCGGCGTCACCACGAACGGCTCGGCTTTGCGCTCCTGCCAGGCGAGCCGCGCCCGCGCCGACACGTTCAGCGCAAGATTGATGACCGGGAAAAGGCAACGCCGGCCCGCGGGCCAAAGGCTGTGCATCCTGACATTGTCGCGCGAGTCGAAGCCGGTCAGCGGATCGGGGCTGCGCTTATCGCAGCGCGCCGCACCCAGAAAGGCCTTCACGAGCCGGTTGCGATAGAAATAGTTGAGCGAGAAGAGATTGACGTCAATGACCTTGCCCAGGGCGAGCACCCAGGTCCCGAGGGCGATGGCGACAAGGGCATGGCCGGCGAAAGCCAGCCATGGCGTAAACGCTTCGGGACAACGCGCATATCGCAGATCGCACACGGCCGCCGAGGCATGGAAAGCCAGCCAACTCTCGAGAAAGGCGCAGGCCAGCAGGCCGGTTATGATGAACAGCACGACCGCCACCGCGATCAGCAGCTCGAGCGAGAACCACTTGCGCACATAGCCCATGACCGTCGCGCCGCTCTTTCCTGCCAGGGCCGCGACCAAGCCGGAGAGGACGCCGCCCGAGGCGAATGCGGCCCCCCAACCCAAGTCCGCCGGCGATTTGAACAGGAGCTGCCCCGGCGCGACCAGGATCAGCCCTGCGAGCCAGAAATAGAAGACGACGGTGAGCAGAGCGAGCAGCAACCAGATGATCGCCGGCTTGAGGAGTATGGCGCTCATTCTGACCAGCCACTCCCGGTCCAGGTCGGGCTTGAAATATTTGGTGTCGAGGCCGAGCGAGCGGGTAGCGGAAAAGAGCCAGCCGGCGAGCAGGATCATGCCGATGAGGGCCAGCGGCCCGAGCGCGACCAGCCATTTGAGGTTGAGCACCTCCCGGTCTCGGTAGGCGAAGCGGGCACCGACCGCCTCGGCGGCGAGATACATCACGGCGGCCACAGCCACGCTGCATATGAACCATCGCAGCATGTCCTTGATCAACTGCGGCCGGCGGACGCATTTCGAGAAATAGGACCAGATAAGCGACGCCGCGAACGCGGCCAGTGTCGCGGCCAGGAAGATGACGACGACCGGCTGAAGGCGGTTCTCGTCCTCCCAGCCCGGCAGGGCGGGCGCCGCCGCGACCAGCACCACGCCCGCGGAAGCCGATATGACCGGCCAGAGAATACCGGCGCGTATCCAGTCAACGCCCGGTCGGGAGCCGTCGCGATAGCTCGGCAGCGCCCGTCCCACCGTGGTCATCGCCACGACCAGGCCGAAGAACTCGAGCAGCAGCCCCGCCAGCGCGCCCGACGAGGGCCGAGCCGCGAGAAGCCAGTAAGCGAGCTGGGGCGAGGCCGCGACCAGCAGGAAGAGCGGCAGGAAAAGGGTCCAGTTGACGATGAGATTGCGAACCGAGGTCGCCACCGCGGTCCAGGTGTCGACCGACATCGAGCCGATCCGCGGGGTGATGAAGTTTGCGCCTTCGCGAAGCCGGGTGATTTGTGCCGCTTCGCTGCCGTTCAGACTGTCCCGCAACGACGCTTCGACACCGCTCTCATCAGGGCGGTCTCCCTTCTCCCCGACAATCCACCTCTGCAAAAATCCGCCCAGATAACCGCCGCCCGATACCGTCGACAGATAATCGAAGCTCGTCAGCACGCCCTTGGCCGCGAGGGCCTGAACCACGCCCAGCGCGAAGGCGGCGCTGCGGATGCCGCCCCCGGACAGGCAAAGTGCCGAGAGCCGAAGCTCGCACGCCGTCTGCTGATAGTAGGACTCGCCAAGGCCTTGAATGCACCCTGGGCGAAGGGTTTCCCGCTCCTCCCAAAGGACATCGGCAGTCGTTCGAGGCACGTTTCTGGGAACCGGGCTCGAGGCCGGTCCGGAATTCGCCTGTGCCTGCGCAACTGCCGTCATTGGACACCTTTTCGCGCCAGGTGAGTGCGGTCCTGGCTCCGGCCCATTGCTCGACCAGGGCGACAATCGCCGGAACCGTGGCCCGGCGGGCAAAGGCTGCGCCCGCCGGACCGGTTCGGCTCAATCGTCGTCGTCCACCTTCGTCTGCTCGACGGACGGGATGTTGTTCGGCGGCGGCGTACCCTCGGTCGTGGTGGGGGAATCCGGCGTGCCGTCATCCTTGTCCTTCTTGGTCGGCCATTTGTCGCGCGGCAGCGGATTCTCCCAAGCGATGGGCTTATATTCCGCGGCGGCGATGGCCCGGTTGACCTCGGTCTCAATGGTCGCCGGGAGGCACAGGGAAGCATAGCCCTGGATGGTCTGCATCGCGTGAGGACGCGATGTATATTCCTTGGCAACCGCCTTCAGATAGGCGTCCTGCTGACGCTCCACGAGCTGCCGCACGATGTGCGGCGGCAGATCGTATAAGAGGCCGCGGCCGACATTGTTGATCGTCTGGTCGAGGAAGCCGATGCCCAGGGGCGCCAGTCCGATCAGCTCGGTGCTGGCCTTGAGGATGGTCAGAGCTGCCGCGGATGCCGCACCGGCGAACTGAACCTCGCGACTGGCCGTCTCGCGGATGCGGTTGAAATGGAACAGGGCATCCATGTAGCGATCGCAGCGCACGTCGACATAGTGGATGCCCGCGGCAACGACTTCCGAATAAGACGGATGGTCGCCGGCGATGCTGGTGGGCCGATAGCGGGACGCGATGAAGGTCGTGCCCCGGGTCATCGGGAAATCGGTGGGAGCGGCGGGAGCCTCGCCGGCGGTCTCGGTGGCGCCGGAATTTTCAGTATCGCCGCCCTTCTCTCCGTCCGGAACGGGCTTGACCGGCGGGGTCACGATCGCCTCCGGAATGGACGCATCCGCCCCGGCGAGGCTCGGCTGATCGCTCTTTATGAGATTGGGCACGGCGCCGTTGTTCCGGCAATCGTAGGTGCTGTCCCGATTGTGATAGCTGCTGTTCAGCCCGTCTCGCGCGCGAAAATCGTGAGCGACTCCGGCCTGAGCCATGGCCACGAAGCAGTTCCACAAATTATTTTGCCGCTCCGCGAATTGGCGGGCGTCGTTGTCGTTGAGATCGGGCAGGTTGCGCGTGAACGCGCCCTGCCGGTCGTCCCAGGCCTGCCTGACGGTGGTGCATGCCGACAAGGTCAACACGCTTGCACCGACGATCAAAAGCTTCTTGATTCCCATGCCTCGCCCCTTCCCTGCCGACGGCCCGGCCGTCCGTTCGTGGCGGCGATTCTAGAGCGGGAGCGGGACTGAAGATGTGGCGTAAGTCACATCGGAGCCCGACCGAGTCGACTTCCGGACCGCCCTGGCCCGATTCTCGCGCGCGGAGACTCCCGTAACCTTCGATTCCCGCCTCTCCCCAGTGTGTTCATGGATTTCGGCTTTCGCCGGAATGACGCGGCGTCGGCTTTTCTAAAGGGCCTCCCCCGCCGCCACCCCGCTCGCCCAGGCCCATTGGAAGTTGTAGCCGCCGAGCCAGCCGGTGACGTCCACCGCCTCGCCGATGGCGTGGAGGCCGGGGATTTTCGCGGCTTCCATCGTCTTCGAGGAGAGGCCGGCGGTGGCGATTCCGCCGACCGTGACCTCGGCCTTGGCGAAGCCTTCGGTGCCGTTGGGGGTGAAGAGCCATTGCGCGAGGCGGCGCTCGGCTTGCTCGAGCTTGCGGTCGGGCAAGTCGGCGAGGTTGCCGGCGAGGGCGAGGCGCTCGGCCAGGGCCTCCGCGAGGCGTTCGGGAAGGCGGCGAGCCAAGGCGGCTTTCAAGGCGGCGCGCGGAGTCGCGCGCTTGGCCTCGCGAAGCCAGCCTGGCTTCACATCCGGAAGGAAGTCGATCGCGATCGGCTCGCCGGGGCGCCAGTAGCTGGAGACCTGGAGGATGGCCGGGCCCGAGAGGCCGCGGTGGGTGAACAAGGCGGCTTCGCGGAAAGCCGCCTTGCCGGCGCTCGCCACGACGTCGGTCGAGACTCCGGACAAGGCGTGGAACAGGGCCTCCTCGCGGCTCAGGGTGAGCGGCACCAGCGCCGGGCGGGGCTCGACCACCTTGAGGCCGAAGCGGCGGGCGAGGTCGTAGGCGAAGCCGGTGGCGCCGAGCTTTGGGATCGAGGGGCCCCCGGTGGCTATGACGAGAGCGGGCGCCTCGGCGGTGCGGTCGCCGAAGGTCACGCGGAAGCGGCCGTCGGCGTGGTCGACCTCGGCGACCGGACGGCCGAGGGCGAGCTCCACCCCTCCCCCTTCGCATTCGTCGAGCAGCATGGCGACGATCTGGCGGGCGGAGCCGTCGCAGAAGAGCTGGCCGAGGGTCTTTTCGTGCCAGGCGATACGGTGGCGCTCGACCAAAGCGAGGAAATCGGCCGGGGTGTAGCGGGCCAGCGCGGAGACGGCGAAACGGGGGTTGGCGGAGAGGAAGCGGTCGGGGGCGGCGTGGAGGTTGGTGAAGTTGCAGCGGCCGCCGCCCGAGATCAGGATCTTCTTCCCCGGGGCGTCGGCATGGTCGACGACGAGGGTCCGGCGCCCGCGGCGGCCGGCGACCGCGGCGCACATCAGCCCGGCCCCGCCGGCTCCAAGGACGATCGCGTCGTAGGGCTCGGCTCTCACCCGGCGGACCCTATAGGCTCCCGGCGGCCGCGCCTAGCCGAAGGCGCCGCCGTAGAGCCCCTTCGCCGCCGCCGCGACGAGGAAGTGGAACAGAACCGCCGGCCAGAGCGAACGGGTCGACTGGACCAGCCTGGCGCAGACGAAGCCGAGGAGGAAGGCGCCGGCGAGGAAGGCGGGCTCGAAGCCGTCGCGGCCCCATTGGGGCGCGAGCCAGGTCTGCAGCGGGTGCCAGAGCGTGAACAGGAAAGCCGAGCCCAGGGCCGGTCCGAGGCTGCTCGTCCCGGTCGGCGCCGTCCGCATCAGGAGGCCGCGGAAGACCGCTTCCTCGAGCGCGGACCGGAACAGGACGGCGGCGAGCGCGGAAAGCGCCCAGGCGGCGGGTTTCGGCCGCCAAGGCACGAGGCCGAGCCGTTCGAGGACCCACGAGGCGATCAGCAGGCCGACGAAAAGACCGCCCGCCGCCGCCCAGCCGCGCAGAGTGGGCCAGGTCGCCGCCAGGGCGAGCAGCCGCTTCACGGCGCTCTCCGGCCGATAGGGTGCGGGCGGCGCCGGCGGCGGCGGCGGCACCGGCCCCGCGGTATCGTCGACATGATAGTCGGCCGGCAGGTTGACCGGGCGGTAGCCGCCGACGCGGTCGATGCGCGCGATCGCCGAGCTGTGGATGAAGAAGGGATCGACATGGCGGCCCCAGGGGCGGTTGGGGATGGGCCGGGGCTCGGCTCGGGGCAGGTAGAAATCGAACAGGACGAACCGCTTCGGCCATTCCTTGAGCGTGTAATATTTGGGCAGGCCCTCGAACAGCCACCAGGGGCCGGTCAGCGATTGGTGAAGCTCGCCGGCCGGGTCCGGGGCGACGTAGCGGAACTCGGCTCCCGGCGGGTTGATTCCGCGCGCCAGGCGGTCGACCATCGCCTCGTCGAAGGCGAGGCCGGCGCCGCCGTCGTCGCGGTCCTTCTCCCTCGCCTGCTCGATCATCCACAGCAACGGATATTTGGAGAGCGAGCTCTCGTCCTCCGGATAGCCGCCGCCGACGTCGGAATGGACTCCGGCGAACCAGACCTGGCGGATGTCCTGGGCGACGGTGGCGTCCTTGACCCGGGGATCCGGGCGGAAGACCTGCGGGTCCTTCCAGTGATTGAGCCGGAACAGGCGCCTCTTCTCGTCGATCGAGATGGCGTGACGGAAGGTGCGGACGCTCGGGTTGGTGCGCGTGTAGGGCAGGGTCTGGAGGGAGGGCAGGTAGAAACGGTCGGGGCGCGGGGTGATCACCGTCGAGACCGTGTCCCACACTCCGATGAAGCGGATGGTGACCCGGCGCGCGCCGGCGATGCGGCGGAAATTCTCGCCGATGGCGAGGTCGTTGTCGTCGGCGGACCTCTTGTAGGCGACGAGCGCGTAGCCGCACAGGTCGAGCTGGTCGGGGCGGAGCAGCCCGCACATGTGGATGAAGCCGGCGAGGACCCGGGCGGTATAGGCGCCGCGGCTGAATCCGTGCAGGTAGATCTCGTCGCCCGGCCGCCAGTTGCGGACCAGCCAGGAATACGCCCCGAGCACGTTCTCGTCGAGGCCGTAGCCCAAGGCGAGGCCGAGCAGTCCCTGGAACCGGACCTTGAGCTGGTCCCACCAGCCCGGCGTGCCGATCGTTCCGACGCCGGGATCGTAATAGACGCGCTGAGCCTCGGTCTTCTCCAGGCACATGTAGAATTTGAGGACGTTCGAGAGGTTGGTCTTGATCTCGTTGCCGGTGCCGTCCAGCAGGACGACGAGCTTCCTCCCCATGACGCGGCCCCCCTTTGCCCCGGCCGGCAGCATGTCACGGAGCGCCGCCGGCTGTCGAGCCCAATAGAGTCCGCCAAGGGTGCGTTTCGAGCGGGCGAGCGCAACCATAACGGCTCCGGTCCGTTACGGCTTCGCAATACCAAAGGAGCGCATTCATGACTCTCGGCACAATCCTCCTGATCATCCTCATCCTGCTCCTGATCGGAGCGCTTCCGAGCTGGGGCTACAGCCGCGGCTGGGGCTACGGGCCGTCGGGCATTCTCGGCCTCGTCCTCATCGTCGTCCTGATCCTGTTCCTGATGGGCCGGATCTAGGCTCGGGCCGGCCGCCCGTTCATCGGGCGGTCAGGGAGCGGGCGGCAGATTTCAGGCGGGCCGGAGGCGAGAGTCGCTTCTCCGGCCCGCTTGCGTCCCCCTGTTCCAAGGAGCTGCCCGTGCTCAAGCCAATCGTCCTCGCGATCGCCGCCGCGGCGACCGCGCTCGTCGCCTTCCCCGGCGAAGCCGACGCCCGCCACCGCCACCACCGCAGCCGGGTCGTCGTCCATGTCGGCTACGCGCCGGCTTATTACGGCGGCTATTACGACCCCTATTACGACCCCTATTATGCGCGCCGCTATCCGGTCCGCCGCTACAGCCGCGGCTATTACGGACGCGGCTATGACGACCGTTATTATTACGGGCGGCGCCACTATCGCGGCGGCTACGATTGCCGGCGTCGCGGCGACGGCACCGCCGGCGCCATCGTCGGCGGAGCCGTCGGCGCACTGCTCGGCCGCGAGATCGGCCGCGGCGGCTCGCGCGGCTATTACCGCTACCGGCGCGGCGGCGGCACGACCGGAGCGATCGTCGGCGGCGCCGCGGGCGCCCTCATCGGCCGCGAGGTCGCCCGCAGCTGCTGAGAGCGGACGGTCGCCGGCCGCTCAGCCGAGGTCGTTTCCAGCGCCCGGCGCGGCCGGCGGCCGGCCCCTCGCCCGCTCCGCTTCGGCGGCGAGGAAGCCGGGCTCGCGCTCGGGCACCATCCAGCGGCTCTCCCAGATCTCGACCGTCTCGAAGATGCCCGGGTTGAAATAGGGATCGCCGGCCAGATAGGAATCGAGGGCGGAGCGGTCGGGGAGGTCGAAGACGAAGAGGCTTCCCACCATCCGCCCATCCTCGAGGAGCGGGCCGGCATAGACGATTCCGGCCTGGCGGCGCTCGACATAGAGAAGATGGTCGGCGCGGCGGCGGGCTCGGGCCTCCCCTCCGGGCTTGTCGCGGCCGAGGACGACGAAGTTCATCAGCTGGCGCGGTCGCGGACGGTGTCGAGGTCGATCGGCGCGGGATCCGCGGCCGAAGAGGACTCGCCCCGCTCCCGGCCGGCCGGGGACCGATCGCCGTCCTTTACCCGGATCGGCTCCGAGGCGCCGCCGTTGTCGACCGTCCCGCCATCCCTGTCCTTGCTCATGACCTGCTCCTTCGAGCGGCCAACGCATGGAGGCGGCGACGTTTCCTAGAAGATGATGGCCCCGGCGACGAAGGCGACGAAGGCGATCGTCCAGTCCTTGGCCTGCATTCGGCGGATGAAGTCCATGTCGAGGCTCCTTTGCTGTATGACGCATGTAAGACAGCGGGAGCGGGACGCAAGTGGGCGGCCGAGCGCCGACGCTCAGTCGACGAGCAGGAAGCCTTCCTCCGCCCCGGCTCCCTGCCCCGCCGGGAAAAGCCGGCGGGCGACGTCGGCGACGTGGCGGCCCTGGAAGCGGGCGCCGTCGAGCTCGTTGGCGGAAGGCCGGCGGGAGCCGTCGCCGCCGGCGAGCGTCGAGGCGCCGTAGGGGCTTCCGCCGGTGACCTCGTCGAGGCGCATCTGGCCCGCGAAGGCATAAGGCAGCCCGACGCAGACCATTCCGAAATGGAGCAGGTTGGTGTGGATCGCCATCAGCGTCGTCTCCTGGCCGCCATGCTGGGTGGCGGTGGAGGTGAAGGCCGAGCCGACCTTGCCGTTGAGGGCCCCGGACGCCCAAAGCCCGCCCGCCTGGTCGAGGAAATTGGCCATTTGCGAGGCCATTCGGCCGAAGCGGGTGCCCACTCCGACGACGATCGCATCGTAGCGGGGCAGCTCCTCGACTCGGGCGACGGCGTGGGGCTGGTCGAGGCGGTAGCCCGACTTGCGCGCGATCTCCTCGGGGACGAGCTCGGGGACCCGGCGGACGTCGACGACGGCGCCGGCGGAGCGGGCGCCTTCGGCGACGGCCTCGGCCATTTCGAGGATGTGGCCGTAGGACGAGTAATAGAGGACGAGGACCTTGGCCATGCGACGGCTCCTTTCCCGCGCCGAACGCGCGGCGGCGGCGGCCGGTGCCGAATATTCGGACTCGACGGCGCCGTGCCGGCGACACCGTTGCCGGGGCCGCCATTCTTTGCTCAACTGGGCCGATGGTTCCGCTCGCTCCACTCCTCCTCCTGGCCGCCGCCCAAGGGCCCTCGTCCGGGCCGGAGGCGAGGGACTCGGCCCGCGAAGCGCTTGAACGGCTCGTCGCGGAGGACGACAAGGTCCACCGCTTCCGCGACCACCGGGGTCATGAGCTGGTGACGATCAGCAGCCGGCCCAGAGCCTCGAGCCGTCGCGGAATCTGTCAGCTCGACAGGCTGGAAATCGAGCGGGATGCCGGGGGCAGGATCCGAAAGCTCGAGACGATCCACCGATTCCTCGTCGTCACCGACCGCTCCGACAAGCCGCGCTGGGACCTTGGGGACGAGGAGCTCGAGAGAAGCTGCGCCGCGGCCGGAAGCTCCGATCGCTGGTTCACCGCCGCCGAGGTCTATTACGCCGAGGCGGCGGTGGTGGGGCTGATCGGGCTGAAGGAGGCGCTGTCCAACCCCGATCCCGTGGCCGGGGTGTGGGCTTGCCGGGGCCGGAGGAAGGCCTGCCCCGACCCAAGGGCGATTGCGGAGCGGATCCGACCTCTCGTTCCGGAAGGCGTCGCGGACGGCGGCGACGCCAACGTGCCGTGCCCCGAGGGGACGCGATGCGTTTCGGTCCTGCTCGCCAATTCCGACTGCAGCAGCTGGGTGACCCAGTTGAGGCTGGAAACCGACGGCGGTTTCCGGTTCCGCTCGGCGCGGGCGGGCTGGCAGGTCTCCCCCCTGCACTGCCGCGACGACCCGGCGGACCCGGCCGCCGAAGGCTGAGGCGGCACGGGGGCCTCCTCGCGAAATGCGCGGAGGATCGAGGTCAGATCTTCACCTGGCTGCCCATCTCGACGACCCGGTTGGGGGGAAGCGCGAAGAACTCCATCGGGCTTTCCGCGTTGCGCATCATCCAGGCGAAGAGCTTTTCGCGCCAGATCGCCATGCCGTGGGCGGTCGAGATGAGCGGGGTCTGTCGGGAGAGGAAGAAGCTCGTCTCCATCATCTTGAAGGGAAGGCCGCAGCGGTCGATCCGGGCCAGCGCCTCGGGCACGTTCATGTCCTGCATGAAGCCGAAATGGAGGATGATCTTGTAGAAGCCCTCGCCGAGCTGCTCGATCTCCACCCGGCGCTCGTCGTCGACATAAGGCACGTCCTCGATCGCCACCTTGAGGAAGATCGAGCGCTCGTGGAGCACCTTGTTGTGCTTCAGATTGTGGAGGAGGGCGTGGGGCACCCCGTCGGCCTGGCTGGTCATGAAGACGGCGGTTCCTGGAACCCGAGCGGCCGAGCCGCAGGCGGACTTGATGAAAAGGGGAATCGGGATGTCGCCCTGCTTGAGCTGGCGGTGAAGCAGCTTGCGGCCCTTCGCCCAGGTGGTGAGCAGGCTGAAGGCGATGAAGCCGATCATCAGCGGGAACCAGCCGCCGCTCGGCACCTTGAGGAGGTTGGCCGCGAAATAGGCGGCGTCGACGAGGAAGAAGAGCGCGAGAAGCCCTGCCGCCAGCCACTTGTTCCAGCCCCACAGGGCGAACAGGACCACGGCCAGAAGGCAGGTGTCGATGAACATCGCGCCCGTCACCGCGATCCCGTAGGCGGCGGTGAGGTTGGACGAGGTCTGGAAGACGAGGACGAGCAGGATCACCATGACCATCAGCGCCCAGTTGACCGCCGGGATGTAGATCTGGCTCGCCGCCGCGGCGCTGGTGTGGGTGATCTTGATGCGCGGGATGTAGCCGAGGTGGATGGCCTGCTGGGTGACCGAGAAGGCGCCGGAGATGACCGCCTGGCTGGCGATCACGGTCGCCGCGGTGGCGATCAGGACGAGCGGCAGCCGGAACCATGACGGAGCGAGCAGGAAGAAGGGGTTGTGGATCGCCTCCGGGCTCGCGATGAGCAGTGCCCCCTGCCCCAGATAGTTGATCATCAGGGCGGGCAGGACGAAATAGACCCAGCCGGCGCGGATCGGGCGGCGGCCGAAATGGCCCATGTCGGCGTAGAGCGCCTCCGCACCGGTGACCGCGAGGACGACCGAGCCGAGCGACACGAAGGCGAGGAACTTCTCCTCGAAGAAGAAGCGCACCGCCCAGGCCGGGTTGAGCGCCGAGACCACGCCCGGCGCATTGGCGATGCTGAGCGCTCCGAGGATCGCGAGGGTGAGAAAATAGACGATGATCACCGGCCCGAACATCGCGCCCACGGCGGCCGTGCCGCGCTGCTGGATCATGAACAGGCCGACGAGGATGACGACGGCGATGGGAACCACCCAGGGCTGAAGCCCCGCCTCGACCACGACCAGCCCCTCCACCGCCGAAAGCACCGAGACCGCCGGGGTGATCATCGAATCGCCGTAGAAGAGCGCACAGGCGAAGACCCCGAGCAGGACGATGGCGGCGCCCCAGCGCGCCGCCTCGGTCTTGCGCGAGATGAGCGCGAGGAGGGCGAGGCTTCCCCCTTCCCCCTTGTTGTCGGCGCGCATCAGGATGGTGACGTATTTGATCGTCACCACGATCATCATCGACCAGAAGATGAGGCTGAGCACGCCGAGGACGTGGAGCCGATCGACCGGAAGCGGATGATGGCCCGCGAAGGTCTCCCGGAAGGCGTAGAGCGGCGAGGTGCCGATGTCGCCGAAGACGATTCCGATGGCGCCGACGGTGAGCTTGAGCAGGCTGCCGTGATGATGTCCCGAAGACGGATCGCGAACGTCCGGAAGTGGGGCCGGCCCGGCCGCGGCTTCGCTCATCCTTCGTCCCTCGGCTTCGCCGGTGTAAATGGCCGGGCGGCGGAATCCGTTCCGGCCCCGGAGCGGTGGAGCTAGCTAGGATCTCGGCGGGGCGGGAGCAAGGATTTCCGTCGCCCCGGCGCAGGCTGGAGCCCCGGCGGGTGACGGGCGCCCGCGGTTTTCGTGTCCTGGGGCCCCGGGCTGCGCCGGGGCGACGGGATCAGTCGGCCGTCGCCGCCGCGTCCTTCTCGGCGGCCTGCTTGGCCCGGAAGACGTCGCTGCGGTGGGCGCGGGCGGCCATCGCCTCCCAGGCGCCGGCGGCGCGCAGGCAGCGGTCGCGGACGTTGTCGAGAGTGGCCTTGTCGGCATCGGCGCGCGCCTCGGCGGCGCGGGCGGAATAGAAATCATGCTGTGCGGACATAATGGCTTTCTGCTCTCCCCGGTGAAGGACGGGGATGCGCGGCCTCTCGCGAGAAGCCGCGCATCCCCTCGATCGGTTACGCCGACTGGATGTTGACGGCGCTGGTCTTGCCCCGGCGGTCGGTCTCGAGGTCGTAGGAGACCCGCTGGTCGCGGTCGAGAGTCTGCATTCCGGCCGCCTGGACGGCGCTGATATGGACGAAGGCGTCGTTGCCGCCGCCATCGGGCTGAATGAAGCCGTAGCCCTTGTCGGCGTTGAAGAATTTGACGGTTCCGATGGTCATTGGGTTTTCCTTTTCCGTTGGCGGGACGATCGTCGCCCGCCGGTGCTGCGAGAGGCGAGAAGGAAAAAGGAGCCGCAAAGCGCCAAAGACCGTTCATTTGCGACTGGTAGCGGCCCCGTATGTAGGCGCGGGGGGGCAAAATAGCAAATTGGGGGTGCGGCATGGCAGCCGTCATCCCGGCGAAAGCCGGGATCTCGGTGACACCCGACGAGACTTCTCGGCCCGAGGTCCCGGCTTTCGCCGGGATGACGGGTACTTGAACTGCGGCCCCTAACGGGTGACACCCTCCCCCATGGCCACCGCACCCGTCCCCGCCCCCTCCACCGCCCGCCGCGACCGGCTGGTGATCGCCGCCTCGTCGCTCGGCACCGTCTTCGAATGGTACGATTTCTACCTTTACGGGCTGCTCGCGACGATCATCTCGAGCCAGTTCTTCTCCGGGGTCGACGAGACCACGGGCTTCATCTTCGCGCTCGCCGCCTTCGCCGCCGGCTTCGCGGTCCGGCCCTTCGGGGCCCTGGTGTTCGGCCGGATCGGCGACCTCGTCGGACGCAAATATACCTTCCTCGTCACCATGGCGATCATGGGCCTGTCGACCTTCCTGGTCGGCCTCCTGCCCAGCTATGCGAGCGCCGGGGTCGCGGCTCCGGTCGCCCTGGTGACCCTTCGGCTGCTCCAGGGCCTGGCGCTCGGCGGCGAATATGGCGGCGCCGCCACCTATGTCGCCGAGCATGCGCCGCCCGGGCGCCGCGGCTTCTACACGAGCTGGATCCAGACGACCGCGACCTTCGGCCTGTTCGCGGCGCTGCTGGTCGTGATCGGGACCCGGACCGCTCTGGGCGAGGCCGCCTTCGCCGAATGGGGCTGGCGGGTGCCCTTCCTGCTCTCGATCCTGCTCCTCGCGGTGTCGCTGTGGATCCGGATGCAGCTCGAGGAGAGCCCCGTCTTCAAGAAGATGAAGGCGGAAGGGACGACGTCCAGGGCGCCGCTGCGCGAGAGCTTCGCCCGCTGGGGCAATGCGAGGATCGTCCTCATCGCCCTGTTCGGCGCCGTCGCGGGCCAGGCGGTGGTCTGGTATACGGGCCAATTCTACGCCCTCTTCTTCCTCGAGAAGACGCTCAAGGTCGACGGCGCCACCGCCAACATATTGATCGCGATCGCCCTGGCGCTGGCGACGCCCTTCTTCGTCTTCTTCGGCTGGCTGTCGGACCGGATCGGGCGCAAGCCGATCATCCTGGCGGGCTGCGCTCTGGCGGCGCTGACCTATTTCCCGCTGTTCGAGGGGCTGACCCGGGCCGCCAATCCGGCCCTTTATGACGCCCAGCGGCAGGCTCCGGTGGAGGTGATGGCCGACGCCCGGGTCTGCTCGGTGCAGTTCGATCCGATCGGACGGACGAGCTTCAACCGCAACGGCTGCGATATCGCCAAGAGCCTGCTCGCCAAGGCGGGCATCGGCTATGTCTCGGCCGACATCGAGTCCGGCACCGGGGCGCGGCTCAAGATCGGCAACGCCTTCGTCGACATTCCCAGGGCGCCCTCGGCGGGCGGGCCGGAGGGCCACAAGCGATGGGCCTCGGCCGCCGAAGCCGAGATCAAGGCGGCCCTCGCCCGCGCCGGCTATCCGTCCAAGGCCGATCCCGCCCGGGTCGACAAGCCGCTGGTCGTCGCCATCCTGTTCCTGCTCGTCCTCTACGTGACCATGGTCTACGGGCCGATCGCGGCGCTCCTGGTCGAATTGTTCCCGAGCCGGATCCGCTACAGCTCGATGTCGCTGCCCTACCATATCGGCAACGGCTGGTTCGGCGGCTTCCTGCCCACCGCCGCCTTCGCCATGGTCGCGGCGACGGGGGACATCTATTACGGCCTCTGGTACCCGATCGGAATCGCGGTTCTGACCCTGGTCGTAGGGCTGTTCCTCCTACCCGAGACCCGCGGGCTCGAGACGGAATAAACCGGGACAGTCCCCATTTTCAATAAACGGGGACAGTCCCCATTTTTCGCGAAAAGAGGGACTGTCCCCATTTTCGGAAAGAGAGGGACTGTCCCCCTTTTCCCCATTTTCGCAAAAAGAGGGACTGTCCCTCTTTTCCGGCCGCCTTGCCTCCGCGCTCGCTTCCGTTAAGGCGGCGCAATGACCCTGCCCGCCGTCCTCTCGCGCCTTCGCCTGCCCGCCATCGGAGCGCCCCTCTTCATCGTCTCCAACCCCGACCTCGTCATCGCCCAGTGCAAGGCGGGGATCGTCGGCTCCTTCCCGGCGCTCAACGCCCGGCCGCAGAGCCTGCTCGACGAATGGCTCCACCGGATCACCGAGGCGCTCGCCGCCTGGGACCGGGACAATCCGGACCGGCCCTCGGCGCCCTTCGCGGTCAACCAGATCGTCCACCGCTCCAACGACCGGCTCCAGCAGGACATGGCGACCTGCGCCAAATGGCGGGTGCCGATCGTCATCACCTCCCTGGGCGCGATCGTCGAGGTCAACCAGGCGGTCCACGGCTGGGGCGGGATCGCGCTCCACGACATCATCAACGACCGCTTCGCCCGCAAGGCGGTGGAGAAGGGCGCGGACGGGGTGATCGCGGTCGCGGCCGGCGCCGGCGGCCATGCCGGGACCCTGTCGCCCTTCGCACTGGTCCAGGAGATCAGGCAGTGGTTCGAGGGCCCGCTGATCCTCTCGGGAGCGATCGCCACCGGCCGCGCCATCCTCGCCGCCCAGGCGATGGGAGCGGACCTGGGCTATATCGGCTCGCCCTTCATCGCGACCGAGGAGGCCAATGCCGCCGAGGCCTACAAGCAGGGCATATGCGACGGGCGGGCGGCCGACATCGTCTATTCGAGCCTGTTCACCGGGGTGCACGGCAATTACCTCAAGGCGTCGATCGTGGCGTCGGGGCTCGACCCCGACAATCTCCCCGAAGGCGATTTGAAGACGATGGATTTCGGCGGCGGCGACAGCGCGAAGAAGGCCTGGCGCGACATCTGGGGCTCGGGCCAGGGCATCGGCGCGATCGACCGGGTGCGGCCGGCGGGCGACTATGTGGCGGAGCTGATCCGGCAATATGAGACGGCGCAAGCGGAGCTCTGCGGCCGCTGAATTCCTCCCCGAGATTTCTCGGGGAGGGGGACCGCGCGAAGCGCGGTGGAGGGGGTTCTTACAGCCTCAGCAGGGCCCCTCCACCATGCTTCGCATGGTCCCCCTCCCCCGCAAAGCAGGGGAGGATTCAGGTCAGAAAGACCGCTCCAGGCGGCTCATCAGGCTTCGCGCCGGGCTGGCCTGGGGCTCCGGGCTCTGGCCGCCCGCTTCGTCCAGCCGCTTCACCCGGGCGTAGAGGTCGCGGCTGGCATTGACCAGCGCCCGAGCGTTTTCCGGGAGCCTGGCGAGCAGCGCTTCGTCGCTGTCGGGCGCCTCGCCGAGCCGGCGGGCGGGGCGGCGCGCTTGGCTCCGGCTGAGCTCGCCGGCCTCGACCGCGCGCTGGGTCAGAAGCCAGGCGATGACGTGCATGAGCCGGGTCGTCACCTTCAGCGACTCGCAGGAGAAGCCGACCCGGTCGATCGGTTCGAGCGAGTCGCGGTCGGAGCGGCCGTTCGAGTCGAAATAGGAGCGCGCCTCGTCGGCGAGCAGCATCGCCTCGGTGTAGAGCGAGGCGACCAGCTTCGAGGTCAGTGGGACGCGCGCTTCGTGCATGCGCTCATGCTGCCACAGCGGCGGGTCGGCCGCCACGGGCAAAGATGGTGAAGGCATGGATGTGCCGGCGCGATACAAAATCCTCCCCGGCATTTGCCGGGGAGGGGGACCGCACGAAGTGCGGTGGAGGGGTTCTTACCGACTCCGAAGAACCCCTCCACCATGCTTCGCATGGTCCGCCTCCCCCGCGAATCCGGGGGAGGATTTACGCGATGATGTCGGGGATGAGCCGGTCCTCGAGCTGGGCGATCTCGTCCTTGAGGCGGAGCTTGCGCTTCTTCAGCCGGGCGAGCTGGAGCTGGTCGGAGGCGGGCGACTCGCGGAGCGCCTCGATCGCCGAGTCGAGGTCGCGATGCTCCTGGCGCAGCCGGACCAGCCTCGCGGCCTCGGGGAGGACGTTGCCGTCGATCGCTTCCATGCCCCTCCAGGCGCTTATCAAGCCGGTTCGAACGCGCTATAGATAGTCCATTAACGGTCCGTCGTACATATTGCGACGGCCGTCCGATCGACGGGAGACAGGCCACGCCTTCGTACGTTGAGACCCCGCCCAGCACAGCCAAGGAGATGGGAATGCAACAGGCGCATATCTCGGCATTGCAACACCGCCACGCGGACATCGAAGCGCGAATCGAAGAAGAAAGTCAGCGGCCCTTGCCGGACATGGCCACCCTCTCCAGGCTCAAGAAGGAAAAGCTCTGGATCAAGGAAGAGATTGCCGGGCTCCACTGACGGCCTAGCAGGCCGGCACCCCAGCGGAGGCTGGGGTCCCATCGGGAAGGTCTGTGAATCCTGTAATATTTCGACCTGAGACGCCGGCCTTGGCCGGGATGAGGTGTCTCATCCAGCGAAGGCTGGGACCCCAGCGGGTGAAGGGCCCGGAGCCTTTCACCCCACCGGACCCCGGCCTGCGCCGGGGTGACGCTTTCGGCGGGCGCCGAAAGCGTCAATCGTCGCGGGTGATTCGCTCGTTGCGCTCGTGGCGCTCCTGGGCCTCGACCGTCATCGTCGCGATCGGCCGGGCTTCGAGGCGCGCCAGCGAGATCGGCTCGCCGGTCACCTCGCAAAAGCCGTACTCGCCGGTGTCGATCCGGCGAAGCGCGGAGTCGATCTTCGAGATGAGCTTGCGCTGGCGGTCGCGGGTCCTGAGCTCGATCGCCCAGTCGGTCTCGGACGAGGCCCGGTCGGTGACGTCCGCCTCGCGGATCGGACCGCTCTTCAGCGACGCCATCGTGCCCTGCGATTCGCGCAGGATCTCGTCCTTCCAGCCGAGCAGCTTCTGCCGGAAATAGGCGAGCTGCACGGGATTCATGAACTCTTCGTTGGCACTGGGCCGATAGCTTTCCGGGACCCCTCCCAAAGCATAGACCGAGCCGTAAACGTCACTCAAAGCCGTCGCCATAACCCCTCCACTCCTTCACGCTACCGCATCGCGGTCACGCAAGCCTCCTGAAGCTCCGCTTCCGAGTCGTCCGGAAATGTCGGAGCTTGCCCCAGCGCGCCTATACGCTTCGCAAAGGGGCAGTACAAGTCACTCAAATAGCGGTTAAAAATTCACGCGGATTCGGACAGCGGGAGTGACTTTTTTGCCCAATCCGCCGTCGACCGCCGAGTCGCCCCTGCTTTCGGCCGAACAGGTGCGAATCGGCGCCCCCGCCGCGCGTTAACCATGTTTGGGCGATCCGCGGCGGCGCCTATTCGTTCACGGCTCGCACGGGCCTGTCCTCAAATGGGACGGAAGTCGGCCAGACAGCCATTTGGCGGGCATTCCGAGGGGTCTTCGTGGTTAACGCGCTTGCACTTAAAGCATTCCTTTGCATCTGTGCGTGTAGCTCGATGCCGACGCCGAACTTCCACCAGGGACTTTCGGCCACGCATCGGAACCTGGAACAAGGTGCGCTGAAATGTCGGTTAGAATGGCTCTCGCTAAACTCTGCGCCTGCACCTGCGGCGGCGCGATCATCGGTGGCGGCGCCGTCCATGTCGCCGAGAACCCGCCCCAGCGGCCGGCTTTCGTCAAGTCGGCCAAGATGGTGAAGCAGGCGCCGCGCCGCTATGCCCGGGTCAAGCCGATGAAGCGCCATCGCCGGGTCCGCACCGCCTGCGTCGTCAAGACTCCCGGCACGACCACAACGACCCGGACCATCACCTATCCCGGCGGCGGCCCGATGCCCCTGCCCCCGCTTCCGCCCATGGCGGGAAGCACCGGCGGCGGCGGCGGAGTGACCGTGATCGGCGGCAGCGGCGGCTTCGGCGGAGGCTTCGGCGGAGGCTTCTTCAGCGGCGGCTTCTTCGGCGGATCGAGCGGCAACGCCATCTTCACCGCCTCGACCAGCACGTCGACCGGCGGAAGCGGGGGAAGCTCCACCTCGACCAGCGGCGGATCGACCAGCACAGGCGGAAGCTCGACCAGCACCGGCGGAAGCTCGACCAGCACCGGCGGAAGCTCGACCAGCGGCGGCTCGACCTCGACCTCGACCGGCGGAAGCTCGACCTCGAGCTCGACCGGGGGCTCGTCGACGAGCACCTCGAGCGGCAACGTCTCGACCACCTCCTCCTCTTCGAGCTTCGGCGGCGGCACCAGCACCTCGACCAGCGCTTCGTCGAGCGGCGACGTCTCGACCAGCTCGTCGACGTCGAGCAGCACCTCGAGCAGCACCAGCTCTTCGACCAGCTCCTCGACCAGCAGCTCGACCTCGAGCGGCAGCTCGACCAGCACGTCCACCGGCGGCCACGACGTCCCGGCGCCGCCGATGATCCTGCTGTTCGGCGCGGCGGCCGCGGCGCTGGTCGCCCGCCGACGGATTGCCCGCTCCGCCGACTAGCCCGGAGCGGACAGCGAAAAGGCCGCGGGGTCCCTTCGCCCCGCGGCCTTTTCCACGTCCCGAGGATTCGCGCCGCTACGCCGTCCCGGCGGAGGCCGGGACCTCGGGCAGACCCGCCGGGACTTCCATTCCAGAGGCCCCGGCCCTCGCCGCGATGACGGTCATTCCGACTGGAGGATCTTCTCGATCTCGGCCACGGGGTGGCCGGTCAGGTCCTTGGCGATCTCGCCGGCGAGCCGCTTCTCGACCTCCTTGTGATAATGCTTCCTGAGCTCGCCCAGGGTCTTGGGCGGGGCGACGATGATCAGCGACTCGAAGTCGTTGGTGAGCGCCCGCTTGCGAAGCAGCTCCGCCGTCTCCGCGGCGAAGCGATTCTCCTCGAGCTGGTGGTAATCGGTTTCCTGGTAGGAGCTGTAGCCGGCGCCGGCCGGCGCGGACGGCGCCCGCCCGGCGGTGTCGGTCTTCTGGTCCAGGTCCGAGGGATTGACCTGCTCGCGCTTCCGCTCGACCTCGAGCTTGGGGTAATCGGAATCCCCCTCGTTGCGGAAGAACAGCATCTTCTTGCCGTCGGCGACCACGACGAAACTTCTGTGCGGAACCTGCATCGCTCTCTCCTTCTTCGACCGACCAACTCCCGAATCGCGGCGATGGTTGCCGCGCTTGCGCCCGCCCCGGCGGCGGCCTAGCTCGGCGTCATGCGCATCCTGCTCACCAACGACGACGGCGTGAACGCGACCGGGCTCAGGGTGCTGGAGAGGATCGCCCGCCGCTTCTCCGACGACATCTGGGTCGTCGCGCCTACCGAGGAGCAATCGGGCGCCGGCCATTCGCTGACGCTCAGCCGCCCGGTGCGCCTGAGGAAGCTTGGCGAACGCCGCTATTGCGTCACCGGCACTCCGACCGACGCGGTGATGATGGCGGTGGCCCACCTGATGAAGGACTCCCCGCCCGACCTCGTCCTCTCCGGAGTCAATCGCGGCGCCAATCTCGGCGAGGACGTCACCTATTCGGGGACCGTCTCGGCAGCGATGGAAGGGGCGATGGCGGGCTTTCCCGCGATCGCCCTCAGCCAGGCCTATGCCAAGGAGGGCATGGGCGACACCGTTCCGTTCGCCGGGGCCGAGGCCTGGGCGGAGCGGGTGCTTCGGCCGATAATCGACGGGGGCATGCCGCCGCGGACGCTCGTCAACGTCAACTTCCCGGCGCTGCCGCCCGAGGCGATCAAGGGGATAAGGGTCGCTCCCCAGGGCCGGCACGATTACGGCCGCCTCCGGATCGTCGAGCGCTGCGATCCGCGCGGCTACGATTATTTCTGGTTCGGCCTCGCGCCGATGGTCGAGACGCCGGGCCACGATACCGACCTCGAGGTGGTCGCCGACGGCCATGTCGCCGTCACTCCGCTCCACCTCGACCTCACCCACGGACCGTCGCTGGCCCGGCTCGCGGAGCTCTACCGCTGATGCGCAGGCGGCCCCGCGGTCCCGACGAGATCCACATGCGGCGGCGCGGCCGGCTCCCGGTCTGGGCTCAGCTCGGCTGGCGCGCCGGGCTCGTCGTCGGGCTGCTCGCCTTCACCATCGCTCTCCACTGGATCGAGCGGGACGGGCTCCGGGACAATTACGACGGGCAGATCAGCTTCCTCGACGTCCTCTATTTCACGATGATCAGCATCACCACGACGGGCTATGGCGACATCGTCCCGGTGGCCACCAACACCCGGATGTTCGACGCCCTCGTCGTCACTCCGATCCGGATCTTCTTCGTCCTCATCTTCATCGGCACCGCCTACACGTTCGTGTTCAGGCGCACCTGGGACAAATGGCGTATGAAAAGGCTTCAGCGGACCCTTTGCGGCCATGTCGTGGTCGCCGGCTTCGGAACCAGCGGCTCGGAGGCGGTGGACGAGCTCATCGCCCGCGGCACCCCGCCCGAGGACATCGTCGTCGTCGACGCCAGCGAGGAGGCGCTGGAGCGCGCCGAATCGCTCGGCTGCGCCATCGTCGACGCCGACGCGACCCGGGACAAGACCCTCCAGGCCGTCCACATCCAGCGCGCCCGGGCGATGATCGTCACCGCCGGCCGCGACGACACCTCGATCCTGATCACGCTCACCGCGCGCCACCTCGCTCCGGACCTGCCGATCAGCATCGCGGTCAGGAACGAGGACAACGAGCTACTCGCCCGCCAGGCGGGGGCGACGACGGTGATCAACCCGGTGAGCTTCGCGGGGCTGCTCCTCGCCGGCTCGACCCAGGGGCTGCACATCTCCGACTATATCGCCGACCTCGCCTCCTCGAGCGGCCGGGTGAAGCTTTCGGAGCGGGTGGTGAGGGACGAGGAATGCGGCAAGCCGCTCACCGACCTCGCGCAGGGGATAGGCGTGCGGATCTACCGCGACGGCGTGCCCTACGGTTTCTGGGAGCCCGAGGCGCAGGCCCTTCGCCCGGGCGACTGCATCGTCGAGATCATGCCGACGACCGAGAAAGAAGCGTCGTCCTGAATTCGTTCCAGGGTCGGATCCTGGAACGGGTTGGCGATCGTCCCCCTCGGACATGTAAGCCGTCCCCCGCTTCCGTCATTCCGGCGGAAGCCGGAAATCCATGAACACGGACGATCGCGCCTCACGCCGCGGTGTTCATGGGTCCCGGGTCGAGCCCGGGATGACGGCCGGCGACGATTCGAGGCGGCCGAGCGGGAGCAGCGCCAGCGCCGCCGCCGCCGCGAATCCCGCCCCGGCGAGGAAGGTGGCGGACGGGCCCAGTCCGTCCCACAACAACCCCGCCGTCACGCTCGCCGCCAGCATCGCCAGCCCGGTCGCGAGGTTGAAGAGGCCGAAGGCGGAGCCGCGCAGGTCGCCCGGCGCCCGGTCGGCGACGAGCCGGGAGAGCAGGCCCTGGCTGAGGCCCATGTGGAGGCCCCAAAGGGCGATGGCGGCGAAGCCGGCGACGAGCCCGGGCACCAGGGCGAGCATGAGGTCGGCGGCGGCGAGCAGGACGAGGCTGGCCAGGAGCAGGCCGCGGGTGCCGACCCGGTCCGACGCGATCCCGGCCGGGTAGGCCGAGGTCGAATAGACGAGGTTCATCACCACCAGGACCGCCGGCGCCAGCCACAGCGGCAGGCCCTCGGCCGAGGCCTTGAGGATCAGGAAGGCCTCGCTGAACCGGGCGAGGGTGAAGAGGATGCCGATCCCGACCAGCGCCCAATAGGCCCGGTCGAGCCGCTTCAGGTCGGCGAGCCGGAGGGGCCGCCGGGACGAAGCGCCGGCGGCTTGCGGCGGCTCCTCGACGGCGAACAGGACGATGAGGACGGCCGCCGCGGCGGGGACGATCGCGATCCAGAAGACGGCGCGGATGTCGTCGGCGAGGGCGAGCATGAGCAGGATGGCGATGAGCGGCCCGGCGAAGGCCCCGGCCGTGTCCATCGACTGCCTGAGGCCGAAGGCGCGGCCGCGTATCTCGGCCGGGGTGACGTCGGCGATCAGAGCGTCGCGCGGAGCGCCGCGAAGGCCCTTGCCGATCCGGTCGGCGAAGCGGGCCGCGAGCACCGGCAGCGCCCCGCCGGCGAGCGGGAAAAGCGGCTTGGACAGGGCCGCGAGCCCGTAGCCGAGCAGGATGAGCGGCTTGCGCCTCCCGAGCCGGTCGGAGACCCAGCCCGAAAAGACCTTGGTGATCGAGGCGGTGGCTTCCGCCACGCCGTCGATCAGCCCGACCATGGCGACGCTCAGGCCCAGGGTCCCGACCATGAAGAGCGGCAGCAGGGCGTGGATGATCTCGGAGGACAGGTCCATCGCCAGGCTGACGAAGCCGAGCGCGATCACGCTTCGGTGGAGCGGAGGACGGGAAGCCATAAGGGTCATTACGACCGGCCTGTTCCGACGTCATGCTGAACTTGTTTCAGCCTCGAAGCCGCGCGCTCGTCGTCACTGATCGGGCCTCCCGCGGCGGCCGCTCGAAGCCGAAGGCGCGCCGAGGCTAGGAAAATGGCCGCGGGGCGCCTATCTAGCGCGCTTCCCATGGCCACCATCCTCCCCTCCCCGCCCAAGGTCGGCATGGTTTCGCTCGGCTGCCCGAAGAACCTCGTCGATTCGGAGCGGATCCTTTCGAAGCTGAGGTCCGACGGCTACCAGATGTCGCCGGATTATGCGGGCGCGGACGTCGTGCTGGTCAACACCTGCGGCTTCCTCGACAGCGCCAAGGAGGAGAGCCTCGCGGCGATCGGCGAGGCGATCGCCGAGAACGGCCGCGTCATCGTCACCGGCTGCATGGGCAAGGAAGCCGACGTCATCCGCGAGCGCTTTCCCGAGGTGCTCGCCGTCACCGGCGCCCATCAATATGAGCAGGTCGTCGGCGCCGTCCACGTCGCCGCGCCGATGCCGCCTTCGGCCTATCTCAACCTGGTGCCCGACGGCGGGCTCAAGCTCACTCCGCGCCACTACAGCTACCTGAAGATCTCCGAG
The DNA here is from genome assembly GCA_035714565.1 of Allosphingosinicella sp. Lineage (GTDB taxonomy): Bacteria > Pseudomonadota > Alphaproteobacteria > Sphingomonadales > Sphingomonadaceae > Allosphingosinicella. The sequence goes on from DASTLX010000022.1 coordinate 32,819, forward strand.
GGCTGCAATCATCGCTGCAGCTTCTGCATCATCCCGAGCCTTCGCGGCGATCTCGTCAGCCGGCGGCCCGACGCGATCCTTCGCGAGGCCGAGAAGCTGGTCGCCGCCGGCACCCGCGAGCTGCTCGTCATCAGCCAGGACACGTCCGCCTACGGAGTCGACCTTCGCCACGCCTCCTGGCCCTGGAAAGGCGGCGAGGTCCGCGCCCATATGACCGATCTCGCCCGCGAGCTCGGCAAGCTCGGCGCCTGGGTCCGGCTCCACTACGTCTACCCCTATCCCCATGTCGACCGGGTCATCCCGCTGATGGCGGAGGGGCTGGTCCTCCCCTACCTCGACATTCCGTTCCAGCACGCGTCCCGGTCCGTCCTCAAGGCGATGCGCCGCCCCGCCAACGAGGCCAGGGTGCTCGAGCGGATCCGCGGCTGGCGCGACATCTGCCCCGACATCGCCATCCGCTCGACCTTCGTCGTCGGCTTCCCGGGCGAGACCGAAGCCGATTTCGAATATCTGATGCAGTGGCTCGAGGAGGCCCGGCTCGACAGGGTCGGCGCCTTCCGCTTCGAGCCGGTCCAGGGCGCGGCGGCGAACGACCTGCCCGGCGCGGTGCCCGAGGAGGTCAAGGAAGAGCGCTACGCCCGGCTGATGGAGCTCACCGCCCGGATTTCCGCGGCCAAGCTCCAGGCCAAGATCGGCCGCGAGATCGACGTCCTGATCGACGAGTCCGACGGCGAGGGCGGAGCGACCGGGCGCTCGCGGGCCGACGCTCCGGAGATAGACGGCGAGGTCCATTTGCGCGACGCGCCCGCTGCCAGGCCCGGCGACATCCTTCGAGTCCTCGTCGAGGATGCCGACGAGCACGACCTGTTCGGAGCTCCGATGCCCGCATGAACGACCTTTCCAACCTCCTCCGGCCCGACAAGGGCCAGCCGGCGACCGCTCTCCACCTCGTCGACAAGAAGGGCTTCGACGCCTGGCTGAAGGCCCAGCCCGCTCGGATCCGCCAGTCGGTTTCGGCCCAGGGGTTCAAGGGCGAGGGCTACCAGCTCGCCGTCCTGCCCGGCGAGCAGTCGGAATGGTCGGCGGTGCTTGGGGTCGCCAATGTCGACGAGCTCAGCCCCTGGTGCCTCGCCAAGGCGGCCGAGAGCCTGCCCGAGGGAAGATACCGGGTCGAGGGCCGCGGCCCGGGGCCGGCCGCGCTGGGCTGGCTGCTCGCCCAGTACAGGTTCGAGCGCTACAAGAAAGCCGAAGGCAAGGCCGGTCCGCGCGTCCTGCTCAGCCCGGAGGCGGCCCGGATCGAGGAGATGGTCCGCCTCGCCGAAGCGGTCAGCCTGGTCCGCGACCTGGTCAACGTCCCCGCCGGCGACCTCGGACCCGCGGAGCTGGAGTCGGCGGTGCGCGAGCTGGCCGAGGAGTGCGGCGCCGAGGTCTCGGTCACCTCCGGCCCGGCTCTGGACGAGGGCTATCCGATGATCGCCGCGGTCGGCCGGGCGGCCGCCGCCGACCGGGCGCCGAGGCTCGTCGAGCTCGAATGGGGCGACCGCCGCCATCCGCGAATCGCGATCGTCGGCAAGGGGGTGTGCTTCGATTCGGGCGGCCTGGACATAAAGCCCGCCTCCGGGATGCGGCTGATGAAGAAGGACATGGGCGGGGCCGCCCACGCCCTGGCCCTGGCCGCGCTGGTGATGAAGGGCCGCCTGCCCGTCCGCCTCCACCTCCTCCTTCCCGCCGTCGAGAACAGCGTCTCCGGCGCCGCCTTCCGCCCGGGCGACGTGCTGAGGAGCCGCAAGGGGCTGACCGTCGAGGTCGACAATACCGACGCCGAGGGCCGGCTCATCCTCGGCGACGCGCTCGCCAGAGCGGCCGAGGACGAGCCCGAGCTGATCCTCGACTTCGCCACCCTGACCGGCGCGGCCCGGGTGGCGCTCGGGCCCGATCTTCCCGCCCTCTTCGCCAATGACGACGCCCTCGCCGAGGCGCTGCTCGCCGGCGGCCGGGCCTGCGCCGACCCGGTGTGGCGGATGCCGCTCTGGAGTCCTTACGAAGATATGCTCGCATCGGATATCGCCGATATGAGCAATTCGTCCGACCTGCCCATGGCCGGCGCGGTGACCGCCGCGCTCTTCCTTCGCAAATTCGTCCCCGAAGGCCTCCCCTGGGCCCATTTCGACACCTTCGCCTGGCGCGGCTCGGCGAAGCCGGGAAGGCCGAAGGGCGGCGACGCTTTGGGGCTCCGGGCGGCCTGGTCGGCGCTGTCGGATCGTTACGCCCGGTGACGGGCTGCGCGGTTTTTGCGTCGAATTCTCAATATCTAACGAAACGAAAACCGTCCTGACTGGTTTAGGACCCGGAACAAGTCGCCTTTCGAATTTGGAGAGAAGCCGGTGTCAGAGCGCGCTCTCAGGAGCTGGATGCAGACGCTGATCAGCTACGTGCGGTCAGGCCAGCCGGACCTCACCAATCGCCAGATGGCGCTCCTGCTCCTCGTCTACCTCACGCCCGGCCCGCATACCGTGCGCGGACTCGCCCATATCCTGGGCGTTTCGAAGCCGGTGATCACGCGCGCCTTGAATACGCTGGGCACGCTCGGCTATCTGCGCCGGGTGCGCGACGAGGCGGACCGCCGCAATGTCTTCGTCGCCCAGACCAGCATAGGGCAGGAGTTCCTTGAGCGCTTCGAACGCAATATCGAGCAGCAGGAAAGCTCGAGCCGCCGTGGCGCGGCCAAGGAACGGGGCATCCTCCTCCAGCACTGAGCGGAGGATCTCGCTCGACGGGCCTTCGGTCCGGCTCGATCCCCGTCTTCACGCCTGGCGAAACGATATCGCCGACATCGCCCTCGCCGGCCGGCTGTTCGCGCCCCATTACGCCGCGCCGCTGCTTCGCGCCTGCGGGATGATCGCGGCCTCGGTCCTGAAGGAACCGGCGGACGGCGCCGAACCGGTCTCCGAGCTCCTCCCGGGCGAGGGCTTCGCCGTGCTCGACCTCACCTCGGGCTGGGCGTGGGGCTATTGCCTGGGCGATCACCGGGTCGGCTATGTCGAGGCGATCGAGCTCGCCGAGCCGCTCGAGCCCACCCACCTCGTCGTCGAGGCGCAGGCGCCGATCCAGGCGCGGCCGGACCCGCTCGCCGCGACCCTCTCCTATCTGCCGATGGGCTCGCGCCTGCACGGCGAGGTGCGCGGCGCCTCGCTCGAATTCGAGGGCGGCTACGTCCCGCTCTCCTACCTGCGCCCGGTCGACGAGCATGAGGAGGATCCGGTGGCCGTGGCGCAGCGCCTGCTCGGCGCGCCCTACCGGCCCGGCGGCCGCACCTGCCACGGCATCGACTGCTCCGGCCTGGTCCAGCTCGCCCTCCAGCTCTGCGGCGTCGAAGCGCCCCGCGACTCGACGGAGCAGCGCGGGCTCGGCCAGCCGCTCCGCGACGACGCCCAGCTCAGGCGCGGCGACCTGCTGTTCTGCGACGACCATGTCGGGATGATGGTCGACGACCGGATGGCGATCCAGGTCAGCCACGAGGCCCGCAAGGTCACGGTCGAGCCCTTCGACTGCGCCCGCGCGCCCGGCAGCGGCTCCGGCATCGAGAGGCGAAGGCTGGCGCTCTAGCGCCGCTTCCCGGAAGGGAGGCGGTCTCCCGCCCTTGCAATCCGCGACCCCAACGGTCCCCCTTCCGGGCCGTCGCGGAAGGCGGGATACCCTCGCTCGCGACGGTTCGGCCGGTGAATGTGCCGGCGGGGAGAGCCAAGCCGTGGATCGCCAGCGTGTCCAGTCCCTCGTGCCGATGGCGCATGTCGCCGATGTCGCGGCGGCGACGGCTTTCTACGAGACGCTGGGCTTCGAGGTCTGCAGCAGCTTCACTCCGCCCGACGGGACGATGGCCGTCTGGGTATCGCTCCGGTCAGGCTCGGCCGAGCTGATGCTGTCCCGGGCCTCCGCGCCGGTCGTCGCCCGCGAGCAGGCCGTGCTTTTCTACGTCTATTGCTGCGATGTTGAGGCCCTGCACGCCGAGCTGGCCGAAGCCGGCCTCCGGCCCGGGCCGATCGCCAAACCCTTCTACAATCCGAAAGGCGAATTCCGCCTCGTCGACCCGGACGGCTACGTGGTGATGGTGGCTCACCTCTAGGGTCCGACCTGTTCGGACCGAAGCGGTCGACTCGTCATGCCGGACTCGATCCGGCAATCGGAGCCGTTCCAGCCGGCTGACCTACATCTCTCCGCGCGCGCGCCTGATCGCGAACCATTTCTGGACGTTGGCATTATGCTCGGCGAGCGTGTCCGCGAAGACGTGGCCGCCGCTGCCGTCGGCGACGAAATAGAGGGCGCGGGTCTCGGCCGGGTTGAGGACCGCGGCGATCGATTCCCTGCCGGGATTGGCGATCGGCCCGATCGGCAGGCCGGGCATGGCATAGGTATTGTAGCCGTTGTTCGCGTTCAGCTCGGACCGGAGGATTCGACGGCCCAGCGGCCGGCCCCGGGTGATCGGATAGATGACGGTCGGATCGGCATCGAGCTTCATCCCCTGGCGAAGCCGGTTCGAATAGACGCCGGCGATCATTCGGCGCTCGGAGGCCTTGCCGGTCTCCTTCTCGACGATCGAGGCGAGGATGATCGCATCCCGGGGACTGGCGACCACCGTCGCCGGGTTCCGCTTCTTCCACAGCTCGGCGAGGGTGCGCGCCATCGCCGCCTGCATCCGCTCGACCAGCTTGGAGCGCGGTTCGCCGCGCTGGTAGCTGTAGCTGTTGGGAAGGACGCTCCCTTCCTCGGGCACGGGCACCTCGCCGGTCAGCGCCTGCGCCTTCATCAGCCGCTCGTGGACGAGGACCGAGGGAAGCCCTTCGGGAATGGTCACCATGCGCTGGAGGGTCTTCGCGCTCTGCAGCAGCGACAGGATCTGGGCGTGGCTGGCCCGGGCCGGAATCTCATATTCCCCCGCCTTGATCGATTCGCCGCCGCCGAACAATTTGGCCTGGAACAGGAAGCGCTCGGCCGAGACGATCGCTCCCGCCCGCTCGAGCTGGTCGGCCGCCGCGACGAGGCTCGTGCCGGGCGCGATCACGACCGAGGTCGGCTGGCGCGACGGACCCGCCCCGCTCCAGCCCTGGATGAACCAGAGGCCGACGGCGAGCCCCGCGACGACCAGCAGGACGAGCGCGAGAAGCTTCTTCATAGCGTGAGGTCCTCGTCATCCCGGACTTGATCCGGGATCCATGAACACCGTCGCTGCAAGTCACGTCCTTCCGAGTTCATGCATTCCGGCTTTCGGTTCCCATCAAGGCAATACCTCGACGGGGCCCCGCCCGGAATGACGAAAGGGAGCAAGATCAGACGGCCCGCATCACCAGGCTGGCATTGGTCCCGCCGAAGCCGAAGCTGTTGTTGAGCACCGCCTTGACCTGCCGCTCCTTGGCGACGTGCGGGACCAGGTCCACCCCGGCCGTGCCTTCGCTCGGATTGTCGAGGTTCAGGGTCGGCGGGACGATCTGGTCGCGCATGGCGAGGATGCAGAAGATCGCCTCCACCGCTCCGGCGCCGCCGAGCAGGTGGCCGATCGCCGACTTGGTGGAGCTCATCGACAGCTTGCCGACCGCATTGCCGAACAGCCGCCGGACCGCGCCGAGCTCCAGCTCGTCGCCGAGCGGCGTCGACGTCCCGTGGGCGTTGATATAGTCGATGTCGCTGAGATCGAGCCCGGACCGCTTCATCGCCACTTCCATCGCCCGGTAGCCGCCGGCGCCTTCGGGATGGGGCGCGGTGACGTGATAGGCGTCGCCCGACATGCCGTAGCCGACCAGCTCGGCGTAGATCTTCGCGCCGCGCTTCTTCGCCCTTTCATACTCCTCCAGCACGACGACCCCGGCGCCCTCGCCCATGACGAAGCCGTCGCGGTCCTTGTCGTAGGGGCGGGAAGCCTTTTCCGGCTGGTCGTTATACTGGGTCGAAAGCGCGCGCGCCTGGGCGAATCCGGCGATCCCGAGCGGGCACAGGGCGCTCTCGGCGCCGCCGGCGACCATGACGTCGGCATCGTCCAGGGCGACCATCCGGGCCGCGTCGCCGATCGAATGGGCGCCGGTCGAGCAGGCGGTGACGACGGCGTGGTTGGGTCCCATCAGCCCGTATTTGATCGAGACCTGCCCGGAAATGAGGTTGATCAGCCGGCCGTGGACGAAATGCGGGCTGACCCGGCGCGGCCCCTTTTCGTGGAGGACGATCGATTCCTTCTCGATTCCCGGCAGTCCGCCGATGCCCGAGCCGATCGAGACTCCGGCGCGGTAGCGTTCCGCCTCGCTCATGTCGGTGAGGCCGGCATCCTCGAGCGCCTGGCCGGCGGCGTCGAGGCCGTAGATGATGAACGGATCGACCTGGCGCTGGACCTTATGGTCTATCCGCTTGCCGGGATCGAAGCCGTATTCGTGCTCGGGCGGCTTCACCTCGCAGGCGATCTGGCAGACATAATCGGTCGGATCGAAGCGGGTGATGCGGGTCGCTCCGCTCTTCGAGGCCAGGATGTTCCTCCAGCTCGTCTCGACGTCGGGCCCAAGCGGCGACACCATTCCAAGACCGGTCACGACTACGCGGCGCATATCTGTCTCCAAACTAAACAGGCCCAGTCCCGTTCGGGCTGAGCCTGTCGAAGCCCCTCATTTCTCGACCGCCCCCAAGAGGAAGAGGGCCTTTCGACAAGCTTGGGGCGAACGGAAGTGGGACCCCGCCGTCAGGCCTTGTGAGCCTCGATATAATCGATCGCGTCCTTGACGGTGCCGATCTTCTCGGCCGCGTCGTCGGGGATCTCGACTCCGAACTCTTCCTCGAAGGCCATGACCAGCTCGACGATGTCGAGGCTGTCGGCGCCGAGATCGTCGATGAAGCTCGCTTCCTCGGTCACCTTTTCGGCTTCGACGCCGAGATGCTCGACGACGATTTTCTTGACGCGATCGGACGTCTCGGTGCTCATGTTTCGTGCCCTTCCCTAGGTCGTAGTTTTGCGATGCCCTAGCCGCTCCCTGCCGGGGCTGGCAAGGGGCGGACTCTGAAACGGATCATTCCACCGGCGTCACAGCATCGCCATGCCGCCATTCACGTGAAGGGTTTGCCCCGTCACGTAGCCGGCTTCCCGGCTCGCGAGGTAAACGGCGGCGGCGGCCACGTCGTTCCCGGCGCCGAGCCTGCCGGCCGGGATGCGGCCGACCAGCGTCTCCTTCTGCGAGTCGGGAAGGCTGTCGGTCATGGCCGACTGGATGAAGCCCGGGGCGATGCAGTTGACCGTGATGTTGCGGCTGGCGACCTCCTGGGCCAGGGCCTTGGACATTCCGACCAGGCCCGCCTTGGAGGCGGCATAATTGGCCTGGCCGGGATTCCCGGTCGCCCCGACCACGGAGGTGATCGAGATGATTCGGCCGTGCCTCGCCCGCATCATCGGCTTGAGCGCCGCCCGGGCGAGGCGGAAGGCCGCCTCGAGGTTGATCCGGATGACGTCGGACCATTCCTCGTCCTTCATCCGCATCGCCAGATTGTCGCGGGTCACGCCGGCATTGTTGACGAGGATGTCGAGCTTCCCGCCCAGCGCCTCGACCGCCCGGGGCACGAGCGCATCCACCGCGGCGGCATCGGAGAGGTCGCACGGCAGAGCGACGTGATCGCCGCCCAGCCCGGCCCGGAAGGCTTCGAGCTTCCTGGCGTTGGACCCGGAGACGGCGAGCCTCGCCCCTTGCCCCGCGAGCGCTTCGGCTAGGGCGGAGCCGATTCCGCCGGAAGCGCCGGTGACGAGGGCGGTCATTCCTGTGAGATCGAACATTCATTCCTCCATCCACGGCCGTCATGCTGAACTTGTTTCAGCATCCAGCGACGAGCCACTCGGCGGTTGAGACCTGGACCCTGAAACAGGTTCAGGGTGACGTCCGTCACTCCCCCTGGTGCCTAGATATCCTTCACCAGCGCGTCGATGTCTTCCATCGTGACGACGCTGGTCACCTTCGAGTCGGGGGCGACGCGCTTGACCATCGGTCCGAGGACCTTGCCGCCGAACTCGACGAAATGGTCGACGCCGGCCTGCGCCATCGCCGCCACGCTCTCGCGCCAGCGGACCATTCCGGTGACCTGCTCGACGAGGAGGCGGCGGATCTCGTCCGGATCCTCCACCGGCGCCGCCGTGACGTTGGCGTAGAGCGGGACCGCGGGCTCCTCGATCCCGACCTCGGCCAGGGCCCGCTCCATCTCGCGGGCGGCGGGCTCCATCAGCGGCGAGTGGAAGGGCGCCGAGACGGGCAGGAGCAGGGCGCGCTTGGCGCCTTTCTCCCGGGCGATCTCGAGCGCCCGCTCGATCGCCCCGCGGTGGCCGGAGATGACGACCTGGGAGGGATCGTTGTCGTTGGCGACGGTGCAGACCTCGCCCTGCGCGGCGGCGTCCGCGACCGCCCGCGCGATCTCGACCCCCGCGCCCAGCAAGGCGGCCATCGCCCCCTCCCCGACCGGCACCGCCCGCTGCATCGCCTGGCCGCGCAGCTTGAGGAGCCGGGCGGCGGTGGGGACGTCGAAGCTGCCGGCGGCGCAGAGCGCGCTATATTCGCCGAGGCTGTGGCCGGCGACGAAATCGGCCTTGTCGATCGGGATTCCCGATACCAGCAGGGTCGCCACGGCATTGGCCATGATCGCGGGCTGGGCATTCTCGGTCAGGGTCAGCTCGTCCTGAGGCCCCTCGGCCATCAGCCGGGCGAGCTTCTGCTTCAGCGCCTCGTCGACCTCCTCGAACAGATGGCGGGCGACGCTGCTGGCCTCGGCGAGCGCCCGTCCCATGCCCACCGACTGGCTCCCCTGGCCGGGGAAGATGAATGCTCGCATGGCGGTCTCCTGTCGGCGCGGGTGGTAGGCCAAGCCGCGCGGGCAGCGCAAGCAGCGGCACATGGAGGCTGGCTATTTCCGCCCGGGGGCATAGAGTCGGCCTCGATCGGGGGGTTTTTTCGATGGCATTCCAGTATCTAAGGTGCGCGATCGCGGCGGCCGCGCTCGGCCTGGCGAGCGTTCCGGCGGCGGCGCAGGACCCCGCCCCGCCGCAAGTGCCGCTGTGGAGGGTCCTGCCCAACGGCGACGCGGTCCAGACCGATCTCGGCTTCCAGCTGCCGGCGCGCTGGAAGGCGTTCGAGCGCAAGGGCTTCAGCTCCGGCGCCGCCGACGGGACCCGGGTCGCGACCCTGTACGAGCGTGCCGACGGCCCGATCCGGATGCGGATCATCCTCCAGCCGCGCGCCGACACCCAGGCCTCGGGGCTGCCCGGATCGGACGGGGTCGAGCGCAACTGGCCCTTCCTCGAGAAGGCGACGGCCGCGGACTATCCGGTCAAGGGCGAGGAGCTGGTCGAGAGCCGGGTCGTCTGGGGCCGCTCGGACAAGCCCAACGCCAGGATGCGGCTGGTTCGCTACCCGATTCCGGGCAAGGCGGAGATACAGGGCCTGTGGTCCCGCAACATCGGCCTGTGGAGCGTCGCCGTCGTGGTCTGGGGACCGGAGGATCGCCGAGTCGACATCGAGCAGACCGGAACGTCGGCGATGACCGAGATGGGCTGGCCCAGCGCCCCGCTCAGCGCCGATCTCAAGGCGATCGCGCCCGAATTCCTGCGCGGCGTGAAGAGCTGCGCGACCGTCCCGTCGGGAGGAAACGGACAGCCCGCCAGGGTGAACGCGGCGATCGCCAGCGTCATGGGCATGGGCGTCGTCTCCTATTTCACCGAGGTCGGCCCGAAGCTTCCGCACCCGGTTCTCGAACCGGACAAATATTGCCGGGTGGAGACGTTCAAGGCCGGCACCGCCGAGATCACCGCCCTCGCCTGGCAGGGACCCGCCGCCGCCTCGTGGACGGCGACCTATGCCTTCTTCATGGCGGAGACCGGCGCCTTCTACCAGATCGAGAGCCTGTTCGACGCGGGCCCCTCCGGCCCCATCCGCGAGCAGCTCGACGCGCTGGGCATTCGCCGCCTGGTCCAGCTCACCTTCACCGATTCGAGCAGCGCGTCGGTGCTCGAGGCGTTCAGCGACTGGCCGAGCTACGCCGACTCGAAGGCCCTGGTCGCCCGAATCACCGACGGCGGCGTCGCTCCGCTGGTGATGGTGAGCAACCCGCCCGGACGGATGAACATCAACGTCAATTCCGGGCGGATGGCGCCGATGCCGGAAACCAAGAAGAAGAAGAAGCGCTAGGTTCCATATCCGCTGCCGGAAATGGCTGGACCGCCCAGGCCGGGCGGAATTCCGCTCGCGGGCAGCGCGGCGGGAGATCGATCGCGGGAACTTGTCGCCTTCGCTCCGGTTCTAGGGACACCCCCGAGTGACCGGAGAAAAACGATGAAATACAAAACTTTACTTACGTTAGTTCTTACTCCGCTGGCGGCCACCGCGGCGCTTTCGGCGCCTCCGCAGACCTTCCTCCGCCAAGCCGCGCTGACCGACAATAGCGAGATACAGCTCGGCGCGCTCGCCCAGTCGCGCGGCTCGCCCGAGGCTCGCGAGGCGGGCGCGATGCTCGAGCGTGACCATCGCGCCTCGCAAGCCGCGGCAGCGCCGCTCATGGCCCGCTACCGGGTGCGTCCGCCGGCCGGAATCCTCCCCGAGGCGCGCAACGAGATGCGCCGGCTCCAGAGCCTTCGAGGTCGCGCCTTCGACCGCGAGCTGGCCCGATTCAACGTCTCCGCCCATCAACGGGCCATCGCCCTGTTCCAGACGCAGGCCCGAAGCGGCGACGGCCCGACCGCCGCTTTCGCGGAGTCTCAGCTGCCGGTGCTCCGCCATCACTTGCAGATGGCCCGCGACCTGCTCCGCTCGTCCCGCTAGTCAGCCACCACCGTTCGGGCTGAACTTGTCGAAGCCCACTCCTTGACCAACTCCCGGGAGAAGGAAAGCCCTTCGACAGGCTCAGGGCGAACGGAGTGGGCAACGGGCTTGCTTTTTGGCTTCTCTTGAGCCACATACGCCGCGACCGGGGCGGAAAGCCAATGCGCTTTTCGCCCCGGTTCAATTTTAGACGAAAGCCGGAGGGGCGTCCGCATTGGGCGGCGTCAGCGATCGGCCAAAGACAAGGAAATGCGCTGCCATGCCGCTTTACGAGCATGTGTTCATCGCGCGCCAGGACCTGGCCCAGGCCCAGGTCGACGCGCTGGCGGAGACCGCCACCAACATCATCGAGGCCGCCGGCGGCAAGGTCGTCAAGACCGAGACCTGGGGCCTTCGCAGCCTCGCTTACCGGATCGCCAAGAACCGCAAGGGCCATTACGTGATGCTCGATTTCGACGCGCCCGCCGCGGCCGTCGCCGAGCTTGAGCGCCAGACCCAGATCAACGAGGACGTCATCCGCTACATGACCGTCCGGGTCGACGAGCATGAGCAGGGCCCGTCGGCGATGATGCGCCGCGGCGAGCGCGACCGCGAGCGCGGCGACCGCGGCGACCGCGGCGACCGCGGCGACCGCGGCGGCCGCGATCGCGACCGTGGCGATCGTGGCGACCGCGGCGACCGCGCCCCCCGCCCCGACTTCGCCGACGCGTAACGAGAAAGGACCAGCAACATGGCACGCCCATTTTTCCGCCGCCGCAAGAGCTGCCCCTTCTCGGGCAAGGACGCCCCGGTCATCGACTATAAGGACGTCCGCCTTCTCCAGGGCTTCGTCTCCGAGCGGGGCAAGATCGTCCCCAGCCGGATCACCGCCGTCTCCGGCAAGAAGCAGCGCGAGCTGGCCACCGCGATCAAGCGCGCCCGCCATCTCGGCCTTCTCCCCTACGTCGTGAAATAAGGAGTCCGAGCAATGGATGTCATTCTCCTCGAGAGGATCGAGAAGCTCGGCGCGATCGGCGACGTGGTGAAGGTGAAGAACGGCTATGCCCGCAACTTCCTCCTTCCCAACGGCAAGGCGCTCCGGGCCAACGAATCGAACCGCAAGGTGTTCGAATCGAACCGCGAGCGGATCGAGCAGCAGAATGCCGAGCGGCGGGCCGCCGCTGAGCAGGAGTCGAAGGGCATCGACGGAACCACCGTCCAGCTCATCCGCCAGGCGTCGAACACCGGCCAGCTCTACGGCTCGGTCTCGGCGCGCGACCTGGCCGAGCTGCTCGAAGCCCAGGGCCACAAGGTCGCCAAGAACCAGATCGTGCTGGACCGCCCGATCAAGGCGATCGGCATGCAGGACGTCCGGATCGCCCTCCACCCGGAGGTGTCGGTGACGATCCACGTCAACGTCGCCCGCTCGCCCGAGGAGGCGGAGCTGCAGGCGCAGGGCGTCGACGTGATGGCCGACATGTTCGAGAAGGACACGGCGGGCTTCACCGAGGATTACGATCCCAACGCCGAGCCGGGCGAGATCGCCACGGACGCTCCCGCGGCCGCGGCGCCGGCCGAGGCGGGCGAAGGCGAAGAGACCGCCGAGGCCTGAACCCTCGCGAACTCCGATCGGGAAAGGCCGCCCGCTCCCCCGAGCCGGCGGCCTTTTCTTTGGCGATCTATGAGAAGCAATGCCGGAACGTGCCGGCATGCGGGACGAGGCGATGCTGGCGGCGTCGCCGCGGTTCGCGCGCTAATCGGCGGGCAAGCGGTGGGCGGCGAACACCGCGATGCTCTCCGCCGCGGGGAAATCGCGGTTGGCGAGGACGACCACGGTGATCCCGCTCTTCAGGAAGTGGAGAAGCGAACCGTTCATCCCCGGCGCCGCGCCGCCATGCCCGATGAAACGCCCGGCGTCCGGCATCGTCTCGCCGAAATCGAACCCGGCGAACTTGCCGTCGGCCATCTTCACGCCGCCGTCGATCAGCTTTTGGAGCGTCTCGGCGCGCAGCAGCCGGCCGGAGGTCAGGCCGCCGACGAAGCGGTTGAAGTCGCCGACCGTCGAATAGCCGCCGCCGGCGGCCGTGCCGTTGAGGGGAAGCGTATGGTCGGCATTCTTCAACCGCGCACCGGCCCCCATGTAGCCGACCGCCCGGCGCGGCAGGACTTCGCTCTCCGGCCGGTTTCCGGTCGAAGCCATTCCGGCGGGCCTGAAGATGTTTCGCTGGATATAATCGTCGTACGGAAGGCCCGACACCTGCTCGACGATCCGTCCCAGGAGGATGAAGCCGTAATTGCTGTACGACTGGCGGCTTCCGGGCGCGAATTCGGGAGCGCGCCCGCCGTAGAGGTCGACATAGTCTGCCGTGCTTCGCAGCGACGCCTTGCGCCGGTCGAATTCGGGCCCGAAGATGTTGCCCGTGCCTCCGGTATGGCTGAGCAGGTTGGCGACCGTCACCTTGGTCGCGATATCCCGGTTCGGATAATCGGCGAGGTAGCGTCCGATCGGCGCCTGGACGTCGACCCTGCCCTTCTCGACCAGCTGCATGATCGCGACCGCCGTGAACATCTTCCCCATCGATCCGAAGCGGAACTGGGTATCGAGGCGGTTCGGCTTGCGGCGCTCGCGATCCGCCAGGCCGTAGGCCTTCTGGAACAGCACGCGCCCGCGTCTCGCCACGAGGACCGCGCCCGAAAATTGATCCTGCGCCGCCCGGCTCGCCGCGCGCTCGTCGACGGCCTCGATCAAAGCGGGTAGAGCGAGCTTCGCGGTTCGAACGGCGCCCGGCGGAACCTCGTCGGTGAACGATCCGCCCATGAACTCGGCCTTGTCGGCCGCGGTCGCGCCCGGCTTGAACCGCCAGATGCCGTAGGAGTCCATATTGGGGTCGAATACCCAAAGCTCCACCGCGTCGGCCTTGGCGGATTTGACCCCGCACGGTTTCATGCCGCGCAGAAAGTCGCGCAGCTCCAGCCACCGCTCCGGGCCATCGAGCAGCACGGGTCCGCGTTCCTGGACGAAGCGGACGAAGGCGGCATCGTCGGCCGAGTTGATCCTGTCGACCCAGTCCTTCGTCAATCGCACCACCGCCGCCGTCAACGGCAGCTGCGATCCTTCCGTCGCCGTCACTTCTCCGCAAACGTCGGCTGCCGGCGGCGATGCCGCCGCCGCCGTCGCGATCGAGGCCCAGATGAGAGCCGACGTCAAACGCGCAACCTTGTTCATGCCGAATCCTTATCCATGCCGGTCGACGATAGGCTGGGACGTGGCGACCCTGTCCATTCTTCGTCCTTCGACCGAAAGTTGGACGAACCGCGGCTTCCCGGCAAGCTCGCAAAACCGTGACATTATGCAATTTCATGTCTCGGCTCCCCGATCTCTCGAGGAAAAACATGCTGGACGTTTTTCCTGGGGCGCGGCGCCTGCCTGGGAGGAAATCAGATCGCGGCCGCCTTGTCGGGATGGATGAAGATGAACTCCTTGAAGTCGCGATAGACCGTGTCGTCGGGGTGACCGCCTATCGCGACCAGATGCAGTCCCTGGAAGTTCGCGAACAGCGACAGGACGAGCCTGTCGCCCGTGCCGGTGATGTAGGGCTTCATGGCAACCCCCACGGCCGCCCGCGTCGATGGAGCTGAGCGATGCAAAAACTTGCAGTGCGGGGGCGCGGTCGGTCCCGGAGCGCGTTGAGCGCTGGACAGCGGGCCCAAGCCGGTGTTCAGGGGCGGCGGCGCGACAGGAGACGACATGCTGAAGCTGATCATCGGCAACAAGGCCTATTCCTCCTGGTCGCTGCGCGGCTGGCTGGCGGTGAGGCAGTCGGGAATCGCCTTCGAGGAGATCACCGTCCCCTTGTTCGACGAGGAATGGGAGAAGACTCGCGAGGGCAACGAGTTCGCCCCGTCCGGGGGCAAGGTGCCGGTGCTGTGGGACGACCAGGCGGTGATCTGGGATTCGCTCGCCATCGTCGAATGGCTCTCCGACAAGACCGACCGCGACCGCTTCTGGCCCAAGGACGAGATCGCCCGCGGCATGGCGCGCTCGATGGCGGCCGAGATGCATTCGAGCTACGACAATCTCCGCCGCGAATGCCCGGTGAACCTGAGGAAGCAGTTCCCGCCGAAGGAGATGTCGGAAAACGTCCGGGCCGAGGTCGTCCGGATCCTCGAATTATGGGCGCAGGCCCGGGCGCGCCACGGCGGCGGCGGGCCCTATCTGTTCGGGACGTTCGGAGCGGTCGACATCATGTTCGCGCCGGTCGTCACCCGCTTCGTCACCTATTCCGTCCCCATGCCCCGCTTCGCCGCCGCCTATATGGAGGCGATGCTCTCCCACCCCTGGATGCGCGAATGGATCGAGGCGGCGCAGGAGGAGCCGTGGGTGATCGAGCGATACGAGACGCAGGCGACGGACTAGTAAGGAGTCCCGTCCTTGCGGGTGAAGCGGCTGGTGGCGCCGTCGAGATGCAGATCGATGTCGGGATAGTGGCAGTCGGTCGTCGCCCATTTGCCGACGGCGACGAAGACGCAGGGCGAGTCGCTGCGGTTGACCAGCCGGTGGCCGTTGGCGACGCCCTTGGGGAAGGCGGCGCAGTCCCCTGCCCGCAGCACCGTCTCGCCGCCCTCCTCCTCGAGCACCGCCTCGCCCTCGAGCATGACGACGAACTCGTCCTCGCCTTCGTGCCAGTGGCGCTGGCTGGAAATTCCGCCCGGCTCGAGCGTGACGTGGCTGACGCCGAAGTCGCTCAGGCCCGATACCGGGCCGAGCCGCCGGTAGTGGCGCTTCGCCATCTCCTCGCGCCAGGGCGAGGGATAGCCGGTGGCGTTGGCCTGCGGGATGGAGTCGAGGTCGAGCTTGGGCATGGCGGGCCTTTGGAGTTGACAGCTGTCCGCTCATCCTGAGTAGGCGCTGAGCGAAGCCGAAGCGGCGTAACGAAGGACGGTCCTTCGATACGGTCCTTCGCCAGGCTCAGTCCCTACTCAGGATGAGCGGTCCGGTTATAGGCAGGTAGAGTGAGCAGTTCCATCGATCCAGTCCAGCTCGCCTCCGAGCTGATCGCCTGCCCCAGCGTCACCCCGGCCCGCGGCGCCGTCTTCGACGTCCTGGAGCGGGCGCTGGGGCCGCTCGGCTTCGAGGTCCATCGATTCGTCGCCGGCGGCGACGTCGAGAACCTGTTCGCGACCCGCGGCGGCGGCGCTCCCCATTTCGGCTTCGCCGGCCATCTCGACGTCGTGCCGCCGGGAGAAGGATGGAGCGGCGACCCGTTCGCGCCGGAGGTTCGGGGCGGCCTGCTCTACGGACGGGGCGCGGTCGACATGAAAGGGGGAATCGCCGCCTTCGTCGCCGCTGCGGCGGAGGTCGCGGACCATCGCGGGACCCTCAGCCTGCTGATCACGGGCGACGAGGAGGGCCCCGCCGTCCATGGCACCCGCGCGATCATGGCGTGGATGGCCGAGCGCGGCATCCGCCCCGACATGATCCTGATCGGCGAACCCACGTCGGAGGCGCGGCTGGGCGACACCGTCAAGATCGGCCGGCGCGGGTCGGTGAACATGTGGATCGGCATTCCCGGCGTGCAGGGGCACGTCGCCTATCCCCATCGCGCCGACAATCCGGTGCCGAAGATGGCAAGGGTGATCCAGGCGCTGGAGGCGCTGCACCTCGACGACGGCAGCGAGGCCTTCCAGCCCTCCAACCTCGAGGTCACCGCGGTCGAGACCGATACCGGGGCGACCAACCTCATCCCGGGCAGCGCCCGGATCCAGCTCAACATCCGTTTCAACGACCGTCATCGCGGCGAGGATCTGGTCGCGCTCGTGCGCCGCACGGCCGAGGCGGCGGCGAGCGGCTCGACGGTCGAGGCGATGATCTCGGGAGAGGCCTTCCTGACCCCGCCGGGGCCGCTCTACGCGCTGGTGACCCAGGCGATCCGCGAGGAGACGGGGGTCGAGCCGACCCTGTCGACGGGCGGCGGCACCTCGGACGGGCGATTCCTGATCGAGCTTTGCCCGGTGGTCGACTTCGGCCTGCCCAACGCGACCATGCACAAGCTCGACGAAGCGGCGGCGGTGGCCGACCTGCACGTCCTCCAGCGGATCTATGCGCGCATCGTCAGGGGCGCGCTCGGATAGACTTCGTGGGCCAGGCTTCGGGCGCAGTCCTGAGCCTCCGCCCAGGCGAGGAAGGCGTCCTCCGGCATCGGCGCCACGCCCGGGAACCCCTGGAGGCTGTCGCAGCCGAGGGCGCGCAGCACCTCGACCTGGTCCTGGCGCTCGACCCCGGCGGCGACGGCCTGGCAGCCGAGGCCGTGGACGAGAGCGATGAGCGAGGCCGCGACGCTTCGCGCCCGCTCCGAGCGGTCGATCTGGGCGACGATGCCGCCGTCGAGTCGGACCCGGTTCATCGGCAGGGTGGCGAAGCCGGAAAGCCGCGCCCGGCCCGAGCCGAAGTCGCTGACGCAGACCTCGACGCCGTCGCCGCGCAGCCGCTCGAGCTCGGCGGTCACCCATTTGTCGCATCCCGAGGCGGCGGCCTCGTTGAGCTGTATCTCGACGGCCCAGGGCGGGTTGCCGGCGCGGACCAGCACCCCGCGCAGGCGCTGGATGAAGTCGAGCCGCTCGAACTGGCGCGCGGAAACCGGGAAGCACAGGCGATGGTCGAGGCCTGCCGCCCGCCAGCGGCCGAGCGCGGCGGAGACCGCCTCGAGCGTCCAGTCGCCGAGCCGGACGGCGAGACCGGCCTCCTGCAGCATCGCCTCATCGGCGGACAGAAGCCGGCTGCCGTCGGCCGCGTTCCAGCGTATCTGCGCCTCGGCGGCGAGGATCGCGCCGGTCGCCAGGCAAAGCCGCGGCTCGAAGACGAGCTCCAGCTCCCGGCGTTCGACGGCGCGCCGGACGGAGGCTTCGAGGGCGGCGCGCTCTTCCGAGGCGCGGGCCAGGCTCGGCTCATAGCTGCACAGGCGCGAGCGGCCGGACGCCTTGGCCTGATACATGGCGATGTCGGCCGCCTTCATCAGGCTGGTGAGATCGGTGCCGTGATCGGGCGCGAGCGCGATTCCGATCGAGCCGCCGATCAGCACCGACTGGCCCGCCGGCTTGAACGGCTCCGCCAGCGCGGCCAGCGCGCCCGCGGCGATCCGTTCCGCCTCGTCGCGGGTCGAGACCTCGGGGAGCAGCATCGTGAACTCGTCGCCGGCAAGGCGCGCGAGCAGCGGCGGCGCCAGCGTCCCGTCCGCGACCTCCGCCTTGAGCACCACGCGCAGCCGGTTCGCGACCATCACCAGCACCTGGTCGCCCTGGGCGTGGCCGAGACGGTCGTTGACCTCCTTGAAGCCGTCGAGATCGATGAACAGCAGGGCGGCGCCGCTTTCGCGGGAGCGGAGGATACGCTCCGCCTCGCGCCGGAAATGGACCCGGTTGGGAAGGGCGGTGACGGGGTCGTACATCGCCAGCGCCTGGGCGTCGTCGAGATTTGAGCGGACCTGGGCGAAGAGGCCTTCGACGGCGGCGGCCAGCGCCGGCATGTCGCGCTTCAGCGCGGCGGGCGCCGGCGAGGCGAGATCGCCGCGGCCGACGGCGAGAAGGCGGTCGATCAGGGCGGCGACGGCGCGGGCATGGGCGCTGTTGGGCCGCTCGGCGGCGAG
>DASTLX010000023.1:0-112795 GCA_035714565.1 Allosphingosinicella sp.
CGATCGCATCGAAGACGGCGAGCGCGTCGATGCCCTCCCCGCCTCCGGCCTCACCATCGTCGCCACCGGGCCGCTGACCGCGATGACGCTGGCGGAGTCGATCGGCGCCGCCACCGGCTCGGACGCGCTCGCCGTCTTCGATGCGATCGCGCCGATCGTCCACCGCGAGTCGATCGACATGGACGTGGCCTGGATGGCCGCACGCTGGGACAAAGGCGGCAAGGACTATGTGAACTGCCCCATGACCAAGGAGCAGTATCTCGCCTTTCACCAGGGGCTGGTCGACGGCGAGAAGACCGAGTTCAAGGACTGGGAGAGGGACACGCCCTATTTCGAGGGCTGCATGCCGATCGAGGTGATGGCGGAGCGCGGGCCCGAGACCCTGCGCTTCGGCCCGATGAAGCCGGTCGGCCTGGACGATCCACGCACCGGCCGGTGGCCCTACGCCGTTGTGCAGCTTCGCCAGGACAATGCGCTGGGCACCTTGTGGAACATGGTCGGCTTCCAGACCAAGCTGAAGCATGCCGAGCAGGTCCGGCTGTTCCGAACCATCCCCGGCCTCGAGAAAGCCGAGTTCGCCCGCCTCGGCGGCCTTCACCGCAACACCTTCATCAACTCGCCCCAGTTGCTCGACGGGACCCTTCGGCTGAGGAAGGCGCCGCATATACGCTTCGCCGGCCAGATCACGGGCTGCGAGGGCTATGTCGAATCCGCCGCGATCGGGCTGCTGGCGGGGCGCTTCGCCGCGGCCGAGCTGAGGGGCGAGGCCCTGCCCCCGCCCCCGCCCGAAACCGCGCTCGGCGCGCTCCTCGGCCACATCACCGGCGGCGCCGACTCCGCCACCTACCAGCCGATGAACGTCAATTTCGGACTGTTCCCGCCGGTCGACGGCAAAGCGAGGAAAGCGGACCGCAAGCGCGCCTATACCCAGCGCGCGGAGGAAGCGCTGGCGAGGTGGATTGCCTCTTTGCCTCCCCATCGCGAAGAGATGGGGAGGGGGACCAGGCGAAGCCTGGTGGAGGGGTGACCTAGCGGCGCGCGTGGAAGACGATCGCCTGGACCACCGATCCGACGTCTTTCATGACGTCGCGCGCATCGAATCGGAGCACCGTCAAACCCAGTGAGCGAAGCCATGAATCCCGGCGCGCATCCCTTTCCGGATTGTCGCCCATGTTATGGCTGTCGCCGTCGACCTCGACGACGAGCCGCGCCGCTGGACAGAAGAAATCGGCGGTGCACCGGTCGAAGGGATGCTGCCGCCGAAATTTAAGTCCCTCCGGCCGGAGTCGAAGGGCCTGCCACAAACGATATTCCGGGGGCGAGGGTTCTCGCCGAAGCTGGCGTGCGCGATTTACCGCATCGTTCCGGCGCGTCACCGGGCGGCGTCGTGCCATATCACCCCTCTACCACCTTCGGTGGTCCCCCTCCCCCCGGCTTCGCCGCGGGGAGGCAGAACGCCTCAGCACTTGCACTTCGGCTTGGGCTTCGGCTTGGGCCTCATCGCTTCATACTCCGCGGCATCCAGCCAGCCCGAGCGATCCTTGTCGGCCTTGGCGAAGCGCTCCGCCGAGGCCGCCGTCCATTCCTCGAAGCTGAGGCTGCCGTTGCCGTCGCGGTCGGCTCGCGCGAAGGCCTTGCGGCGGGGCTGGAGCTGCTCGGCGAGCGTGATCCGGCCGTCGCGGTCGCGGTCGGCGCGGGCGAAGCGCCGGGCCTCCCGGGTCCGTTCAGGCTGCGCCGGCGGCCGGACCAGCCTCGGCGCGGAGCCGGACTGGTATGCGGATGCCCGGGGCTCGGGCGCCGGCGGGACCGCGTCCTCGGCCTCGGCGCCGCTTCGCCAGATGAAGAAGCCGGCGGCGATCAGAAGCAGCGCCGAAGCGCCTCCGGCGACGTAACGGACCATGAGCTCCTCCCACGACGATCGGGAAGGCAAAAATCAGCGAAAAACGCGGCCGGAGTCGATTCTTTTCTACGCAAACCGCCTAGTATCCGGAAATTCTATGCCAGAGCATCCGCCACATCCGGCCCGGCGATCCGCGCGGCTCCCAGGGCGGCCGGGCCGGATCCGAATCGCGGGCGGCGAGGGCCGCAAGCATCCCCAGCGGCCGCAGCCGCGACGGCCAGCGCCGGGGCCCGCCGCGTTCGCGGGCCGCCGCCAAGGCGATGTCGGAATCGGCCGCGGTAGCGCAGTGTCGGGCGAGATCGACCAGCGCCCAGGCTTCGCCCGCGGCGTCGACGCCCTCCCCGTCGCCCCCCAGCAGCCTTGCCGTGTAGCGGAACAGGAGAGCGCCCCGGGCCTGGGCATAGGCCGCAAGCTCGTCGGGAGCCAGCGGCTCCGGGCTGGCGAGAATCGACCAACCCTCTTCCATCCGGGCCAGCGCCTCGCCGCTCAGCGCCGCCGGGAGGACATGCTCCGCGAGCGCCTGCAGCACGGGCTCGGCCGGCGCGGGCTCGCGGTCGAGGCGCTCGAGCGCCTCGCGCCACCAGGCGAGCTTGATCCTCGAGATGACCGGCTCGCGCCCCCCCGCCAGAGCCGCGGCGAGCGCCGAATCGAGCCGCCAGAGGGCGGCGACGGCGGCTTTGCGTCCCGCCGGGACGTAGGAGAGAGCGAGGAATCGGTCTGGGTCCAGATCCATTCACGTCATCCCGGCGCAGGCCCGGACCCTCGGGTGGAGAAGTCGCGGCGGGTCTCCCCGAGGCCCCGGCTTTCGCCGGGGTGACGGCTATCGATAGCACACCTTCTTCGCGGCCTCGACGACGCTCTCGACCCGGACCAGCGCCATCTTCTCGAGATTGGCGGCATAAGGGAGTGGCACGTCCTCGTCGGTGACCCGGAGGACCGGGGCGTCAAGATCGTCGAAACCCTCCTCCATCGCGACCGCCATGAGCTCAGCCGAGATCGAGCAGACCGGCCAGCCTTCCTCGACGCAGACCATCCGGTTGGTCTTGGCGAGCGAGGCGAGCACGGTCGACTTGTCGAGCGGGCGAAGGGTGCGAAGGTCGACGACCTCGGCCTCGATCCCTTCCTCGGCGAGCCGGCCGGCGGCCTCGAGGGCGACCCCGACTCCGATCGAATAGCTGACCAGGGTGACGTCCCTGCCCTCGCGGGCGATCCGCGCCCTGCCGATCGGCAGCACGTAATCGTCGACCTTCGGAACGTCGAAGCTCTGCCCGTAGAGAAGCTCGTTCTCGAGGAAGACGACCGGATCCTCGGAGCGGATCGCCGCCTTGAGCAGGCCCTTGGCGTCGGCGGCCGAGTAAGGCGCGATCACGATGAGGCCTGGGACGTTGGCGTACCACGGCCCGTAATTCTGGCTGTGCTGGGCGCCGACCCTGGATGCGGCGCCGTTGGGGCCCCGGAAGACGATCGGGCAGCGCATCTGTCCGCCCGACATGTAATTGGTCTTCGCGGCGGAATTTATAATATGGTCAATGGCTTGCATCGCGAAGTTGAACGTCATGAACTCGATGATCGGCCTCAGCCCGCCCATCGCCGCTCCGGCGCCGACCCCGGCGAAGCCATATTCGGTGATCGGCGTGTCGATCACGCGCTTGGGCCCGAACTCGTCGAGCAGGCCCTGGGTGACCTTGTAGGCGCCCTGATATTCGGCGACCTCCTCGCCCATAACGAACACCCGGTCGTCGGAGCGCATCTCCTCGGCCATGGCGTCGCGAAGCGCCTCGCGGACGGTCTGGCGGACGGTCTCGGTGCCCTCGGGCACCTCGGGCGGCTCGGGATTGTCGTGGGCGGCGGCGACGAGGGCATGGGCGCCGGTCTCGGCCGGCTTCTGCTCCTGGACGGCCTCGGTCTTCTGGTCGCTGGGCGTTTCGACCTTCCGTCCCTCTCCCTGCAGGGGAGAGGGAGAGGCGGCGTCAGCCCCCGAGGCTGAGGGCGTGGCGGCCGCGCCCTCACCCTGCGTCGCTTCGCTCCGCTGTCCCTCTCCCCTGGAGGGAGTGGGACCAGTTTCCTCGCCGTCGGCCGCGATCAGTGCGATGACGGTTCCGACCTTCACCTCGTCCGTCCCCTCGGCGACGAGGATCTTCGCGATCGTGCCCTCGTCGACCGCCTCGAACTCCATCGTCGCCTTGTCGGTCTCGATCTCGGCGAGGATGTCGCCGGACTTGACCTCGTCGCCCTCCTTGACCAGCCATTTGGCGAGCGTGCCCTCCTCCATGGTGGGGCTGAGGGCGGGCATCTTCAGTTCGACGGGCATCAGTAGGTCTCGACCAGGATATCGGTGTAGAGCTCGGACGGGTCCGGCTCGGGCGACTGCTCGGCGAAATCGGCGGCCTCGGTGACGATGCGCTTGATCTCGTTGTCGATCTTCTTGAGCTCGTCCTCGCCGACGCCGGCGGCGGCGAGCTCGCGCTTCACCGCGTCGATCGGATCGGATTTCTCGCGCACCGCCTGCACCTCGTCGCGCGAGCGGTATTTGGCCGGGTCGGACATGGAATGGCCGCGATAGCGGTAGGTCTTGAGCTCGAGCAGGATCGGTCCCTTGCCGGCGCGGACCCATTCGAGCGCGGTCGTCGCCGCTCCGCGCACGGCGAGCACGTCCATCCCGTCGATCTGGAGGCCGGGGATCCGGAAGCTCTCGCCGCGGCGGTAGAGCTGGTCCTCGGCCGAGGAGCGGTTGACGCTGGTGCCCATGGCGTACTGGTTGTTCTCGATCACGTAGATGATCGGGAGCTTCCAAAGCTCGGCCATGTTGAAGCTCTCGTAGACCTGGCCCTGGTTGGCCGCGCCGTCGCCGAAATAGGCGAGGCAGACTCCGCCGTCGTCGCGATATTTGTGGGCGAAGCCGAGGCCGGTGCCGAGGCTGACCTGGGCTCCGACGATGCCGTGGCCGCCGTAGAATTTATGCTCGACGCTGAACATGTGCATCGAGCCGCCCTTGCCTCTCGAGATTCCGGCGGCCCGGCCGGTCAGCTCGGCCATGATCACCCGCGGATCGATCCCGTAGGCGAGCATGTGGCCGTGGTCGCGATAGCCGGTGATGACGCTGTCCCGGCCCGGCTCCATCGCCGACTGCAGGCCGACGGCGACCGCTTCCTGGCCGATATAGAGGTGGCAGAAGCCGCCGATCAGGCCGAGGCCGTAGAGCTGGCCGGCGCGCTCCTCGAAGCGGCGGATGAGCAGCATCTGCCGGTAATATTCGAGAAGCTCCTCCTTGCCCGCCTCGTGGCGCCTGGGCTCGGGCGGGCGTTCTCTGTTCGGGGTGGGAGGCGGGGCGGAGGCGTCCGCCTTGTCGGCGTGCTTGGACGTTGCTGCCTTGGCCACTTTGGATCCTGCTGCTGTCTGAAGGGCGGCTCTATGGCGGCAAACGCGATGGGGTGCAACTTGTGCCAAGCCCGTCATTCCGGCGAAAGCCGGAATCCATGAACTCGGATGTTCGAGTTTTCAAACCGCGGTGTTCATGATCCCGCCCTTCGCCGGGATGACGACTGCGCCGTCAATCGAGCGGGATCACCACTTCGTCGGGCCGCACCACGCCGAGCTCGCGCTTGACGGTCTCCTCGACATAGTCGGGATCGGCGCCGCGCGGGTCGAGCAGGGCCGAGCGATGGGCGAGGCGCATCTTCTCGGCGTTGAGCTCGGCGAGCTGGACGAGCCGCTCGGCCTTCTGGCGGCGATAGTCGCCCCAGCTCAAAATGCCGTTGGCGCCCATGATCGCATAGCCCAGGAAGTTGGCGATGATGAGGATCGCGAGGGCCGGAAGCGCCGCCCGCTTGATCGTCTCGAAAGTGTTCCGCCCCACCGCCTGCATGACGTCGTTAACAGAATCAGCAAAATCGTCTGGAATCAAGCCTTTTGAGCCGATGAGCGAAATTTTGTGGGCAGGCCGACTTTAGCGGAACACGCTTCGCCCCGCATAGCGGGCCATCGAGCCCAGCTCCTCCTCGATCCGGATCAGCTGGTTGTACTTGGCGAGGCGGTCGGAGCGGGCGAGGCTTCCGGTCTTGATCTGCCCGCAATTGGCCGCGACCGCGAGGTCGGCGATGGTCGTGTCCTCGGTCTCCCCGGAGCGGTGCGACATGACCGACGTGTAGCGGGCCCGGTGCGCCATCTCGACCGCCTCGAGGGTCTCGGTGAGGGTGCCGATCTGGTTGACCTTGATCAGGATCGAATTGGCGAGGCCCTGCTCGATGCCCATCGCGAGGCGCTTGGGATTGGTCACGAACAGGTCGTCGCCGACGAGCTGGACCTGGCCGCCGATCGCCTCGGTCAGGGCCTTCCATCCCTCGAGATCGTCTTCGGCCATCCCGTCCTCGATCGACCGGATCGGATAGTCGCGGGCGAGCGCGGCCAGATAATCCGCATTCTCGCCGGGCGAGAGGACCGTCCCCTCCCCTTCCATCCGGTAGGCGCCGTCGCGAAAATATTCCGTCGCCGCGCAATCCAGCGCCAGGACGACGTCGTCGCCCGGCCGGTATCCCGCCTGCTCGACGGATTTCATGATGAAGTCGAGCGCATCGCGGGCCGAGGCGAGGTTGGGCGCGAAGCCGCCCTCGTCGCCGACGGCCGTGGAGAGGCCGGCATCGTGGAGGTTCTTCTTCAGGGTGTGGAAGATCTCCGAGCCGCAACGCACCGCCTCGGCGAGGCTCGCGGAGCCGACCGGCATCACCATGAATTCCTGGAAGTCGATCGGATTGTCGGCATGGGCGCCGCCGTTCAGGATGTTCATCATCGGCACCGGCAGGAGCTGGGCCGAGACCCCGCCGACATAGCGGTAGAGCGGCAGGCCGCGAGCCTCCGCGGCCGCCTTGGCGACGGCCAGGCTGACCCCCAGGATCGCATTGGCGCCGAGCCTCGACTTGTTCTCCGTGCCGTCGAGGTCGATGAGAAGGGCGTCGATCTCCCCCTGGTCCTCGGCGTCCATGTCGAGGATCGCCTCGGCGATCTCGCCGCGAACCGAATTGACCGCCTCGCACACCCCCTTGCCGAGATATTTGCTCTTGTCGCCGTCGCGCTTCTCCACCGCCTCATGGGCTCCGGTGGACGCGCCCGAAGGCACCGCGGCCCGGCCCATGCTTCCGTCTTCCAGGTGCACGTCCACCTCGACGGTCGGATTGCCGCGGCTGTCGAGTATCTGGCGGGCGTGGACGGCGAGGATGGCGGTCATTGTTACGGCCTCGTTCTGAACTATATGGAGCGGAGCATGATCGGCTGGTGGGGGCGCGGCTTATCGGCGCGGCGCGGGCGACGCAACTTTCGTCGCTCCGCGGCGGAACGTGAGGCACGGCTCGCCGTTCTCGCTGCAAAGCAACACCAGGTGGAGTAAAAGATATGCCTCCTCGCGACGACGAGCTTCCCGAAGGCACGGATCACATCATCAACGGCGCCATGGAGACGGGCGGCGGCGAAGCCGGGAGCGGCGCGGCGGGCGGAGGCTCGAGCTCGGGCTTCATCGGCGCGTCCGGCGGCGACGGGACCGGCGGCACGGCCGCCTCAGGAGGAGGAACGGATATGACGACTCGTGACGCACCCGGCCACGGCGGCAGCAATCGCGACGGTCCCGGCATCGGCGGCAGCAACCTGACGGCCGGCGACAGCGGCGCCGAAGGCGGCGGAGTCGGCGAGCAGATCAAGGGCCAGATCTACAACCTTCGGGACCAGGCCGGCGGCAAGGTCCGCAACTTCGCGGAGGACGGCAAGACCCGCGCGACCGACGTGCTCGAGGAGCTTTCGCGAGTGGTCGCGGACACCGCCGACTCGATCGACGAGCGGCTCGGCAACAATTACGGCGAATATGCCCGCAAGGCGGCCGACAGCGTGGCCGGCCTCGCCGACAATTTGCGCAGCCGCGACGTCGACGAGCTGTACGACAATGTCCGCTCCGCGGTCCGCAAGAGCCCGGGAGTGGCGATCGGAATCGCCGCCGTCGTCGGCTTCACCCTCGTCCGGCTGATCAAGGCCGGGCTTCCCGAAGAGACCGAAGGCACAGGCGACACCAACCGCCGCAGGACCAACAGCGGCGGCACGGGAGCCTGATAGCTTGGATTCGCCCGCGGGGAAGCAGGAACGCTCGATCGGCGAGCTGTTCGGACAATTGTCCGAGGACGCGCGCAGCTATGCGGCGGCCGAGGCGAAGCTTTATCAGGCGATCGCCCGCCGCCGGGTCGGCCGCGCCCGCAACGGCGCGATCGCCCTGGTGGTCGCCGCCTTGCTCGCCAACGCCGCCCTGAGCGTGCTCCTCATCGGCCTGTCGCTGGAGCTTGCGCTCCACGTCGGACCGGCGCTGGGCGGCCTGATCGTGACCGCGGCGGTGCTCGGGATCGCCTTTCTCCTGGTCCGCTACGGAGCCGCCAAGCTCGGCGCGCTCGGCGGCGACCCGGAGGAGCAGGCGGCGCTCAAGGTCGGGGAGAAGGCGATATGAGCATCGCCGACATCAGCATCGCCAAGCAGGAAGCGGAGCGCGCGCGCCGCCGCCTCGCCGCGACCGCCGCCGAGCTCCAGCAGCGGCTGAAGCCGGGAACCCTCGCTTCCAACGCCTGGGAAGGCGTCAAGGACAAGAGCGGGGAGATGGCCGACGGCGCGGTCGAGGCGGTGAGGTCGCGGCCGGTGCCGGTCGCGGCGGCGCTCACCGCCTTCACCCTCTTCCTCGCCCGGGCGCCGCTCAAGGCGGCGGTCTCGAGGCTGTTCTCGGGCGGCGACGAAGATGACGAGGACAGGATCACCGTCCGGCTGGACGGAGGCGACAAGGATTACGACCTGACGGCACCACTCGCCGCCGGGACCAGTGAAGGAGCACGTGAATGACGAGTACCACCGACGATCGGCCGGCCTCGGCCTCGGCCACCAACAGCGGCGCCGGCAACGACGGCCGCGACGGCAACGGCCGCGCCGCGGCCGCGCGCCAGGCTTTCGAGAGCGCCCGCGAACGGACCGCCGCCGCTTATGCGAGCGCTCGCGAGGCCGCCGGCAGCGTCTACGAGACGGCCGGTCGCAAGACCAGCCAGGGCATCGATTCCAATCCCGTCGCCGCCGTCGTCGGCGGGCTCGCCATCGGGGCGATCGTCGCCGCCCTGCTTCCGCGCACCGATCGCGAGGACGAGATGCTCGGCTCCGTCGGCCGCAAGCTCAACGCCACCGCCCGCGACGCCGCCAATGCGGCCAAGGAAGCGGGCCGAGGGCAGCTCGACGAGCTCGGGCTCAGCCGCGACGGCCTGAGGAGCAAGCTCGACGAGTTCACCGATCGCGCCGTCGGCGCCGTCAAGAGCTCGGCCGGCGCCGCGGCGGGCGCCGCCCGGCGCACCGGCGAGGCCTGAGGCCGCCGCCCCGGGGGTCCAGGCTCCCGGGGCGCCGACCTCCTCCAGCGCTCATGAGCAAGCTCCACCTCGTCTTCGGCGGCCGGGTCAAGGATCCGCAGGGCCTCGACTTCGACCTGGCGACGATCGACCTCGTCGGCCTCTTCCCCGATTATTCGAGCGCGCTCGACGCCTGGCGCGGCAACGCCCAGCGCACAGTCGACGACGCCGAGATGAAATATGTCGTCGTCCACCTCCACCGGCTGCTCGAGCCCGAGCTTGCCTCGCCATCGCGCGGCGACGGAGAGGGCGACCGCGCGTAGCATGGCGGAGGGGTGACCCGGCTTGCGAGGCCGAGGAAGGCGGCCCCTCCTCCAGCTTCGGCGGCCCCCCCTGCCCCTGCTTCGCATGGGGAGGCAGGGATGACGGAACACCCGCCCTGCTCCCGGGTTCGGTCCCGAAACAAGCCAGGGTGAGCATGTGAAGGGCTTCGGTTATCTCATCTCGATCCTCAGCGTCTTCCTGCTCGCCGCGGGATCCTTCAAGAATGCCGTTCAGGAGCCGCTGCTGCTCCTGTGCCTGATCGCGGGGATGGCGACCTCGATCGCGGGCATGATCCTGCGCTACCTCTCCTACCGGCGCGAGCAGCGCGAGAAGCGGACCTAGGGTGCGGGTCGCCTTCGCCTGGCTGGTCCACCTCTTCACGGCGAGCGGGGTCGTCATCGCTTTCCTCGCCCTGGAGGCGACCTGGCGCGGCGAATGGCGGCTCGCCCTCGTCTGGCTGCTCGCCGCGCTCGCGGTGGACGGAGTCGACGGGACCCTGGCGCGGTGGGCCCGGGTCAAGGAGAATGCGCCTCGGATCGACGGGGAGGCCTTCGACCTCATCGTCGACTATCTGAACTACGTCTTCGTTCCGGCGATCTTCATCGTCCGCGCCGGCCTCGTCCCGGAGCCGCTCGCCCTGCCCCTCGCGGCGGCGATCCTGCTCTCCTCCGTCTACGTCTTCGTCCGGCGCGACATGAAGACGCCCGACAATTATTTCCGCGGCTTTCCCGCCCTGTGGAACGTCGTCGCCCTCTACCTCTTCGCGGCCCGGCCGGACCCCGTCGCCGGGGCGATCGTCGTCGCAATCCTCGCCATCCTCAGCTTCGCGCCGATCCGGTTCGTCCATCCGTTCCGGGTCGTCGACCATCAGCCCTGGCTGCGGATCCTCGCCCTCGTCTGGGCGGTCGCGACGCTGGCTCTGCTCTGGCCCGGATGGAGCCCGGGCGTGGCGAGGCTTTCGCTCAACCTGTCCTATGCGGCGGCGGCCCTCCTGCTCGCGCTCAGCCTGGTGCGGACGCTGCGCGGGGACCGAGCGGCGGCCCCGGACGCCGCGGAGCGTTAATGGGCCTTTAGGCACTCCCGCTCAGGGGCTTGCAAGCTTTCGCCGCTAAGGAGGCGGGCCCGAGCCGCACGCGGCCGCTGCCGAAGGTTGACCGCCATGTTCCTGCGCGCCCTTGTCGTCCTCCTGCTCTTCTGGAGCCATGCCGCCTTCGCACAGGTCCCGCTCTGGCGGGTCACCGAGGCGGCCGGAGCGGTCCAGGTCCAGCATGGCGGCCGGACCGCCGCCGCGGTTCGCGGAGCGGCCCTCGCCGCCGGCGACGTGGTGACGACGGGCGCCAACGGCCGGGCCGTGCTGGTCCGCGGCCAGGAATATGTGATCGTCGCGGCCCGCACCCGGCTCCGGCTCCCCGCCGCCGCCGAGGAGCGCGGGCTGGTCCAGATCCTCCAGGACTGGGGCCGGGCCACCTTCCGGATCGAGAAGAAGGCGACTCCGCATTTCGGAGTGAGGACGCCCTATCTGGTGGCTCTGGTGAAGGGCACCACCTTCACCGTGACGGCGGACGGCAAGGGAGCGGCGGTCGCCGTCGAAGAGGGCCGGGTCGAGGTCGGCACTCCCGACGGCGCCGTCCGCCAGCTCGTCGACGCCGGCATGTCGGCGAGCATCGCCTCGGCGCAGCCGGCCCGGATCGAGGTACAGCCGGCCGCTGCCGCCGGCGCAGGCACCGCCGAAGCCGCGCGCGGATGCGGCGACGACCCCTGCCCCAAGCTCGGCTACCGGCCGGTGGAGGTCGCCGAGGCGCTTTCCAGCCCCGGCTCGGGCGGGCCGGCCCGTAATGGCGCCGGTCCCGACCTGCCCGCGACCATTCCCCTCGCCACCGGCTTGATCAACCGGCCCGTCACCCCGCCGGCCGATCCGGGCAACCCCGGCAATCCCGGCAATCCGGGCGCTCCGGCCAATCCGGGCGCTCCCGCCAATCCGGGCGCTCCGGCCAATCCGGGCGCTCCGGCCAATCCGGGCGCTCCAGCCGCCCCGCCGGCCACGCCCTCGCCCAATCCGGCCGCTCCGGGCACCCCTGGGGTTCCGGGCGGCGGCGCGGCTCCGGCCGTCCCGCCCGCGCCGCCCGCGCCTCCGCCCCCGCCGCCGGCGGACCCGGGGAATTCGGGCCCGGGCTCCCAGCCCGGTTCCGGCGGCGGCTCGAATTCGGGTCCCGGCGGGGGATCCAATTCGGGCCCCGGCGGCGGCACCCCGACTCCACCGCCTTCGGACCCCGCTCCCGCTCCGAGCCCCGCGCCCGCGGTGCCGACGCCGACGGTGCCGCCCCCGGATCCGGCCCTGGTTCCGGTTCCCGCGGCGCCGCCGCCGCCCGCTGTGCCGACCTCGCCGCCGCCGCCGCCGCCGCCGGACGCCGTGGTTCCGACTTCGCCGCCGCCGCCGCCACCGCCGGACGCCGTGGTTCCGACCTCGCCGCCGCCGCCGCCGCCGGACACCGTGGTTCCGACCTCGCCGCCGCCGCCGCCTCCGCCGACGACGCCCTCGTGCAAGCTGATCAACCTGCTGATCGTCTGTATCTGAGGGCTCGGCGGGGGTGCATCCCTAACCCTTCGTCAACCTCGTTCCGCTAAGGCTTCGAGCTCTCGGCTGGGCGAGGGGGGATGGGACTGAGCGATGGTCGGTCGGGCGAAAATGTCGGCGTCGCTGGGTCTTGCCTGGCTTTGCCTGGCCGCCGCCGCGCCCCCGCGCCTCGAGGTCGCCGCCTATGAGGGGCCGGCCATCCTCGCCGGGGGCGACGACGAAGCGCTGTCGATCCCGGTGGAGCCGGGCGAGCAATATCCGCCCAGCCCTCGCGAGGAGGCGCTCCGGCCCGCGGTCGCGGCGCCCCCCGCCGCCCCGGCGCCGGCGCGGCGGGCGCCGGACTTCCGGCTCTCGGTCGACATGAGCGTGACCGCCGACAGCAACGTCACCAACGGCACCGATCTGCATAGCGTGCCGATCGACACCGGCGACGGTCCGCTTCCGGTCCCGGTCGATCCCAATCTTCGCGAGAAAGCCGGGTTCGGAGCCGGCGTCTCGGCCGCCGCCAACGTCCGGCTGCCGGTGGCCGCCGGCGCGGCGCTCGCGCTCGACGTCGAGGGCTATGCGATCGAATATGAAGGGCCGCGCTCGGACGACGCCTCGGCGCTGATCGCCGCCGGCCTCGAGTTCGGGCCGGGCAATTCGCCCGACGGATCGGTGCAGCTGATCGCCTTCGAGCGCTGGTACGGCGGCATCAAGGCGCTCGAAGGCGTGGGATTGCGCGGCAACTGGCGCCACAAGCTCGGCCCGCAAAGCAATTTGCGGCTCGCGGTCGACGCCCGGATCTTCGATTCCGGCTATGGCGACGCGTTCGGCGGAAGCCAGGCCAGTCTCTACCTCACCTACGACAGCGTCCTCAATCCGGACCTGTCCTTCTCCGCGGGCCTCTATGCGAGGCGCGAGTGGCTGGGCGACGATTCCTTCTCGAGCCTCGATTCCGGCGCCTATGGCGGCATCAGCGCCTTCCTCGGCCAGGATTTCGCCGCCGGATTGACCGCGGGCCTCAGCCGAACCGTCTTCGACGAGCCCTTCCTGCTCCTCGATCCCGAGCGCCGAGCGGACTGGCGGCCCTATGCGAGCGCCTGGCTGACGACGCGGCGGCCGCTCGCGCTCGGCCTCCATCCCTCGCTCACCTATACCTATGTCCGGACGGCGAGCTCGATCGCCTATTTCAGCTCCGACCGCCACCGGCTGCGGCTCGGCGTCCAGCGCAAATTCTGACGATGGCGCCCGCCCCCCCGCGGCCCCTGCTCGAACGCTGGCGGACGCTGGCCTTGGTCCTGGCCGGGCTCGCCGGCCTCGTCCTGGTGGCGACGGGGGCTGGCGACGGGCTCGACCAGGCGCTCAAGAACCGCCGGGCGGACTGGAGCGAACGCCCCGCCAGCGGCGAGGTCCATATCGTCGAGATCGACGCCCGAAGCATCGCCGCCTTCAAGCGCTGGCCGTGGCCGCGAAGCATCCACGCGGCGGCGGTCGACCGGCTGCGCGAGAGCAAGGCGGCGCTGATCGCCTTCGACGTCGATTTCTCGAGCTCGTCCGAGCCGCTCCAGGATTCGGCGCTCGCCGCCGCTCTCCGCCGGGCGGGGGGAAGCGTCATCCTGCCGACCTTCCGCCGGATCAACGGCGCCGATGCCGCGCCCCTGCCCCGCCTTGCCGACGAGTCGTTCCTCGCCGCCGCCAACGTGGTCACGGAATCGAACGGCGAGCTTCGGAGCATGCCCTTCGCGGTCGAGGTCTTCGGGACGCCCCGCCCCTCGCTGGCGAGCATGGTCGCCGAACGCCCCGGCGGCGCGGGCGAGTTTTTCGAGATCGACCGATCGATCGACCCGGCGAGCATCCCGCGCCACTCGATGGCGGACCTGGTCGCGGGCAGGATTCCGCCCGCGGCGCTGGCGGGCAAGAGGATATTGATCGGCGCGACGGCGGTCGAGCTGGGCGACCGCTACGGAGTGCCCCGCCACGGCATCCTGCCCGGAGTCGTCGCCCAGGCCCTGGCCGCGGAGACGCTCCTCGCCGGCGAGCCGCCGGCGCCGGTCGGCGGCGGCTGGGCCCTGCTCCTCGCCCTCGGTCTCGCGGGCCTCTGCCTCAGGCTCCGGCGGACCGCGCATTTCGCCGCGGCCTTCGCCGCGATCGGCCTCGCCCTGCTCCTGCTTGCGCCCCCCGCCGCGGCCTGGCTCGGAGTGGACGCGCCGGTGGCGCCGGCCATGGCCACCCTCGCCGTCGCCGCCGGGGCGGGAGCGGCGGGCCGGGCCCGGGCGCGCCGCCGCGAGACCAGCCTCGCCGATCCGAGCACCGGACTCCCCAACCTCGCCGCGCTTGAGCGGGATTGCGCGCGCAGGGGCGCCGCCACCGTCGCCGTGGCCCGGATCGACGGGTTCACCGACCTGCTCTCCGCGCTCGGTCCGGACGGGACCGCCGACCTCGTCCGAGCCGTCGCCGAGCGGCTCGGCTTCGCCGCCTCGACTCCGCGCGTCTATCGGATCGAGGAGGCGGGCCTCGCCTGGATAGAGGGCGAGCAGGCCCAGCTGGAGCAGCGCTTCGACTCGATCCACGCGGTGATGCGAGCGCCGTTCGCCGCCGGCCGAAGCGTCGAGGTCCGGACCCATTTCGGAGCGGCCCGCGGCGCCGGCCCGGCGGCGAGGCAGCTTTGCGCCGATGCCGGCCTGGCCGCGCTCCACGCGGCCGAGCAGGGCAATCGCTGGCAGCTGTTCACGCCCAGCGACCTCGAAAAGGCGAATTGGCGGGTCTCGCTCCTCGCCGAGCTCGATTCGGCACTGGCGGGGGGCGAGGTCTGGAACGCCTATCAGCCCAAGCTCGAGCTTCGCTCGGGCCGGATCCACGCCGTCGAGGCGCTGGTCCGCTGGGACCATCCGGAACGCGGCACCCTGGCGCCCGACAGCTTCATCCCGCTGGTCGAGCAGCACGGCCGGGCGGCGGACCTGACCCTCCATGTGATGGCCCAGGCCCTCGCCGACGCGGCCGGCTGGAGCGCCGGCGGCGAGCAGCTCGGAGTCGCCGTCAACATCTCGGCGACCCTGCTCCAGGACCACGATTTCCTCCACCGCCTCGAGCTATTGCTTCGGGCGAGCGGCTTTCCGGCGGACCGGATCACCCTCGAGATCACCGAATCGGCGGCCATGGCCGATCCGGAGGGCGCCGCCGTGGCGCTGGAGGGCTGGCGAAAGCTCGGGGTCGGCGTGTCGATCGACGATTACGGGACCGGCCAGTCCTCGCTCTCCTACCTCCAGAAGATGCCGGCGACCGAGCTCAAGATCGACCGCAGCTTCATCGCCGCCATGGCCGCGGGGCCGCGCGACCGGATCCTGGTGCGCTCGACCATCGCCATGGCGCATGAGCTCGGCCTCGCCGTGGTCGCGGAGGGCGTTGAGGACCAGACCTGCCTCGATCTGCTCCGCGAGATGGGCTGCGACGAGGCCCAGGGCTACGGCATCGGCCGGCCTATGGCCGCCGAAGCGGTGGCGGCGTTCGCCAACGCGTATCGCGCCGCGCCCCCGGCGAGACGCAAAGCGGGCTGAGTGAGCGATCCGTCCTCCCCCATGGAATGGGCAGGATTCACCTCACGCACCGCGCCACTTCAGCAGCAGCAGGGGCTTGGCCAGAACGAGCCCGGCGAGGAACCCGCCGATATGGGCGGCGACGGCGATCTTGAGGCCGCTGGTCTCGAAGGTGAGGCCGATCAGGATGTTGAGCACGATCCAGGCCGCCCCGAGCCAGAGCGCGTTGATGAGGGTTGCGAGGCTCGGATTGGCGATCTTCACCTTGTTGCGGCCGAACAGGAGCGCGAAGGCGCCCAGCACGGCCGAGATCGCCCCGCTCGCGCCGACCATCGGCACGGTCGAGTCCGGATGGAGCGGATATTCCGCCGCGGCGGCCGCGTAGGCGCCGACCAGATAGAGGATCGCCATCCCCCTGCCGCCGAGCACCCGTTCGACCGATCGCCCGCAGAAGAGCAGCATGATCAGGTTGAAGAAGAGGTGGACGAAGCCGGAATGGACGAGCGTCGCCGTGAGCGGAGTGAGCGGCACCGGCACCGGCCAGCCCGCCCCCGGAGGCGCCGCGACATGGGCCGAGGTGAAGCCGCCGGCGAGCGCGACCGCCTCCTCCCGCCCCAGGGCCCAGGCGATGAGCCAGGCGGCGGCGGTCACGGCGGCGATGGCGAGGGTGACCGGCGCGGCGCGCAGGTCGTCGGGCGGGCGCATCAGGTCGCGGCCTTGGCGATTTTGGCGAAAGTCGGATTCATCCGTTCGGGCCGAGCCTGGCGAAGCCCGATCCCTTTCCTCCCCGAGCAAGAAGTGGACGGCTTCGACAAGCTAAGCCCGAACGGGGTATGCAAGCTCACGGACTTCGGCGCCCTAGATGAACTCGACCTTCTCGATCGAATAATAACGGTCGCCCGATGGGGTGGTGACCTCGACCTCCTCGCCGATGGTCCGGCCGATCAGGGCCCGGCCGAGCGGCGAATTGTAGGAGATCCGGCCGACCCGGGCGTCGGCCTCGGTCTGGCCGACGATCTGGTAGGTGACCGGCTTGTCGTCCTCGTCGAGCAGGTGGACGGTGGCTCCGAACACGACCTTGTCGCCGGAGAGAGTCGTCGGATCGATCACCATCGCCCGGCTCAGCCGGTCCTCGATGTCGGCGATCTGCGCCTCGACCTGGCCCTGGCGCTCCTTGGCGGCGTGATATTCGGCATTTTCCGAAAGATCGCCATGGCCCCGGGCGACCTCGATCGCCTCGATCACCGAAGGCCGCTCCACCGTCTTCAGGTGCCGGACCTCGGTCTGAAGCTTCTCATAGCCCTCGGCCAGCATCGGCATCTTGTCGACCGTCGCCATCGCCACTCACCTTTCGTCAAAAACTCTCTTTCGGGCGCCCTTCGCTGGAAAGGCGCCCTGATTGCGTGTTCAGTTGTTCAGGATCACGCTCGGGAGGCTGAATAATAGTCCTGCAGGGACTTCACTTCAAGGCTGTGCTCCCCGAGCGCGGCGATCGCCCTCACCACGGCGGCGCTGGAGGCGGCGGTGGTGAAGTAGGGAACCTTGGCCATCAGCGCCGAGGCCCGGATCGAGGCCGAATCCTTGTGGCTCTGCCAGCCCTCGGTGGTGTTGAAGATGATGTCGACGTCGCCGTCCTTGATCCGGTCGACGATATGGGGCCGGCCCTGGGCCACCTTGTTGACCCGCTCGACCTCTATCCCTTCGCCTCCGAGCCAGGAAGCGGTGCCGGCGGTGGCGATGACCTTGAAGCCGAGCTCCGACAGGGCCCGAACCGGCGCCGTGATCGCGCTCTTGTCGCTGTCCTTCACCGAGACGAACAAGGTGCCGGCGAGCGGCAGCGAGATTCCGCTGCCGAGCTGGGACTTGAGGAAGGCTTTGGCGAAATCCTCATCGATTCCCATCACTTCGCCCGTCGACTTCATCTCCGGTGACAGGACCGGGTCGATCCCGGGGAAGCGCGCGAAGGGAAAGACCGCTTCCTTGACGGCGATATGGGCGATCCCGGTGCGAAGCGGCAGGAAGCCGATCAGCGGCTCCCCCGCCATCACCCGGGCCGCGATCTTGGCGATCGGGGTGCCGAGGGTCTTGGCGACGAACGGGACCGTCCGGCTCGCTCGGGGGTTGACCTCGATCAGATAGACGAGGCCGTCCTTCACCGCGAACTGGACGTTCATCAGGCCGTGGACCCCGAGCGCGAGCGCGAGCGCCCGGGTCTGCCGTTCGATGTCGGCGACGACGGCGGCCTCGAGGCTGTAGGGCGGGAGCGAGCAGGCGCTGTCGCCCGAATGGACTCCCGCTTCCTCGATATGCTGCATGACCCCGGCGATGGCGACGTCCTTGCCGTCGCAGATCGCGTCGACGTCGACCTCGATCGCATCGCGCAGATATTTGTCGATGAGGACCGGGCTGTCGCCCGACACCTGCACGGCGGTGACGATATAATCTTCGAGCTGGGCCGGGCCGTCGACGATCTCCATCGCTCGGCCGCCGAGCACGTAGGAGGGCCGGGTCAGGACCGGGTAGCCGATCCGCTCGGCGACCGCGATCGCCTCCTCGCGCGACCGGGCGATGCCGTTCTCCGGCTGCCTCAGGCCGAGCCGGTTGACCAGGGCCGCGAAGCGCTCGCGATCCTCGGCGAGGTCGATCGCGTCGGGCGAGGTGCCGAGGATCGGGATCCCCTCCCGCTCGAGCGCCGCGGCGAGCTTGAGCGGAGTCTGGCCTCCGAACTGCACGATGACCCCGACCAGCTCGCCCCGGGACTTCTCGACATGGAGGATCTCGAGCACGTCCTCGACGGTGAGCGGCTCGAAATAGAGCCGGTCGGACGTGTCGTAATCGGTCGAGACGGTCTCCGGGTTGCAGTTGATCATGATCGTCTCGAAGCCGGCCTCGGCGAGGGCGTAGGCGGCGTGGCAGCAGCAATAATCGAACTCGATCCCCTGCCCGATCCGGTTCGGGCCGCCGCCCAGGATGACGATCTTGCGCCGGTCCGACGGCTGGCTCTCGTCCTCCGGCTCGCCGAAGCTCGGCGCCTCGTAGGTCGAGTACATGTAGGGCGTCCTCGCCTCGAACTCCGCGGCGCAGGTGTCGATGCGCTTGTAGACCGGCCGGACCCCGAGCTTGTGGCGGAGCGCCCTCACCTCGTCCTCGGTCGTGGCGCCGATCATCATCTTCGTGACGTCATGAAGGAGCCCGTGGCTCCGAGCCCGGGTCTTGACCCCGCCGCCGCGGATGCCCGCACCCCTCAGCGCGAGCTCGGCGAGGCGCCGGTCGGAAAAGCCGAGCGCCTTGAGGCGGCGCATGCCCGCGGCGTCGCGGGGCAGGCCGTCGCGGCAGACCCCCTCCTCCTCGTCGACGATCTCCTTCAATCGCTCGAGGAACCAGGGATCGTATCGGGCGATGGCGTGGATCTCGGCGACGGTGAACCCCTCGCGAAGCGCCTGGGCGGCGACCAGCAGCCGGTCGGGCGTCGGCCTTGCCAGGGCGGCCTCGATCTCGATCCTGGGCGCCCCGTACAGCTCGCGCACGCCGTCGAGGCCGATCAGCCCGATCTCGAGGCTCCTCAGGGCCTTCTGGAGGCTCTCGTGGAAGTTGCGGCCGATCGCCATCGCCTCGCCGACCGACTTCATCGCCGTCGACAGCAAGGGGTCCGAGCCCTTGAACTTCTCGAAGGCGAAGCGCGGGATCTTGGTCACGACATAGTCGATGGTCGGCTCGAAGCTGGCCGGAGTGACCCCGGTGATGTCGTTCTGGATCTCGTCCAGCGTGTAGCCGACCGCCAGCTTGGCGGCGACCTTGGCGATCGGGAAGCCCGTCGCCTTGGAGGCGAGCGCGGAGGATCTCGACACGCGCGGGTTCATCTCGATGACGACGAGCCTGCCGTTCTCGGGATTCACTGCGAACTGGACGTTGGAACCCCCTGTTTCGACACCGATTTCGCGCAGGCAAGCAATGCTCGCATTGCGCATGATCTGATATTCCTTGTCGGTCAGGGTCAGCGCCGGGGCGACGGTGATCGAATCCCCCGTATGGATCCCCATCGGATCGACATTCTCGATCGAGCACACGATGATGGCGTTGTCCGCTTTGTCGCGGACGACCTCCATCTCATATTCCTTCCACCCCAGCACCGATTCCTCGATCAGCACCTCCGTGGTCGGCGAGGCGTCCAGGCCCCCCGTCACGATTTCGACGAATTCCTCGCGGTTATAGGCGATACCTCCGCCTGTGCCGCCCAGAGTGAAGCTCGGCCGGATGATCGCCGGAAGCCCGGTCGTGTCGAGCGCCCGTATCGCCTCCTCGAGGCTGTGCGCGATCGCCGAGCGCGGGCTTTCGAGGCCGATCTTCGACATGGCGTCGCGGAACTTGAGCCGGTCCTCCGCTTTCTCGATCGCCTCGGCGTCGGCGCCGATCATCCGGACCCCGAACTCCTCGAGCGTGCCGTCCTTCCACAGCGCCAAAGCGGTGTTGAGCGCGGTCTGCCCACCCATGGTCGGAAGCACCGCGTCGGGCCGCTCCTTCGCGATGATCAGCCGGACGAACTCGGGCGTGATCGGCTCGACATAGGTGGCGTCGGCGAGTTCGGGATCGGTCATGATCGTCGCCGGGTTCGAATTGACCAGGACGATGCGATACCCTTCGGCCTTCAGCGTCTTCGCCGCCTGCGTCCCCGAATAATCGAACTCCGCCGCCTGCCCGATGACGATCGGGCCGGCGCCGATGATGAGGATGGAGGAGATGTCGGTTCGGCGGGGCATGACGTCAGCGGACCTCCGCGACGGT
Source organism: Allosphingosinicella sp. (assembly GCA_035714565.1). GTDB lineage: Bacteria > Pseudomonadota > Alphaproteobacteria > Sphingomonadales > Sphingomonadaceae > Allosphingosinicella. The sequence continues at coordinate 20,443 of DASTLX010000023.1, forward strand.
GACAGCCAGGCCGCGCCCGCGCGCCCAGTCGGCGAGGCAGGCGATTCGGATGGCGACAGACTCGCTGTTGCGGGCGGCGTAGATTTCATGCGGGAGGCCCAGGCGCCAGCCGGTGCCGTAGCGGGTCAGCTCCGCGCCGGGGAGCCGGCAATTGGTCCGCATCTCGGGAAACTCCTCCTCGGGGGTCGGTGCTTCCACATCGCCGATGACCGCGGCCCGGGTGTCCACGACCGAATCCCCGACATCGTCGAGGGCGCAGGCGGACAGGGCGAGAGCGGCCAGCAGGGCAAGCGCCGGCCGGTCCGGCGATGATGACGATCGAGAAACGGTGCGGGGGGCCATCATTGCGAATTTCCAGTCTCGTAAGCTTCGTTGCCGACGAAGCCCAGCTTCACGGGCAGGCCGGCCTCCTTGACCGCCTTGATCAGGCAGTCGACGCTCTCGTAGCTCGAATCCGGCGCCGGCTGGATGTGCAGATCGTCATCCCCGTCCAGCTTGAGCACGCTGTCGGGAAAGCCGCATCGGGCCGCGATGCCGTGAAGCACGGCCAGCCGTTCCTGCCTGGTCGTCGGGGCCGCCGGCGTTTGCGAGCAGCCGGCGCAGGCCGCCAGCAGCGCCAGCCGACAAGCCCAAAGGTGGCGCGGAACGTTCATCGCGCCGCCGCCGGCTTCGAGTAACGTACGCATTGCCGGTTCATCGGCGGGAACAGATCCTGCTTGAATTGGATGCAGCGCGGCGCCAGCCCGCCGAACGCGGCCGAAGCGAGCGCCTTGAGCCGTTCGCCGGCGGCGGCATAGTCGGTGAAGGCGCCATCGAGCTCGGCGCCATAGGCCTTGACCCGGGCGGGCTCGGCGCCGCACGACTTGAGGAACTCCAGGTAAGCGCGCTTGTAGACGGCCGGGTGAGTCCCGCTGCCATATTGCGACAGGCCGCCGCCCATGCAATGGTTCATCCCGTCGGCCGATTTCAGCGAATAATCGCGGCTGAGCGTATAGCCATTGTCCTCGACGACGGCCTCGCTCAGCCCGTCGGCCGACCGCCAGACCATTCGGACCTTCTTCCACTCGCGCGGCGGGTTCCACGCGTCGGGGCCGGTCTGGCGATATTCCTCGAGCTCGAGGCGGAACGCCCCGACCCGCTCTTCGGTCTTGCGGATGTCCGCGGGGTCCTCGGGCGGGAGGGGGATGGTGGCCAAGGCCGGAATCGCGGTCGCGACGAGGAGGAGAGGCAGGCAGATGGCGGTGCGGCCGGGAATCATTGCCGGTTATCCGTTTCGTAAGGCGCGTTGCCGGTGAACATGTACTGCAGCCTGGGGTCCGCCTTCCTGATCTCGTGGATCAGGCACTCGATCTTCCCCCATTCCACCTCCGGGCCTGCTTCGATCGTCACCTCATTGGGGCCGAGCAGGACCAAGGTCTTAGCGGAAACGCCGCAGCGCCTGGTCATCGCCTCCAGTTGCGCGGCCCGCGCCGCCTGAGGATCGGCCGGAGCGGCGGCCGAGCAGGCGGCCGCATGCCATGGCGCGGCGAGCAGGAGAAAGGCCGGAAGGACGGGTTTCACGGCCGCGACCCGCAGGGCTGAGAAGTCCGTTCAACGAGACATCGGTTTTGGCTGATTTTCACTTGATGGCTAATCGAAGTTCGGCGAAAAGTTGAAAGATGCCGAGCCCCCTCACCCCAACCCTTTCCCCGCCGGGGAGAGGGGGTGCTGGGGCCGCGGCGCCGAACAGCCCTCTCCCCGACGGGGAGAGGGTTGGGTGAGGGGGCTCTGAGCTGGCAAGGAAACGCCTGACTCCGATCGCCCGCAAGCTTCGCGCCAACCAGACCGAAGCCGAGGAGCGCCTCTGGTACTACCTCCGCGCGCGTCGCCTCGAAGGCGAGAAGTTCGTCCGCCAGTTCCAGATCGACCGCTACGTCGCCGACTTCGCCTGCCGCACGGCGCGGCTGGCGATCGAGCTTGACGGGGGTCAGCACGATGCGGTGCGGGATGCGGCGAGGACCGAGATCATCGAGACCTACGGCTATCGGGTATTGCGCTTCTGGAACCACGACGTGCTGGGCGATACCTACAGCATCCTCGAAGCCATCCGCCAGGAGCTCCTGATCGCCAGAGATCGGCGGGAATAGCGAACTTCCCATCATAGCCCTCTCCCCATCGGGGAGAGGGTTGGGTGAGGGGGCATGGCGGCGGAGATCACCCTCGAACTCAGAGCCCCCTTACCCCAACCCTCTCCCCGCCGGGGAGAGGGGGTCAGGCCGGCGCCGATGATGAGGACCGGGGAGATGTCAGTTCGACGGGGCATTAGGCGATTTCAAAGACGTGCTTGATCAGGAGCTCCATAAGCGTTGTCGCGGCAGCCGCTATTGCGTGCCCTTTGTACTTCTCTATGAGATGCGCCAACCCGGCAAGTAATGTTATGTACACGAGATAGGCTTTAAAGCTACCGACGCGCAAAAGTTCTCGCCCGGCACGCACTTGGCCCAATAACCGTTCCTTGAGACCGGGTTGATCTGGCAAACCGTTGTCAGCCTCAAGAGCAGAAATCAACTCATCGAGCGGCGGCTCTATCTCTTTCAATTGGTTATGACTGAGGGTTACGATTCGGTCTGATGCTGGGACCTCGACGTTATTTGGTACGGGAAGCTCCTCGATGTCAGACAACCCTAAATAGCCTGAAAAGACGTCAGGAAAAAATCGTCGACCAATTGCCATCGACTGGCTGTATATGACACTCCTACTGAGAAAATCGTCTCGCGCCCGTCCTACAGAGCCTGAATTGTAATGATAATAAGCCCCGGCAAAGCGGTCTGTCGTCTCAGAGAAAACTCCTGCCGTGAGAAGTTTATCAAAATAGATCTCGGCTAGTATAGGATTATTTGAACGAAGTCTCTCATCATAATCCATCAACATGGCGTCTAAACCGGTCTTAATGAGAGGAACCAACTCTCCGCGCCGCGCCCAGCGCTCAGGTAGGCTGAACTTAGGAAATTCAATAAAAAACATGACTTCAATGTAATCGTCGATCTCAGCCATTCGAAGCCTCGCTTTGAAGCAGACGTACAAAACTGCCGAACAGATAAACGCTGTCCTGCGGCCCCGGGCTCGCTTCCGGATGGTACTGCACCGAAAACGCCGGCCGGTCCGTCAGCTCAAGCCCTGCCAGGCTGCCGTCGAACAGCGAGATGTGCGTCGCCTTCGCATTCTTCGGCAGGCTCTCGGTCTCGACCGCGAAGCCGTGGTTCATGCTGGTGATCTCGACCCGCCCGTCGGCGAGGCGCTTGACCGGGTGGTTGGCGCCGCGGTGGCCCTGGTGCATCTTCACGGTCGTGGCTCCGGCGGCGAGGCCGAGGAGCTGGTGGCCGAGGCAGATCCCGAACAGCGGCTTGCCGGTCTCCAGCAGCCGGCGGATCACCGGAACCGCATATTCGCCGGTGGCGGCGGGGTCGCCGGGACCGTTGGAGAGGAAGATTCCGTCCGGCTCGTGCGCCATCACCTCGTCGAAGGTGGCGGTGGCGGGGAGCACCGTCACCCGGGCGCCGGCGTCGGCGAGGTTGCGGAAGATGTTGCGCTTGGAGCCGTAGTCGATGGCGACGACGTGGGGGGCGCCCTTCCCCTCTCCCCCTGGGGAGAGGGTAGGCTGAGGGGGCTCGGCGTCTGAAGCTATATTCCGACTCAGGGCCCCCTCACCCCGGCCCTCTCCCCCATGGGGAGAGGGGGTTTCTTCGTAGCCCTTCCCAAGCCGCCAGAGCCCGCCCGCCCAGCGGAACATCTGCTTGCAGCTGACCTCCTTGGCGAGGTCCATGCCCTCCAGCCCCGGCCAGGCGCGCGCCTGCGCGAGCAAAGCGTCGAGATCGAACCTGCCGTCGGCGGCGTGGGCGATCACTCCGTTCGGCGCCCCCTCCTCCCGGATCTTGCGGGTCAGAGCGCGGGTGTCGACGCCCGAAAGCCCGATCCGGCCGTTCGCCCGCATCCACGCGTCGAAGGTCTGGACCGCCCGGAAGTTGCTCGGCTCGGTCACGTCCTGGCGGACGACGCAGCCCAGGGCCCAGGGGTTGTCGGCCTCGACGTCGTCGTAATTGGCGCCGACGTTGCCGATGTGCGGGAAGGTGAAGGTGACGATCTGCGAGGCGTAGGACGGATCGGTCATCACCTCCTGATAGCCGGTCATCGCCGTGTTGAAGCAGACCTCGCCCACCGCCTCGCCCTCGGCGCCGAAGCCCCTGCCCCAGATGAAGCTGCCGTCGGCCAGGACCAACACGCCCGTGGCCCCATCAGGCGCGGGCGAAGGCTTGGCGTCGGCCATGGGGGCGGGCACTCCTCGATGCAGCTGGCGATGTCGCTAAGGCCCGACGGCTAGAGGGGCGGGGCGGCAGCGTCAATCTGTTAAAAGCCCGCCGCGGCCGCTATCCTCCCGCCTTTCCCAGGCCTGGACCGAAACCACCATGATTCGCGACGACATCAAGGCCGCTCTGGTCACCGCCATGAAGGGCGGCGACAAGGCGCGCACCGCAACGATCCGGCTCATCCAGTCGTCGCTCAAGAATCGCGACATCGAGCTTCGCGGCGCCGCCGCCCCCGCCGACGACGACGTCACCGTCACCGAGGTCCTCCAGAAGATGGTCAAGCAGCGCCGCGAATCGGTCGCCCTCTATGAGCAGGGCGGCCGGCAGGAGCTGGCCGACGCCGAAAAGGCCGAGATCGCCGTCATCGAGGGCTTCCTGCCCCGCCAGATGAGCGAGGAGGAGGCGAGGGCCGCCATCGACGCCATCGTCGCGGAGACCGGCGCGAGCTCGCTCAAGGACATGGGCCGGGTGATGGCGGCGCTGAAGGAGAAGCATGCCGGCGGGCTCGACATGTCCAGGGCGAGCGGCCTCGTAAAGGCCCGCCTTTCCGCTTAGGCTGGGGCATGTCCCTCAGCCCTCAATTCCTCGACGAGCTCAGGGCGCGCACGTCGCTTTCGACCGTCGTCGGGCGAACCGTGAAGCTGCAGAAAGCGGGACGTGAGTGGAAGGCCCCCTGCCCCTTTCACAAGGAGAAGACTCCCAGCTTCTACGTCAACGACGAGAAGAGCTTCTACCATTGCTTCGGCTGCGGCGTTCACGGAGACGCGATACGCTGGCTGACCGATGCCCGCGGAATGCCTTTCATGGACGCGGTGAAGGAGCTGGCCGAGGCTGCCGGGATGGAGGTGCCGGCCGCCGATCCGCGCGCCCAGGAGAAAGCGGAGCGGGCGACCGGTCTCTACGACGTCATGGAGGCCGCCCAGCGCTGGTTCGAGGAGCAGCTCGCCGGGACCGACGGCGGCGAGGCCCGGGCCTATCTCGACAAGCGCGGAATCGGCGAGGCGACCCGCCGCCGCTTCGGCTTCGGTTTCGCTCCGGATTCGCGCGGCAGGCTGCGCGCGGCCCTGAAGGGATTCGGCAGCGAGAAGCTGGTCGAAGCGGGCCTGCTCATCGTCCCCGAAGGCGAGCGCGAGCCCTACGACCGCTTCCGCGGTCGGCTGATGTTCCCGATCCGCGACCGGCGGAGCAGGGTCATCGCCTTCAGCGCCCGGATCCTCGGCGCCGGCGAGCCCAAATATCTCAATTCCCCCGACACGCCCCTGTTCGACAAGGGCCGCACCCTGTTCAACCTCGACAAGGCCGCGGCGGCGAGCCGAGACGCGAAAAGGGTGATCGTGGTCGAGGGCCAGATGGACGTCATCGCCCTCGACCAGGCCGGGCTGGGCGAGGCCGTGGCTCCGCTCGGCACGGCGGTGACGGAGGCCCAGCTCGGCCTGCTCTGGCGGCTCTCCCCTACCCCCATTTTCTGCTTCGACGGCGATTCGGCGGGACAGAAGGCGGCGGTGCGGGCGCTGATGCGGGCGCTGCCCCATGTCGGGCCGGGCCGGTCGCTGAGCTTCGCCACCCTCCCCGCGGGCCAGGATCCCGACGATCTCGTCCGGGCCGAGGGCCGCAAGGGCATCGATGCCTTGCTGGACCGGCCCGAATCGCTCGTCGACCGGCTCTGGAACCACGAGCTTGGGGCGGAGCCGCTGGCCACGCCCGAGCAGCGCGCCGGCCTCAGGCAGCGCCTGACCGACCATGTCGCGTCGATCCAGGATCCGCATGTGCGCGAGCAATACCGGACCGAGCTGCTCGGCCGCTTCAACGCCCTGACCGCGCCGCCGCCGCGGCGGCCCTGGACTCCGGGCTCGTTCCAGAAGGGCCGGTACGCGCCCCACCGTCCGGTCTCCGACCGCGCCAGGGCGGTCGCCGCCGGGAGCCTGGACGCCAAATGGGCGAGGCGGGTGCTCCACGGCCTGCTCCGCTTCCCCGACGTCGTCGCCTCGCACAGCGAGGCGATCGCGAGCCTGAGCTTCCAGGAAGCGGCCGCCGCCCGGCTCCGGGATCGCCTGCTCGAAGGCGTGATGGCGCACGGCGAGCTTGATCAGAACGCCCTCAATACCATATTGGCTCAAGGCGACGCGGCGGCTCTGCTCGAGGAGCCGCGTCTCAAGCAGGGACTGGCTTTCTCCTCTATCCGTCGTGATGCCGAACCGGAACGCGCCCGCCGCGATCTCGTTCTGATGATCGACACATTGGCGGCCCAGCCGGGACTATATGCCGCACTCGACGCGGCGACCGCCCGGCTCAAGGCGGAAGGCGACGAAGCCGCCTTCCAGGAGCAGCAGAGGCTCCGGGCGGCGCGGGACGAGGCGGAGAGGCGGCTCGCGGCGCTGATCGAAGGCGGCTCGGGCGAATGAACTTATAAGGTTTTTAGATGGCGAAGACGACCAACGGCGGCGACGGCGAAGACAAGCAGGAAAGCGGCGACGCTCCGCTGATCGACCTCAACGAGGCCTCGATCAAGAAGCTCGTCGCCCGCGCCAAGAAGCGCGGCTACGTCACCTATGACGAGCTCAACGAGGCCCTGCCCCAGGACCAGATGTCCTCCGAGCAGATCGAGGACATCATGTCTTCGCTGAACGAGCTCGGCATCAACGTCGTCGAGGCCGAGGAGGCCGACGAGGACGACGACAAGGCGGACGAGCCCGAGGTCGATTCGGGCGCCGGCGAGGACGACGGCTCGGACGGCGAGCGCTTCATCATCGAGAAGAAGAAGGAGACGGTCGACCGCACCGACGATCCCGTCCGCATGTACCTTCGCGAGATGGGCGCGGTCGAATTGCTCAGCCGCGAGGGCGAGATCGCCATCGCCAAGCGGATCGAGGCCGGCCGCGACACGATGATCTGGGGCCTGTGCGAGAGCCCGATCACCTTCAACGCCATCATCCACTGGTCGAACGCCCTCAACGCCGGCGAGATGCAGCTGCGCGAGATCCTCGACCTCGACGCCATGCTCTCCAAGGGCCCGACCCCCGAGCAGGTCGAGAGCGCCGAGGAGGGCGGCGAGGACGAGATCAGCGAGAAGACCGCGGGCCCCTCCTACAAGGAGGAGGAGGAGGTCGAATCCGCCCCCGCCGAGGAGGAGGACGAGGAGGACAGCCTGGTCGAGCGCCGGGCCCGCCCCCAATTCGAGGAGGAGGACGAGGACAACACCCTCTCCCTCGCCCAGATGGAGGAGACGCTGAAGCCGCAGGCGCTCGAGCGCTTCGCCAAGATCACCGACCTCTACAAGAAATTCTCCAAGGTCCAGCACGCCCGGATGGAGGCGATGAGCGCCGGCCAGGAATTCTCGAAGGGCGAGGAGAAGAAGTACCAGGCCCTCTCCGAGCAGCTCACCGCCGAGGTCGAGAGCGTCCAGTTCCACGGCGCCAAGATCGAATATCTCGTCGACCAGCTCTACAGCTACAACCGCCGCCTCACCGCTCTGGCCGGCCAGATGCTCCGCCTCGCCGAGCGCCACAAGGTGCCGCGCCGCGCCTTCCTCGAATCCTATATGGGCCACGAGCTCGACGAGGGCTGGGCCGAGCGGGTCTGCGGCCTCGACAAGAAATGGACCGCTTTCTGCCAGCAGGAATCGGGCGCGATCGAGCGCATCCGCGCCGAGATCGCCGAGATCGCCCAGGCGACCGGAATGTCGCTGGCCGAGTTCCGCCGGATCGTGAACCAGGTCCAGAAGGGCGAGCGCGAGGCCCGGATCGCCAAGAAGGAGATGGTCGAGGCCAACCTTCGCCTCGTCATCTCGATCGCCAAGAAATACACCAACCGCGGCCTGCAGTTCCTGGACCTCATCCAGGAGGGCAATATCGGCCTGATGAAGGCGGTCGACAAATTCGAGTATCGCCGCGGCTACAAGTTCAGCACCTACGCCACCTGGTGGATCCGCCAGGCGATCACCCGCTCGATCGCCGACCAGGCGCGGACGATCCGGATCCCGGTCCACATGATCGAGACGATCAACAAGCTCGTCCGAACCAGCCGCCAGATCCTCCACGAGATCGGCCGCGAGCCGACCCCCGAGGAGCTCGCCGAGCGCCTCTCCATGCCGCTCGAGAAGGTCCGCAAGGTGATGAAGATCGCCAAGGAGCCGATCAGCCTCGAGACGCCGATAGGCGACGAGGAAGACAGCCACCTCGGCGACTTCATCGAGGACAAGAACGCGGTCATCCCGGTCGACGCCGCGATCCAGGCCAACCTCAAGGAGACGGTGACCCGGGTCCTGGCCTCGCTGACTCCGCGCGAGGAGCGGGTGCTGAGGATGCGCTTCGGCATCGGCATGAACACCGACCACACGCTCGAGGAGGTCGGACAGCAGTTTTCTGTTACCCGCGAGCGAATCCGGCAGATCGAGGCCAAGGCGCTTCGGAAGCTGAAGCATCCGTCGCGGTCGCGGAAGATGCGGTCGTTCCTGGATCAGTAAGCGAAGGGGCCCGAGCGTAGCGAGCGGATTGCGAAGCAATCGTCAAGCAGCGCGAAGAGGGGCACGAGGCCGGCCGGCGGGTCGCACCAGCGAGCCCGTCCGACGTCACGGGGCCGCCCCCGTGACGGTTCCACGATGGTTGGCGGGTTAGCGCATGTCCGGATCGAGCCCGAATATCGTCACCCGGCCCTTTTTCGCCGCAGGGCTTCTCCTGGCGGCCTGCTCCGAAGAGCCCATCCCCCTCCCCTCCTACGAGGACCTCTCCCTTCACCGCGAATGTGCCTGCGTCACACGCGGCGACTGCGTCTCGCTGGAGCTGATCGACGGCACGGGCGAGCATCGCAACTTCCAGTGCCGCTGGACGGATCGGCAAGCCAGACGCGCGATCTGCAACTCCGAAGACCGCTTCAAGCCGATCGGCGGGGCCTGGTCGAAATGGGAGCGCTCGGAGTTCCGCTTCAGACATCTGGGCGAGAAGGGCTGGTGCTGGGATCGGCGGGGGTCGGAGGGCAGACCGTAGGTCGGGTTTGGTTCACGCGAAGTCGCAAAGACGCCCTGCCCTCCTCGTCATCCCGGCGAAAGCCGGGATCCACCTTCACTTGGAGCCGCCGCTGGAAATTTGGTTCGCACAAAGACGAAGCTGGATATCGTGATACGATCTTCTGATATCAGCGCTTGCGCGCTCGGCGGCGTTGGCATTTCGGCTGCCGACGACTATCCTTTCCCGCATGAACGATCCGTCCCCCGTTGGATCAGAGTTCGAGACGGCCGAGGAGGCCGAGAGCTATCTTCGCTGGCTGAAGGCGAAGGTCGCGGCGTCCAGGGCCGACACCCGGCCCGCTGTCGAGCATGACGAAGCAATGAGTCAGATACGGGCGATCATCGAGTCGAAGGCACGACGCGACTGATGAAGCTGGTCTGGCGGGCGGACGCGCTCGCCGACCTGAAATCGATTGTCGAATATATTGCGGATCGCAATGCGCCAGCCGCCCGGCGGTTGCAGTCGGCGATCGAGGCTCGCGCGGAACGATTGCGCGAACGCCCATTCCTGCACCGGCCCGGCCGCGTGGAAGGGACGCGCGAGGCGGTCGTGCATCCGAATTACATCCTGATCTACGAGGTCAGTGCCGACGCAGTCGAGATTACGGCCGTGGTGCATTCGAGGCAGCGATATCCTTGAGCTCGCGCCAAGGACGCGAAGCTCCGAAGCGGCCTCCGCCCTCCCGGTCGTGCCGGGGCTTAATCCGGCATCCGCCTGCCGGACCGGGCCACGAGTGACAGTCACTAGTGACCCAGGATCCACCCCGTGCGCGGGGGAACTGGTGACAGTCATTAGTGACTGTCACTGTCTGCCGTGAAGCATCCGAGCGGGTCGCGGAAGATGCGCTCCCTCCTCGACCAGTAACCCTTTCCCCCCTCTCCCCTGCGGGGAGAGGGCCGGGGTGAGGGGGCTCGGCGCTAGATCTGAGCTGCCGACCCGCGAGCAGGGCGCCGAGTTCAGTCCCGCGCCCGGCCCCTTACCCGTCATTCCGGGCTCGACCCGGAGCCGAAGACGACCGCAGGTCAATCCATGAACACCGCCGCGACTCCAGCTCGCACCGCCCTGTTCATGGATCCCGGCGTTCGCCGGGATGACGGGAAGGGCCATGTCGGGAGGTGGCAGCAAGCATCGGCTCGGTTTCGGACAGTCACTAGTGACTTCACCGAGGCGCCCGATAGCTGCCGGGGAGCTAGTGACAGTCACTAGTGACGGTCACTGTCCGCCCGGTCGTCGGACCGCACCCGCCCCACCGCCCCGGTCCCCGCAGCGGCACGTCTTCGCAAATGCCGGGTTGTTTCCCAAACTTCACCCTACCATATCAAAGGTGCGGGTAGCCGCACTGCAGAAGGGCGAAACGGTGATTAACGAAGCATTCGACGCGGAATGTGATCGGCTGTCTCGGCTCGTGGACCCCGAAGGCGCTGAACAAGCTGAATGGCAAAGCACCTACGGCAAACAGCTGGATGCTGTGGTTGATATGGCTCACAAGACTTTCGAGAAGCGTGAAGATCTTGCTTTGTTAGAAGCGACGATCGAGCCGAAGAAGCGTTCGTTTAGATTAATTTATGCGCGTGGTAAGATCATCGAAGTCGTTACCGTCTGGTTCGGAATTGCCGGTAATGCTCCCGTAATCTGGGCAGAACCGATTCCTGGAACTTTGTATGAAATTGATATGCCGCGGCACTACCGAAATGACAGCGAGAAACCCATTGAAGAATGGGTCCCTGCCGTGATGACCGACATCATGAGTAAAGTTCGGCGGGGTTGATCCCTCAACGCCCTGTCCAGTAGCCGGGGAAGTACTGACAGTCACTAGTGACTGTCAGGCCGGTGCCTGCGCCCTCCCCTTGCCCGTCATTCCGGGCTCGACCCGGAATCCATGAACACGCGCGACTCCAGCTCGATTGCGGTGCGCCGTCGGGATGTCGGGCGCTTCGCAGCCCTCCCCTCCTCTTGGCGCCTTTGCGGCTTCGCGTGAGATAATCCGTCGAGCGTTCGGGCCTGCAGAAGCGTTGGGAATTTGTCTCCCGCGAAGCCGCGAAGAGAGCGCCGGGGCTAAACAGCGACAATATGCAGCTATCCGCCGTCGCCAGAGGGGTCGGTGGTCGGCGCAAATATATGCCGTCACTGCACTCCCCACCGCCAAGACCGGCGCCCCCGGCTCGCGCCGAGGCCCTCCGCCTCCGGCCTAGCGGTCGTAATCGGCCGGCGGCAGGAACGGCTCGCCCCGGGCGCGCGCGGCGGCGGCGGCCTCGGCGATGGCGATCTTCCGGTCGAGCTCCGCCAGCTGCGCCCGCTCGCGCCTCGAATCGTCGCGCTTCGAGACGATCCAGTTCGCGAGGATCTCGGGCGCGCACAGGAACAAGGTGGCTCCGACCAGGATCGGGATCGCGAGGATGATCTGCAATGTCAGCGGGAGGTCGTTCATGCCTTGGAGCCTAGCCGGGTCCGGTTAAGCAATGGTGGGCGGGCGTCGACCGGCCGGCTCGAAGCCGCGAGGGCGCGCGGAGGGCCGGGGCGGCGACGGTCGCCGGCGATTGTCGCCGGCGACTGTCCCGATCCGGAGAAATGCGCTAATCCGTGCCGGCGGGTGGGCATTCGAGAGCACCGTCGAGGAGATGGACGATGTCACACGGGAAATGGGCCGCGGCTTGCAGCCTGATCGCGCTCGCCGCTTCGCCGGTCCTGGCGCAGCCGGCCGAGCGGGATGGGACGGCGGGCGCTCCGGCGGCCGGCCCTGCCGCCCGCTACTGCCTTCGGATGGAGCCCGTCACCGGCACCCTCACCGAGCGCGTCCGCTGCTGGACGCGCGAGCAATGGGCGGAGCAGGGCGTCGACGTCGACAGGGAATGGGCCAGGGAAGGCGTCAGGATCGTCGAGTGAGGCCGCGGGGCCCGTGGCGCGGTCGGATTGGCCCCGTTTCGGTCACGGCGCACGGGTTACGGACCGTTGGTCCGGCCCCGCGAACCGGCGGTCGGCGCCGCGTGAGATGAGCGCCGCCCCGAAATTCCCGGCGGGCGCCCCCGCAGGCGCCCGGCAGGGCCCCGGCGGGAACCCGGCACCGGCACGGCGCCGATTCGGCATCCGCCCGGCACGGACCCCGCCGCGAGTCGCGAACGGAAACGACGCCGCGGCGGCTTGCGGGCCGAGACCGTTTCTGTTATGTTCCTGTCGGAATGGATCGCTCTCCTCCACCGGTCCCGGGTCTGCCCGCGATCCTGCGGGGCGCGGGGATCCGGCCCGGACGCTCGATCGAGGAAACCGGTCGAAAGGACGCCGCCGATCGAAAGGATTTTCATTTCCGGGCCAACTTCGGAACTTCCGGGTCCCGGAGCGGGGCGCGGCCCCCGCCGGCGCCGCTCGTTCCGGCGGGGGTCGTCGCCGTCCGGCGGGGCCCGGTCGACGAAGCGTGGCGGGCCGGGGACGCGGGCGATAGCCGTCGAATCGGGCGCCGGTTGAAGCGAAAGGAAAGGATTGCCCCTCCACCGATCCAGCCTGGCCCTCGCCTGGGCCCTCGCCTGGTCCGCTCTGGCGGGCGCCGCCGAGCCCGCGCCGGGGCCGCCCAGGATCGGCAAGCCGAGGCCCGCGCCGCCCGGACCCTCGACTCTGCCTCCGCTCCCGCCCGCGGCCATCGACGAGACGCTGGCGATCGGCGGCGACGACATCGGCGCCCGCAAGGTCGAAACGAGGCTCAGCGTCGAGGTCCGGGTGAACGGGCGCGGCCCCTACCAGTTCGTCGTCGACAGCGGCGCCGACACCTCGGTCGTCGGCCTGCGCATCGCCCGCGACCTGCAGCTGCCGCTGGGCACCCCGGTGACCTTGAACAACATGACCGACCGCAACCTCGTCGATCGGGTCCGGGTCGATTCGCTGAGCCTCGGCCCGACCGTCGTCAGGGACCTGCAGCTGCCCGCGCTTCGCGAGCAGGATCTCGGCGGGGCCGGGATGATCGGGATCGACGCGCTCGCCCGCCAGCGGCTGATGATGGATTTCGAGAAGCGCCTGATCAGGGTCGAGGACGCCTCGCGGCCGGTCAAGTCGGCCCCGGGCGACATCGTCGTCACCGCCCGGCTCCAGCGCGGCCAGCTGATCCTGACCGAGGTCAAGGCCGGCCGCCTCTCGCTCGACGCGGTGATCGATACCGGGTCGCAGATCACGATCGGCAACAGCGCCCTTCGCGAAAAGCTCGTCCGGAGCCGGCTCGGCAGGTTGAGGACGGTCACCGCGACCGGGGTCACCGGCACCACCGTCAATCTCGAGCTCGCCCAGGTCGGCGAGCTTCGGCTGGGCTCGGTGGTCCTGCGCAACGTGCCGATGGCCTTCGCCGACGTCCCGCCCTTCGAGGTGTTCGGCCTCGCCGACCGGCCCGCCTTGCTTCTGGGCACCGACCTGCTCGAGACCTTCCGCCGCGTCTCGCTCGATTTCCGGGCGCGCAAGGTGCGCTTCCAGCTCCGCCGGTGCCGGCAGGGGATCGCGATCGGCACCTCCCCTTCGGCTTCGCTGACCCGAGTCTCCTCGACCAGCAGCCAGGCCTGCGCGAGATGAGGGTCCTGCTCGCGGCGATGGCGCTCGCGGGCGCGGCGGCGCCTTGCGCGGCTCGGCAGCCGGCCGAGGCAGCGGCGGCGGAGCTCGATCCGCGCAGGCTCGAGCTCGCGGGCCGGATCGTCGACATCGCCTTTCCGCCGGAGCGGCGGCGCGAGCTTCTGCTCGGCGCGGTCGACGCGATGACGGCCCAGCTCCGGGCCGCCGCCGCGAACTCCGGCCGGACGCCGGACCCGGGCGTGGACCGGATCGTCGAGCGCTATATGAAGCGCAGCCGGGCCGTGGGGGAAAAGGCGATAGGCGAGCATGTCGACTCGCTCTTCGGCTCCTATGCGCGCGGCTATGCGAGGGCCTTCACGGCCGACGAGCTGGCGGCGATCCTCGCTTTCGTCCGCACTCCGGCGGGAGCGAAATATGTCCGGCGCTCCCCCGAGCTGCTCTCCGACCCCGACGTCGCCCGCGCCAATTCGGCCTATCTCGCGACGGTCATGGCCGCCGTCCAGCCGCTGCAGGCGGAGCTTCGGCGGGAGCTGACCGAATATTTCGCGAAGAGCCGGCCGTGACGAGCGTCGCCCCGCCCGGCGGGAGCCGACGAGCGCCGCCCCCTGCCCTTTGTTCACTCGGCCGGCGGCGACCCGGCGACCTCGCGGGCGAAGGCGGCGAGATCGGCCAGAACCGGCGCCCGGCCGCGGAAGGGGATCGCGACCGCGGCGAGGATCCCGACATGGCCGAGGCCGGGGTAGAGCTTGAGCCGGACCGGGCTTCCGGCCGCGGCGAGCCGGGCGGCGAGCTTGCGGCTGTGGCGGGGCATGACCCGGTCGTCGGCGGCGCCGTGGAGGAGCAGGACGGGGGGCGAAGCCGGGGCGGCGTGGCTCACCGGCTGGGTCTCGGCGAGCCGGGGCCAGGCGCCGAAGGCGGCGACGGTCGCCGGATCGTCGAGGGGCAGGAAATCGTAGGGGCCGGCCAGGCCCGCGAAGCCGCGGATCGCGGCCCGGTCGGGGCCGAGCAGGGCCGGGTCCAGCGCCAGCATCGCGGCATTGTAGGCGCCCGCGCTGTGGCCGGCGAGGACGATACGCTCGCCGTCGCCGCCATAGTCGCCGGAATGGCGGCGGGCCCAGCGCACCGCTTCGGCGCAGTCGCGCAGGAAGCCGGGATAGGGCGCTTCCGGGACGAGCCGGTAATCGGGGACGACGACGACGAATCCCTGGGCGGCAAGGGCCCGGCCGGCGAAGGCGTAGCCTTGGCGGTGGCCGCTGTTCCAGGACCCGCCGTAGAGGAAGACGATCACCGGCCGCCTGGCGGGCGCTTCGGCGCTCGGGGCGTAGACGTCGAGCCTGTGGCGCGGTCCCGCCCCGTAGGCGACTGCCTGCGCGACCCGCTTCGACGCCCGGTCCTTGGGCATCAGCGCGTTGAAGCTGGCCAGCGGGTCGAGCATGAGCGCCATGGCGCCCACGATTAGGGCCGCCAGCAGCGCCCACAAGGCGCCTCTCCGTTTCCGCCCGCTTTCGCTCATCGCCCGATCCTACGCCGCGGCCCGGAGCGCGCAAGGCGCGGGGAGATTGACCGCGGCCGACCGCCACGGCGTGCGCGCCCGGCTCCTGCTCCTTCCGCTCCTCGTCCTGGGGTCCTGCCGCCCGGCGCCGGCGCCGCGATCCACGCTCATCCTCTGGGCCTGGGAGCGCCCCGAGGACCTGCGCTTCGCGGGCGCCGCGGCCGAGGTAGCGGTCCAGACCGGCTTCGTCGAGCTTGCCGGCGACTCGATCCAGGCGCGCGGGCGGCGCTTCCCGCTGAAGTCGGCGGCGCCGCCCTCGACGGCGCTCGTCCACGTCCAGATCGACCATGGACGGCCGCTGGCCTGGACCGCGCCGATGCGCGCCCGGGCGAGCGCGGCCGTGCTCCATTACGCGGCCGCCGTGCCGGCGCGCCGGGTCCAGGTCGATTTCGAGGTGCGGGCGTCCGAGCGTCAGGTGCTTCTCGATCTGCTCGAGGACGTCCGGCGCGGCCTGCCCCGGGGCACCCTCCTGTCGATGACCGCCCTCGCCTCCTGGTGCGACATCGAGGGCTGGCTCGGCGGGGCCCCGGTCGACGAGATCGTGCCGATGCTGTTCCGGATGACGGAGGGCGGCGACGCGCTCAGGAAAAGGCTGGCGGCGGGCGGCGATTTTCGCAATCCTCGCTGCCGGTCCGCGCTCGGCGTCGCCGGCGATTCACCGATCGCCCGCGCTCCGCCGGGCCGCCGGGTCTACCTGTTCAGCCCGCGCAGCTGGACGGCGGCGGATTTCGAAAGCGCGCGGCGGGGCGTGGAGGGGTGGCGATGAGGAAGGGGCTTGCGTTCGCGGCGCTGGCGGCGGCGGCGGCGATGTCGGGGAGCCCCGTCTTCGGATCGGCCGATCCCGGCCCCTATCCCATCTTCATCGACCGCGGCGGAGGCAGCCCCGCCGAGCGGACCCGGCTGTTCGGAGGCCGGCTCGGAATGGTGACGGCGCGCTCGCCCGAGCCTCTCCTCTATCTCGACTGGCGGCTTCTCCACGGCCTCGCGGTCGGGCCCGCCGCCGGGGCCGCACTGACCGCGCCCTGCTGCGGCGAGCCGGCGAGCCTCGGACCGGGCGACGGAGTCTATGGCTGGCTCGACGCGCGGGCGATCGTCCCGGAGGCGGGCCAGTCGCCTTCCTACCTCCCGACCGAGCGGAGCGGGCCCGATTACACCAGCATCCCCAATTGCTTCCGCGACGCCTTCGACACGGCGACGGCGACTCTTCGCGACCGGGCGGCCCGCTACGGCAAGGGCTCGCCGGCCCTTCTCGCCTGGCTCCGGACCCAGGATGCGGTGTTCGATTCCTGCGCCAGCGAGGGCGCGGTCCTGCCGCCGCTCATGGCCGGCGCGCCCGACTGGCTGAAGGCCGACCGGGCTTATCAGGAGGCGGCGTTCGCTCTCTACAACCGGCGCAACGGCGAGGCCGCGCAGCGGTTCGCGGCGATCGCCGGCGATCCCTCCTCGCCCTGGCGGAGCAAGGGCCTCTACCTCCGCGTTCGGGCGCTCGAGCGCGAGGCGCTGGCCGGGCGGGCGCCCGAGGCGATCGCCCGGGCGCGCTCGGCCTTGCATGAGCTCGCCGCCGCTCCGGCCGGCACCTACGGGCGGGGCGAGGTCCGCAAGATGCTGAGGGCGCTGGCCTATCGCGACCGGCCCGAACGCCTGCTCGCCGAGCTCGATTCGGAGCTCGGCAGGCCCGAGGCGGACGGCGACATCGCCTTCGCGCTCCGCGACTATCTGCTGCTCAGCGAAAAGGCGCCGGTGAGGCCGGAGGTTTCGGACTGGATCGAGACCCTCCAGGCCGGCGACGGCGGCCCCGGCCTCCCCCACGCCCGCGAGCGCTGGGCGGCGACGAAGGACCCGGCCTGGCTGATCGCCGCCCTGAGCCTGCTTCCGCCCGACGATCCGGCCGCTCCGGCGCTGGCCGCCGAGGCCGCGGCGGTGCGCCGCGGCGAGCCGGCCTGGCTCACCGCCCAATACCATTTGACCCGCCTCACCATCGCCGGGGCCGATCCGGCCGCGACCCGGAGCCGGCTCGACTCCATCCTCGCGGACCCCGGCCTCACCATGGGCGAGCGCAATCTCTTCGCGGGGGCCAGGGCCCAGGTCGCCGCCGACCTCGCCGAGCTCGCCCGCTTCTCGCTTCGCGAGGCCTCCTGCGGCGGGCCCGGCGAATATTGCGTGGGCGACGACTGGGCCCGGTACGACGGCCATCTCGCGCCCCATCGGGGGGGCTGGGTCGGGTTCGGCGCCGACGCCCGGGCGATCATCGACCGGCTTCCGCTCGCCCAGCGGATCGCCTTGTCGAGGTCTGCGGCCCTGCCCGGGCCGCTGCGCCTCGACGTCGCCCTGACCAGCTTCGCCCGTGCGGTGCAGCTCGGCGACGAGGGCGCGGTCGGCGACACCGCCCGCGACCTCGCCCTCCTGCTCCCGCAGCTGCGGCGGGACTGGCAGGCGATCGCGGCGGCCCGCCCCGGACCCGCCAGGCGCTTCGCCGAGGCTTTCGCAATGGCCAAGCTGCCGGGGCTTCGCGCCGACCTCATCGCCTTCAGCTACACGAGGCCGGTCGGCACCGTGGCGGAATTCCAGGGCCGCTGGACCGACTGGATGATCGTTCCCCGCGGGGCCGGGGCGCCGCCGGGCCGATTCCCGGAGCCCTCGGCCTATCAATCGGGCTATTATTACGACGATACCGGCGGGACCAGCGACCTCACCTGCCTCGGCAATTGCGGCCGATCGGCCTTCCCGCTCCACCTCCCGGCCTTCGTCGCCGCCGCCCAGGGCCGGGCCGCCGCCGAACGCGCCGCCTTCCGGAGCTACGATGAGGAGGAGCCGGCCCCGGCCGGCGCCTCCTCGCTTTGGGAGGAAGCGCTCGCTTATGCGCGGGCCCATCCCCGCGATCCACGCTCTCCCGAGATGCTCCACCGGCTGATCCGGGTCGCGCGCTGGGGCGCCAACCACGACCATCTCGGCCGCCGCGCCTTCCAGCTGCTGCACGCGCGCCATCCGGGAAACGCCTGGACCAGGCGGTCGCCATATTATTACGACGATTGAGCCGGACCATGCGAAGCATGGTGGAGGGGCCTTGCCGGCTCCGAAGAACCCCTCCACCGCGCTGCGCGCGGTCCCCCTCCCCGCGAAATCGCGGAGAGGATCGAGGGGAAAGCTAGCGGCTCGGCCAGGGGTAGAGGGCGGGATCCGCGAGCTTGCGGCCGAGCGCGATCATCAGGTCGGTGTCCTCGGCGGCTCCGTCGAGCACCAGGCCCGGCCCGGGATTGTCGGCGGCGGAATGATAGGGGCCGGCGAGGAAGGCGCCGAGCTTCTTCATGTCGGCGAACGAGCCGTTGACCATGATCGAGGGAATGCCGGCGCGGGTGAAGGCCCAGCCGTCCTGGCGCTCGACGAAGGCCGCCGCCTCGTCGTCGCCGTCGAGGGCGCGACCGGCCTCCGCGACGGTGCGGTCGATGAGCGAGTCGAGGGCGGGGTGGCCCCGCCCCATCACCGCGACCTTCTCGCCCCTGGGCGCGATGGCGAGCGTGTCCATGTTGATCGCCGCGACGATCGAGCCGAGCGGGACGGTCGGCCGCGCCGTGAAATATTCGGCGCCGAGCAGCCCCATCTCCTCGGCGGTGGTGGCGAGGAAGAGGATGTCGCGCCTGGGCCTCTTGCCGCGGCCGAGCGCCCGCGCGATCTCGAGCAGGGCGGCGACGCCGCTCGCATTGTCGACCGCCCCGTTGCAGATCCGGTCCGGCCCTTCCCTTTCGCAAAGGCCGAGATGGTCCCAATGGGCCAGGTAGAGCAGGCTTTCGCGCCCTCCGGCCGAGCCGCGCACCCGGCCGACCACATTGTGGGTCAGGATCGTGTCGATCGACGTGGCGACGTCGAAGCTCGCTCGAAGCTTGAGAGGAACCGGAGCAAAGCTCGGCCCCGGAACGGCGAGAAGGCCGGCGAGATCGGCGCCGGCCGCCCGGAGCAGGCTTTCCGCGACCGGCTGGGAAATGGCGCCTGCGATCGGCGCCGGATCGTGGACCGCGAGCCGGGTCTGGCCGGAATCGTAGACTCGCTGGACGACCGGCCAGGGCAGCTCCCTGCCGATGATACCGATCACCGCGGCGGCGCCGGCGGCGGCGACCGCCGCGACCCGCTCCGAATAGCTCGGAAAGCCGGTCTCGTCCGGGGCGTCGTAGAGGATGAGGACGACGGCGCCCTTCAGGTCGGCGCCGGCGAGCTGGTCGACGCCCTTGCCGGGGATCACGGCGCCGTGGCCGGCGAAGACCACCGGCGCCCGGCGCAGGGTCTCGCGGGCGGAGCGGCCGATCAGGATGATCTCGTCGCGCCCGAGCTCGATCCTTTCGCTCTTGCCGGCCGTCGCCTGCCAGAGGCTGCTCTGGTCGCCCGGCCGCCGCTTCCTAACCTCGACCGGCTGGTACCAGCTGTTGTCGGGCCCGGCGGGCTCGAGCCCGAAGCCGCGCATCTGGCCGGCAATGTAGGCGATCGTCTTCTGCTCGCCCTCGGTGCCGGGCTCGCGCCCGGCGAAGTCGTCGCTGGCGAGGACGTCGATGTGCCGGCGCAGCGCGTCGGGCGCGACCGGCTCGGCCGAGGCCGGAAGGGGGAGGAGGAAGAGAGCCAGAGCGGCCAGTGCGCGTGAGACCATCCCCCGGCTTAAGGCGGCGGAGGCGGCAGAGGCAAGGGGAAGGCTTTGCCGCCATCCTGCAACTGGTTTGGCTTATCGCCCTTGCGACATGGAACGGATCCTCAAGCCCCGTCATCCCGGGCTTGACCCGGGATCCATGAACACCGCGGCGTGGCATCCCGATCGGCGGTGTTCATGGATTCCGGCTTCCGCCGGAATGACGCGAGTGGCCGGACAGCTCACATGTCCGGCGGGGACAATCGCCAACTTGTCTCAGAGTCCGGCTGGCCGTTCGCCCAAGAAGTGGAGGAGTCGATCTGAAACAGGTTCAGGACGGCGTCAGGCCCGAGCCTTCGCCAGCACCCGCCGCGCCTGCTCGACGTGCATTCGCTCGACCATCTCGCCCTCGAAGCGCTCGGCGCCGCCGGTCGCCGCGGCGAGCAGGCGCCTTGCCGCTTCCACTTCCTCGAGGCTCGGCCCGAACAGGCGGTTGGCCGCCTCGACCTGGCTCGGGTGGATGAGCGACTTGCCGTCGAAGCCGAAGCGCCGTCCCTCGGCGCACTGCGCGGCGAAGCCGTCCGGGTCGTCGAGCCGGTTGTGGACCCCGTCGAAGGCGGCGACCCCGGCCGAGCGGGCCGCCAGGAGGATGGTCTGCAGCGCGGTGACGAGCGCCGCCCGGTCGCCGCCGGGGCGCAGGCCGAGATCGGCGGCGAGGTCGTTTGTCCCGGCGATCAGGCCGGCCGTCGCCGGAGCGATCGCCGCGGCATTGAGCACCCCGCGGGCGGTCTCGATCATGGCGAGCACGGGCTTGCCCGTAGCCCGCGCCGCCTCGACCGCAGCCTCCGGACCGGGAGTCATCGGCACGATCACGTAATCGGCGCGGCTCGACGCGGCCGCCTCGAGGTCAGGCGCGTGCCAGGGGCCGCTCGAGTTGATCCGGATCGCGCACAGGCCCGGGAAGCCCGCCGCCGCCGCGTCGACCGCGGCGGCCCGCGCCGCGTCCTTGTCGGCGGGCTTCACCGCATCCTCGAGGTCGAGAACGACCATGTCGGCGGCGAGCCCCCTGGCCTTGTCGATCGCGCGCGGGTTCGAGGCGGGCAGGAAGAGCAGCGAGCGGCAGAGCTTGAGGTCGGCTGTCATGTCCCGATTTCGCTTGGAAGCGGCTCCACTTGCCCGCATTATGGCCGGGTTCGCAAGGGGAGGCGCGTCCGTCATGACCATTTCGATCGTCTTTTTCTTCCTTCTCATCCTGGTCGTGCTGTTCCTGATGTCCGGCATCAAGATCGTGCGCCAAGGCTATCATTACACGATAGAATATTTCGGCCGGTTCACCGCCGTCGCCCATCCCGGCTTCAATTTCTACATGCCCTTCTTCTATCGCGTGGGCCGCAAGGTGAACATGATGGAGCAGGTGCTCGACATCCCCGGCCAGGAGATCATCACCAAGGACAACGCCATGGTCTCGACCGACGGCGTGGTCTTCTTCCAGGTGCTCGACGCCGCCAAGGCGGCCTATGAGGTCTCCGACCTCTACGTCGCGATCATGCAGCTCACCACCACCAACCTGCGCACCGTGATGGGCTCGATGGACCTCGACGAGACCCTCTCCAAGCGCGACGAGATCAACGCCCGCCTCCTCTCCGTGGTCGACCAGGCGACCGAGAGCTGGGGTGTCAAGATCACCCGGGTCGAGATCAAGGACATCCGCCCGCCCGCCGACATCGTCAACGCCATGGGCCGCCAGATGAAGGCCGAGCGCGAGAAGCGCGCCGTCATCCTTGAGGCCGAGGGCAGCCGGGCCAGCGCCATCCTCAGGGCCGAGGGCGAGAAGCAGGGCCAGATCCTCGAGGCGGAAGGCCGCCGCGAGGCCGCCTTCCGCGACGCCGAGGCGAGGGAGCGCGCCGCCGAGGCCGAGGCCAAAGCGACCACCGCCGTCTCCGAGGCGATCGCCGGCGGCAACACCCAGGCGATCAACTATTTCGTCGCCCAGAAATATGTCGACGCCATCGCCCAGTTCGCGACCTCCCCCAACGCCAAGACCATCCTCTTCCCGGTCGAGGCGACCGCGCTCATCGGGACTCTCGGGGGAATCGGCGAGCTTGCCAGGGACGCGCTCGGGGACGGAATCGCGACCTCGGACATACTCAAGAGCGACGCTCCTATGCCGAAGGGGCTGCTGTGAACGGCTTCGACCTCGATCCCCACTGGATGTGGCTGCTCGGAGCAATCCTGCTCGGGATCGCCGAGCTGATCGTCCCCGGAGTCTTCCTGATCTGGCTGGCCGCGGCGGCGGCGGCGACCGGGCTTCTCACCCTCGCTTTCGGGATCGCCCTGCCCTTCCAGTTCGCCGTCTTCGCCCTTCTCGCCATCGCCGCCGTCTATCTCGGCCGACGCTGGTACGTCGCCAACCCGATGCCGAGCGCCGACCCGCTCCTCAACGACCGCGCGGCCCGGCTCACCGGCCGGACCGTGGTCGTCACCCAGGCGATCGAGAATGGCGAGGGCCGGGTCAGGGTCGGCGACAGCGTCTGGTCCTGCCGCGGCATGGACTGCGCTGAAGGCTCGCGGGTCCGAATCACCGGCGCCGACGGCTCCTGCCTCAAGGTCGAGCCGCTTCGGGAGATCGAGGGGCCGGCGGGGGCGTGAGAGCCGCCCCGGCCGCGATGCTGGCGCTCGGGCTGAGCGCCTGCGTCACGCCGCTGTCGGAGCGCCCGACCCGCGACATTTACGAGGAGGCGGTGCGCACGAGCGGCTACGGCTTCATCTGCAGCGCCCGCGACTCGATCCGCTTCGACGAGCGGCTGGAGCCGCTTCTGCCCTGGCTCGAGGCCCGGCTGGGCAAGGCCTATGTCGAGGGCGTGCGCGGCGACATGAAGCAGGACCTGGGCACGACCGACTTCACCGCCTGCCCGACCCGCGCGCAGCGCATCCGGTCGCGAATCCAGGCTCTCCGGCTGCTTCGCCACCTCGAGGCCCGCTCCAGACGATAGCGCGATCTCCTGCGCCGGGAGCCCGATCGCCCGCGCCTCGTTTCGACGGGTGGATTGGGTGCGTGCATCCACTCCGTGCCTGCATCGATAGGCCGTTTATTTCAGCGGCGGCGGGCAGCACTGCCGGCCTTGCGTCGAACCTGGGCTCAGCCGGTTTTCCAGAGAAGGCGCTAAGGCGCAAAGGCGCGACGCGGGAAGAACGATATTCCGCTTCGCGGGAGAGGCTGGAAAGCATCGGCGCCGGGCGTGGATCTCGAAGACGCACGTATTTTTTCGAGACTGATCGGCGCCGTGCATTTTATTTAAAGGCCGACCCGGCTAGCGCTCGGCTTCGGCGTGGTTGGAGGCAGTTTTGGCGCTTTACAAATATTCGAACTATCTTTCGGTGAGCAAGAGCACGTCGTTCGACCAGGTGCTCCCGGCCGGGCTGCACATACCGAGCGCCGGCATCTACCGCTGCGTCGGCTGCGGCAACGAGGTCGCCCAGGAGGGCAACACCGTCCTCCCCGACCGCTCGCACCACACCCATACGCCCGCCCAGGGCGAGGTCCGCTGGCAGCTGATCGTCGCCACCCAGACCAACGTGCCCGTGGCCTATCTCCACGGCGCCTGAGAGGGCGCTGCACCCCCTCCCCACCGCGGCAGGTGCGCGCGGCCGGGACTTGCGCTACCGAGCGCGGACCAGCCGAGTTTCGCCGGGAGCCGATCGAAGATGCGCCGACGCCGTCACGAGAAGAGGTTTTCGCTCGGCCGCTACGTCCCGTTCGCCTTGTGCCTGGCCGCGGCCGGCGCGGCGCTTGCCTGCGCGCCCGGGCGGCCGTGGCTGTGGGCGATCGCGGCGGTCGCCGGGGCGCTGACCCTGCTCGGCCTCTACGACCTGGCCCAGCCCTTTCACTCGGTCCGCCGCAACTACCCGATCACCGGCAATTTCCGCTGGCTGTTCGAGTCGATCCGGCCCGAGATCAGGCAATATCTGATCGAGGGCGACAACGAGCAGGCGCCCTTCTCGAGAAGCCAGCGCTCGCTCGTCTATGCGCGCTCCAAGGACGAGGGCAGCGAGCGCGCCTTCGGGACCCAGCTCGACGTCTACCAGCGCGGTTACGAGTTCATCGCCCATTCGGCCCGCCCGGCGCCGCCCGCCGACCCCGCCTCCTTCCGGATCGAGATCGGCAACGGGCAATGCTCCCGGCCCTATTCGGCCTCGATCTTCAACGTCTCGGCGATGAGCTTCGGCTCGCTCAGCGCCAACGCCGTCCTGGCGCTCAACAAGGGGGCCAGGCTCGGCGGCTTCGCCCAGGACACGGGCGAGGGCAGCATCAGCCGCTATCACCGCGAGCATGGCGGCGACCTCGTCTGGGAGCTCGGCAGCGGCTATTTCGGGTGCCGGACCGCCGACGGCCATTTCGACCCCGCCCGCTTCCAGGAGAAAGCCGCCTCCGAGCAGGTCAGGATGATCGAGATCAAGCTCAGCCAGGGCGCCAAGCCCGGCCATGGCGGGATACTTCCGGGCGCCAAGGTGACGGCGGAGATCTCGGCCGCGCGCGGGGTCCCGATGGGCGAGGACTGCATTTCGCCCGCCCGGCACCGCGCTTTCTCGACTCCTCTGGAGATGATGGAGTTCGTCGCCCTGCTCAGAAAGCTGAGCGGCGGCAAGCCGGTCGGCTTCAAGCTCTGCCTAGGCCATCCCTGGGAGTTCACCGGAATCGTCAAGGCGATGCGCGAGACCGGCATCGTTCCCGACTTCATCGTCGTCGACGGCGCCGAGGGCGGGACCGGTGCCTCGCCGCTCGAATTCTCCGACCATATCGGGGTGCCGCTGCGCGAGGGGCTGCTGTTCGTCCACAACATCCTCGTCGGGGCGGGGCTCAGGGACCAGGTCCGGATCGGCGCCGCCGGCAAGGTGGTCAGCGCCTTCGACATCGCCGCCCTGCTGGCGCTGGGCGCCGACTGGGCCAATGCGGCGCGCGGCTTCATGTTCGCGGTCGGCTGCATCCAGTCGCTGACCTGCAACACCAACACCTGCCCGACCGGGGTCGCCACCCAGGACCCGACCCGCCAGCGCGCCCTCGTCGTCGGCGACAAGGCGGAGCGGGTCCACAACTTCCACCGCAACACCCTCCGAGCGCTCTCCGAGATGATCGCGGCGGCCGGGCTCGAGCATCCCTCCCAGATCCGGCCGCACCATCTGGTCCGACGGGTGTCCGACGCCGAGGTCCGGCTGTTCTCGCAGCTCCACGTCTTCCTTCAGCCCGGCGAGCTGATCGACGACAAATGCGGCCGCGATTTCTACAGCCAAGCCTGGGCGCTCGGCCGGGCGGACAGCTTCGGCCTCCCCGCCGGCGACGACTATCGCGGCTTCGCCAGCTGAGATCGGCCACGGCGGTGCGCCGAGCGGGTCAGCTCAGGGCGCGCCGATCGTTTCCCGAAGGAAGAGCGCGACCCGACGGCGGTAGAGCTCGTCGCCGAGCTCGCCCATCGCGGCATGGCCGCGGCCGGGAACGAGCCAGAGCCTCCCCGGCCCCGGCGCCGCGGCGAAGAGCGCCCGGGTCTCGGCAGGCGGGGTGTAGCGGTCATCGAGGCCCCCGATGACGAAGACGGGGCCGCGGTAGCGGCGCAGGGCCTGGAGGGGCGAGAGGTCGCCGGGCATGATCCCGAAGCGCGGCTTGGACTGGAAGCTCAGGAGCGGCTCGAGGAGCCAGGCCGGAGCCGCTCCGAGGCGATCGGCGATCCGGTTGCGGATCGCCCGGCGTATGTCCGGATAGACCGCCTGAAGCACCAAGGCGTCGGCCGGAAGCGGCCCGGAAGGCCCGAGCAGGGCCGCCGCGCCGCCGAGCGAATTGCCGATCACGGCGACCTTCGCTCCGCCCTGCCGCCGCTTCAGCCAGGCGAAGGCCGCCTGCGCGTCCGACGATTCGCGAAGGCCGAAGCTTCGCTCCGCCATGTCCGACTGGCCGTGACCCCTGAAATCGACGGTGAGCGACGCGTAGCCAAGCCCGGACAGCCAGGCCGCCGCCGGAGCGGTCGACGCGCGGGACGCTCTCACCCCGTGAAGGAGAAGGACAGCCGGAGAACCGGGCCTGCGCCCGGGCCGGTAGGTGGCGGCCAGGCTGAGGCCGTCGCCGGTGCGGATCCGGAGGTCGGCGGCCGGCGCTTCGGCCGGAGCCACCGGGCCGGGAACGCCCCGGACCATCGCCGAGCCGGCGGCCCAGCTCAGCGCCAGCCCCGCCAGCAGGCCGGCCAGTCCGCAAAGCAGAAGGGTCCGGCGGGTCAATCGCATCGCCGCAGCCTATTCGCCGACATGCCCGGGTTCAATCGCCGCGCTGGTAGAGGGCGCCGAGCTCCTCGAGGTCGAGGTCGCGCTCGAGGTCGTGGAGGACCTCGTCCTCGATCAGGCCGCGGCGATGGAGCCGGATCAGCTCGGCCCGGGCGGCGGCGATCGCGGCGAGGACGGCGCCGAAATGGGCGCGGATCCCCGGAGTGAAGGACTCGGCGTCGCCGGCATAGCGCTTTATCGCCTGGGCCCGGGTCCGATATTGCTCGAGAAGCTGGGGATGGAGGAGCTCTCCGTCCGGACCATAGGCATGCACCTCCATCGCCGCCGCCTTGGCGCCGGCCATGGCGGCCTCCGCACCCGCAATGTCGATCTTCGCGGGCGGGTCTTCGTCCCTCGGGTCGAGCAGGGCGATCAGCCGGCCGAGGCTCGATCCCTGCAGGACCACGGTGACGAGGATGACCGCGAAGGCGGCGACCAGCATCAGGTCGCGGCCCGGCATCCGCTCCGGAAGGGCGAGGGCCACCGCGAGGGTGACGACTCCGCGCATCCCCGCCCAGGCGAGCACGCCCGACTGCCGCCAGCCGAGCGGCCGGGCTCGCCGGAGGCCCGCCCGGCGGAGCAGGGCCAGGATCGAATCGCTCGCGAACACCCAGGCGAAGCGGGCGAGAAGGACGGCGGCGACGACCCCGATCACCGGCGCGGCCATGGTCGTCAGCACGGCTTCCAGGCCGCCGACCCGCTCCAGCACTCCGCGCAGCGAGAAGCCGATCAGGATGAACACCAGCGCCTCGAGGCTGAACACGAGGGTTCGCCAGAAGGCGCTGCCCTGCATCCTGATCTTAGCGGCGGCGAGGCCATCCCCCTTCTTGTCCCTTCGCCTCTTCCCCCAAAAAAATGAAAGGCGTGCGGCCCGACGATAGCCCCGTTCGCGGGGGGTTCATCCGGAGCCCGATAGCCCCGGAGGAAGCGAGCCGGTTGAATTGGCTCGCGGCGCCGCCATATCGGCGGAAGCAAGGGGAGATGGTCAGAGGTGCCGACGACGGCACAGGATCGAGTTCGCAGGGGGCCATTCGGGGCGCTCCTGATCCTCTTGGGCCTTCTGCTCAGCACGGGAAATGCCTCGGCCGGCGGAATCGACCTGCGGGGCCCGGCGACCCGGCTGGGCCCCAGCCGCAGCGGGGCGCCGACCGCGCTTCTCCCCTCCGGAACCCGAAACCCGCTCGACGACGAGGCGGTGGGCCCGGACGGCGGGCCTTCGGTCCCGCCTTCCGCGCCCGCGATCGTCACCGAGCCTCTCTGGGCCCGGCCGCTCGCCCTGGCCCGGCCCGAAAGCCGGGCCGAGCTCCCGACGCCGGCTCCCTCAGCCTATCGCGCCCGAGCGCCTCCAGCCGCCTGAGACCGCCGCTTCGCGGCCGATCGGACACGAACCTGCCCTTGTCGGCAGACCCATTTGCTGGAGAGCATCATGTCATCTTCAACCTATCGACTCACGCAGACCCACCGCCGCCTGGACGACGCCATCTCCACCGAGATGAGCCGGCGGCTTCCGGACAGCCTCAAGCTGCTTCGCCTCAAGAAGCTTCGCCTGCTGGTCAAGGACCGGCTCGCGACCCTGATGCGCAGGTCGATCGCGGCCTGAGCGGAAACGGGGCCGGCGCCCCCGACGGACGCCGGCCCCTGTCGCCTCCGAACGGGCCTCGATCGCCCGGTCGGAAGGACTCAGTCCTCCTCGCCCCAGCGGCGCTGGTAGAAGATCGCTCCGGCGGCCACGGCGACTCCCGCGGCGGCGGCGCCGAGGCCGATGTTGCGCCAGCTGAACACGCTCTGCTCGCCGAGCGCGTTGCCGTCATATTCTTCCTCGAGCAAAGCCGCATTGTCGGCATTGGCGGAGAGCCGGACCCGATCGTCCTCGACGGCCGCGACCAGGCCGCCGGAAATGTAATGGTGATGGTGCCTGTGCGAGCCGCTGTCCTGCTTGATGAGCTTGATCCGATCGCCCTCGACCTTGTCGACGGTGCCGAGGCGGACTCCGTCGGCTCCGAAAATCTCCATATGGGGCTGGATCCGGCTGAGATCGGCCATGTGTTCTGTCTCCTGCTGGGGTGTGGGTTCGCGGCTGTAACGAGGCGCGCGGAAATAGGATGCACGGCCGGGGCGGGTCGCGCTCCACTGCCCGCGGCGATCATGCTATGGACGCCGGATGACGGAAGGCCCCGGCTTCGCGGAGACGATCACAGCCCTGCTCGGAACGCCCCACGACCGGCCTGCCGAGCTGATCGGCTTCGTCGTCGTGGCAATGGCGATGCTGGCCTGGGTCGCGGTCGAGCAGGGCTTCGCCGCGCTCGTCGTCCGCCTGCTCCGCCGCTCGCGGCCGAAGCGCGGCGGATGAGCGCAGGCCTGATCCGAATCCTGCCGCTGCTGGCGTGGCTTGCCGCCTGTCTCGCCGCGGCGGCCCCGGCCGGGGCGCTGGCCGAGACGGGCAGGCTCGCGGACGCCGAGCGCGCTCGGATCGAGGCGCTGATGCGGCGGGCCGTCGGCGCCGCCCGGAAGGAGGCCGCGGCCGCCCGGTCGGCGCCCGGGCTCGACTCCGACGACCGCCGCGACGCGCAGATCCAGTTCGCCCGGCTGCTCCGCCACGCCGAGGGCTGTGCCGCGGCCTCGGCCTTCCTCGGCGAACGGCCGGAGATACTGGGCGCGGGAGTCATGCTCCTCGTCTCCGACTCGCTGAGATATGGCGACCGCGAGTGCGCCGTCGCCCTCGCCCCGCTCGTCGTCGAGCGCTGGCGGGATTCCTACTACACCCCGGCGGGCCAGATCAGCCTCCGGTTCCAGGCCGGCGCCGTCCTCGACTCGGCCGGCAGGCCCGAGGGGCGGCGGATCATGAGCGAGGCCGAGGCCGCTCTGGCGGCCCACTCCGACACGCGCTGGGACGCGCGCTGGCACGCCATCGACGCCTATGCCGGGACCCCGGGGCTTCAAGCCTATCTGGAATATCTCGCCGGCCGGATGGCCGCGGAGCCGCGCAGCTATTCCGACTCCAAGCGCAACGGCCTCTTCACCCTGTTCGCTCACGAGGGGCGGTGCGACCTGGTGGAGCGGGTGGCGAAGGCCGGGCCGGCCGCCTGCGACGAGCCCAAGGCGATGGCCAGGCGCATTTACGGCGAGCCCTCGCCCGCGCTGGTCGAGAGCGCCCGGGCCATGGCGTCGCTGTTCGGGGCCGAGGAGCCGACCCTCGACGAACAGGGCCTGCACAAGGTCATGACCGACCCGGCGCCCTGGGGGCGGGTGACCAAGCTGCTCGTCTTCGTCAGCTATTGCCGGTGGGTCCTCGACGGCCGGCCTAGGCCCGGGGGCGCCTGACCGGCCGGCCCGCGCGAGCCGAAGCGCGCCGATCGGCCCGGACTCGGAGCCGCGGCGGCCGGTGCACGTTGGAGGCGCGAAGGAGACATTCGATGCGCTTGATTCTCGCCCTTCCGCTGCTGGCGCTGGCCGGCTGCAACGTCGACAACGATTCGGCCAACGATTCCGTCCGGCTCGAATATGATCAGAACAAGATCGAGAAGGCTGGCCGGGCGATCGGTGAAGCGGGCGCCGCCGTCGGCAACGTCGCGGCGAGCACCGGCCGGGCGGTCAAGAACGAGGTCGGCGACATCGACGTCGACGTCGACGTCCGGCGCGACCGGACGCAGGGCGAGGCCGCCAACCGGTCCGAGACCGAATGATCCGCGCCACAGGTTGAAAAAGCGGCCGCGCTGGGCAAGATGGCGTCCTCACGGGGCAGGAGCCTATGCGCGGTCAGGTATTGGGAGTCGACACGAGGACCGGCGACGGCATCGTCACGGGCGAGGACGGTCGCCGCTACAGCTTCAAGCCGCTGGACTGGGCCGCCCGCGGCGAGCCGGCGGTCGGAATGCAGGTCGATTTCGAGACCCATGAGAGCCGGGCGCTGAGCATCTTCCCGGTGCCGGGGACTTCGCCGGCGCCGGTCGCGGCGCCGTCGCGGCCCGAGCCCGTCCCGTTCGACCGCAACCGCTTCATCGCCGCCCTGCTCGCTTTCCTGGTCGGGCCGCTCGGCATCCACCGTTTCTACCTGGGCCGGATCGGCTCGGGCATCGCCATGCTGGTCCTCACCTGCACGGTGATCGGCCTGCTCGCGACCGTCCCCTGGGCCTTGATCGACATGATCCGCTACCTGGTCATGTCCGACCGCGATTTCACCGAGCGCTACGCTCGGCGGCGCGGCTGAGCCGACTCAGCCCCGCCGGTTGGCGGTGAAATAGCCGATCCCGGCGCCGACCAGGGCTCCGAAGATCGGCCCGACGAACGGCACCGGAATCGCGATCACCGCCCCGACGGCCGCCGCCACCGCCGTCCTCTTCGCCACGGGATCCTCGAACATCGCCTCTGCCTCCGTCGGTGGAGGGTGTATTATTATACTAACACAGAGGAGCCGTCCAGCCCTTATCCCAGCACCCGGTTGAGCCACGCCGCGATCCTCACTCCGGCCCGGCTCAGCCGACCGTCCAGCGCCGCGCCGTGCTGATGGGCATAGGCGTAGGACAGCTTCGGCGCCGGCCCAGCCGGATAGACGGTCTCGCGAAGCGCCACGCTCTCGGCGATCCACACCTCCGGGTCGGGGTTGGACCAGGCCACCACCTGCTCGGGCGTGATCGCCCCGGCCAGCCAGCCGGCCAGCTCGCTGTGCGAGAGTTGCCGCGAATCGATCATCGCCGAATCCCAGACGCCGTGCAGGCTGGTCGCCTCGCCGAACCAGCTGACCTTGACGTCGTTGCCGCCGCGGTCGCCCGGCCGGCCGGCGTGGAGCGGCTGGTGGAGGTCGCCGACGATATGGATCGCGAAGCGGAGCGCGGTGCGCTTGTCCTCGGCGCTCGCGGCCGGGTCGCGAAGCACCTGAGCGAAGCGCTCGAGCGCGGTCGCCCCGTCGCCCTCCGGCGGCGCCCCGGTCGCGGCGTGGGTGCTCCCGGCCGGGACGGTGACGTAGTGGAAGGGGCTCGCCGTCTTCTGCCAGAAGGGGGACGGGTCGGAGCGCATGTCGTCGGGCCAGGTCGCCGCCTGGGCAAGGGTCTCGGTGCCGAGCAGCAGCTGCACCCGGGCCCGGGCCAGCCCACTCAGATAACGGTCCGCGATCGCCCCGGTGACCCGATGCCCGGTCTGCCCCCAGGCCAGGGCCGGACCCGCCGGCAAGGCGCAGGCGAGAAGCGCGAGAATGAATCGGCGCATGAAAACCTCCCCTCGGATATCCGAAATGAGGATGCGCCTTCGGGTCCCCGAAGACAATCGTCCCGATCAGCGTAAACAGGATTTGTCCTATTAGTTCTTTTTGTGTTCTATGGTTGCCACGGGTATCGACAGGCGGGGCAAACATCGGTGACGACTCGTCATCCCGGAATTGAACCGGGGTCCACCTCCTTCGCGCCCTTCGCGTCTTCGCGTGGCCAAAAGCAGCCTTGCCGCCGCGCCCGGCTAGCCACAAAGCTTCCGGAAGCGCGGCCAGGTCCGGCTCGATTCATCCCAGCCGAGGGCCCGGAAAAAATATATACGGTCGCCATTTGCCCGGTAGGATGGGGCCATGCTCCGCCTCGCGCTCGCCTGCTCGATCCTGCTCGCCGCGGGCGGCTGCGTGGAGTCGACCGCGGTCGAGCCCTTCTACACCCAGGGCAGCGATCTCGACCTCTACGCCTCGCTGGCCGACCTCGGCGCGCTGCTTCGAGTCGAGGAGGGCTGCAACGGATCCGGCAAGGTCACCGACCGGTTCCTCGAGAGATACGGCCGGCGCCAGTCGGTCGTCCGCGCCCGGCTGGAGCGCGAGCAAGGCGGGGCGGCGCTGGAAGCCGCGGAGGAGATCCACGTCCATCCCTATTGCGGCGAACCCGGCCGCTCGCATTACTGGCGCGCGCGCTACGAAAGCGTGCTCGCCGAGCTCGAGCGGCGCCTGCTAATCGCGCCGCCCCGCTGAAGCGCCTCCCTCTCTTTTGCGGCTCGGCGGCTTTGCGTGAGACCTCTCGATCCTTCCCCTGCGTCGCGCCTTTGTGCCTTTGCGCCTTCTCTCGAAAATCCCGGCGCAAGGTCATGCGACTTCGGGCAATGCCGCCAGGTCCGGCTCCACCCAGCCCAGCCGGGCCTCCCGCGAGAACAGGGTCTTCGGGTCGTAGAAGCACAGCGGCCAGTCCCGCCGCCCCTCCTCCGAGCGCAACAGCCCATTGACCTTCTCGACCAGCGGCAGCGCCGGGTCGACCCGCGCCAGGTAGACCCGCACCGCCCGGATGAAGCACTGGGTGATGGTCTCGTGATAGCCTTCCGTGTCGCTGTTCACCCCGCCGACGCTGAGGTTGAAGCGGCGGATCAGGCCGGGGAGGTCGCGCTCGGGCCCGATGTCGGGGCGCTCGAGCACCAGCCAGCAGCAGGCGGCGAGATGGGCTTCGTGGGTCCATTCCTCGCGGCGCAGGGCGCAGGCGAGCAGGCCCTCGCCGACGTGGCGGATGGCGGCGTCGTCGGGGAAGAGGCGGGGTTCGTGTTTCGTGGTCATGGTCTGTCCCTTCAAACCCGTCATCCCGGACTTGATCCGGGATCCATGAACAGGGCTCTCGCCAGGACGAGCGCGGCGGTGTTCATGGATTCCGGCTTTCGCCGGAATGACGAAAACATAGAAAAAGGGCGCGCCGGCCTTTGCCGACGCGCCCCTTCGGGTCTTCGGGTGGCGTAGGCGTCAGGCGGCCGTCTGGGTGGGCTCCGATTGGGCTTGCGCCCGTTGCTGAGCGCGCGGCGCGGCGTCGCGGACGCCCGCGTCGACATGGGCCTCGAACTTGGCGAAATTGTCGATGAACAGCTTGACCAGCTTCGCCGCCGTCGAATCGTAATCGGCCTTGTCGGCCCAGGTGTCGCGCGGATTGAGGATCGCGGAGTCGACGCCCGGAACCGAGACCGGGACCTCGAAGCCGAAATTCTCGTCCAGGCGGAACTCGACGTCGTTCAGCGAGCCGTCGAGAGCGGCGTTGAGGAGCGCCCGGGTGGCCTTGATCGGCATTCGCTTGCCGACTCCGTACTTGCCCCCGGTCCAGCCGGTGTTGACCAGCCAGCACGACACCCCGCCCTTGGCGATCCGCGCCTTCAGCAAATTGCCGTAGACGCTCGGGTGGCGCGGCATGAACGGCGCTCCGAAGCAGGTCGAGAAGGTCGCCTCGGGCTCGGTCACGCCGATCTCGGTCCCGGCCACCTTGGCGGTGTAGCCGGAGAGGAAATGGTACATGGCCTGGTCCGGGGTGAGCCGGGCGATCGGCGGCAGGACCCCGAACGCGTCGGCGGTCAGCATGACGATGTTCTTCGGCACCGGCCCGAGATTGTCGGCGCTGCAATTGGGGATGAAGTCGATCGGATAGGCGCCGCGCGTATTCTCGGCATGACGGTTGTCGTCGAAGTCGAGCTCGCGAGTCTCCTCGTCGATCACGACATTCTCGAGAACGGTGCCGAAGCGCCTCGTCGTCGCGAAGATCTCCGGCTCGGCCTCGGGCGAGAGGCGGATCATCTTGGCGTAGCAGCCGCCCTCGAAGTTGAAGACGGCCTCGTCGGACCAGCCATGCTCGTCGTCGCCGATCAGGGTCCGGCTGGCGTCGGCGCTGAGCGTCGTCTTGCCGGTGCCGCTGAGGCCGAAGAAGACGGCGGTGTCGCCCTCGGGGCCGATATTGGCGGAGCAGTGCATCGGCATCACGCCCTCGGCGGGGAGGAGGTAGTTGAGGATCCCGAACACCGACTTCTTCATCTCGCCGGCATAGGCCGTGCCGCCGATGAGGATCATGCGCTCGGTGAGGTTGACCGCGATCACGGTCTCGGAGCGGGTGCCGTGGCGGGCCGGGTCGGCGCGGAAGCTGGGCAGGTCGATGATCGTGAACTCGGGCTCGAACCCGGCCAGCTCGCCGGTCTCGGGACGGACCAGCAGGGTGCGGATGAAGAGGTTGTGCCAGGCGAGCTCGTTGATCACGCGGACCCGGACGCGATGCTCGGGCTGGGAGCCTCCGAACAGGTCGGCCACGAACAGGGTCTCCTTCTCGGCGAGCGCGGCGAGGAAATCGGCCTTGAGCGCGGCGAAATGGTCCGACGTCATCGACTTGTTGTTGTCCCACCAGATGGTGGACTCGGTCTCGGCGTCGCGGACGATGAACTTGTCGTTGGCGGAGCGGCCGGTATGCTTGCCGGTCCGGACGACGAGCGGGCCGTCCTTGGCGAGCAGGCCCTCGCCGCGGCGGAGCGCCGCCTCGACCAGCTGCGGAGTCATGAGGTTCCAGTGAAGCTCGGCTCCGGTGCTAAACCCCAGCCCCTTTGCCGGCACGCGATTGGCCACGACATTCTCCCTTGAATTATATGACGAAACGGGCGGCCTCGTGGCCGCCCTCCGGATGCGCGCCCCATATCGGAGCGGCCCGGTTTCGTCAAAGGGTGGCGCTGGTGTGAGGCGCGGGCTAACACTCGCCGTCATTCGGAAGGCGGGAGCGGGAATGCCGGTTACGATCGCGCTGGTCGACGACGACCGCAACATCCTCACCTCGGTGTCGATCGCCCTCCAGGCCGAGGGCTTCGCGACGCGCGTCTATTCGGACGGCGAGGCGGCCCTCAAGGCGCTGGTCGACAATCCGCCGGATCTCGCCGTGCTCGACGTCAAGATGCCGAAGATGGACGGAATGGAGCTGCTCCGCCGGCTGCGCGAGAAAAGCGAGCTGCCGGTCATCTTCTTGACCTCCAAGGACGAGGAGATAGACGAGGCCCTGGGCCTGGCGATGGGCGCCGACGATTACGTTGCGAAGCCATTTTCCCAGAGGCTCCTGATTGCCCGCATCCGAGCCATTCTGAGGCGGGCGGAGGCTCGGGCGGCGCCGGTGGATGAGGCGAAGGACGAGGAGGAGACTCCGCTCATCGCCCGCGGGCGGCTGCAGATGGATCCCGCCCGGCACCGGGTCAGCTGGGACGGGCGCGACGTCACCCTGACCGTCACCGAGTTCATGATCCTCGAGGCGCTGGCGCAACGGCCCGGAGTGGTCAAGTCGCGCAACCAGCTGATGGACGTCGCCTATCAGGACGACATCTATGTCGACGACCGCACCATCGACAGCCACATCAAGCGGCTGAGGCGCAAGTTCAGGGCGGCCGACGCCGAGTTCAAGGCGATCGAGACGCTCTACGGCGTGGGCTACCGTTTTGCCGAGGAATGAGGAGAGGGATCTCGACCTCAAATGGTCGGGACGCTGGATGCTCCTCCACCGCATCCTGGCGGTCAACATCTTCGCCCTCGCCATCCTCACCGGGAGCATCTTCTATCTGGACAGCTTCCGCGGGCGGCTGACGACCGGCGCTGTGACCGGCGCCGAGACCCAGGTCGGGATCATGGCCGACTCGCTGGCGCTGGCCGAGCCCGGCGAGAAGACCGCCCTGCTCCACCGCCTCGGCGCCCGGTCGCGGACCCGGCTCCGGGTCTTCGGCTCCGACGGCGCCCTGCGCATGGACAGCTGGAGCGGTGCCCCTCCCACCTACGAGCTTCGCGACCCGGCTAAGGAGCCGTGGCGCAAGAGCGCCGCCCGGCTGCTCGACAATCTGTTCGACGCGGTCGCCGGCAAGCCGCCGGCCCTGCCCCTGCCCCTGCCGGAGCCGGACCGGATCGAGGGCTGGAGCGAGGCGGTGGCGGCCCTGCGCGCGCCGCGCGCCACGACGATGCTGCGCCGGGCGCCCGAAGGCACCTTGTTCATCTCCGCCGCGTCCAGGATTCCGGCGTCCGGCGACGTGCTCCTGCTCACCCGCAACGCCCGCGACATCAGGGGAATTGTCCGCGACGAGCGCGGTACGCTGCTGATCGTCATCTTCGTCACCCTCGTCGTCTCGGTCCTATTGTCGCTGTTCCTGGCCCGGACCATCGCCTTGCCGCTTCGCCGGCTGGCCCGGGCCGCCCACCAGGTCCGGCTCGGCCGGGCCCGCGAAGTCTCCGTCCCCACCCTCCCCGCCCGCCGCGACGAGATCGGCCTCCTCGCCCGGGCGCTCGCGGACATGACCCAGTCGCTGCGCTACCGGATCGACGCCACCGAGGCCTTTGCCGCCGACGTGACCCATGAGCTCAAGAACCCCCTCGCCTCCCTGCGCTCGGCCGTCGACAGCCTCGACACGGTCGAGGATCCGGCGCTCCGCCGGCAGCTGCTCGAGATCGTGCGCAGCGACGTCGTCCGCCTGGACCGCCTCATCGTCGACATCGCCGAGGCCTCGCGGCTCGACGCCGAGCTGAGCCGGGCCCGGTTCGAGCCGGTCGATCTCGGCCATCTCGTCGAATCCCTGCTCGACCTGTGGCGCCCGCGGGCGGCGGAGCGGCGGGTCCGGCTCGCCTTCGCCCGGCCTAGAGTGGGGAGCGCGGTCGTCCTCGGCGACGAATCGCGGCTGGCGCGGGCGATCGACAATATCGTCGACAACGCTATCTCCTTCTCGCCGCCGGGAAGCCTGGTCGAGATCGGGGCGGCCCGGTTCGGAGGCGAGGTGGTGATCGCGGTCGAGGACCAGGGGCCGGGCGTTCCGGAGGAGGCGCGTGCCTCGATCTTCCGCCGGTTCCACAGCGTCCGGCCGGAGGCCGACGGCTTCGGCCGCCACAGCGGGCTCGGCCTCGCCATCGCCAAGGCGACGGTCGAGGGCCATGACGGGCGGATCGAGGTCGAGAGCCGTCACGACGGCCGGAGCGGAGCGCGCTTCGTCCTACATTTCCCCGAAGCGCCGCCCGAATGAGCCCGCGTCCGGGGGAGTCTCCGCCCGACGAGACCGTCCACGCCTCGTGCGTTGCCATCGGCGGGCGGGCCGTTCTTCTCGCCGGCCGTTCGGGGGCGGGCAAGTCCGACCTCGCCCTGCGCCTGATCGACCGCGGGGCGCGGCTGGTCAGCGACGATTATACCGAGCTCCGGCGCGCCGGCGACAGGCTGCTCGCCCGGGCCCCGGCGACGATCGCCGGCCGGATCGAGGTACGCGGCCTCGGCATCCTCGAGCTGGAGGCCGAGGCCGACGTTCCGGTCTGCCTGTGTGCCGACCTCGACGGCGCGCCGGACCGGCTGCCCGAGGCTCGGACCATCGCCCTCGGCGGCCGGCCGATCCCGCTCGTCGCGCTCGCGCCGCTTGAGCCGTCGGCGCCCCTCAAGCTAGAATATGCGCTCGTGCGTTTCGGACTTCCCCTTTGACCGCCGGCCCGGCCCCGCAGCGGATCCTGCTCGTCACGGGCCTGTCCGGCGCCGGCAAGTCGACCGCGCTCCGCACCCTCGAGGATCTGGGCTGGGAGGTCGTCGACAATTTGCCCTTGTCGCTGCTCGAAGACCTGCTCGAAACCCCGCTCGGCAAGGGCAGCTCGAGACGCCGCCGGCCGCTGGCCCTGGGAGTCGACAGCCGCACCCGGGATTTCGACGCCAACCGCATCGTCCAGCAGATCGAGGCCCTGGCGAGCGAGCAGAAGGTGCCGGTCGAGACCCTCTATTTCGACTGCGCCGGATCCGAGCTCCTCCGCCGCTATTCGGAGACCCGGCGCCGCCACCCGCTCGCCCCCGACCGCCCCGCCACCGACGGGATCGCCGCCGAGCGCGAGCTGATGGAGCCGCTGAGGCGATGGGCCGACCACGTCATCGACACCACCGACACCGCGCCCAACGCGCTCCAGCAGCAGATCCGCCAGCGCTTCAGCTCCGGCACCCTCGCGCCGACGTTGTCCGTGATGTCGTTCGGCTTCGCGCGCGGGGTGCCGCGCAACGCCGACAACGTCTTCGACCTGAGGTTCCTTAGGAACCCCTATTGGGTCGACTCGCTTCGCGACCTCACCGGCCTCGATCCGGCGGTCGGCGACTATGTCGCCGGCGACGAAGCCTATGGCGAGGCCGTCGCCCGGATCGAGGACCTCCTCCTCGCCCTACTCCCCCGTTACGGAGCGGAAGGAAAATCCTATGTGACCGTCGCCTTCGGCTGTACCGGGGGAAGACACCGCAGCGTCCACGTCGCCGAGCGCGTCGCTGCCCGGTTGCGCGAGGCGGGATTTTCGCCCACGGTCGAGCATCGCGACCTCGCCTCGCCGCCGCGCGAGGGGGTCGAAGGCGGCGGCGGGGGCAAGCCGCAGGATTGGGAAGTCTAGATGATTGGTCTGGTTTTGGTGACCCACGGCCGGCTCGCGGCTGAGTTCGTTCGAGCGATGGAGCACGTGGTCGGGCCGCAGCAGCGGATCGAGGCGATCTGCATCGGCCCCGAGGACGACATGGAGAGCCGGCGCAACGACATTTCGGAGGCGATCGCCAAGGTCGACGACGGCAGCGGGGTGATCATCCTCACCGACCTGTTCGGAGGCACGCCGTCCAACCTCGCCATCTCGCTGATGAAGTCGGAGAAGGTCGAGGTCATCGCCGGAGTGAACCTGCCGATGCTGATCCGGCTCGAGGGCGCGCGCAAGCTGCTCGACGTCAGGGCGGCGGTCGCCGCCGCCCGCGAGGCCGGGCGCAAATATATCTCGGTCGCTTCGGAGATACTCGGGGAGACCGTCTGAGCGTGGCCAGCCGGACGGTCGAGATGAGGAACAAGCGGGGGCTTCACGCCCGCGCCAGCGCCCGCTTCGTCACCCTCGCCGCCGGCCTTCCGGCGTCGGTCGAGGTCGAGAAGGACGGAAGCCGGGTGTGCGGGACCTCGATCATGGGCCTGATGATGCTCGGCGCGGCGATGGGCGATTCGATCACCATCCACGCCGAGGGCGACGGCGCCGACGAGGCGCTCGAGGCTTTGGTGGCGCTGGTCGAGGACCGCTTCGGCGAGGAGTGAGAAAGTCCTCCCCGGCTTTTGCCGGGGAGGGGGACCAGGCGAAGCCTGGTGGAGGGGTTCTTCGGACGCTGGTAAAACCCCTCCACCGCGCTTCGCGCGGTCCCCCTCCCCCGCAAATGCGGGGGAGGATTTTGTTGCTTCGGCCCTCACCTCCTCGCAATGACGGGGCCATGCCCCGCCAGATCACCGCTTTCTCCAACCCGCTGGTCAAAGACGTCCGCGCGCTTCGCGAGAAGAAGGGGCGGCGGCGGCAGGGCATGTTCCTGGCCGAGGGACTTCGAATCCTCACCGAGGCCCGCGAGGCGGGAAGGCTCCCGGCGATCCTGTTCTTCGCCGCCGGCACATCCCACCCGCTGCTCGACAGCCTGATCGGAGAAGTCGAGGCCGCCCATGGCGACGTCGTCGAGACCAACGCCGACATCCTTCATAAGCTGTCGGGCAAGGAAAATCCGCAGACCGTGCTCGGCGTCTACCGGAGCTTCGACACGCGGCTCGAGCGGATCGACCGCGCCGCCGCGTCCCTGTGGATCGTCGCCCAGGCGCTCCGCGACCCCGGCAATCTCGGAACCATCCTGCGGACCAGCGACGCCGTCGGCGCCGGCGGCCTGATCCTGGTCGACGATTGCGTCGATCCCTTCTCGACCGAAGCGGTGCGCGCCTCAATGGGCGCTCTGTTCACCCAGAAGATCGCCGCGGCGCCATGGGCCGAGTTCCTCGCCTGGCTGCGAGGCGGCGAGGGCCAGTTGATCGGGACCAGCCTCCGCGCCGAAATCGACTATCAGGCTCCCAGCTACGGGAAGCCCGCCTTCCTCCTCGTCGGCAACGAGGCTCAAGGCCTGCCCGAGACCTACGAGGCCGAATGCGACCTGCTGGTGAAGATGCCGATGCTCGGCAAGGCCGACAGCCTCAACGCCGCCGTTGCGGCGGCGGTCATGGCCTATGAGGTGATCAACCAGTGGCGGCGCGCCTGATCCCCAACGCGAATTTGCAGGCGCGCTTCGCCGGCAGACAGGCTGTAGGCCGGATCAGATGGGCTCCATGATGCCGTCGTGACAATAGCCGGCAAGGTAGTTCGTCGAGTAATTGGTCGCCTGGCCGTCCAGCATGAATTGGCCGTTATCACCATCAAAGCGTCGTGCTCCGAAAAGCCGAGCCAAGTTCAGGTCGCCGCCCCCTCGCTACTCCGCCGCCTCCGGAAGCTCGGTCGGGTCGAGCTTGGCGAGCTGGCGCGGGCTGGTGTCGATCATCGGCACCGGTTCGATCGTCCGGCCGCCGGTCTCCACCTTCAGGGTCTCGAAGCGCTTGGCCTGGGTCAGCACCTGGCTCTCCAGGCTTCCGACGAAATCGTTATAGGCACCGGTGGCAAGGCCGAGGTTGCGGCCGAGCTTGGCGACGTGGCCGCCCATGACGGTCAGGCGCTTGTAGAGCTCCTTGCCGGCCTCGGCGACTTCCTTGGCCTGGGCCGCGAGGGTTTCCTGGCGCCACATGCCGGCCATGATCTTGGCGAGCGCCAGCATGTTGATCGTCGAGGCGATGATCACTCCGTTGCGGAAGGCGGTCTCGATCAGGTCCGGCGCGCGCTCGGCCGCGGCGGAGAGGAAATGCTCGCCCGGGATGAACATGATGACGAAGTCGGGCGACAGGTCGAACTGGCGCCAATAGCCCTTGCGACCGAGCTCCGCGGCATAGGTACGCATCGCCGCGGCGTGCTGGAGCAGCAGGTCGAGGCGGCGGACCTCGTCCTCCTCGTCATAGGCCTGCTCGAAGGCGACCAGCGGGCATTTGACGTCGACGACGATGCAGCGGTCGCCCGGGAGCTTGATGACGCAATCGGGCCGGAGCTGGCGCTCGCCGTCGCTGACGCTGGCCTGGAGCGCGAAGTCGACATTCTCGGCGAGGCCCGCGGCCTCGAGGATGGTGCGCAATTGCTCCTCGCCCCAGCGGCCGCGCGCCTTCGGGCTGGAGCGCATGACGTTGGCGAGCCGCTGGGTCTCGCGGCGCACCGTCTCGTTGCCTAGCGCGAGCTGGGCGACCGCCTCCTTGAGCTCGCCGTAGGTCCCCTGCCGCTCCTTCTCGACGACGGCGAGATTTTCCTCATAGCGTTTGAGGGTCGTCTCGACCGGCTGCAGAAGCGCCTTCAACTTCTCCTCGTGCTTCTCGCCCGCCTGGTTGAAGCGGGCGTCGGCGCGCTCGAGGAAATTCTTCTGAGCCTCGCCGAGAAGCTTGCCGCCTATCTCGCTGAACTGGGCGGACAATGCCTCGCGGGCGTCCCTGATCTCGGCGAGCCGCTCCTGGAAGCTCCGCTCCTGCGCCTCGCGCGCGGCGGCGAGGCCGGCGCATTGGGCCCGAGCGTCGGCGCAGGCCTGCCGGGCCTCGTCCAGCTTCTCCTGCAGCCCGGCCAGATCGGTGATCGCCTTGCGGAAGTCCTCGGTCCGGTCGTCGCGCTCCTTGCGGTAGAGCGCGGCCTGACGGGCGCCCAGGGACCAGCCCGCCACCGCGCCGGCGGCCAGGGCGAGGATGACGAAAAGGATCAGCGAGGAGTCCATGTTGCGTCCCTGGAACGAAGGGCGAACCTAGGGCAGGCGCAGGATTTGGTAAAGAGGGACGCGAGGGAAGCTGTGGATATCTCCCGTCATCCCGGCGGAAGCCGGGGATGACGCCAGGAGCGGAACTCGCCGAGACCCCGCTTTCGCCCTAACGACCGACCCTGTGGCCGCTAAGCGGCCAGCTTGCGCTGCTTGGCCAGCTTCCTCAGGATCATGTCGCGCTTCAGGCGCGAGAGATAATCGATGAAGAGCACGCCCTCGAGATGGTCCATCTCATGCTGGAGGCAGGTGGCGAGCATGCCGTCCAGCTCCTCCTCATGGACCTTGCCGTCGCGGTCGAGCCAGCGGGCACGGATGGAATCGGGTCGCTCGACCTCGGCATATTGGTCCGGGACCGAAAGGCAGCCTTCGTTATAGGGACGCGGCGTATCGGACTTGCGCAATATCTCGGGGTTGATGAAAACCATCGGCCGGCGCACGCCGTCGCCGCCCTCCTCCTCCGGGTCCTGGAGATCGATGACGAGGATCCGCTTGGGCACTCCGACCTGGATCGCGGCGAGGCCGATTCCGGGGGCGGCGTACATGGTCTCGAACATGTCGTCGATCAGGGTCTGGATCTCGGGCGTGATCGCCTCGACCGGCGAGGAAACCTGACGCAGCAGCGGATCCGGAGCTTCGATGATGGGACGGATGGCCATGGACGCAACCTAGGTATCGGGGCCCATTTCGTCAACGCGACGGGTAGATCAGGAAGCGTCGCCGTTCCTCCAGCCAGGCTTCCTCGTCGGGCAGTGCGAGGGCGTCGAGGTCGCCCGGCCCGGCAGCCTTGTCGTCGACCCACTCGCGAAGGCCGGGGCCGCCGTTGATGACGTCGATGGCGAGCTTGTCGAATTCATATTCGTACGGGAAGTCGCGCCACAGGTCGTAATCGGGCCGGAGCCGGCGGATCGCCTTGAAGGCCAGCGCCTGGAGCCTCCAGGGCAGGAAGGTGTCGTGATCGTAGAAGCGGCCTTCGGGGTGGATATGGAGCCCGTGGCAGGTCTTTCCGGAATGTTTGTGGAAGGTCGGCTCGAAGGCGATCGGCCGGAGCGCGCAGCCCTCCAGCCATTCCGGCGCGAGCCGGCGCATCTCGGCGAGCGTCGCCGCGGAATCGATGTCCGGCGCCCCGAACAGCTCGAGCGGGCGGGTCGTCCCCCTGCCCTCAGACAGGGTCGTGCCCTCCAGCATCACCGTCCCGGCATAAGCGCGCGCCATCCACAGGTTGGCGGCGTTGGGGCTCGGGTTGATCCAGATCCGCTCGGGCGGCCAGCCGAAGCCGGGCGCGGCGTCGGGCTCGTAGCCCTCCATGCCGACGACGTCATAGTCGACGTCGAGCTTCATCGTCTCGACGAACCAGCGGCCGAGCTCGCCCAGGGTCAGGCCGTGGCGCATCGGAATGGGCCCGGCGCCCACGAAGCTCTCCCAGCCGGGCCGGAGAGTCAGGCCCTCGACCGGGCGGCCGGCGGGATTGGGACGGTCGAGCACCCGAACGGCCTTGCCGTGCGCGGCCGCGGCTTCGAGCACGTAGAGCAGCGTGGTGATGAACGTGTAGATCCGGCAGCCGAGGTCCTGGAGGTCGACGAGGATGACGTCGAACGTCCCCATCGA
The DNA here is from genome assembly GCA_035714565.1 of Allosphingosinicella sp. GTDB lineage: Bacteria > Pseudomonadota > Alphaproteobacteria > Sphingomonadales > Sphingomonadaceae > Allosphingosinicella. The sequence goes on from DASTLX010000023.1 coordinate 63,771, forward strand.
CTGGCCGGTCGGCCGGCGGACCTCGCCGTAGAGGCTGAAGACCGGGATGTTGTGGGCGGGATCGGTGAAATCGTCCGATTCCACCATATTGTCCTGCTTGTCGCCGCGCAGGCCGTGCTGCGGCCCGAAGGCCGCCGTGACGTTGAGCCCGCAGCCGATCAGGGCGTCGAGCGAGTGGGTGAGGTCCTGGGTCACCGAGGCGGGATGCGCGAGCAGGGCGATCCTCTTGCCTTCGAGCGGCCTGCGCAGGGCGGGATTGGCGAGAAGGCGGTCGATACCGAATTTCATGGGCGCGGTGCTGCCGGGAGTTCGAGCGTGAAGCAAGACGGATGATGGAAATCGGGCACGGAGCCTTCGTGCGAGAGCGCCCAGAGGGACCTGCCGCCCCGGGTCTCTTCGATCACCGCCGCCGCCGCGATGAGATAGGGCTCGTCCGGAAGGTCCAGCGAGATGGCGACGTCCGCCGTCAGCCGGGCGGGGCCGGCAGTCACTTCGATGACCGGCGGTGCCGGCACTGCGGCATGCATCATTCCCTTGCGGTGGCTTGAAAACGCATAGGCCGCCCATTGCGACGAGGGCGAGAAGTTAAGCTCCCGATAATCCGAGAATTCCGCTGGCCGAAGGAAAACCTCGAAGCAGGTGCTCTCCCATAATCCGCTCGTCCGCAGCGGAGCGGCGCGCGCAGGCAGAACGATCTCGTCGATCCGCCCCCTGACTTCGAAGCGAAAGCGCAGGCTGGTGGCGGAACGGCGTTCGAATTTGAAGTCGATGCTGTCGACCGCAACGCTGGGCTCGGCCGGATGCGTCCACAGCCTATGCTTGCTCACGTCCATCCCTTCCCGTCACCCTGAACTTGTTTCAGGGTCCAGTTCTCCACCCGCACTGCTGCTCGAAACTGGATGCTGAAACAAGTTCAGCATGACGGGTCGGCATGCTAACCGCCCGTCCCATGTCCGAATACAGATCCGAACTCCTCCGAACGCTCGACGAGCGCGGCTTCATCCACCAGGTGACCGACGCCGAAGGGCTCGACGCCCTCGCGCAGAAGCAGATCGTCCCCGGCTATATCGGCTTCGACGCCACGGCGCCGTCGCTCCACGTCGGCAATCTGGTCTCGATCATGATGCTCCGGCGCCTCCAGCAGGCGGGGCACAGGCCGATCGTCGTCATGGGCGGCGGAACCACCAAGATCGGCGACCCTTCGGGCAAGGACGAGAGCCGCAAGCTCCTCACCGAGGAGACCATCGCCGGCAACATCGCCTCGATCCGCCGCTGCTTCGAGCGTTTCCTCGACTTCGGCGACGGGCCGACGGGGGCGATCATGGTCAACAATGCCGAGTGGCTCGACGCGCTCGACTACATTCCCTTCCTTCGCGACGTCGGCCCCCATTTCACGATCAACCGGATGCTGACCTTCGACAGCGTCCGGCTCCGCCTCGAGCGCGAGCAGCCGCTCACCTTCCTCGAGTTCAACTACATGATCCTGCAGGCCTACGATTTCCTCGAGCTGTCGCGCCGCTCGGAGTGCCGGCTGCAGATGGGCGGCTCGGACCAGTGGGGCAACATCGTCAACGGCATTGAACTGACCCGGCGGATCGATTCCACCCATCTCTACGGCCTCACCACGCCGCTTCTGACCACCGCCGACGGCGCCAAGATGGGCAAGACCGCGTCGGGGGCGGTGTGGCTGAACGCCGACCAGCTCAGCCCCTACGATTACTGGCAATATTGGCGCAACAGCCAGGACGGCGACGTCGGCCGCTTCCTTCGCCTGTTCACCGACCTTCCCCTGGACGAGATCGCCCGGCTGGAGGCGCTCGGCGGGGCCGAGATCAACGAGGCGAAGAAGGTTCTCGCCGACGCGGCGACGGCGATGGCGCACGGCGAGGCGGCGGCGCGCGAGGCGGCGAATACGGCGCGAAGGACGTTCGAGGAGGGGGCGAGCGGCGAGGCTTTGCCGACTTTCGCGGCGGGCGCCGACATCATCTCCGTCGCCGACGCTCTCGTTGGCCTCGGGCTGTGCGCCTCGAAGAAGGAGGCGCGGCGGCTGATCGCCCAGGGCGGGGTCCGCGTGAATGGGGAGACTGTCTCGGACGAGTTCGCGGTCCTCAACCTGTCGGGCCCGATGCGGCTGTCCGCCGGCAAGAAGAAGCACGGGCTGCTGACGCGCTGACGCCGTTAGCCGCCGCGGAGCAATCCCACCGCCGCATCCCGCTCCATCAGGTAGAGCAGGACGCGGGCCGCCTGACCCCTGGGACCTTCCAGCCCGCCGTCGCGATCGACGAGCAGCCGGGCGTCGTCGCTGGCCGCCTGCGCGAGCGCCTGGATCTGCTCCGGGCTGGCCAGGCGGAACTGCGCCTCGCCCGACTGCCTGGTCCCCAGAATCTCCCCCGCGCCGCGGAGCCTGAGGTCCTCCTCGGCGATGCGGAAGCCGTCGTTGGTCTCGCGCATCAGCGCGAGGCGGGCTCGGCCGGTCTCGCTGAGCGCGGCGCCCCGGAGCAGCAGGCAGATCGAGCGCCCCTCGCCTCGACCGACCCGGCCGCGCAGCTGGTGGAGCTGGGCGAGGCCGAAGCGGTCGGCGCCCTCGACGATCATGAGGGTCGCGTTGGGGACGTCGACCCCGACCTCGATGACGGTGGTGGCGACGAGGACGGAGATCGCGCCCCGCTGGAAGGCGGCCATCACCTCGTCCTTCTCCGGCCCCTTCATGCGGCCGTGGACGAGTCCGACCTTGTCGCCGAAGCGAAGCCGGAGCAACCGGGCGCGCTCCTCGGCCGCGGCCCGGTCGGAGACCTCGCTCTCCTCGACCAGAGGGCAGACCCAATAGGCCTGGCCGCCGCGGGCGATGTGGCGGGCGAGGGCGTCGGTGACGTCGGGAAGCTTCTCGAGGCTGAGCACCCTGGTCTCGATCGGCTGGCGCCCCGGCGGCATCTCGTCGAGCCGGCTGACGTCCATCTCGCCATATTGGGTGAGGGTCAGGGTTCGCGGGATCGGGGTCGCGGTCATCACCAGCAGATGGGGCGGACGCTCCGCCTTGGAAGCCAGCATCATCCTCTGGGCGACCCCGAAGCGGTGCTGCTCGTCGACCACGGCGAGGCCGAGCCGCTTGTACGCGACCGCCTCCTGGAAGATGGCGTGGGTTCCGACGAGGATGTCTATCGAGCCGTCGGCGAGGCCCATCAGCGTCGACTCGCGCGCCCTCCCCTTCTCGCGACCGGTGAGGATGGCGACGTTGACCCGGAGTCCGGCCAGCTGCCGGGTCAGAGTCTCGAAATGCTGGCGGGCGAGGATCTCGGTCGGGGCCAGCAGCGCGGCCTGGGCGCCGGCCTCGACCGCGGTCAGCATCGCCATCAGTGCGACAAGGGTCTTGCCCGAACCGACGTCGCCCTGGAGCAGCCGGAGCATCGGAGTCTCCTGCTGGAGGTCGCCCTCGATCTCGGCGACGGCCCGGCGCTGGGCACCGGTGGCGGAATAGGGAAGGTCGAGAGCGTCGCGAAGCCGTCCGTCGCCCTTTAGCGGAACGCCGCGGCGGCGCTTCGACGAGGCGCGGACCAGCATCAGCGCGAGCTGGTTGGCGAACACCTCGTCATAAGCGAGCCGCTCGCGGGCGGGGGCGGCGTTGCGGCTGTGATGGGCGTCGCCGAGAGCGTCCTGCCAGCCCGGCCAGCCGCGGGCGGCGAGAAGGCTCGGCTCGATCCATTCCCCCAGGGTCGGGGTCCGGGCCAGAGCCTGTCCGACGAGATCGGCGAGGCGCCGGTTGGTGAGGCCTTCGGAGAGCGGGTAGACCGGCTCGCGCTCGGGCAGGTCGAGGGCCTCGTTGGGCTCGAGCACATAGTCCGGATGGACCATCTGGAGCTCCTGGCCGTACATCTCCATCCGGCCGGAGACCACCTTCGGCACCCCGAGCGGGAACTGCTTCTTCGCCCAGCCCGGGTTGTGGAAATAGGTGAGCGACAGATAATTGCCCTCGCGGTCGGTCGCGTAGACCCGGAACGGGCTGCGCTGGCCGCCCTGGCGGTAGTCGACCGGGGTCACGACGATCGTGACCACGCCGCCGGCGTCGGCCATGTCGAGCGCATCCACTCTCTTGCGCTCGATCCAGCTCACCGGAAGGTGGAAGAGGATGTCGACGACCCGGTTCAGCCCAAGCCGCTTGAGCGGCTTGGCGAGGGCCGGGCCGATGCCCTTCAAGACCTCCACTTCGGCGAACAGGGGATTGAGGATGTCGGGGCGCATGGGGGGTAGTTAGCGCGGCGGCCCTCTTTCGTCATGCCGGACTTGATCGGGCCCTCCTCCCCACCTAGATCGCCCTTGCGGACCGGGCCCCTCTGGCGGCCGTCTCCTTCGACGATCGCGATGTCGGACCGCATCGGGCCTGGCCCGGTGCAGTTTCACGGCCCTTCGTCCCTGCATCGCAAGCTTCGTCCGGTTTCGATCAACATCGATCTGGAGAGAGGCTTTGGATTTCCTCACTTTACCCTGGCTCGGCAAGCCGCTGTGGATGTGGCTCGCCTTCCTCGCCATCGTCGCCGCCCTGCTCGCTCTCGACCTCGGGGTGCTTCACCGCAAGCAGCGAGAGATCGGAGTCAAGGAGAGCCTGTTCCTCTCCGCCGTCTACATCGCGCTCGGCCTCGGCTTCGGGCTGTGGGTCTGGTCTTGGCTCGGGGAGGCGGCGGGGATGGCCTATCTCACGGGCTTCGTCATCGAGAAGAGCCTGGCGATGGACAACGTCTTCGTCATCGCGATGATCTTCACCTATTTCGCGGTTCCGCGCCTCTACCAGCACCGGGTGCTTTTCTGGGGCATCCTCGGCGTGATCGTGCTCCGGGCGGTCATGATCGGAGCCGGCGCGGTCATGATTCAGCAGTTCGGCTGGATCCTCCATCTGTTCGCGGCCTTCCTGATCGCCACCGGAATCAAGATGGCTGACCGCCGAAAAGGAATATGACCTCGGCTCGAGCCCGGTTCTGCGCTGGCTGCGCCAGCGGGTGCCGGTGACCGACGGGCTGCGCGGCGATAGCTTCTGGGTTCGCGAGCCCGACCCGGAGTCGGGGCGGCCGGCCTGGTTCGTCACCCCGCTCTTCCTGGCCCTGGCGATGGTCGAGATCGTCGACATCGTCTTCGCGGTGGACTCGGTGCCCGCGATCTTCGCGATCACCTCCGACCCGTTCATCGTCTATACGTCGAACGTCTTTGCCATCCTCGGCCTTCGCGCCCTGTATTTCGCGCTTGCGGCGCTGGTGCACCGCTTCCATTATCTCAAATATGCGCTGGCGGTGCTGCTGGTGTTCATCGGCTCGAAGATCTTCGTCGCCGATGCGCTGGGCCTGGCGAAGATACCGCCGGCGGTATCGCTCTCCGCCACCTTCGCCATCCTCGCCGCGGGCATCGCCTGGTCGCTCTGGAAGACAAGCGGCCGTCTCGTCATTCCGGCGAAAGCCGGAACCCATGACCACGGATCGTAGAGAAGACTTTCCGAGGCCGGAGTTCATGGATCCCGGATCAAGTCCGGGGATGACGGCTCGGTAGCTTCACAGCCGCCCCCCCAATCCCTAGATCGGCGGGGCTTCAAGCCGGCACGTCCAAAAAGGCGTGCCGGCTCTTTCCGCTTAGGATGACGATGAAACCCGCCGACCGCCTCAAACGACTCCGCTTCCGCGCGTGGCACCGCGGCGTGCGCGAGGCCGATTATATGATCGGCGGCTTCTTCGACGCCCATGGGGAATCGTGGGGCGAGGCGGAGATGGCCTGGTTCGAGGCTTTGCTCGAAGAGCAGGACGCCGACATCATGGCCTGGGCCATCGGAACCGCCGAGCCTCCGGAGCGCTACCGCGGGGCGATGATGCGGCGGCTCCAGACACTCGATTATATCAAGCACCCCGAATAGTGACCGACATCCACAAGATTCTCTCGGCGACCAGGCCGATGACCCTGGCCGGGGCGCCGGCCGGATTCCTGCCGTGGCTCGCGGCCGACCTCGCGCGGGCGTCGAAAGGGCGCGCCGTGTTCGTCGCGCCGGACGAGGCGGCGATGCGGCATCTGCAGGACGCCGCCGCCTATTTCGCTCCGGAGCTGGAGGTGCTCGCCTTCCCCGCCTGGGACTGCCTGCCCTACGACCGGGCCTCCCCGTCCCTTCGCGCCTCGTCCGAGCGGCTGGCGACCCTTCACGCGCTTCAGCGCAAGGCGCAAAAGCCACAGCTCCTCGTCACCACCGTCAACGCGGCGACCCAGCGCACCCTGTCGCCCGTCCGGATTCGCCAGCTTGTCGCCCGGCTCGCCCCCGGCGAGCGGATCGACATGGCCAAGCTATCCGCTTTGCTAAGCGCCAACGGCTACCATCGAACCGACACCGTTCAGGATTCGGGCGAGTTCGCGGTTCGCGGCGGAATCGTCGACCTGTTCCCCGCCGGCGAGAGCGAGGGGCTCAGGCTCGATTTCTTCGGCGACGAGATCGAGAGCGTCCGCCGGTTCGATCCCGCCACCCAGCGCACCAGCGGCGACGAGAGAGGCGGCTTCACCCTTCTCCCCGCCTCGGAGACCCTGCTGGACGAGGACAGCGTCAAGCGCTTCCGCTCACGCTACCGCGAGAAGTTCGGAGCCACCGCGACCGGCGACCCGATCTATCAGGCGGTGTCGGAAGGCCGGCGGCTGGCCGGGATCGACCATTGGCTGCCCTTGTTCGAGGAGCGGCTCGACAGCCTTTTCGAGCATCTCGGCGACGACGATATCGTCGTGCGCGACGCCCACGATGCCGGCGCGGCCGACGCCCGCTTCGAGGCGATCGCCGATTATTACGAGAACCGGAAGCGCGCCCAGTCGTCCGACCCGGGCAGCTACCGGCCGCTCGAGCCGGAGACCTTGTACCTGGCGCGCGACGAATGGGAGCGGCTGATCGCCGATCGCCCCCTTCATCTGGCGACTCCTTTCCACGAGCCGGAAAGCGCGACCGTGCTCGACTTCGAGGTCGATCCGGCCCGCGACTTCGCGCCCGAGCGGTCGCAGAATCTCAACGTCTACGAAGCGGTGGTCGACCATGTCGCGGCATTGCGGCGGGCCAGGAAGAAGGTGGTGCTGGCGAGCTATTCGGCCGGCGCCCGCGAGCGGCTCAAGGGCCTGCTCGGCGATCACGGGCTGAAAAAGGCCGTCGAGGTCGATACGTGGCAGGAAGCGCAGGGCGCTTCCGGCGTGGCCCTCGCCGTCCTCCCCCTCGATCACGGCTTCACCACGGCCGACGTCGCCCTGCTGACCGAGCAGGACATGCTCGGCGACCGGCTCGTCCGCCGGCGCAAGCGGCGCAAGTCGGCCGACGCCTTCATGAGCGAGCTGGCGACGCTCTCGCCCGGCGACCTCGTCGTCCACGCCGACCACGGCATCGGCCGCTACGAGGGCCTGACCCGGATCCCGGTCGGCACGAGCCCCCACGATTGCGTCGCGCTGGAATATGCCGGCGGCGACAAGCTCTACGTGCCGGTCGAGAATATCGACATCCTGTCGCGCTACGGAAGCGAGAGCGACGGAGTGGCGCTCGACAAGCTGGGCGGAGAGGCCTGGCAGCGGCGCAAGTCGCGGATGAAGGAGCGGATCCGCGAGATCGCCGGCGAGCTGATCAAGACCGCGGCCGAGCGGGCGCTACGACCCGGCGCCGTCGTCGAGCCGGACACGAGCTACGCCGCCTTCGCCGACCGCTTCCCCTATGAGGAGACCGAGGACCAGGACCGGGCCATCGCCGACGTCTTCGACGATCTCGCCGCGGGCCGGCCGATGGACCGCCTGGTCTGCGGCGACGTCGGCTTCGGCAAGACCGAGGTCGCGCTCCGAGCGGCCTTCGCCGCGGCCATGGCTGGCCACCAGGTCGCCCTCGTCTGCCCGACCACCCTTCTCGCCCGCCAGCATTACCAGACCTTCTGCGAGCGTTTCCGGGGCTTCCCGATCGAGATCGGCCGGCTCTCCCGGCTCGTGGCCGCCAAGGAGGCGAAGGAGACCAAGGAAGGCCTCAAGGCGGGCAAGGTCGACATCGTCGTCGGCACGCATGCCCTGCTCGCCAAGACCGTCGAGTTCAAGAATCTCGGCCTCGTCATCGTCGACGAGGAGCAGCGCTTCGGGGTCACCCACAAGGAGCGCCTCAAGGCGATGCGCGCCAACGTCCATGTCCTGACCCTGACCGCGACTCCGATCCCGCGCACGCTGCAGATGGCGATGTCGGGACTACGCGAGCTCTCGGTCATCCAGACGCCGCCGGTCGACCGGCTGGCGGTGCGCACCTACGTCATGCCCTGGGACCCGGTCGTGATCCGCGAGGCCCTGCTCCGCGAGCATTATCGCGGCGGGCAGACCTATTTCGTCGCTCCGCGCGTCGCCGACCTGGCCGATCTCGAGCAATATCTTCGCGACGAGGTGCCGGAGGTAAACGCCGTCACCGCCCACGGCCAGATGGCGCCGACCGAGGTCGAGGAGAGGATGAGCGCCTTCTACGACCGCAAGTACGACGTCCTCCTGTCGACGACGATCGTCGAGAGCGGGCTCGACATCCCTTCGGCCAACACGCTCATCGTCCACCGCGCCGACCGCTTCGGGCTTGCGCAGCTTTACCAGCTGCGGGGGCGGGTGGGACGCTCCAAGACCCGGGCCTATTCCTATCTGACCACGCCGGCGAGCCGGACGGTTACGGAGGCCGCCGACAAGCGCCTGCAGGTCCTCGCCAACCTCGATTCGCTCGGCGCCGGCTTCCAGCTCGCAAGCCACGACCTCGACATTCGCGGCGCCGGCAACCTGCTCGGCGACGAGCAGTCGGGCCATATCAGGGAAGTCGGATTCGAGCTCTACCAGTCGATGCTCGAGGAGGCGATCATGGCCGCCAAGAGCGGCGGCGACTTCAAGGCCTCCACCGAATTCTCGCCGCAGATCACGGTCGACGCGCCGATCATGATCCCGGACGATTACGTTCCCGACCTCGATCTCAGGATGGGCCTCTACCGGCGGATGAACGAGCTCGAATCCTCCGGCGAGATCGAGGCCTTCGCGGCCGAGCTGATCGACCGCTTCGGCAAGCTCCCCGACGATACCGACAACCTCCTCAAGGTCATCGAGATCAAGCTCAACTGCCGCGCCGCCCAGGTGGTGAAGCTCGACGTCGGACCGAAAGGGGCGCTCGTCCACTTCCACAACGACACCTTCCCGGACCTCGAGGGCCTGATCGCCTACGTCCAGCGCCTCAAGGGGACGGCCAAATTGAGGCCCGACAGCAAGCTGGTGATCCAGAGAAGCTGGCCGGACGCCCCGAGCCGGGTGAACGGGGCGCTTCAGCTTTCGAAAGGGCTGGCGCGGATCCTGGGCTGACCGGCCCTCTCCCCCCGCCGGGAATGGGGAGGAGAGCGCCTACCCCGCCTTTGGCTCGCTTCGTCCGGCTTTTCGCAACCTATATCAAGGTTCGAGGTTGACCCTCACACCCGGAGGAAACGCCGCGATGTTGCTGATTTCATTGATGCTTGCCGCTGCCCCCACGTCGGCGGTCAAGCCCGACATCGTCCAGCGCCGCGAAGCTTCCCGCGCGCGCCCGGCCTCATCCGCAATCCGGTCGAAACGCCTGATCGAGCTCGAAGCGGCGGTGAAATCGCTTCCTCTCGCCGCCGCCGAGCGAGACCGGGACGACGGCCCCAAGGGCATGTAGCCTGAAAAGGGGACACGCGCTTTTCCGCAAGAAAGTGCGTGTCCCCATTTTCCGACGTCATCCCGGCCGGGACCTCGGGGAGACCCGCCGAGACTTCCCGTCCCGGGGTGCCGTTCGCCGGTATGACGGTTAGCCCACCAGCCCCGCCAGGGCCTCCACGTCCACCGGCGGCGAGCACAGGAAGCCTTGGTAGAGGTTGCACCCCTCCCTCGCCAGGAGGGCGAGCTGCTCCTCCGTCTCGACCCCTTCCGCGATGACCTCGAGCCCCAGCGAGCGCGCCATGTCGATGACGCTCCGCACCACCACCTGGTCGCGCGGCGAGCCGCTGATGTCCTCGACAAGGCGCTTGTCGATCTTGAGATAATCGAGCGGAAGCGCCTTGAGATAGGCGAGGCTCGAATAGCCCGTCCCGAAATCGTCGATGGCGACCCGCAGGCCGCCCTGCCTGAGCCGCGCCAGCAGGTTGCCGGCGGCGCCCAGATCCTCGATCAGCCCGCTCTCGGTGACCTCTACGGTGAGCCGGGCGGGATCGAAGCCGGTGCCGGCGACGAGGGCGATGAACTGCTCCGCAAAGCCGGGGCGGACGATGTCCGCCGCGGTGATGTTGACCGACAGCCGAAGCCCGGAAAGCGCCTCCGGCCAGGCGGCGGCGGCGGCGACCGCCTTGCGCTGGACGTGGTCGGAGAGCTGGACGAGATAGTCGGAGCGCTCGGCGACGCTGAACAGGGTCATCGCCCCAAGCTCCCCGAAGCGCGGGTGACGCCAGCGGGCGAGCGCCTCGGCGCCGACGATCCGCCGGGTCGCCACCGAGACTTGCGGCTGGAACAGTATCTCGATCTCGTCCTGGTCGAGGGCGCGCCTCAGGTCGATCTCGAGCTGGTCGCCGAGGGCGCTGTCGCTGGCCGCCCCGGCGTCGACCACCTTGACCGGGCCCGCCTCGCTCGACTTGGCTTCGGCCAGGGCCGCGCTGGCCCGGCGAAGCAGCCCGGCCGCGTCCTCGCCGGCTTCCGATGCGACGACCCCGACCCGGCTTCCCAGGGTGATGACGTGGTCGCCCGACATGAAGGGCCGGCCGATCGCCTCGACCAGCTGGCCGGCGAGGAACCGGCCCTCGCCGAGGCTGGTCGGAGCGGCGAGCAGGATCGCGAACTCGGCGCCGGCGATCCGGGCGACGAGACGGCGGCGGCCGTCCGAATCGGCGAGCCGCTCGATGCGCCGGGCCGCGGCCTGAAGGACGGCGTCGCCGGTCGGGCGGCCGAAGGCGGCGTTGATCGTGTCGAATCGGCTGACCGCGAGCAGGAGCACGACCAGGGCCGGCTGCCCCTCCCCTTCGGCCTTGAGCTGGCGCTGGATCCAGGCCCGGGCGGCGCGGCCGTCGCGCACCCCGGTCATCGGGTCGCGCGACTGCCAGGCCGCGCCGTCGAGCGGGACGATCGCCTCGGTCCGGCCGACCACCGCGCCCCCGTCCTTGGCGCCCTCGACCCGGACATGGTGGGCGAGGCGGGCGCCCTCGCCCTCGGCGTCGGTGTGGGCGAAGGCGGTCGACTGGCCGGTCGAGAGCAGCCGGTCGATCGCTCCGCGGGCCGCCTTGCGCCCGTCGGGGTCGAGCTTGCGGAACAGCTCCATCAGGCTGATCCTCTGCCCCGCTTCCTCGCCGAGGCCGGCGCGGCGGGCGAGAGCCGGGCTGAGCTCGACCGTCTGCGAGCCGGGCTGCCAGCGCCAGGAGGCGCTTCCGGGCTTGCCCTTGCGCCCCTCCGGCTCGCCCCGGCGGAGCGGCCGCCGGCCGCCGACCCGCTCGGCGTGGCGGTGGGCATATTGGAGCGCCTGGAGGAACTGGGCGTCGCTGAACGGGCTGACCAGGAAATGGGTGGCGCCGTCCGCGTAGAGCGCGTCGAGCGCCTCCGAATCGCCGCGCGAGAGCAGGACGAGCAGGGCGGCGCAATTGGCCTCGGCCGGATCGGCGAGGCTTCGGACCGCTTCCTTGCCCTCCGGAAGGGCGCCGCGGGCGTCGACCACGGCGACGGAGGCGCCCGACGCGATGAACCGGCTCTCGGCATGGTCGGCCCGCCGCGCCGCGATCGCCAGCCACCCGGCCCGCTCGGCCGTCGCGGTCAGCTCGTCGCGGTGACGGAAGGACAAGAGGAAGAGCGGTGCGCCGGACGCGGCCATGCCTCCTTCTTCCTTCTCCGTGGACGGCGCTTCGAACCCCATCGGTCTACTCTGGGCTCTTCCCCTCAACAATCGGTTTAGATCGGCCGCGGTGCCGCGCCGGGACGAAAGGCGCGCCGGCCGTTCGTTCGTTCGAAATCGTCGACAAAGCGCCTTGGTCTTCTCCGGAAACCTTGCTACACCGTTGATTGCGAGCCGTTTTTCGCGGCGAAGCAGGGGGAATCCGAAAATGATCATCGAAGAGGAGACGCTGCAGCGTCCCCGCGACCGGCGGAGCCGTGCCGTGACCGCGCGGACGCCGTGCGGCCGGGGCGCCGTCGCGATGCAGCTCGAATGCGGCCACGTGACCCGCCGCCGGCCGGCCCTGTGCCAGCCCTCCCGGCTGATCTGCGAGCAATGCTGAAGCCGGTCCGGCGGCGCTGAGCGACGCCGGCGCGGCGGCCTCCGCCGCTCCGCGCGGCTACTCGAAGATGATGCGGTCGTCGTCGACTTCGACCCTCGAAATCCTCGGCTCCGGCCCGCCCCGATAGCGGACGTTGAGCAGCCACTGGTCCTCCGCCGCGTCCAAACCCCGTTCCGGGCTCATGGCCAGACCGATCGCGAGGCACGGCTGCCGAGTGCCCTCGCGGCACGCCTCGACCCTGACGATCGCTCGCGGGTTCGCGCCGGCAACGGCGCTTCGGACGTCGCGGGCGCAGCGGGGTCTCTCCGGCGTGTCCGGCGGGTAGGGACGACAGGCGAGCTGGAACGGAAGGGCGCCGCTCGCCCTCGCCGAGGCGACGACCGAATCGGCTAGCCGGGCCGCGAGATAGGCCTGGGCCGCGGACGGCGCCCGGAACCACAGGCCGATGTCCCTCCGGGCTTTGCAGGCCGCCTCGAGCCGCTCCCCATATCCGGCCGGCCACGGCTCCGGCAGCGGGGCCACGCTTCCCGCCACCGCGAACACCGCGCCCTGCCACTGCCCCCGGGGCGGAGTCGCGGTCTCGCCCTGGGCCGAATAGACCGCCGCCCGGCACATTCCCGGGCCCGGCCCGGTCCGCGCCGCCGGGTAGAAGAAATGCAGCTCGCCGACGAAATGGCTGTAGACGATGCTGTGCACGGCGAAGTTCGCCACTCGCCGGCCGATCCTCCTGTCGGCGAAGCCCTGCACGCCCAGGCCTTCATTGGGATCGAAGGGCGATCCGTCGAGCTGTGGAGGCATGTTCTGATGGATGTCGCCGAAAGGCGAGACGGGCCGGGCGTCGACCGCGCCCGCGGGCAATGTGTGGGGATCGGGCGGTCTGGAGCAGCCGGCGGCCGCGAGAGCCAGGAAGCCCGCGAGAGCCCCCGCGATTTCCGCGCTCGCGGAGCCGGGTCGGTACCGATTCATGTGATAGTGTATCATGGCATCCCGGGCGGCGGCAATGGGGATCGTCCTTGCCCCCCCGTCCCTTCGCCCCTAGCAAGCAGGTCATGACGGCCAATGCCGACCTGCCCACCGCCTTGCTCGCCTCCGCCGCGGAGGCGGCTCAGTCGGCCGAGGCCCTGCTTCGCGACGCCTACGACTTCGTGCCGCTCGCCGAGGCCGAGCAGGTGATCGCGCTCGGCGGCGACGGCTTCCTGCTGCAGACCCTTCACGAGATGCTGAACGCCGGGCGGACCCTTCCGGTCTTCGGGATGAACCGGGGGACGGTCGGCTTCCTGATGAACGAGTGGCGGATCGAGGGGCTGAGGGAGCGGGTCAACCGCGCCAAGCCGGTGTCGGTCGCGCCCTTGCGGATGGAGGCGGTGACGGTCTCCGGTGAGAAGGTGTCGAGCCCGGCGATCAACGAGGTGTCGCTTCTCCGCGAGACCCGGCAGACGGCTCGGATCGAGGTCTCGGTCAACGGCCGGACCGTCCTTCCCGAGCTGGTCTGCGACGGAGTGCTGGTGGCGACCCCGGCCGGCTCAACCGCCTATAATTTCTCCGCCCAGGGGCCGATCCTCCCGCTCGGCGCCAACCTCGTCGCCCTGACCCCGATCAGCCCGTTCCGGCCGAGGCGCTGGCGGGGCGCCCTGGTTCCGGACGACCTCAAGATCCTGTTCAGGGTCCTTCACGCAGACAAGCGGCCGGTCTCCGCCGTCGCCGACCAGCGCGAGGTCCGCGACGTCGCCACGGTCGAGGTCAGCGTCGATCGCCGCCAGCCCCTCACCCTCCTCTTCGATCCCGAGCACGCCCTCGACGAGCGCATCTCGATGGAGCAGTTCGCCGTCTGAAGCCCTTGCCAGTCCGAGAAACCCGCTGCTATAGGCGCGCCTCGCCCGAGAGGCTGCTCCCCGGTAGCTCAGCGGTAGAGCAACCGGCTGTTAACCGGTTGGCCGATGGTTCGAATCCGTCCCGGGGAGCCACTCGCTTCAGGCGCTGCCGTTCACTCGGTGTGAAACCGGGCATAGCTGTCGACGAGCCAGTATGGGCCGCGCGGGGAGGTCGCTGCCATGGGGGCCTTCCATTTCCAATCCCGCGCAAGTCTCGCCGTCCGCGCTTCTGAACGCCGGTTTTCAATCGACGAAGCGAATCGCGAGCGGCGCTCAGGCGGCGGCGGCCGCTTCTTCCCCGAGCGCGCGCCGGAGATAGGGTGCGGTGCGGCTGGCCCTGGAAGACGCCACTTTCGCCGGTGGGCCGGCGGCGACGATCCGTCCGCCCTCGTCGCCGGCGCCGGGGCCGATGTCGATCACCCAGTCGCTCGCCGCCGCGAGCTTCATGTCGTGGTCGACGAGGATGACGCTGTTGCCGGCCTCGACCAGGGCGTGGAGCTGGGCGAGCAACCGCTCGACATCGGTCGGGTGAAGGCCGGTGGTCGGCTCGTCGAGCACATAGAGCGCGCCGCCGCGCTGGGCGCGCTGAAGCTCGGTGGCTAGCTTCACCCTTTGCGCCTCCCCGCCCGAAAATTCGGTCGCCGGCTGGCCGAGGCGGATATAGTCGAGGCCGACCTCGCGAAGCACCTTCAAGGACCGGCAGACGTTGGGCGCGTCGGCGAAGAAATCCCAAGCCCCCGCGACGGTGAGGGCGAGAACATCGGCAATGGTCTTGCCCCGATAGCGGATCTCGAGCGTCTTGGGGTTGTAGCGGGTGCCGCGGCAGGTCGGGCACGGGGCGTAGACGCTCGGCAGGAAGAGCAGTTCGACCATGACGAAGCCTTCGCCCTCGCAGCGCGGGCAGCGGCCCTTGGCGACGTTGAACGAGAAGCGGCCGGCATCGTAGCGCCGTTTGCGGGCTTCGGGCGTCGCCGCGAAAAGCGCGCGGACATGGTCGAACAGGCCGGTGTAGGTGGCGAGGTTGGAGCGCGGGGTTCGGCCGATCGGCTTCTGGTCGACCTCGATCAGCCGCCTGACCCCTTCGAGACCGCCGCCGATCCGGCCCTCGGTCGGGGCGGCGGGGCGGTCCTCGAGCGCGGCTTCGGCGTCCGGCTCATCCTCGGCCGCGACCGGGGCGCCGAGCGCCTCGGCGACCAGCTCGACCAGCGCCTGGCTGACCAGGCTCGATTTGCCAGAGCCCGAGATTCCGGTGACGGCGGTCATCACTCCCAGCGGGATCGCGCAATCGACCCGCTTCAGATTGTTGCGCGAGACCCCCTCCAGCCGAAGCCAGCCGGCGGGCTCGCGCTTCCGGCTAGGAATCCCGCCGCCTTCGTCGAACAGATGACGCCTCGTCTCCGACGCCGCGACCTTGCGAAGGCCCTCGATCGGTCCGCTGTAGAGGATCTCGCCGCCATGCTCGCCGGCGGCCGGTCCGACGTCGACGACCCAGTCGGCGCGGCGGACGACGTCCATCTCATGCTCGACGACGAACAGCGAATTGCCCACCGCCTTGAGGCCGTCGAGCGCTCGCAGCAGCGCCTCGGTGTCGGCGGGATGCAGTCCGGCCGACGGCTCGTCCATCACGTAGACGACCCCGAACAGGTTGGAGACGACCTGGGTCGCCAGCCGAAGCCGCTGCAGCTCGCCCGGCGACAGGGTCGGGGTGCTTCGTTCCAGGGTCAGGTAGCCGAGGCCGAGGTCGAGCAGCACCGACAGCCGGCGGCACAGGTCTCCGGCGATGTGCTCGACCACCAGGGCCTTTTCCGGGTGGGTCTTGCGAAGCGCCCTGAGCTTGCCAGCCTTCGCCTCGGCATAGGGCGCGAAGATCTTGGAGAAGTGGGCCATAGGCAGCCGGCTCATTTCCGCGAAGTCGAGGCCCTCGAAGCGGATGGACAAGGGTTCGCGGCGCAGCCTCTTCCCGTCGCAGACCGGGCAAAGCCCGGCGATCATGAAACGCGCGGCGCGCTTCTTCATCATCGCGCTCTGCGTCGTCGCATAGCTGTGGGTGACATGGCGCTTCGCGCTGGAGAAGGTGCCCATGTAGGCGGGCTCGATCTTGCGACGGATCGCCCGCTGGATTTCGTCATGGGTCCAGCCCGGATAGACGGGCACCTGGGGCTGCTCCTCGGTGAACAGGATCCAGTTGCGCACCTTCTTCGGCAGGTTCCGCCACGGCGTGTCTACGTCGATCCCGAGGCTGATCAGGATGTCGCGCAGGTTCTGGCCGCCCCAGGCCATCGGCCAGGCGGCGACGGCGCGTTCCCGGATGGTCTTCGAAGGATCGGGCACCATCGAGGCTTCCGTGACCTCGTGGATCCGGCCGAGGCCGTGACAGCGCGGACAGGCGCCCTCCGGCGTGTTCGGCGAGAAGGATTCGGCATCGAGATGGGCCTGGCCCGCCGGATAGTCGCCGGCGCGCGAATAGAGCATTCGAAGCAGGTTGGAGAGGGTGGTGACGCTTCCGACCGACGACCGGGTGGTCGGCGATCCGCGCTGCTGCTGAAGCGCCACCGCGGGCGGCAGGCCCTCTATCTCGTCGACCTCGGGCACCTCCATCTGGTGGAAGAGTCGGCGAGCGTAAGGGGAGACCGATTCAAGATAGCGGCGCTGGGCCTCGGCATAGAGGGTGGAGAAAGCGAGCGACGACTTGCCCGATCCGGACACGCCGGTGAACGCGACGAGCGCGTCGCGCGGTATGTCGACATCCACATTCTTGAGATTGTGCTCGCGGGCGCCGCGCACTCGGACGAAGCCGGAGACCCTGGTACCTCGCATGCCAACCTCCTGCGCCCTGATACGCCCCGGCGCTCGGTTCGGTTGCGTGGGCGCACCAATGCCGCGCCGACTGGAACGAAGTGCAGCCGATCCGACTCATCGGGGACCGCGCAGGTCTTCGGCGGCGGCGAGGAGCGGCGGGCGATGCGGGCGCGTTCCCCGAGCACTTTAGTTTCCGGAGCCGCCTAGCGGCTGCCCGAAAAACCCTTGCGGGTCATCTCGCCCCAGCCCTGCCGCTTGCGCAGGAACTGCCACCAGCCCTGGAGGCGCCAGAAGTTCGCCAGCTGCCGGTAGCCGAAATTCTCGACGACCGCGACGGCGGCGAGGATGGCGAGGTCGCGGGCGTGGGGGAAGCGGCGAAGCTCGACCTCCTCCAGGATCAGGGTCGCGGCGCTGACGAACAGGCCGAAGGTGAAGGTCACCGCGAGCCAGGCGAAAAGATAGTCGCGCGCGAGTAGCCCCAGCGCCCAGAGGAGCGGGACGAGGACATAGCCGAGCACCTCGACCAGCGGCCCGACGACGTCCACGAGGAGGATCTGGCCGAAGCCGACGAAGCCGATCCGGCCGTAGCGTGGGTTGAAGAGCATGTCCCGGTGCCTCCAGAAGGTCTCCAGGGCGCCCCGCTGCCACCGCGCCCGCTGCCGGCCGAGGACCTTGAGGCTCTCGGGCACCTCCGTCCAGCAGACCGGCTCGGGGATGAACTCGATCCGGTAGTCGATGCCCTGCTCCCGAAGCCTCCGGTGAAGCTTGACGACCAGCTCCATGTCCTCGCCGACGGTGCCGTGGGTATAGCCGCCGACCTCGAGCGCGGTCTGGCGGCGAAACAGGCCGAACGCGCCCGAGATGACGGTGAGGACCTGCATCCTCCCGAGCGCGAGCCGAGCCATCAGGAAGGCCCGAAGATATTCGAGGATCTGGATGAGGGCGAGGAGGTTGCGCGGAAGGCGCACGCCGACGACCCGGCCGCCCTCGATCCGGCTGCCGTTGGCGATCCGGATCGTTCCGCCGACCGCGACGGTGCGCGTGGGCTCGTCGACGAACGGGCGGACCGCCCTGAGCAGCGCGTCGGGCTCGAGCAGGCTGTCGGCGTCCATCGAGCAGAAGATGGGCGAGCGGGCGAGGTTCATGCCGGCGTTGAGGGCGTCGGACTTGCCGCCATTCTCCTTGTCGACGACGAGGAGCCGGGGGAGCCGGGGCGAGGCGTAGAGGCCGCGTATCGGGCGGTGCGCCGCGACCGAGTCGTGGAAGCGCTCGACCGGAGCGAGGCCGAAGTGGGAAACCAGGCGGTCGAGAGTGGCGTCCTTCGAGCCGTCGTTGATCACGATGACCTCGAAGTCGGGATATTCGAGAGCTAGAAGCGAGCGGACGCTCTCGATGATCGTCACCTCCTCGTTGAACGCGGGGGCGAGGACCGCGATCGCCGGCGCCTCGTCGGCATAGCGCCGCCACAAGGTGGAGGCGCGCCCGACCGGAGGCCGCTTGCCGAGGGCGAAGGCGGCGTAGAGCAGCTGGACGATGTAGAAGGCGATCTGGAGCAGCCCCGTGAGGATGACCAGGAGAGCGATCGCCCGGGCGGCGAGATAGGCGCCGTCGGTCCAGCCGGCCATCACCGCGGCCCCAGTTCCGCGAGCACGCGCCTGGCGGTGGCGGCCGCCGGGTCCTGCGCCTCCCGGACGGCTTCATCCAGCCGCCTGACTCCGGCCGGGCCGAGTGCGACGAGGGCGTTCCCGGCCTGGTAGCGGACGATCCAGGCCGGGTCCGCCAGGAGCTCGGCGAGCCGGCCGCCAAGGTCGTTCAACCGGATCTTGCCGGCGGCCCTGGCCCCGGCGGCCCTCACTCCGGCGACGGCGCTGGCGAGCGCCCGTTCGACCGTCGGCCGGGCCGCCGGATGGCCCAGGGTCGCCAGGGCGGACAGGTAGCGCGGAAGCTCCTCGCTCCCGTCGGCCGCCCGCGCCGCGGCCTCGGCGATGAGCGGAACCGCCTCATAGCGGCCGGCATCGGCGAGCGCCTCCGCGGCGGCGGTCCTGACGCCGCCTCTCCAGTCGGCGCGGGCGAGAGCGGCTTCCACCTCCCCGGGGGCGTGCCGGGCCAGCTCCTTCATCAGCGAGACGATCAAAAGCGACCTTTCCGACCGGCCGATGTCGAGGCGCTCGACCAGCTCCTCCAAGGGCGGCGCGCGCCCGGCCTGAGCCAGGGCCAGGGCGGCGGTGAGCCGGACGTCGGAATTGGGGTCGCCGAGCGCCTCGGTCAGCCGCGCGACCGACCGGTCGTCCGGGAACAGGCCAAGCGCTTCCGCCGCGGTCTGGCGGACCCGCGGCGAAGCGTCTCCGAGATGGTGGCGAAGGCGCTCCGGGACGCCGAGCGCCGCGGCGCGTTCGATGAACCGCTCCCGCTCCCGGCCCCGAACCATCTGGATGAGCTCGACCATGAGATCCGCGGTGAAATCCGCGGCTCGCCAGAGCTGCGCGCGCGCGTCCTGGCTCCCGTCGGCGGTGAGCAGGAGGGGGACGAGCCGAGCCCGCTCCGCGCTTCGGGCCCTGGCCCGCCAGCCAAAGAGGAGGCGGGCCGCGATAAGTCCGCCGACGATGAGGAAGGCCGCTGCGGTGACGGCGAGCGACACCACCCAGAGGGCCAGAAGCGCGCTCAGAAGCGAAACCCGACGCCGAGGCCCAGCTGAACCCGGTTGCTCCCGTCGGAGCGGTGCTCGCGCGCCGCCGACAGGCGAAGGACGGAGCGCTGGCCAACGTCCCAGGCGAAGCCCCCGAAGGCGCTTCGGGTGGCGATAACGCGGCCTTCGGACGTGTCGGGCGCGTCGGCATAGCCGGCAAACAGCCGAAGCTTGGCGGAAGCCTGGACGTCGCCGCGGGCGAGCCATCCGGCCCGGTGGCGGCCGCGCTCATCGAATATGTTGATCATCCGGCCGGTCAGCCAGACCCGCCCTCCCGCAAGATACTGCTCGAAGCCCGGAGTGAGCGTCTGGATGTCGCGGGCCGGGTAGCGGGCCTGGCGAGCGTCGAGCGTGGCCACCGTCGCCCCGGCGCCGCCGCGCAGCCGCAGCGAACCGCCGGCGCTTAGCTGCCAGCGGGGCCGGAAATCGGCGTTGGGGGTCGCCCCGACCGAGAAATAGGCCGAAGCGGCCGGGGAAAGCCGCGCGTCGGCGCGGGCTTCGAGATAGGTGTCGTCGAGGCCGAACCGACGGGACCGCTCGACCCGCCCGGCGATCGCCGTTCCTCCGGCGGTCTTGTAGCGCAGCTCCGCGGCGCCCTCCTTCCAGTCCGAGCGGCCGCGGTCGAGGGCGCTGTAGCTTCCCTCGAGGTTGATCTCGCCTCGATAAGCGGTGAGCGACGCTTCCTCGTCGAGCCGGGCCCGAAGCGGAGCGGCCTCCGGGTTGGCCGCGCTCACGCCCTCGAGGGCGGCTCGGGCGGCCTTCGGATCGCCGCGCCGGATCGCGACCCGCGCCAGCCCGAGGCGGGCGTCCTCATAGCCCGGGGCCAGGTCGAGCGTCCGCCGGAAGGCGGCCTCCGCCTCGTCGAGCCGGCCTTCGGCGAGGAGGGCGAGGCCAAGCTGCAGCTGGGCGTCGCTATTGTCCGGCTCGGCGGCGACCGCGGCGGCGAGCAGCTCGGCCGCGCGCTTGGAATCGCCCGCGCGCCGCGCCTCGACGCCGGCCTCGTAGGGCGATCGTCCGTCCGCGGCGGGCGGAGCCGGAGGAGGAGCCCAGGCGGTCGACGCTGCCATGATCGCCGCGCAGGCGAGGAGCCGCCCGGCCGCCGGCCGCGACTTCATGCCGCGGCCCCGTCGACCAGCCGGGCGAGTCGGGCGACGAGCTCCTCGGGGATGAAGGGCTTGACGACATAATCGTTGGCGCCGAGCTTGAGCGCCGCGACGATGTCTTCCTCGCGCCGCCGGGCGCTCAACATGATGACGGGGGTCCGCCTGGTTCCGGGGGTCTCGCGAATCCGGCGAAGAAGCTCATAGCCGTCCACCGCCGGCATCATCGCGTCGAGGACGACGGCGTCATAGCCGTTCTCCCGGAGCAGCCGCTCGCCTTCCACGCCGTCCCCCGCGCTGTCCACGGCATAGCCGCTCGCGGTGAGTCGGTAGCGGACGAGCTCGACCAGGAGGGCATCGTCGTCGCAGATGAGAACTCTTTTCACAGGCACCCTTCAAGGCAAACTCAAGTCAGCGAGCTGGAGTTCCACGGCCCGGCCCTAAGCCTTTAGCGCGGCCGCGATTTCCCGGTGGATCCGCCGGATCAGCGCGCCGAGGTCCGAATCGGACCCGCCCGAATCCAGAGCCTCTTCGGCCTCGTGCGCCGCCTCGCTTATGCGCGGATAGCCGAACGTCCCGGCCGAGCCCGCCAGGCCATGCGCGATGCGAAGCAGGGCGGCGCGGTCGCCGGCGGCCTGGGCGGAGCCCAGAGCTTCCCCGTCCCGCTCGAGACGGGTGCGGTATTGCGCCCGGAGCCGAGCCATACCCTCGTCCAGGCTCAAGGCCGGAGATGCTCCCTCACCCGCGCGGCGAGCGTCATCGGATCGAAAGGCTTGGCGATGACTCCCGCCGCTCCGAGCGCCATCAGGCTGTCGACCTCCGCCTGCTGGGTCCGCGCGGTGATGAAGACGATTGGGACGCTCGCGCCTTCGGGGTGCGAACGGATCGCGCGCAGGGTCGCGGGCCCGTCCATGACCGGCATCATCACGTCGAGGAGCACGAGGTCCGGCTTCGACGACTGGAGGGCCTCGACCGCCTCCATCCCCGAGGCGCAGCCGCTCGCCTCGAACTCCGCGTCGAGTCCGAGCGCCATCAGCGCGACTTCGCGGATGTCGGGCTCGTCGTCGACGTACAATATCCGTATCAAGCCGTGCCTCCGCGCGCGAGCGCTTCTCCCGCCACTTCCACCAGGCGGTCGATGCTGGCGCGCGACTTGGTTAGAACCGCCGTCAGCCCTTCCGGCAAATCGGCTGCTGCATCCTGTGCCGTGAAGACGATGACCGGAAGCGGAGCCCCTTCCCGCGCTCGAATCTCGGGGAGCAGCTCGAGGCCGGAGCCGTCGGGAAGCGCGATGTCGAGGATGAGGAGGTCGAAGCGGTCGCGGCCGAGGAGCGCGCGGGCCTGAGCGAGGCTGTAGGCCTCGACGACCTCGGCTCGCCCTTCGAAGGCGCCGCTGACGATCCTCGCCACGTCGGGATCGTCGTCGACGTGGAGGATCCGGGCCGAGCCGGCTCCGGCCGCCGGTCGCGGCTCGCTCGACGGCTCGCCGGGCGCCGCCGGCAGATCGACGTGGAACACGGTTCCGCCTCCCGGCCGGTCCTCGAAGGCGACGGCGCCGCCGAGCCGGCTGACGATCTCCCGGACGATGCTGAGACCCAGGCCGGTGCCGCCTTTCTGCCGGGTGTCGGAGGAATCGGCCTGAGCGAATTTCTGGAAGATGCGCGTCCTGAACTCGTCGGGGATGCCCGACCCGCGATCCGCGACCGAGACCCGGTAGCGCCGGTCGAGCCGCTCGACGCTGAGCGTCACCGCCCCGCTGGGTGGGGAGAATTTTACGGCGTTCGAGAGGAGGTTGGTGAACACCTGCATCAGCCGGTCCTCGTCCGCCATCACCACCGCGTCGGCCGGGAGCGGCCCCGTCTCGAGCCGAACGTCATGGGCGTCGGCGAACGCCTGGTTGGCCTGCATCACGGTCTCGATCATTGGGGCGAGCGCCAGCGGCCGGATCGCGAAGGCGAGCTTCCCGGTCTCGATCTTCTCGATATCGAGGATGTCGTTGATCAGGCGCACCAGCCGGTCGCAATTCGAATGGGCGATCTTGATCAGGCGCGCCGCCTTGTCCGGGATCTCGCCGGCCGCCCCGCCCAGCAGCAGGCCGAGCGAGCCGGCGATGGACGTGAGAGGCGTGCGGAGCTCGTGGCTGACCGTCGACACGAACTCGGTCTTCATCGTCTCGACCTGCTTGCGCTCGGTGACGTCGCGCACCACGACGACGTAACGGGTTCCGTCGTCGAGCGGGACGGGACTGACGCTCACCTCGGTCGGGAAGGTCTCGCCGCTCTTCCTTCGCCCCCAGAATTCCTGGGCCGTCCCGAGCCGCGCGCCGTGACGTCCGGCGAGGCGCCGAAGGAAGGTCTCGACCCGGCCTTCGTCGGGGGCGAGCTCGAACAGGTGCCCGACGTCCCGGCGGACGAGGTCGTCGAGATCGTAGCCGAACATCGCCGCGGCGGCCGGGTTCAGGCTTTCGACGCTTCCGCTGAGGTTGAGCATCACCAGCCCGTCGCGCGTGCTGTCGAAGATGGCCGATTGCCGGGTGGAGAGACGGCTTGCGCGCCGAAGCGCCTCGCGCTCCGAGCGAAGCCGCTGCTGGGTGGCGTAGGCGGCCCCGAACAGGAGCGCTCCGAGCAAGGCGAGAAGCGCGAAGGTGGTGAGCTCGGCCCGCCGCCGGGCCGAGTCGGCCTTGTCGACCCGGTCCCGCAGCCAGGCCTGCTCGGCGGTCTCCATGCCCGCTATGTGTCGCCGGATCGCATCCATCAGGGCCTTTCCGCTCCCGATCATGGCGTCCGCCTCGGGGAGCCGGCCGCTGCGGCGGAGCGCGACGATGCGGTCGGCAAGCCTCAGCTTGGCCCGGGAGAGCTCGTCCAGATGGGCGTAGAGCGGAGCGGTCCGGGGCGCCGGCACGAGCGAGGTTCGGACCGCCTTCATCGCCGGCTCGACCGCCGGCCTCGCCCGGCTGTACGGCTCCAGGAACAGGGGGTTCCCGGTCACCAGGTAGCCGCGATAGCCGGTTTCGATATCCTGGTGCAGAGACAGGAGCTGCTGCACCTCGAGACGGGCGGCATAGGAGGCGTCGACCTCCGATTGAAGACGCCGGCTCTGTTCGAACTGTTCCCACAGCACGAAGCCGAGCAGGATGAGGATCAGCGGTATCGCCGCCAGGGCAAGGACGCTGATCGGCTCGCGGCGAGCTGCGCGTTTGGGGTCGGGCATCGAGCCGTGTTAGCGAGTGCTGATCTCGGGGCAACCGGCAAGACGCCGCCCAGGCTCGGGGGCGGCCTCGCCCACCTCCCGCGCTGCAGGCCCGTCGCCAGGACCGGTTAGGCCGGCGTTCAGCCTGGATGATGAAGATCGGGGCACCGGTCCAGCAGGAGCCGCCCGATGCGCCCGACCCTTTTCGCCGCACTGACCCTTCTCGCCGCCACGACCTCGGCTCCCGCCGCCGCCCAGATCGTGGGCAAGCGCGATTACGGCCCGGTCCCCGCAGCCAGCCCCTTCCTCCCCGACAGCCGCCTGCCCGGCCCGTCGATCGGCCGCGAGGTCCGCGACCTGAAGGGCCGGATCGACCGCGCCCGCGAGTCCGGCGCCCTGCCGGCCGGCGAGGCGCGGCGCCTGGAGCGCGAGGCCAGGGCGATCGGCCGGCTCGCCCGGCTCTACGGCCGCGACGGACTGTCGCCGTCCGAACGGGCCGAGCTCGACGCTCGCGCCGCCTATCTTCGCGACGCCGTCGACCGCCCCCGGCCGGGCGGAAGGCGCGGCGGCTGAGCCTTTCGGGCTCGGCGGCGTTGGGAGGCCATGCGCTCGAAGCTGCCCCACGAAGCCGTCTTTGTCCGGCTCGGCCTCTCCCGGGTCCACGGCATCGGCGTGTTCGCGATCCGGCCCATCCCGGCGGGGACCGACATCTTCGCCAACGACCTGGTGCCGCTGGTCTGGGTGAGCAGGGCCGAGCTCGACCGGGCCGGGCTCGACCCCGCCGAGCGCGCTTTCTACCACGATTTCGGGATCAGCCGCGGCGACCGGATCGGCTGCCCGGCCAATTTCCACAATCTCACCCCCGGCTGGTATCTGAACGAGCCGGCTCCGGGCGCCGAGGCCAATGTCGAGAGCACGGCGAACCTCGCCTTCATCGCCCGGCGCGACATCGCCGAGGGCGAGGAGCTGACCATCGTCTATGAAAGCTTCAGCGACCGGGCGTGAATGTCGCCGGGGCCATCGTCCTATCTCAGCTGGCTGTCCTTGCTTCCGCGCCGGTTGATACCGGCCCCGGCGCGCCGCGCCTCCGAGTCGCGCTCCGACTGGCAGGGCACGCAGGTCCGGGTCCCGGGCAGGGCCTGGCGCCTGCGCTCGGGAATGAGCTCGCCGCAATCCTCGCAATATTCGGACCCCTCGCCGGCCGGCAGCCGGGCCCGGGCGCTCAGCACCGCGTCCTTCACCGTATCGTCGATCTGGTCCTGCACCGCGCCGTCGCGCGCCCATCCGCCCGCCATGGCGAAGCTCCCGTCAAGTCAAGGCCTTGGACTTAAATAGGAAGCCGCGCTTTTCGTTCCAGCGGGGAGCGGCCGAGCGCAAGCAAATCGCCAAGGATTTTCCGGCATCCCGTCGAGGCGGCGGTCGCCAGCGGGCCTGGCCGAGTCATACTGTTCCAACGGCTCGAGGATCCCGGGCGATCACCCGGATGTCTCCGCCTCTTCGGTCTTCTTTCCCGCCGGCTTCGAGCGCAGCCGCCGGATCGAGGCCAGCGCGGCCAGGCCCGCGACGACGATCGGAAGAGCGGCGGATTCGTAAAGTCCGGCTAGCTGGGCGACGAGCAGCGCCAGGAAGATCAGGACGGGCGTCGTCAGCCTCAGCTGGATCAGCCGGCGCTCGCGGGAGTCGAGCGCGGCATCGACCAGGTTTGCGACGAAGGCGGCATAGGCCCAGAGCAGGGCCTGGCAGCCCCCGATCGCCGCGATCAGCATGAAATAGACGGTGAGCGACTTGCCCGGCCCGGCCTCGCCGACTAGCGCCGCCACGGCCGGGCTGATCGCGACCAGGCAGAGCTGGAGGAGGGCGAGGAAGGTCAGCGGCCCGTCCACCCGCCTGATCCGGGCGAACAGGCCGCGATGGCCGATCCAGAAGGCGCCGACGATGGCGAAGCCGAACAGATAGGCGAACAGCGACCGCCAGATCGCCGAGACCAGGTGGGCGAGCTGACCGTCCCAATGCTCGGGCGGCCTCAGCTCGAGCGCGAGCAGGGTGATGGCGATAGCGAACACACCGTCGGCCAGCATGATCGTCCGGTCGTAGGCGTGGCGCCTGATATGCTCCTCGAGCGGCTCGTCCCCGCTCAACAGCTCCGGCTCCCCCGCCATCAGCGCCCTCCCCCGCCTCGAGAGCCGGTCGTGCCACGGATCGGGCCCGCCGTCGATGACCCCACGCCGCCTGCCCCGCCAGGCCGCCCGACCCCGGTCGCCCTTGCGCCTTTCCCGTGCCAGCTGGTGCCAGGCACGGGCCTCGCACTGAAGAGCTCTGGCACTGAAAAGCTCGCCCGGTTTCACGGGAAGGACGGGAGAGCCACGGCCGCCCCCGCCCTGCCCTCACATCTTCCAGCTTACCCGCGCGTAGAAGAAGGTGCCCGGGACGTCGTAGGTGGTCGGGTCGAGGTTGTTGAGGCCGCAGGTGAAGCAGGCGGGCGGGTCGACGTCGAAGAGGTTGTTGGCGCCGAGGGCAAAGCCGAAGCCGTTCCAGCTCTCCGGCTCCCAGCGCAGCTGGAGGTCGGTGTAGAGGCGCGAGTCGAGGTGGTTGCCGTTGCCCTCGTCGACGCCCTTGATGTAGCGGCCGGTCAGCGAGGCGGCGAAGCCGTCCTTCATCGCCCAGTCGAGGACCGCGGTCGACTTCCACTTCGGGAAGGCCTGGTCGGGGCTGCCGCGCTCGGTGCCCTCGAGGTCGATGGTCGTGATCCCGTTCGTCGCCGGGACTCCGAGCCGGTAGTGGAACAGGAAGGTGTTGGTCCAGTAGAGGCCGAAGCGGCCCAGGCCGGTTTCCCCGGTGCGGTAGTTCAAGGTGACGTCGAGCCCGTCCGTCTCGATGCTCGCGATGTTCTGCAGCAGGCCCTGGATCTGGGTCACCGCGCCCGAGGCCGAGCGGGTGATCGCGGCGCAGCTCAGCGCGTCGCCATTCTCCGCGCAGCGGCTGAGGAGGACCTCGGCGTCGATCGCCTGGATGGCGCCGTCGACCTTGATGTTGAAATAATTGGCCTCGAGGCTGAGCCTGGGAAGGAAGCTCGGGCTCCAGACGGCGCCGGCGCCCCAGCTTTCCGAAGTCTCGGGCTGCAGATCGAGATTGCCGCCGGTGATGACGGGAAGCTGCGGGTTGGCCTGAACGTAGCTGCCGTTGGCCGGAACTCCGTCGGCGATGCAGTTGGTGCGCACCGCGGCCGGGATGACTCCGCCGATCGCCGAGCAGGGATCGACGATCTCCTGGTCGAAGCGCGACGGGGTTCCGAACAATTCCCCGATCGACGGCGCCCGGAAGCCTTCCGACCAGCTGCCGCGGAAGAGCAGGTCCTCGATCGGCTTCCAGTTGATCCCGGCCTTGAAGGTCGTCGTCGAGCCGAAGGTCGAATAATCGGAGTAGCGCGCCGCTCCGGTCAGCTCGAGGCGGTTGAAGAAGGGCGTGTCCCTCAGGATCGGGAGCCGCAGTTCGGCATAGGCCTCGCTGACGTCGTAGCCGCCGATGGTGGGAAGAGCGGGAATGTCGGAGCCGAACCCCTGGGCGACGATCTCGTCGGGGTCGAAGCGGCCGTTCTGGTCGCGATGGCTGAGGCCTACCGCGAAGCCCGCCGCGCCTCCGGGCAGGCTGAACAGCTCGCCGCTGAGATTGGCGGTGAAGTCCCACTGGGTCTGGAGGCTGGAATCGTTCTGCTCGAAGGCGACGTAATCGTACATCGCCGGGGTGATCGACCCCGCTCCGCCGAAGATGTTGAACGGAACGCAGGGCGCGGTGCAGGCGGCGGCCGGCCCGAGCGCCTTGGCGAGGTTGGCCGCGTTGATGTTTCCGAAGACCGTCTGCTCCGCCTTGTTGCGGCCGTAGGCCGCGTTCAGGTCCCAATACCAGTCGCGGCCGCCGACCTGGAACTCGCCGTCGAGCGTGGCGACTCCGTACCAGGTTTCGACCTCCTGGTTGTAGCGGCGCGGACCGCCTTCCACGACCCGGCGGCCGATGAAGGCGAGGTTGGACGCGTCGAGGGTGACTCCGAACGGGTTGAACGGATTGGTCGAGTGGATGGTGATCGTGTCGAGCAGATTGCCGTTGCCGGCGTCGGGGCCGACGAACAGGGGCAGCGGGGCCGCCTGGTTCTTCGAGTTGCGCCGGTTCCAGATCCCTTTCAGCGAGAGGGCGGCGAAGTCGCCCAGCGCCTGCCGCAGGTTGGCGAAGACTCCGTAGCGCTCGAGCGGGGTCTGGATGAAGTTGAACGGTGCGAAGTTGAAGCGGTCGGGCGCCCCGGCGAAGGGCCTGAAGTCGGCGACGGTCGGGTTGCGCCCGATCACCGGCGCGATCAGGGTCAGGTCCTGGCCGAGCAGGATGAAGCGGCCGTTGGGCGTGCCCGAGCTGCACGAGGAGTCGCAGGCCGTGGTGCCCGGGGTCGGGAAGAGCGAGATTTCCCGTCCGGCCGAGCTGATCCCGTCCTGCTTGACCCAATTGCCGCCGACGACGAGGCTGGTCGCGCCGTCGTTGAGCGAGAGGCCGTAGCTGGCCTGGAGGTTGCGGGTGAATCCGTCGCCCTCGTTCATCACCCCGAGCTGGGCGGACAGGCGCAGGCCATCCTGCTTCTTCTTGCTGATGATGTTGACCACCCCGGCGATCGCGTCCGAGCCGTAGATGGCCGAGGCGCCGTCCTGGAGAACCTCGATCCGCTCGATCATGCTTTCGGGGATCGAGTTGAGGTCGGTGGCTCCGGGGACGCCGCTCGCGGACGCGCCGTTGACGTAGCGAATGCCGTCGACCAGGACGAGCACCCGCTTCGACCCGAGATATCTGAGGTCGACCTCGGCCGCTCCGGCGCCGACTCCGCCGCCATCGGGCGGGTTGCCGAAATTGCCCGAATTGTTGAAGCGGCTGTTGAGCGCTCCGCCCGAGCTCGGCAGGCGCTGGATGATGTCGGCCGCCGAGGTGAGGCCCGTGCGCGCGATGTCCGCCTCGTCGAGGAAGGTGACCGGCTGGTCCTGGTCGAGCGGGTTGCGCCGAATCCTCGAGCCGGTGATGACGATCGTCTCGTCGTTCTGGGAGGCGGCGGTCGAGGCGTCCTCGATCGGTTCGTCGGGCGTCGTCGTCGAGGGCTGCGCGAAGGCCGGCGCCGCGGCCAGGGCGATCGCCAGAGCGAGCGAGGCGCCGCCCAGGCGCATAACGGGATTCGATCGGGCCATGTCGTCTTTCCCCACGGGCGCCGGCCGCGACCCCTCGCGGACCTTCGGCCACCGACGGCCAGATTAACTCGAATTCGCAGGATCGCGGGAATGGATTCGCCTCCGTTACGGACGATTTGATCGGGATCGTTGCCGCCGAGCGACAGTCCGGCCGCGTCGGATCAGGGCCGCGGACCAGGGATCAGGCCCCGATTTTCCAATGGCCGCGGCGGCGCCCCATGCTATCCAGCCCCGCGAAGGTCGTTGCAGCTTGGGGCGCTTGCGAAAGATGGCAACTGAGATCGCGGCCGAAGGCCCGCCCGCCGACCGCTTCCGGATCCGCTTCCCGAGCCGGGTCCCCGATTTCGGCCCCCGGGCCTTCTTCCTGTTCCGCCTCGTCTGGTTCGCCGCCTTCGCGCTCGCGGTGATCGGGCCGCTCGCCGGCACCTGGCAACGCTTCGCCGACGCCGGGCGCAACAGCGGGCTGGTCGCCGGCAGCCGGGCGGGAATCGCGCTCGCCGGGGAGGATCTGACCCGAATCCGCTTCCCGGTCGGCCCGGCGGCGGCGGCGGCGGGAATTCGACCGGGCGACAAGATCGTCGCCATCGACACCATTCCGGTCTCCCCGGCGGTGGCGATGCCGGGCTCGCCGGCCGCGGCGGCGGGCAAGGGCAACGAGACCGACCAGCTCCTTTTCGGCGACCTGCTCAGCGGCGCCGAGGACCGCGACGTCCTGCTTCGGCTGCGCTCTCGCGACGGAAGCGAGCGGGAGGTCGCGCTGCGCACCGGCGAGTCGCATATCGAGCAGGGCGCGCGGGCGCTCGGACTGCCGCCCCGCCTGCTCAGCTTCATCGACCTGTTGCACCTGCTGACCTACCCCTTCCTCCTCGTCTCGGCCTGGCTTCTCTTCCGCCGGAAGCGCGAGGATGTGGTCAGCTCGGTGGTCTCGCTCGCCATCCTCCTGACCATGGCCACCGAGCAGCCGTCGGCGGCCTTCCTGGCGGCGGTCGCCAAGGTGCCGCTGGCCGTCCACCAGACCCTCTACGACGTCGCCAACATCTGCCTGATCGGCGGGATCCTCCTCTTTCCGCACGGCCGGCTCTCGCCCCGCATCACCCTGGCGCTCCTCGCGGCGCTGCCCCTGCTCTTCTTCCTCCACGGCGATTTCTACCGGGCGATCCTGATCGGCGCGATGGCCGCCTCGGTCCTCCTCTTCCTGTGGCGGCTGCGGAGCGCTTCGGGCGACGAGCGCCAGCAGCTCAAATGGGCGGTGTTCGGCTTTTCGGGCTATGCCTTCTTCTTCGGGGTCGCGGTCACCGCCGACATCCTCAAGGCGGGCGCTCCGAGCCTGGCCCAGCAGCTCGGCCTCGAGGTCGCCGCCGGCTTCGCCTTCGGCCTCGCTTTCCTGCTGCTCCAGGCCGGGCTGCTCGTCGCCCTGCTCCGCTACCGCCTCTACGACGCGGAGGTCGCGATCAGCCGCTCCGCGTCCTTCGCGCTGATCGCGCTCATCCTCGCGGGGATATTCGCGGCGACCATGGAAGGCGTGAAGGAGGTGATCTTGCGCTTCTTCGGCCGCGACGCCGGCTCGATCGCTCCGATCGTCGGCGCCGCTTTGTCGACCGTGATGATCAATCCCATCTACGAGCGGGTCCAGGGCTGGGCGGAGCGCCGCTTCCACCGCCGGCTCGCCGAGATGCGCCGCGACCTGCCCGACTGCCTGCGCGACCTCAGGCATTTCGCGACCCTGCCCGAGCTGGTCGAGGAGGTGCTCGAGCGGATCTCGGCGGGGGTGCGCTCGGCCCGGCTTGCTCTCGTCCTGGACGGCGAGGTGGCCGGGAGCCGGGGCGCGAGCGCGGCCGAGGTCGAAGCCTGGCTCGAGCGGACCGCGCTCGATCCCGCCTGCTCGGCCGGGGTCGAGACCGGCGATTCCTTCTTCCCGCTCAGGCGACCGCTCAGCCTCGACGACGGCGCATGCCTGGGCTGGATCCTGCTCGGGCCCCATCCCGACCGCTCTCGGCTGAGCACGGCGGAGCTCGACGCGCTCGACGAGCTCGCCGGCCCGGTCGCCCGCGCCGTCCGGGTCGTGCTGGCCCGCCAGGTGCGCGAGCGCGAGGTGACCGACGCGATCGACCGCCAGCAGCGGCAGATCGACTCGCTCCTCGCCCGCTTCGCCGCAAGCCCGGCCGGACACAATTGAAACATGGAGCCGGTGCCGCCGGAATGAAGCTGCAACAGGGCTGGATTAACCGCTTCGAGCAAGGTTATTCAGTCGTTTCCCGTTGGAGGGTGGATCCATGGAAAATTTCGCGCTCAACGCATTGAGGGCGGCCGCCGCCGCGGCGATGCTCGCGGCCCCCGCGGCCCTCATGGCGACCCCGCTCGTCGTCCGCTCGGCCGGTCCCTCGGCCAAGGCCTATCCCCCGGGCCGGCCGGTGGGAGAGAACACCCCCGTCGTCCTCAAGGCCGGCGACGTCGTCACCGTGCTCGCCCCGTCCGGAGCCCGCACCCTGCGCGGCCCGGGCACCTTCAAGGTGGCGGGCGGAGGCGGCGCACCGGCCTTCAACGCGCGCTCCCGGTTCAGCGCGATGCGCGGCCCGGAAGTGCCGCCCTCCCCGGGCCTTTGGGACGTCGACGTGTCGAGGAGCGGCAACGTCTGCCTCGCCGACCCCGCCCAGGTCATCCTCTGGCGCCCGGCGGCCGCCGCCGAGGCGACCCTCCAGGTCATTCCGGCCGCCGGCGCCGGCCAGCCGGTCGCCTGGCCGGCGGGACGGCTGGTCCAGCGCTGGCCGCAACAGCTTCCGATCGCCGACGGCTCCGAATATTCGCTGAGATGGGCGGATTCCGCCGAGCCGACACGGCTGAGGTTCAAGACGCTGGCCGCGGTCGGCGACGATCCCACCGCGCTCGCCAAGGCGCTGATCGACAATGGCTGCCAGGCCCAGCTCGACCTCCTGATCAAGGCCGCGCCGGAGGAGTGACGGCGCCCTTGCGGAGCCGCACGGCGTGACGCATAGCGCGCGCCATGCGGATCCAGGCGTCGATGAAGCGGGCGCTTCTGCTCGCGCCGTTTCTTCTGCTCGGCGGGTGCGATCCGGCCGTCCCCGGCGCGCCCGGGCCCGGCGGCGCACCGGAGCCGAGGCCGGCCCCGGCCAGGACCGCTCAGCCGCCCGCCCGGACCCCCGCCGATTCCGCCGGCGACGAGGCCGCTCTCATCCGCCTCGAGAAGGATTATGCCCGCGCCCTGATGAGCAGGGACAGGGCGTTCCTGATGCGCTTCTACGCGCCCGACTGGCGGGGCGGGAACTGGATGGGCTTCTGGTCCAAGTCGACGATGCTCAAGTCCGTCCTCGGCGCCCGCTACGTGACCCGGAGCATGGACGTGCGCGACCTCAAGGTCCGGGTCATGGGCGACGTCGCCATCGTCCAGGGCGTCGACGAGGAGATCACCTCCGTCGACGGCAAGGACACGAGCGGCAAATGGTCGTTCACCGACGTCTTCGCCCGCCGCGACGGGCAATGGGTGGCCGTCGCGAGCCACACCAGCGAGATCAGGCCGACGGGGGAATAGGGCCGGTCGCGCACGCGGACTCGATCCGGGGCCAAGGCACGCGGACCTTCGCCGCTCCGATGAAATTTTGCCGATCGCGCGGCTCGGCCGTCGAAGCTGGTGTGTTGCACAGCTAATACTCTCATGCTACCCGGCCTCCATGGCCAACGAGATCGAGATCGCCCCCGAAAAGTCCCGCAAGGTCCGCGTCCGGGAGGACGCGCCCGGGCTTCCCATCGCCCTGGAACCGGAGGCGGCGCCGTCGCCGGTGCTCGAGCGCCTCCATGCCCTCATCCGGCGCGGCTATACGGCCGAGCTCGGCACCTCCGCTCACCCGGACCGGGTGGTGCTTCGCCATCTCGGGCTCGCCCCCGATCTCGTCCTCCACGCCAGCGGCGACCTCGAAGGGCTGGACGCGCGGCGGCCGCGCTACAAGCGGGACATCGACCCGCCGGCCCGGATCGGCGGCGACACCGACGCCGACCATCTGCGCTTCATGCGCTTCCTCGACACCGTGCCCCCGGTCACCTTCTGGCACCGCAATCGCCCGTGGCGGAAGAAATATCTCTATCTCCCGGCGGTGCTGATCGCCGTCTGGATCGCCTGCGTGATGCTGACGGTGGTTCTGTTCGGCGGCTGACGAGGCCGCCCGGCCGGGCCTCCTGAGGTCTAGGACGAGAGGGTCAGTTTGCAGCTAATTCGCGCAACCGAGCGGCTCCCGTGCGAAGGAAGTCCTGCGACCGTCAGGAAACCAGATGATCGGGGTTGGTTGGAATCAGTCGCTGCAAACCGCCGGACAGGCCGAGCATGGCGAATCCGTTGACCATGACCGCAGGAAGCTCGCCCAGTTTGAAAAGCACGGCGATGGCGGCAAAGCACGAGCCGATGATTATGGGAGCAACGACAAGCCGATTGGCGCGCCACGGCGGATGATAATGAGCCGGCGGGGTGTAAACCGATGCCGCCGTCACCATTACTCCAACGATTGTGAGCAAGGCTGAAATGAACGGGGCGTATTTCTCCACGGGCTCCCAGGTTGTGGTAAGTACGGCGATGACGCTGTAGATGACGAGTGCAGCGCCCAGGTAGCCAAGAATCTGAGTGAACAACCACCATACCGCTGGCAATATGCCGGGAGAGAGTCGGCCCGCGTCGGTCAAATCATCTCCGCTGCTCGCCATATTGCTTTGCTTTCCAGCTCTCGTCATTTGACTGACGGATGATCGTCTGTTGGACGCACCCTACCAGAATATAAGCCGCGATATCCACGATCCGCTCGAATTCCGCAATGCCGTCGGGATCGTCGGGGCTCCACGGGCTGCCAGCCGTGGGATGGGTCGTCAGCCCCTTCCGCTTCAAGAAAGACTGCAGGGCAAGATCCTGGCGGCGCAGGGCTGAACGCAGATCGGCGAGATCGCCGCCGCGCAGGCCGAGCAATCGACCGATAGGTTCAGAAAGTCCGAGGAACCCGCGACCACCTTTTTGGCCAAACAGGTTCTCGAGCGCATGGAGCGCCCACAGAAGAGTCAGCGGGCCGTACTCCGTTCGCGCCAGACGAAGGAGGATGAAGATGCATTCCGCCAGGGGATTCCGCAGCCCCACTTCCTCCGGCGGGGACACCGTCCACAACCATCTTTCCACGACTCGCGGGTCGAGGATCTCGACCGCTTTCCAGCCGATTTCATCGCGCATGCGCCATGCAGCTTCAAAAAAATGTCCGCTGAGATCGCACTCCCACCGGATTTCTTCCCCCGCCAGGTCATGGATTGGCGGGTCGTGGATCAGAGCGGCGAAGCCGAGATCGCAGCAGCCAGGAACAGTCAGATTCAGGATGCAAAAGGCTTGGCACATCAGATATTGAAGGAGCGTCTCTGCGCGATAACGATAGCGTTCGGGATGAGACCCACTCACTTCAACCGCGACGGTCGAATGCACCGGCCCCCGCGAAGTTTCGTGTTCGAGCTTCTCGCCTCGGTCGTAAAAGGCTCGTGCAACAATGTGGCGGCGGCGCAAGTCGCTGACGAGCGGCGACAAGTCTATGCTAGGCAAAAAGGCGTGATTGTCCTTAACCACGCGTACTCTCGTAAACCAATCTTCAACGCAGCCCCAAGCTACGAGATCGGCGTCGTGCAACGCCTCCCAGTCGTGGGGGAAGCTCTTGCGACCGGCGGCGAGCGTAACAAGTTTTAGCTTAAACTTCATTCACGACGCAGATACCGCCTGCCAGCCGGCGCGGAAACCCCGTAGTTCGAGGCGCGGGCGACGATTTCACGCTTATCGCGGCAAGCTCTTTGGCACCGACAAGGGAGCTCAGGGGTTCTCGGCCGCCCCGGGCGCCGGAAGGCTCAAATAATGCAACCGCCGCATTTCGCGTCTACCCCGCACCACCGTGTCCAGGATCAGGCCGGCGAAAAAGCTCAGCGATGCCAGGATTATAAGGCCGGTAGCGAGGATCGCGGTCGGAAACCGCGGGACCAGCCCGGTCTTTAAATAGGTGAATATTAGCGGGATCGACAAGATTATAGCCAAAGCCGTAAGGAACAAGGAAAAAGTACCATAGAACCATACCGGTCGCTCGATCCGATAAAGGTGAAAGATCGTCCGCAAAATTCGCCATCCGTCACGATAGGTCGAAAGCTTCGAGTGCGAGCCTTGGGCACGTGCGCCGTAAACCGTAGCCTGTTCGGCGACGGGCATGACGAGCTCCAGGGCGTGAACGCTGATCTCCGTCTCGGTTTCGAAGCCGCGCGACAAGGCTGGGAAGGATTTTACAAATCGACGGGAGTAGACTCGATAGCCGGAGAATATATCAGTGAAGCTTCGACCGAACAGTGTCGCGAGTATGAAGGTGAACATGCGATTTCCGAAGCGGTGCCCACGCCTGTAAGCCTCATCGACCTCGGATCGCCTTACGCCGACGATCATGTCCAATCTTTCGTCCAAGAGGCGACGGACGAATTCGGGCGCGTCGTCGGCATTGTAGGTGGCGTCGCCATCGGCCATCACATATATGTCGGCTTCGATATCGGCGAACATGCGCCGGACGACATGACCCTTGCCCTGCATCCGTTCTTCGCGGACGATCGCGCCGGCCGCCACCGCAACATCGCAGGTGCGATCGGAGCTGTTATTGTCGTAAACATAGACCGTCGCACCCGGCAGCGCCGCCTTGAAGCCCGCCACGGTCTCGGCGATCCCCGCCTCCTCATTATGGCAAGGCAGAAGGACCGCAATACGAAGCTTTGACTGATCCACCGGCACCCGCGCCCCCCTCAACCGTTCCGCCTGAGCCTGTCGAAGGCCCGTTTTTGAGTTAAGAAAAGCGCTTCGACAAGCTCAGCGCGAACGGGTTCAGGCGTCCTTCTTCTTCGAGCGCGGCTTCTTGGCGGGCGCCTCGCCGGCGGGCGCCTCTTCGGCGGGCTCGGCCTTCTTCGCCTTGCCCTTCTTCGCGGGGGCCTCCGCGTCGGGAGCCTCCGCGGCGGCTTCGGCCTTGGCCTTCTTCTTCGCAGGCTTGGCCTCGGCCTCGGCCGGAGCGGCGGACTCGGCCTTGGCCTTCTTCGCCGCGGGCTTCTTCTTGGCCTTGGGCGCGTGGTCGTGGTCGTGGTCGCAATCGGGGCCATGGACATGACCGGTGTCGGTCGACTCGATCGCGGCCTGGAGCGCCTCCCGGGTCACCGCCCGCTCGCTGATCTCCGCCTTGGCGAACAAGTAATCAACTACCTTATCTTCAAACAATGGCGCTCGTAATTGTGCGGCGGCCATGGGCTCGTTCTTGACGTACTCGACGAAGCGCTGCCGGTCCTCGGGCCGGTATTGCTGGGCGGCCTGCATGATCAGCTGGTTCATCTCATTGTCGTTGATCATGATCCCGGCCTGCTGGCCGATCTCGGAGAGAAGCAGTCCCAGACGCACCCGGCGCTCGGCGATGGCGCGGTAATCGCCGCGCTCGCTCTCCATCTCGGCTCGGGCGGCGGCGGGATCCTCCTCCTGGTTCGCCTCCTGCTCGAGCTGCTGCCAGATCTGGTTGAACTCGGCCTCGACCATCGACGGCGGGACCTCGAAATCATGGCTCTCGGCGAGCTGGTCGAGAAGCCTGCGCTTCATATGGGTCCGGGTAAGCCCACCGAGCTCCTGCTCGACCTGGCCCTTCATCAGCTCGCGGAGCTGGTCGATGCCCTCGAGGCCCATCGACTGGGCGAAGCTGTCGTCCATCTCGGTCGCGCGCGGCTTCTGGACCTCGCCGACGGTGACCTCGAACACGGCCTCGCGGCCCTTCAGATAGGCGACCGGATATTCCTCCGGGAAGGTGACGTTGAGCGTGCGCTGCTCGTTGGCCCTGGCGCCGATCAGCTGGTCCTCGAAGCCGGGGATGAGCCGGCCGGAGCCGAGCTCGACCCGCATCGATTCCCCCTTGCCGCCTTCGAACGGCTCGCCATCGACCTTGCCCTCATAGTCGATGACGACGAGATCGCCGGGTTCGGCCGCGGCTCCGGCGGGGGCCGGCTCGAAACTCTTCTGTCCCTCGGCGAGCCTGGCGATCGCGGCATCGATCTCCTCGGCGCTGGGCTCGACGATCAGACGCTCGAGCTTGAGTCCGTCGATCTTCGGCGCGGGAACCTCCGGAAGGGTCTCGAGCTCGACCTTGACGACGGCGTCCTTGCCGGGGCCGCCCTCTTCCAGCTCGACCTGGGGCTGCATCGCCGGCCGCAGCTTCTGCTCGGCGATCAGCTTCTGGACGCCTTCCTGGACGGCGCTGTTCAGGGCCTCCTGCTCGATCGCGGCGCCGTGCATCTTGCGGACGAGGTTGGCCGGAACCTTCCCGGGGCGGAAGCCCGGCATCCGGATCTGCGGCGCCACCTTCTTCAGCTCGCCGTCGACGCGGGCGTCGATGTCCTTCTTATCAATGGTGATCCGGTAGGCGCGCTTGAGGCCCTGGTTCAACGTCTCGACGGTCTGCATGATAGGAAGCTCTTACCTTCTCGCGGGAATGCGGCCTTAGTCAGCATCGGGCGGAGCGAAGCTGGTGCGGGCGAAGGGACTCGAACCCCCACATCTTTCGATACCAGGACCTAAACCTGGCGCGTCTACCAGTTCCGCCACGCCCGCTTAGGCCGCCGGTCGCGGGGGGATATAGCAGGCGTGGCGCGGGGGGCAAGGGTAGCATCGGCGAACCGCCTGCCCCGGCCGTTCAGTGCAAGGTCGGCGGCCGGGTCAGCACCAGCGGCTCGCCGGCGCCCTCGAGACGCATCCGGCCCCCCGGCATCGGGACCCAGCGGCGCGCCTTGCCGACCGCGGCGAAGAGGCGGGCGTCGAAGGCCTGGCGCTCGGGGTCGCAGCCCACTTCGGTGGCCGCGCCGTCGGTCACCCTGAAGCCGGCGCCGACCGGCGCGATGCGGGCGCCATAACGGTTGCACTGGGCGGAGGCGCTCACGCGCTCCTCCTGGAACAGCAATTGCGCTCGGAGGGAATAGGGAACTGAATCGCGGCCGATCTTCTCGACGATCCACGGCCCCGCCAGGGCCGGGATGGACGGCCGCGGCCGGCGGAACAGCCCGATGCGTCCGTCCCGGGCGACGATCCGGAGCGAGCCGTCGGGCCGAAGATCCCAGGCGGCGGCCTGAGCGATGAAGCCGGCCAGGGCGGTCTCGAGCCGCGCCGAGGCGCGGTCAGGGCATTTGCCGGTCTCGACCGGGTCGCGCTGCCGGACCCGGATGCGCGCGCCGTCGAGCCTGTAGAATCCGCCGAAATTGCCGCAGCCGGCCTGGGTGCTGTATTCCGCGCCGCCGCTGAAGAACAATCTCGCCTCGGCCGCGGCGGGCACCGCGACGGCGCCGATCCGGACCGGCGCCCACGAGCCGGCGAGCGGGTCGGTGTCGCGCATGGGGTCGCCCTTCGCCCCCGTCCCGGCGGTTCCGAGCGGTGCCAGGATGAAGATGACGACGATCGAGCGCATGTCCGGCCTCCGCGCGCCTCGTCGCCCGGGCCGCCTGAACCGCGGGTGAAACCGCGCCGGCGCCGCTAAAGGGCGCGCCTGCCGCAGGTCCAGCCGGGGGGCGGGCAGTTGACGCATTGGCCGCCCATGCAATGGCCGCCGCAATAGCCGGCGACGCGTCCGCTGCGCCGGTCGAAATAATAAGCCGGCCCGTCCACCGCCGCGCCGCAATCGACATATCCGATCTTTCCGCAATAGCGGACCTTCGGACAACTTTTGGCGAGCCTGCCGACCTCGCTGTTCTCCCTGAGGGGCTCCCCGGGGACCGCCACATAGCCGCACCCGCCCAGCAGGAGCAGGCCGGCCAGGGCGAGCGAGCCCCGGCTCACGGTCAGGCGGTTGCGGATCACGGTCGGATCACCCGGTTACCGCCTCCCGGCTCAGGATGGCGGAGAGTTGAGCGGCATAGCGCTCGAGGGTGGCGATGGTCGCCGGGGCACTCAAGATCCTCGGTTCCGGATCGATGGCGCACAAGGTTCCGTAGAAGCGGCCGTCGTCGAGGGTGATCGGGAAGGAGGCGTAGCTCTCGAAGCCGAACAGCACCGGCACCGGGTGGGTGCGCCATTCGGGGTCGGCGCCGATGTGATCGATGACGATTGGGTGACCGCATTTGCGGATGTCGTCGCAGATCGTCTTCTTGATCTCGAGCTCGTCGCCCGGATCGAGGCCGAATTCGATGCGGTCGACAACCTGGCAGGCGATCCACCGCTCCTCGGTCACCCGGGCGACGGCGGCGAAGCCCATCCGGGTGACCCGGCAGACTTCCTCCAGGATCAGCCGGATCTCGTCATTATCGCCCTGCGCCGCGACTTCGGCCGCGAATCCGTCTTTCATCGCTCGTCCCACCGGGCCGTTCATGGCCGAGACGGTCGGCCATCCGCAATGGACGGCGGCCCCATCCCCTTCTCCGCGTTTTTCCTCATGTTTACCTCTCCGCCCGTAACCGGCCCTCCCTCCGGCTTGGCGGTTTTTACCAACTTTTGGCGAAGGTCCGCGGGGCAAAACCCGAGCATCTCGCTCGATACAATCCTAAGTCATTGAAAGAACGGAACTCATACAAACTGGCACGGCTCGTGCTGAAGGTCCTGCATCTTCGTTCAAGGAGCCCGTGATGCAGACCTCCCAGCCCCAGCCCAGCGTCTTCGCCCGCGACCATACCCTTCTCGGCGTCTGCGAGGCGCTCGGCGAGGACTTCGGCTTCAACCCCATCTTCCTGCGCGTTCCGCTCGCGGTCTGCCTCCTGCTCAACCCCTGGGCGGTCGTCGCCACCTATGCCGGCCTCGGGATCCTCGTCGCCTTCACCCGCCTCGTCGCCCCCGTCCCACGGCAGGCCGCCGTCGCCGAAGCGCCGGCTCCGGCCGAGGCCGACCGAGCCGAGGCCCCGGCCGAATCCGACATGGCCATGGCCGCCTGAGCCCGGACGGAGTGACAGGCTCGGAACTCGGCCGGCGGCGGATTTCACGGCAATGGAGATCCCCGCTTCGCGCGGGGATCGCGGGACCACGGGCCAAACAGCCTTTCCGCCGCCCTAACGGCCCGTAAACCGGGTTTTTACGGCATTGATATAGGTCAGCCTTTTAGAGCGGTTCGGGCACCGCTTCGGGAGGGCCAAATGGCTTCAGCATCGGTCGAGACTGCCGGCGGCCCACTGACGGGCGCGCTGCTGCTGGAGCGCCTCGCCGAGCATGGCAGCGCCGCCCATCCCTATGCGGGGAGCCCGCGGCTGCTCCGCGTCCCGAGCGCCGGACGCGACCTCGCCGACCTCATCCACTATCTGTGCGTTCTCCACGGCCGCTATCCAGGCCTGATCGACCATGCCGCGGCGCGGGTGGTCGAGCCCGGGGCCCGGGCCTGGCTGACCGGCGCCACCTACGCTTTCGCCGGCGAGCGCGCCTATCTGGCCCGGCTGGCCGTCGCCGCGGGGCCGGTGCCGTCGACTCCCGGCGGCGCCGGCGCCGATGCCGCGGTGCTCGGCCAGCGCCATGCGATGGAGACCCTGGCTCTCTCGGAGCGGCGCGGCTGCGCGCTCGGCGCGGCGATGGCGCTCGTGCTCGACTGGGCGGTGATCCGGACCTGCCTCGACGCCGCCGCCGCCCGCTTCGGCGTCGACACGCCCGCTTATCCCGCCGCCGACACCGAAGCGGTGGTCCGTCTCGCCGACGATTACGGCGCCCCGCCGCCGGTGCAGCGCGCGCTCCTGTTCGGAGCCCAGCAGATCCTCGTCCAGCATCACGGCCTCTGGGACCTGCTCGAGGCGAGGCAGCAGGCGCGGTCGGGGAGCTGAGGGTCCGGCCCCAGCAGTCCGGCTTCCTCCGCCGTTCGGGCTGAGCTTGTCGAAGCCCTCCCCTCCTCATTTCCTTTCCTTGCAGCGACGATATGGAAGGAAAGCCTTCGACGGGCTCAGCCCGAACGGAGGAGGTAAGGATTGCCTCGCACTTTCCCCTCCCGTATCCCGCCGCGATGCGCTTCGAAGGCACCCAAAGCTATGTCGCGACCGACGACCTCAAGGTCGCGGTCAATGCCGCCGTCACTTTGCGGCGGCCACTCCTGGTCAAGGGCGAGCCCGGGACCGGCAAGACCGTGCTGGCCCATGAGATCGCCGCCGCGCTCGGCGCGCCGCTGATCGAGTGGCACGTCAAGTCGACGACCAAGGCCCACCAGGGCCTCTACGAATATGACGCGGTGGCCCGGCTTCGGGACGGCCAGCTCGGCGACCCGCGGGTGCACGAAATCTCCAACTACATCCGCCGCGGCAAATTGTGGGAGGCCTTCACCAGCCCGAAGCTCCCGGTCCTGCTCATCGACGAGATCGACAAGGCCGACATCGAATTCCCCAACGATCTCCTCCAGGAGCTCGACCGGATGGAGTTCCACGTCTACGAGACCAAGGAGACGGTGAAGGCGGCCGAGCGGCCGATCGTCGTCATCACCTCGAACAACGAGAAGGAGCTTCCCGACGCTTTTTTGAGGCGCTGCTTCTTCCACTACATCAAATTCCCCGACCGCGAGACGATGCAGGCGATCATCGACGTCCATTTCCCCGGCATCCAGAGGCTGCTGGTCGCCAAGGCGATGGACATTTTCTATCAGGTCCGCGACGTGCCCGGGCTCAAGAAGAAACCCTCGACCAGCGAGTTGATCGACTGGCTCAAGCTGCTCCTCCACGAGGACATGCCGGTGGAGGTCCTCCAGTCCCGCGATCCCTCCAAGGCGATCCCGCCGCTCCACGGCGCCCTCCTCAAGAACGAGCAGGACGTGATGCTGTTCGAGCGGCTGGCCTTCATGGCGCGGCGGCCCGGGAGCTGAAGCCGGGGCCCGCCCGGACCTGACCCGGACTCCGGCAACTTCGCGGACGAGGCGGCCGCCTGGAAAGCCGGGGGAAACGGCTTGCCGAGCCTCGGCGAAGCTGGCATTCGTTCCCCCTGTGGGGAGGGGTTTGTCATGCGTTTCATAGCCTTACTGGCGGCTCTGTCGATGGGCCTCGCCGCGCCCGCGGCGGCGCAGGATTCCACGCTGGCGGCCGGCTTCTGGAAGCGGTCGGCCGAGCGGCTCGGCTTCAAGCATGCCGGGATCTCCGCTCCGCTGCGCGCCGGGACCGCCGAGTTTTTCGAGGCCAAGGAGCTCAGCCATCCGGGCGAGGGCCTCGATACCGTGCTTCTGTACCGCACCGCCGATCAGGAGATTCTGGCCAGCCTCTACGTCTATTATCCGAGCGTCGGCCATACCGGCATCCAGGCCATCTCGACCGACGAGGCGATCAGGACCTCGTCGCTCTCGCGCTCGCCGGTCCCGGTGCGGGCGCTCGGCGTCAAGGTGGTGGCCGCGGGCGACGTTCAGTCGGCGGCGGTGACCGCCGATTACGAGGGCTATCTCGGCAGCCGGTTCAGCAAGGCGGCCTTCGTCAAGGCGGGCCGCTGGATGATCAAGCTTCGGGTGACGGGCCCCCAGGCGCGCGCTTCGGAGGTCGACGGCGTGATGGCCGGCCTGCTGAGCGGAATGCGATTCCAGGGCGATGCGAAGCCGAGGCCCGCGACTCCGATCGCGGCGGCGGATTGCCCCTCGGCGAGCCGCCCCGACGCGCGCCTCCTCCCCGACGGCGACGCCAACGTCACCGGCGCGCTGATCGGAACGTTCGATGCGGCTGGAGGGGTCACCGAGATCGCCAAGGGCTCGAGCCTGACGGTGCCGCCGCGGATCGGCCGCGACTGGTGCCGCTCGACGCTCGAGATCGGGCCTAACCGGATCCCGGTCCTGGAAGCGACGGACCGGAACGCGCCGGTCGACAAGGCGGCCGGCAAGTCGATGCTTTTCGTCCTCTTCTCGGACGCCGGCGGGATGTTCGAGGTCGTCAAGCTGAAGGACAAGGAGCGCTATCTGGTCCTGGCCCACATGGTCGGGGAGGCGAAGGTGCTCGGGGCTTATGACGGCGTGCCGAGCCCCGCGCAGCTCAGGGAGCTCTTCCGGACCGACGGCGAGCCCGCTCGGATCCGGGCTGGAGTGACGCTGAAGCCGAACGGCGACGCCGAGGTCAACTTTCCCGAGGCGCCCGCCAAGGAAACTGCCGCCGCCTCGGGTCCGGCCCTCCAGGGTCGATAGCCGCAAGGCTAGAGGCGCATCGCCTCGTCGCGATAGGCGAGCTCGAAATTGCCCCAGCGGCGACCCTTTATGTAGAGCGGGACGAAGACGTTCTTGACCGGCAGGTAACGTCCCTGGCCGAGGTCCATCGAATAAGTGGCGAGCATCGCCTCCTTGTCGCTCTCGATCGCCCGGCGGGTGACGTCGTCGAGGAAGTTGCGGCGGTTGCGGCAATGCTCGGCGTTCCAGGCGGGATCGTCGCTCTGCGGCTGCGAGCGCTCCGAAATGTGGGTGGGCAGATAGCCGTTGACGTCGGTGATCGCGCTGGCGATCAGCCTGGGCTCGCGCGCCATGAGCTTGTCGAG
Organism: Allosphingosinicella sp.; assembly: GCA_035714565.1. Lineage (GTDB taxonomy): Bacteria > Pseudomonadota > Alphaproteobacteria > Sphingomonadales > Sphingomonadaceae > Allosphingosinicella. Next base: position 107,326 of record DASTLX010000023.1, read on the forward strand.
GATCGGCCGCACCTTGCGGTCGGCGAGGTCGCAGAAGCGGGTGGAATATTGGACCGGGTTGGTTCCCGGCATGGCGACGTAGCGCGTGTCGAATACGTCTTCCTCGCTGGTCTCGCCGGCGACGATGGCGGCCTCGATGACGTCCCTGATCTCGCGCATGCCGGCCTGGGCGAATTCGATGAAGGGCGTGTCGTCGATCCGGACGCCGGAGCTGGCGAGCCGGTCGAGCATCTCGTTCGACAGCGTCTCGAGCTTGGTCAGGCGGCCATGGACCTGGAGAAGCTGCCCGCCATTGTCGCGGGCGTCGGCGGCGAAGCTCGACAGGCCCGATTTGACCGAGTCGACGCTCTGCTGGATGTGGCTGGTCGACTGGGCGATGCCGTCGGTCTGGCGATCGACCAGGGCGACGATCTCGGCGACCTGGCGGACGGTGTCGGTGATCGTGGCGAAGCCGCCGCGGGCGACCCGGCTGCGGTCGACCCCGTTCTCGATCTCGGACGTCACCGCCTCGGCCTCCCGGGTCAGCGAGGCGATCGTGCCGGTGATCTCGCTGGTCGCGGTCCTCGTCTCCTGGGCGAGCTTCTTGACCTCCGCGGCGACGACGGCGAACGAGCGCCCCGCCTCCCCTGCCCGCGCCGCCTCGATGGTGGCGTTCAAGGCGAGCATGTTCGTCCGGTAGGCGATCCGCTCGATGCTCGACGAGACGTTCTGGACCCGGCTCATCGCCTCGGCGAAGCCGGTCATGCGCTCGCCGAGCTGGACGACGAGGTCGGTCAGCCCGGAGAAAATCCCGATCGTGTCCTCGATCGCCGCCCGCCCTTCCGAAAGGCGCTCGCGCGCCTGCTCGGCGAGGATACGTGCCTCGTCGGTCGATTCGGCGACCCGCGCCTGGTCGAGCAGGAGCCGGCTGGTCACCTCCTCGAGCGAATCGAGGGTGCGCAAATTGGACGAGATGCGCTCCGAGACTCCGGCGACATAGCCCGAGACGTCGCTGCACTCGATCGCCAGCGCGCCGCAATTGCGCGCGACGATGTTGATCGCATTGCCGTCCGCTTCCTCGATCGCCCTGCTCGCCACGCTTCGCCCCCTGTCGGTGGTTCCGGGAGAGAGCTAGGGGAAAAGTATTGAAAGCGCGTTAACCAAGGAACGCGTCGCGGCGGCGCTACCGTATAATTGCAGCAATGACATCCCGGCCGCCACCGCCTCTATCGGGCCGTTCACGCGCTGGTTCGCGGCGGAGTTCGGCACCGGTCCGGCGGCGTGGCGAGCCGAGGAGCAGCGAGAGACGGCGAGGAGCTGAGCGCTTTTCGTCATCGCGTCGAAGCCGGGCTCGCCCGACGCCTTAAGCGGTGACGGAGCGCCCATAATTGCTTAAACGCCGCCGGCATGTTCTTTTCCTTCGTCGACGAGCTTCGGGCCGCGGGCATTCCAGCGTCGATGAAGGAGCATCTCGTCCTTTTGGAAGCGCTGGACGCCGACGTCATCCGGACCAGCCCGGAGGAATTCTACTATCTCGCCCGGGCGGTCTTCGTGAAGGACGAGGGACTGCTGGACCGTTTCGACCAGGTCTTCGGCAAGGTGTTCAGGGGGCTGGAGGCGGACTACGGCCCCGACGCGGCGCCGATCCCCGAGGAATGGCTCAAGAAGGTGGCCGAGCTCTACCTCACCCCGGAGGAGATGGCGAAGATCCAGGCGCTCGGCTCCTGGGAGGAGATCATGGAGGCCCTGAAGCAGCGGCTGGAGGAGCAGAAGGAGCGGCATCAGGGCGGAAGCAAATGGATCGGCACCGCCGGCACCTCCCCGTTCGGCGCCTATGGCTACAATCCCGAAGGCGTGAGGATCGGCCAGGAAGGCGGCCGCAACCGGAGCGCGATCAAGGTCTGGGACAAGCGCGAGTTCAGGAACCTGGACAGCCAGGTCGAGCTCGGCACCCGCAACATCAAGGTCGCGCTCCGAAGGCTGAGGCGCTTCGCCCGCGAGGGCGCCGCCGACGAGCTCGACCTCCACGAGACGATCGACGGCACCGCCCGCAAGGGCTGGCTCGACATCCGCATGCGCCCGGAGCGGCACAATGCGGTGAAGCTGCTCCTCCTTCTCGACGTCGGCGGCTCGATGGATCCGCACATCAAGGTCTGCGAGGAGCTTTTCTCCGCGGCGCACAGCGAGTTCAAGAACCTCGAATTCTTCTACTTCCACAATTGCCCCTATGAGAGCCTGTGGAAGGACAATCGCCGCCGCTTCGCGGAGCGGACCGCGACCTGGGACGTGCTCCACAAATTCGGGCAGGACTGGAAGCTGGTGCTGGTCGGCGACGCGGCGATGAGCCCCTACGAGATCAGCCATGCCGGCGGCTCAGTCGAACATTATAACGAGGAGGCGGGGGCGGTGTGGATTCAGCGGCTCGTCACCACCTATCCGAGCGCGGTGTGGCTCAACCCGACGGCGGAGCAATATTGGGGGTACAGCGAGTCGACGCGCCTGGTTCGGGGGCTGATGCAGGATCGCATGTATCCGCTGACGCTCGACGGGCTCGACGAGGCGATGCGCGCGCTGAGCCGGAAAAGCTGATGCGGCTGCCGGGGCCTCTCTACCGGCTGCGCCGGCGGCTGTTCGGACGTTACGAGCTCGACGATCCCCGCCCGCACGCACGGGAGGGGCCCTATACGTTCGAGCTGCCCACTGCGGAGGAGATCGCGGCGGTGATGCCCGGGGATCTGGTCAAGCTCATCTTCCGCTCGATCCCGGCAAGCGCCGAGTGGGACGCCGAGCGGATGTGGGTGATCGTCGAGGCAGCCGAGGGCGACCGGCTCTCGGGGAGCCTCGACAACCACCCGTCCGACATGCCGCAGCTGCGCCCTGGGGCGCGGATCGAATTCCGGCGCCACCAGATCATTTCGATCCGCTGGGACGAGGATCGGGTGGTCGAGCCACCCCCGCCCCCGCCGCCGAGGCGCGACTATCTCGAGCGCCGCATGGTCGACCGCTGCGTCACCGTCGATCGCATCCCGGTTCACTACCTCTACCGGGAGGCGCCGGACCTCGGCCAGGAGGACGATCGCTACCCGGACAGCGGCTGGCGCATTCGCGGCGATTATCGCGGTCTCAGTGACGAGGAGATGGAGGCGCGGGAGTCGGAATATGTCGCCCTCGCACGGGTGCTGAACGCCGACGACGGCTGGGTCCACCTGATCGACTCTCCGCCGGGCTCCGCCTTCATCCGCGACTGGGACACGGGGCAGTTCGTGCCGCTGGAGAGAGAGGACGGCTGAGCGGCGGTGCGGCTTTACCGCCTCTTAAGCCCGGCGGGCCTAGACGGTCCGATGGCGCGGACCCTTCCGCGCGGCAGCAGGGGTGACGCGGTCATGGTCGAATCGATCTTCGTGCGGGTGCAGCGTGTGCTTTCGGCCGGAACGGGAAGCGCCCTCGACGCGGTCGAGCGGGTGAGCAGCGCGAGCATGATGCGCGAGGCGATCCGCGAGGCCGACCGCGCCGCGGACGACGCCTCCAGCGCCTTCGAGGCGGCGCTGTCGCGGCGGCTCCAGGCCCAACGCCAGCAGCAGATCATCAAGGACCGACTCGCGACCCTCGACGACCAGGCGCGCTTCGCCCTGACGAAAGAACGGCCGGACCTGGCCGAGGCGGCGATCGCCCGGCAGATGGAGTTCGAAGCCGAGGCCAAGCGGCTGAAGCAGGTCGAGAAAGACGCCGCCGAGGAGGCGATCCGGCTCGAGGAATGCCGCGAAGCGCTTAAGCTCCGCCGCGCGCAGATGTACAAGGAGCTCACCGCCTTCGAGGCGGCGCAGCGCGTCGCGGCGTTCGACGACATCCCGACTCCGGCGGAGCGCGCCGAGCGCAAGGCGGCTCGCGCCGCGGCGGTGTTCGAACGGGCGATGGCGGCGGCGGGCGTTCCCACTGCCGGTCCCATCGATCCCAAGTCGGCGGCGAAGCTCGCCGAAGTCGATGCGCTTCAGCGGGAGGCGGCGGTTGCCGAGCGCTTGGCTAGGCTCCAGGCGGCGCAAGGGTCCGCGGCGCAGGCCGCAAAGCCGCGCGGCGCCGGCAACAAGGCGAAGCCCGCCTGACCCTTCAGTAAAGCAGGTAGCGGGCGCGCTCCTCGAGCCACGCCTGCTCGTCGGGCCCCGTCAGCGAGTCGAGGTCGCCCGGCTCCGCGACTCCGTCGTCCACCCACTCCCGCAACGCCGGGCCGCCGTTGATCACGTCGATGGCGAGCTTGCCGAACTCATATTCGTAGGGGAAGTCGCGCCACAGCGGGTAGTCGGGGTGGAGGCGGCGGATCGCCTTGAAGGCGAGCGCCTGGAGCCGCCAGGGGCGGAACGCGTCATGGTCGTAGAACGCGCCTTCCGCGTGGATGTGGAGGCCGTTGCACAGGGTGCGGGCGTGCTTGTGGAAGGTGGGCTCGAACCAGATTTCGCGCAGCGCGCAGCCTTCGAGCCACTCGGGCGCGAGGCGGCGCATCTCGGCGAGAAGGGCGGGGGCGTCGATGTCCGGGGCGCCGAAGATTTCGAGCGGCCGGGTGGTGCCGCGACCTTCGGACAGGGTCGTCCCTTCCAGCATGACGGTGCCGGCATAGGCGCGTGCCATCCACAGGTTCGGCGCGTTCGGGCTGGGATTGACCCAGACGCGGCCCCGAAGCGGCCAGCCGTGACCGGGCGCGGCATCGGGCTCGTACCCCTCCATCTCGATGACGCGATAATCGAGGTCGAGCTTGAAACGATCGACGAACCAGCGGCCGAGCTCGCCCAGCGTCAGGCCGTGGCGCATCGGGATGGGCCCGGCGCCGACGAAGCTCTCCCAGCCCGGGCGCAGCGTAAGGCCCTCCACCGGACGGCCCGCAGGGTTGGGCCGGTCGAGCACCCACACCGCCTTGCCGTGCTGCGCCGCCGCCTCGAGCACGTAGAGGAGCGTGGTGATGAAGGTGTAGATGCGGCAGCCGAGGTCCTGGAGGTCGACGAGGATGGTGTCGAACGTCCCCATCGACTGGCCGGTCGGCCGCCGCACCTCGCCGTAGAGGCTGAAGACCGGGATCCGGTGGGCGGGATCGGTGAAGTCGTCCGACTCGACCATATTGTCCTGCTTGTCGCCCCGCAGGCCGTGCTGCGGCCCGAAGGCGGCGGTGACATTGAGGCCGGTCGCGACGAGCGCATCGAGGGAGTGGGTGAGATCCGCCGTCACCGAAGCGGGATGGGCGAGAAGCGCGACCCGCCGTCCCTCCAGCGGGCGGCGTAAGGCAGGATCGGCGAGCAGACGGTCGATGCCGAATTTCATGCGGCGGGTGCTGGCGGGAGTTCGTCGGCAAAGCAAGCCGGGTGGTGAAAATCCGGACCGCCGCCGGCGTGGTGCGCGGCCCAGTAGGATTTGCCGATCCGCTCCTCAATCACCGCGGTGAGTGCGAGAGCGCAAGGTTCGCGCGGGACGTCGATCGAGACGAGCACGTCAAGCTCCAGGCGATCGG
>DASTLX010000024.1:0-20781 GCA_035714565.1 Allosphingosinicella sp.
ACGTCGCTCGGCCAGTGGACCTGGAGCACCATCCGGCACACTCCCACGACGATCGCGACGACGAGCGCCGCGGCCACCGCCGGCCGCCGCCATTGCGGGCCGGTCGCGAGCAAGGCGAGCGCGAGGCCGATGGCCATGACATTGGCCGAATGGCCGCTCGGGAAGGCCATCGAGTGGACGGCGACCTGCCGCCCCTCCACGTCCGGACGGGCGCGGTCGAAGCCCGCCTTCATCGCCTCGACCATCAGCCGCTGCGAGGAGAGGATGACGAGCAGCAATATCGCCCTGCGCCGATGGCCCTGCGCGAGCAGAACGGCGGCCGCGACCACCGCCGCCGAGAGCACGGCGACCCCGTCGCCGAGATGGGTGAGGAAGCGCGCCGCCGGAACCAGGCCGGGCTCGGCGAAGGCCGCGAGCAAGGCGGGATCGACCCGGCTCTGCGGCCCGCCGAGCAGCAGCGCCGCCGTCCCGACCAGCACCAGGAGCGCCACCGCGATCCAGAAGAGATATTTCGCCATGCCTCGATCCCTGCCGCCCGGCCGCCGGGCTGTCCAGCCCGTGCCCCGGCTGCGGCAGAACGATTCGAACCCGTAATTGATTCATGTTAGTCCCTTGAGTCGCGGGGGGAGCGCCGGATGGAATCGAACGAGCGATATTATGCCCGAAGGGCGGTCGAGGAGCTGCGCGCGGCCGAGCGGTCGCTGACCGAGGAAGGAAAGGCGCGGCGTCGGGCGCTCGCCGAAGCGTTCCTCGCCAAGGCGGGGCAGGGCGGCCGAGCGGCGATGGTGAGCCCTGCTGGATTCGAACCAGCGACCTACTGATTAAAAGTCAGTTGCTCTACCGACTGAGCTAAGGGCCCCAGCGACCGCTTCCCTAGGAGCGGGGCGGTAGCGGGTCAACCGCGGGCCTGAAGCGGCCGCCCGGCTCCCTCGGCCCGTCATGGCGCTCGCGGCGTCGCTACGCTCCTCGCGGACGGCGCATCAGCCGAAGATGTCGGCGAGCTGCTCGGTGGCGGGGCCGTCCTTCCACTCGCGGAGCTCGACGAAGAGCGAGCTGTGGATGACTCCGCCGACCGTCGCGATGATCGTCGACGAAATGGCGTTGATCGCCAGATCGGAGGCGGACAGGCGCGATGCGTTCGCGGCCATGGCGGCCAGGCCGCCATTCATCATGACCGTCAACAGGCCGACCAGCGCCGCGAACAGCCAGTACATGACGACGAGGATGAGGATGAGGCCGAAGACCTTCCAGCGGGTTCCGCGGGTCAGGTCGCTGCTCCGGCCCAGCGCCTCGACGGGGCCGAGGCGTTCCTCGACCAGCGCCGGCGCGGCGACCGACCACATGACGTAGAGGATGACCCCCGGCACGATCAGCAGCAGGAATCCGAAGATGAGGGCTATGGCGCTCATCACGCCGAGCAGGACGAGCGGAAGGGCGACGCGCAGGCCCGCCATGACGGACTCGCCGACGCTGGCCTTGCGCCCTTCGCTGAAGGCCACCGTCGCACGGACCAGCGCGCCCTGGGTGATGATCCAGAACAGGATGTAGAGCAGGGACGAAAAGACCGCCATTGCGATGATTGTGGCGGGCCCAACCAGCTCGAGGTTCTCGGTCCAGAAGCCCTGCAGCTCCTGGGCGACGTAGAGCACCGCGAGGCCGGGCAGGGCGCTGAACAGGAAGGCGATGCCGAGCGTCGCCAACGGGTTGCTCGCGATGGTGCCGAAAGCCCGGCTGAACACCCGTCCGATTGAGACGCTGCGGTCCTCGCCCGCTGCCACGGTCGCCATTGTCGAAATCCCCCTTTGCCCGCTCGCCCAAATCTGGACAAGCAGGGCAGGGCTGTCCAGCCCATTTTGCCGTTGCGCGCCGTTGCGCTTCGTCTAATCCTCCAGTGCATCGCGCAGGCGGCGCCAGCGGGAGGGATGACATCTCGGACAAGGCGAACGACGCGGCGGGCGCCGCCGACGGGCTGGCGGCGGCGCACGACGCGCTGAAGGCCGATCCGTCGATCCAGTTCAGCCTGCCGTCGGTGCAGCCGCCGCAGCCGCCGCCGCGCTGGCTTCGCGATTTCGGCGAATGGCTCGCGGACGTGCTGCGCCCGATCGCCCGGCTGTTCGAATGGATCGCCGGCTTCATGCCCGACGCCCCTTACGCGCGGATCTTCCTGTGGACCGTCCTCGCCGTCGCGGCGCTGGCGCTCGCGCTGACCGTCTACCAGCGGGTCCGCCACGGCGAATGGCGACTGCGCCGCCGCCGCCGGCCGGAGGCGATCGCGGTGGGCCCGGAGGAAGAGGCCTGGTCGCCCGAGGCGGCCCCGGCGCGCTCCTGGCTTCGCGAAGCCGACGCCCTCGCCGCCGAGGGCCGCTACGCCGAGGCCGTGCACCATCTCCTGTTCCGCTCGATCGAGGATATCGGCCGGCGCCGGCCGCGGCTCGTCCGCCCGGCGCTGACCAGCCGCGAGCTCGCCGCCGCCGACGCTCTGCCGGCGCCGGCGAGGAGCCTGTTCGCGGACATTGCCGGCCTGGTCGAGCGCAGCCTGTTCGGCGGGCGGCCGGTCGGCGCCGGCGACTGGAGCGCCGCGCGCGCCGCCTACGCGGATCTGGTGCTTCCGGGGACCTGGCGGGCATGAGCGAGGTCGCGATGGGCGCCGGCGTGCCGGCCAACGGGGTCTTCCGGCCGGCGACGATCCTGCTGATCGTCGCGATCGGCATCCTCACCATCGTCGGGATGCTGGTGCTCGGCGCCTATGCGCCGGACCTTCGCCCGAGCCGCAACGGCGGCGCCCACGCCCTGTCGGATGCGGCGACCGGGTTCAGCGGGATCGTCCAGCTCGCCCGCGCCACCGGCCGCGGGCCGCAGGTCGTGCGCACCGAGGACCAGCTCAACACCGAAGACCTGGTCGTGCTGACGCCCGAGCGGGGAGCGACCGACCTGTCCGCCGTCCTCGCCCGCCGGAGCGGCAAGCCGACGCTGGTGGTGATGCCCAAATGGCTGACGGTACCGGACCAGGCGCATCCCGGCTGGGTCCGGGCCGCCGGGCTGGTCCCGCTCTGGGACGCGCAAGCCACGCTCGCCCCCGAGCACAAGATGAAGGTCGAACGCCAGGGCCGCGGCGGGGCGCCGCTCCGCGCCGCGCCCGGCTGGGAGGCGCCGGAGCTGCGCTTCACCGCCCCCGGCCGACTCCAGACGGTGGCCGGGCCGGACCTCAAGCCGATCCTGACCGATCCGGCCGGACTCGGCGTCCTCGTGCGCATCGGCGACCGGCCGCTCTATTTGCTGGCCGATCCGGACCTGCTGTCGAACCGCGGAATGGCGGACCGCGGCCAGGCAGCCTCGGCGCTGGCCCTGCTCGACTATCTCAATGTGGAAGGCGCCAGATCGGTGGTCTTCGACGTCACCCTGAACGGCTTCGGCAAATCCCGAAGCCCGCTGCGGCTGATCTTCGACCCGCCTTTCCTGGCCGTGACCCTGGCGATCGCGGGGGCGCTGCTGCTCGCCGGCCTCCAGGCCATTGCCCGCTTCGGCCCGGCGCGGCGGCCGCAGCGCGCCATCGCCTTCGGCAAGGCGGCGCTGATCGACAATACCGCCGCCCTGGTCCGGCAGGCCGGCCGCGAGGCCGCTCTGGGCGGCCGCTATGCCGAGATGATCCGCGACCGCGCGGTGACCGTGTTCGGCGTTCCCGCACGGCTGCGCGACACCGGCGTTTCCGACTATCTCGACAAGCTCGAAGGGCGTGGACGATTCTCGGCCCTGGCCTCGGCCGCGGCCGAGGCGAGGGGACGGGAGGAGCTGCTCGCCGCAGCCCAGGCCCTCCATCAATGGCAATGGGAGAGAAAAGGGTGACCCCACCGGAAGTACAGGCGCTCGCGGCGGAGATACGCGGCGAGGTGGCGAAGGCCGTGGTCGGGCAGGAGGCGACGGTCGAGCTGATGCTGGTCGCGCTCTTCGCCGGCGGCCACATCCTGCTGGAGGGTCCGCCGGGCACGGCCAAGACCCTGATCGCCCACAGCTTCGCGAGGGCCGTCGGGCTCGACTTCGGGCGGATCCAGTTCACCCCGGACCTGATGCCGGGCGACATCATCGGCGCCAATCTGTTCAACTTCCAGACCTCGACCTTCACCCTGACCCGCGGCCCGATCTTCACCGAATTGCTCCTCGCCGACGAGATCAACCGGACCCCGCCCAAGACGCAGGCGGCGCTGCTCGAGGCGATGCAGGAGCGAACCGTCACGATCGACGGCGAGAGCCTGCCGCTCTCCGAGCGCTTCATGGTCGTGGCGACCCAGAACCCGATCGAGCAGCAGGGCGTCTATCCCTTGCCCGAGGCCCAGCTCGACCGCTTCCTGTTCAAGCAGACGGTCGACTATCCTTCGGCGGAGGAGGAAAGGCGGATCATCGCAAGCCACGGCGCCCGCCAGACGGCGATGGAGCCCGGGCAATGGGGCGTGGAGCGAATGACCGACGCGGCGGCGATCGGCGCCGCCCTGGCGACGGTCGGCGAGGTCAGGCTGGCCGACGAGGTGATCGACTATATCGCCGCCCTCATCCGGGGCACGCGCGACGTCGCCGACCTCGAGACCGGAGCCAGCCCGCGCGCGGGGGCGATGCTCGCGGGCGCCGCCAGGGCCCGCGCCGCCCTCGACGGCCGCGACTTCGTCATTCCCGACGACGTCAAGTCGCTGGCGCCCGCCCTGCTCCGCCACCGGCTGATCCTCTCCCCAGCCGCCGAGATCAACGGCCGAGCGGTCGAGGACGTGGTCACCGACATCATCGAGACGATCGAGGCGCCGCGTTGATCTATCCGACCCGCCTCGCGGTGCTGGCCGCGGCGGCCGGGGTTCCGTTCACCCTGGTCGTCGCCGCGGCGATGCCGGAGCGCTGGCATGTCGGCCTCGCCTGGCCGGTGGCGGTGCTTCTGCTGAGTCTCGCGGACGCCTTCATCGCGGTGCGCCACGGCGAGGCGAGGCTGGAAGCCCCGCCCTCGGCCTATGTCGGAGCGACGGTCGAGGCGGTCGTCACCGTCATCCTCAGGGGCAGATCCTTTCCGGCCGAGGCGGAGGTGGCGCTCGCCGCCGGCGCGATCTTCGGGCTCGAGGATGACGGGCGCGTCAGGGTGCCCCTGGAAGAGGGCAGGGGGGCGGGGGTGCTTCCGCTCGTCATGGCCAGGCGCGGGGCCGGCCGTCTCGAGCGCTTGTGGCTGCGCTGGCGAGGCCCGCTCGGCTTCGCCTGGCAGCAGAGGCGGATCGAGCTCGGCTCGACCCTGTTGATCCTGCCCGACGTCCGCCCGGTCCAGGAGCGCGGGGCCCAGGTCTTCCAGCGCCATGCGCTGCAGGGCCTGATCGCCCAGATCAACCGGGGCGACGGCACCGACTTCGACGCCCTCGTCGAATATCGGTCGGGCATGGACCGGCGGGCGATCGACTGGAAGCAGTCGGCTCGCCACCGCAAGCTTCACGCCAAGGAATTCCGAAGCGAGCGCAACAACCAGATCGTCTTCGCCATCGACGGCGGCCGGCAGATGTCGGAGCCGGTTGCCGGGCTGCCTAGGGTCGACCGGGCCGTCTCCGCGATGCTTCTCACCGGCTGGATCGCGCTCAAGCTCGGCGACCGGGTCGCTCTCCATGCCTTCGATTCGAGGCCCCGGATCGCCAGCGGCCTGATCTCAGGCTCCGCCGCATTCCCCGAGCTCCAGCGCCTTGCCGCGAGCATCGACTACAGCGCGGAGGAGACCAACTACACTTTCGCCCTGACGACCCTGGCGACCCGCCTGACCCGCCGCTCGATGATCGTCCTCTTCACCGAATTCACCGATCTCACCTCGGCCGACTTCATGGTCCGGGCGGCGAGGCGGATGGTCGAGACCCATTTGCTGCTCGTCGTCGTCCTGCGCGACGAGGAGCTGGAGACGATCGCCGACGCCCGGCCCGAACGGCCCGACGACGTCACCCGGGCGGTGACGGCCGCGGCGCTCATCCGCGACCGCCGGCTGGTCCTCACCCGGCTCCAGCATCTCGGGGTCCACGTCATCGAGAGCGAATATGACCGGGTCGGCGACCGGCTCGTCGCCGGCTATATCGATCTCAAGCGGAGGAACCTGCTGTGAGCGGCCCGGCCTCGGCCATCGTCGAAGCGCGGCCGGTGGTCGTCAACGCCAGCCGCTTCCGGGCGGCGCACGAGGCCGACTGGGAGCGGCTCGAGCAGCTGGTCTCCCGGATGGAGAAACGGTCGATCACCGCCCTCTCCGACGACGATATCCTCGCTTTGCCGCTCCTCTACCGGACAACCCTGTCCTCGCTCGCCGTCGCCCGCGACACCTCGCTCGACCGGAGCCTGATCGTCTATCTCGAGCAGCTTTCGACCCGCGCCTATTTCCAGATCTACGGAGTCCAGACCTCGGTCTGGCGCCAGCTCGCGCACTTCTTCGCCCGCGGCTGGCCCGAGGCTGTCCAGGGCCTGTGGCGCGAGACCCTGGTCTGCGTCCTGCTCACCCTCGCCAGCGCCGCCGTCGCTTACCTGCTGGTGCGCGGCGATCCGAGCTGGTTCTTCGGCATCATCCCGGAACAGCTCGCCAACGGGCGCGACCCGTCGGCCAGCGCCGATGCGCTCCGCCGGACCCTCTACGAGCGCCACAACGACATGCTTGCGACCTTCGCGGCCTATCTGTTCACTCACAACAGCCAGATCGCGATCTTCGCCTTCGCCCTGGGCTTCGCCTTCGCGGTGCCGACCATCCTTCTCATCCTCTACAACGGGCTGATGCTCGGAGCCTTCTTCGCGGTCTTCGCGGCGCACGGGCTGTCCTTCAATCTCGGCGGGTGGCTGGCGATCCACGGCACGACCGAATTGTTCGCGATCAACATCGCCGGAGCCGCCGGCATCCGGATCGGCATGGCGATCGCCTTTCCCGGCCGCGACACCCGCACCGAATCGGCCGTCCGGGCGGGCCGCTCGGCGGCGCTCGCCATGGCCGGGACCGTGGTGATGCTGGCGGTGGCGGGCCTGCTCGAGGGCATCGGCCGGCAGACCGTGGTCGACGATTTCTCCCGCTACGCGATCGGGGGGGCGATGCTGGCGGGCTGGCTTATCTATTTCTACATGCCGCGAAAGGGATTCGGTGGCGCCTAGCCGGCCATTTCCCGCTTTCCGTCGAGAAGCGGCGGGCGAGCGATGAAAGCTCCCGCCATCCGTTCGATGCGGCGCAGCTTCGTCACGCCCGAGGGGGTCGATCTCCAGCTCGAGCTCGGCTCGGCGGGCGCCCGGGCGGCGGCCTTCCTGCTCGACGCGATCATGATCGTCGCCGTCCTCGTCGTCATGACGCTCGCCCTGGTCTTCCTGGCGGCGGCGTCGAAGGGCGAGTGGATCGCGATCCTTTGGCTTCTCGGCTTCTTCGTCCTTCGCAACGGCTGGTTCTCGCTGTTCGAGATGGGCGGGCGCGGCGCGACTCCGGGCAAGCGGCTGATGGGTCTGCGGGTGGTCGCGCGCGACGGCGCCCGGCTTACCGGCGGGGCGGTCATCGCCCGCAACGCGATGCGCGAGATCGAGGTGTTCCTGCCGCTGTCCTTCCTCGCCCAGCAGACGGCGCGGGGGACGGCCGACCTCTTCCTGGTGATCTTCGCCCTGGTGTGGAGCGGACTGTTCCTGTTCTTCCCGCTGTTCAACCGCGACCGGCTCCGTATCGGCGACCTCGTCGCGGGCACCTGGGTCGTCCGCGCCGCCGGCGCGTCGCTGGGCGCCGATCTCGTCCACGGAGTAGAACGGCCTCGCCGGACCTTCACCGAGGCGGCTCTCAACCTTTACGGGGTCTATGAGCTTCAGACTCTCGAGGACGTGCTTCGCGGGACCAACGACGAAGCCATCGCCACGGTCGCCCGGATTATCCGCGAAAAGGCCGGGATCGACGAGTGGGGCGAGGACCGCGAGTTCCTCTCGGATTATTACGCCGCCCTGTGCGCCCGGCTCGAAAGCGGGCTGATGGTCGGCCGGCGGCGGGAGAACAAGTTCGAGCAGGCGCTGAGCCGGCGCTGACGGCGGGCGAGCCGAAAGAGGAGCTGGCGGACGGTCGCCCCGGTGATCGGGTCGCGCCAGCCCGGAGCGACCTCGACCAGGGGCTCGAGCACGAAACGGCGGCGACGGAATTCGGGATGGGGGATGACGAGACCGTCGCCGCCCCACGCGCCTCCGGACCAGAGGACGAGGTCGAGATCGAGCACACGCGGTCCCCAGCGCCGGCCGCCGCGGCGGCCGAAGTCGAGCTCGACACGCTTGAGCCGATCGAGGAGGGCCGGAGGGTCGAGCTCGCTCTCGACGAGGGCGACCGCGTTGGCGAAGCCGCGGCCGGCCGGGCCGAGCGCCGGAGTCGGGCGGATTCGAGACAGCCGCTTCGCCCCGATCGCCGCCGCGGCGGCGCGCACGGTCGCGGCCGGGGCGCCGTGGCGGCCGCGGCGGTTCGAGCCGATCGCGATCGCGTAGAGAGTGTGCCCGTCCAAGAAATCCGTTCGCCCTGAGCCTGTCGAAGGGGCCTTCCTTACTTCGGGCGCCGGAGAAGGAAAGGATTGGTCTTCGACAGGCTCGGTCCGAGCGTTATGGGGGCGGGATGGACATACCCTTCGGTCTCTCTCCCGTTCCCGCCCTCGAGGCGCCGCGCGACTGTCCGCTCTGCCCGCGCCTGGTCGGATTCCGCGAGGCCCTCCGCGAGGAGCAACCAGACTGGTGGAACTCGCCCGTGCCGCATTTCGGCGACCGCGACGCCTGGCTCGGCATATGCGGCCTCGCTCCCGGCAAGCAGGGGGCCAACCGGACCGGGCGGCCCTTCACCGGCGATTTCGCGGGACTGCTGCTCTACGAGACCCTGCTCAAGTTCGGGCTTGCCGAGGGCCGCTTCGAGGAACGCCCGGACGACGGGTTGCGGCTAAAGGGCGTGGCCATCATGAACGCCGTCAAATGCGTTCCACCCCAGAACAAGCCGACCCCGGAGGAGATAGCGACCTGCACGCGGACCTATTTCCGGCCGGCGCTGGCGGCGCTGCCCGGCGTGCGGATCCTCGTTGCGCTCGGCAGGATCGCGCACGACGCCGCCGTGCGATCGGCGGGAGGAAGGCTCGCCGCCCTTCCCTTCGCCCATCTCGCCGAGCACCGGCTGCCCGACGGCCGGATTCTCATCGATAGCTACCATTGCTCGCGCTACAACCAGAACACGAACCGGCTGACGCGAACGATGTTCGAGCAGGTGTTCGAGCGGGCAGTGGCGGTGAAACAATCCGACGTCAAATGTCCTTCGCGATCCGCCCGTACAGGTCCGGGCGCCGGTCCCTGAAGAAGCCGAAGGCGGCGCGGTGCTTCCTGGCCTGCTCGAGGTCGAGCACGGCGGTGATGACCCCGGTTTCCCGGTCGCCGAACTCGGCGAGGATGTCGCCGCGCTCATCGCAGATGAAGGAGTGGCCGTAGAAACGCTGGCCGTGCTCGGTGCCGATGCGGTTGGCGGCGACGACCGGGACGACGTTTGAGACGGCATGGCCGATCATCGCCCGGCGCCACATCCGGCTGGTGTCGAGATCGGGATCGTGCGGCTCCGCGCCGATCGCGGTCGGGAAGAGCAGTATCTCGGCGCCGTCGAGCATCAGCGCCCGCGCCGTCTCCGGATACCATTGGTCCCAGCAGACCGCGGGCCCGACCTTGCCGAAAGGGGTCGGGTAGGTCTTGAAGCCGGTATTGCCGGGGCGGAAGTAGAATTTCTCGGAATAGCCCGGCCCGTCGGGGATGTGGCTCTTGCGGTAGACTCCCATGACCGAGCCCAGGTCGTCGATCATGGCGAGGCTGTTGTAATGATGATGGCCTTCCGCCTCGAAGAAGCTGGTCGGGATGTAGACGCCGAGCTCGACCGCCAGCGCCTGCATCGCCGTCACCGCGGGATGGCGGTCGACCGGCAGGGCTCGGGCGAAATGGCTTTCGTCCTGGGTTCGGCAGAAATAATGGCCCTCGAACAGCTCGGGCGGGAGGATCAGCTTCGCCCCCCGCCCGGCGGCCTCGCGCACGAGCTCGGAGACGGCGGCGATATTCTCCTCGGCGCTGTCGACGAAGGCGAGCTGGAGGGCGGCGACGGTGAGGCTGGTCATTCGGGTCCTATCGCGGCACCTGCTGGCTGATGCAATGGAAGCTGCCGCCGCCGGTCAGCGCATGCGGCGCCTCGATGCCGACCGCGCGCCGGCCCGGGAAGAGCCGGGCCAGCGCCGCGACCGCGGCCTCGTCATTGGGTGCGCCGTAGAGCGGAACGACGACGGCGGCGTTGCCGATGTAGAAGTTCATGTAGGAGGCGGGGACGATCTCGCCGTCGCGCTCGACCCGACCGGGCGAGGGCAGGGCCTCGACCCTGAGGCCGAACGAGTCGGCGCGGGCGCGGGCATCCCGATAGACGGCCGCGTTGGGATCGTCCTCGCCCGCGGGCTCGGGGATGGCCAGCGTGCCTTCGGCCACGAAGCGCGCGAGATTGTCGACATGGCCGTCGGTATGATCGTTGAGCAGCCCCTCGCCGAGCCACAATATCCGCTCCAGTCCGAGGTCGTCGCGCAGCCGCGCCTCGATCGCCTCGCGCGGCATTCCGGGATTGCGGTTGGGGTTGAGCAGGCATTGCTCGGTGGTGACGGCGAGGCCGGTCCCGTCGACGTCGATCGCCCCGCCCTCCAATATCCAGGCGCGGCGGGCGACCTCGAGGCCGGCGCCCTGGGCGAGGCGGAGGCCGACCGTGTCGTCGCCCTCCAGCTCATATTTGCCGCCCCAGCCGTTGAACCGGAAGCTTCGCAGCCGCCGCCGGTCGCCCTGCTGGAGGACGATCGGTCCGGTGTCGCGCAGCCAGATGTCGCCGAACGGCTCCTGGATCACGGTCGCGAACGGCGCCAGCGCGGCGGCGGCCCGGGCCGAGGCGGGATCGGCGGCGACGAGCCGCACCTCCTCGCCGGCGCCGCCGGCATGGACCGCCTCCGCGAAGGCCGCCACCTCCCGCCTCGCCGGCTCGAGATCGTCCTCCCACAGATCGGGGTGGCTCGGAAAGCCGATCCAGACCCATTCATGCTCCGCCCATTCCGGCGGCTGGCGTTCGCTCATCGCATGATCGGCCCGGCATTGCCGCGGCTCTTGTCGCGTATGGCCCGGAACTCGTCGCCGGGATTCCAGTTCGGCCAGTCCGTCGAATCGGCGAGCTCGCGGCCGATCATCCAGTAGATTTCGAGGTCCCGGATCGCTCCCGACCAGTCCCAGCGCGGATCATATTCGTCGCTGGGCTGGTGGTAGCGGTTCTTGCGGTAATCCTCGGCGGCGGCGTGGCCGGCCGAGGGCCCGCCGACGACCAGGTCCTCCCCGCCCTCGGCGTAGAGCATCGGCACGCCCTGCCGGGCGAGGCTGAAATGGTCGGATCGGTAATAATAGCCGGCCTGGGGCGCGGGCTCGTTCTTGATCTCCAGCCCGTAGCGGTCGGTCGCCCGCTTCATATAGGCTTCGAGCTCGGACTTGCCCTTGCCGATGACGACGAAGTCGCGCGTGTTGCCGACGACGTTGAGCCCGTCCATGTTGATCCCGCCGGCCGTCTGCGCCAGCGGATAGAGCGGGTGCTCGGAATAATATTTGGAGCCGAGAAGGCCGGACTCCTCTCCCGTGACGGCGAGGAAGACGATCGAGCGCTCCGCATTGCCGCGTTTGGCATGGGCTTCGGCCAGGGCGATCAGGCCGGCGGTGCCCGTCGCGTTGTCGAGCGCGCCGTTGCAGATGTCGTCGCCCGACGAATCGGCGTCGCAGCGGCCGAGATGGTCCCAATGCGCGGTGTAGAGAACATATTCGTTCGGCCGTTTCGCGCCGGGCAGGATCCCGACGACGTTGCGCGAGGACTGGCGCTTGATCGCGTTGGTCAGCCCGACCGAGGCGCGCGTCCTGAGCGGCACGGCCTTGAAGCCCGGCTTCCGGGCGGCGGCGGTGAGCGCGGCGAGGTCCTCGCCCGAGGCGGCGAGCAGGCGCCGAGCCGCCGGATTGGTCAGCCAGCCGATCACCTTCGACTGGTCCATATGCCCGCCGGGCTCGTCGAGATTATATTGCGGGCCGGTCCAGGACGATTGGACGACGTTCCAGCCATAGGCGGCGGGATCGTTGTCGTGGACGATGAACGCGCCCGCGGCCCCCTGCCGGGCGGCTTCCTCATATTTGTAGGTCCAGCGACCGTAATAGGTCATCGCCCTGCCGTTGAACGGGCCGTCGAGGTCGTCGTCCTGCCAGTCGGGATCGTTGACGAGGATGACCACGGTCTTGCCGCGGACGTCGGCCCCGGCATAATCGTTCCAGCCCCGCTCCGGCGCGTTGATGCCGTAGCCGACGAAGACCATCTCGCTGTCCGCGAGCTCGACCTTCGCGGCCGCCCGATAGGTGTTGGCGACGAAGTCGGTGCGCCAGCCCAAGTCGAGCGGGGTCGCGCCCCCCGTGATCCTGAGCGTGGAAGGGGTGCTCGAAATCTCAACCATCGGCACGTCCTGGTACCAGCTGCCCTTGTTGCCCGGCTGCAGGCCCGCCTGCTCGAAGCGCCTGGCGATATAGGCGACGGCCTTTTCCTCGCCCTTCGTGGTCGGCGCCCGGCCCTCATATTCGTCGGAGGACAGGATCTGGGTCGCGGTGGTCAGGGTGGCAAGCGAGATGGGCGGGCCGGCATAGGGGCCTTGCGCTCCGCCTTCCCTCGGCGCGGTCGCGCAGGCGGCGAGCAGCGAGGCCGCTAGGGCGGCGGCGGCGAGGGATCGAAGCGGCACGGACATTCTCCTCTCGTCCCCACCCGCCCGATCCCATGGCAGCAAGAAATTGCGCATGCAAGCTTGCGCCCCGGAGCACTCGATGTCATCGTACCCGGCAGCTTGGGATTGGGGCCTAAGTGATTGGGGGTATTCATGTTTCGGATATTTTTGAACGGCGCCCTGGCGGCGCTCCTGCTCGTGCCGGCAGCCGCGGTTCAGGCCGCTCCCGCCCCTCTGGCGGACCCGCCGGCGGCCTTCGGCGCCCGTGAGACCGTTCTCGACATCGCGCTCTCGCCATCGGGCCGCAAGGTCGCCTTCATCAGCCCGGGCCGGGGGCCCGCCACCGCCCTCTACACCGTCGAGGTCGGCTCCACCGCCGATCCGAAGCAGGCGCTCGCCGCCGACGGCAAGCCGCAGCGCATCGCCGGCTGCGGCTGGGTTTCCGAGGAGCGGCTGATCTGCACCATCTACATGGTGATGGACGATCTCGAGCCCGGCAAGGTGCTCGGAGCGACCCGGCTGGTCGCCGTCAACGCCGACGGAAGCAACCTCAAGCTGCTCAGCCGCCGCGGCCGGGCCTACGATCTGTACATGGCATTCGGCGGCGGCGAGGTGATCGACTGGCAGCCGGGCGTTGAAGGATCGGTGCTGATGGGCCGCCAATACGTGCCCGAAGGCCGAATCGGCACCAATTTGCAGGACAATCGCGAGGGCTATGGAGTCGACCGGATCGACACCGCCAGCCTCTCCGCCAAGACGGTCGAGCCCGCCAAGCGCAACGCCAGCGAATATATCAGCGACGGCCGCGGCAACATCCGGATCATGGCCATCACCGACGTCGAGGGCACCGGCTACAACAGCGGCAAGGTCAATTATTTCTACCGGACCGCCGGGTCGCGCGAGTGGAAGTCGCTCGGCGCGTTCAGCGCCCTCACCCAGCAGGGCTTCCTGCCCGTCGCGGTCGATCCCGACCTCGACGTCGCCTACGGCTTCAAGCTGGAGGGCGGCCGCTGGGCGCTCTACAAGGTCACCCTCGACGGATCGAAGACGGAGACCCTGGTCTATTCCCATCCCCAGGTCGACGTCGACGCCACCGTCAGGATCGGCCGGGCCCACCGCGTCGTCGGCGTCACCTACGCGACCGAGAAGCGGCAGGCGGTCTATTTCGACCCGCCCCTGGCCGCCCTCGGCCGATCGCTGTCGAAGGCGCTCCCCGGGCTTCCGCTGATCCGCTTCGTCGATTCCAGCGCCGACGAGAGCAAGCTCCTGCTCTGGGCCGGGAGCGACACCGATGCCGGCCGCTACTATCTGTTCGACAAGTCCACCAAGCAGCTGGGCGAGCTGATGCTCTCGCGGCCCCAGCTCGAGAATGTGGCGCTCGCGACGATGAAGCCGGTCCGGTACAAGGCCTCGGACGGGACCGAGGTCCCCGCCTATCTGACCCTGCCTCCGGGCAGCGACGGCAAGAACCTCCCGGCGCTCGTCATGCCCCATGGCGGCCCGAGCGCCCGCGACGAGTGGGGCTTCGACTGGCTCGTCCAGTTCTTCGCCAACCGCGGCTACGCCGTGCTTCAGCCCAATTATCGCGGCTCGGCCGGCTATGGCGACGGCTGGTACCAGAAGAACGGCTTCCAGTCGTGGCGGGCGGCGATCGGCGACGTCAACGACGCCGGCCGCTGGCTGGTCGCCCAGGGCATCGCCGACCCCGCCAGGCTGGGCATCTTCGGATGGTCCTACGGCGGCTACGCGGCGCTCCAGTCGGGAGTCGTGGATCCCGCCTTGTTCAAGGCCGTGGTCGCGGTGGCGCCGGTCACCGATCTCGCGAGCCTGGTCAGGGATTCGGCCGGGTTCACCAATTACAAGGAGGTCCGCAACTTCATCGGCACCGGGCCTCACGTCCGCGAAGGCTCGCCCGCCCAGGGGGCCGAGAGGATCAAGGCGCCGGTGCTGCTCTTCCATGGCGATCTCGACATCAACGTCGGGATCAACCAGTCGCGGATGATGCACGACCGGCTCAAGGGCGCCGGAGTCCAAAGCGAGCTCGTCGTCTATCAGGGCCTCGACCACCAGCTGGAGGACGGCGCCGTCCGCACCGACATGCTGAGGCGCAGCGACTCCTTCCTTCGCAAGGCGATGAAGATCGAATAGAAAAGGGCGGCCCCCGCGGACCGCCCTTTTTAGATCCTCCCCCGCATTTGCGGGGGAGGGGGACCAGGCGAAGCCTGGTGGAGGGGTCCTGCCGAGTTCTAGGAACCCCTCCACCGCGCTTCGCGCGGTCCCCCTCCCCGCGAAATCGCGGGGAGGCTTTTTTAGCGCGAGTAGAACTCGACGACCAGGTTCGGCTCCATCCGGACCGGATAGGGGACCTCGTCCAGGGTCGGGACCCGGGTGAAGGTCGCCTTGGCGGTGCCGTCGGGGGCGACATATTCGGGGATGTCGCGCTCGGCGAGGCCCTGGGCCTCCATCACCAGCGCCATCTCCTGCGCCTTGGAGCCCAGAGTGATTTCGTCGCCGACGTTCACCCGGCGCGAGGCGATGTTGCACTTCACGCCGTTGACCCGGATGTGGCCGTGGCTGACCAGCTGGCGAGCGGCCCAGATGGTCGGCGCGAACTTGGCGCGGTAGACGACCATGTCGAGGCGGCGCTCGAGCAGGCCGATCAGATTCTGGCCGGTGTCGCCCTTCATCCGGGCGGCTTCGGTGTAGGTGCGCTTGAACTGCTTCTCGGTGACGTCGCCGTAATAGCCCTTCAGCTTCTGCTTGGCGCGGAGCTGGATGCCGAAGTCGGACATCTTGCCCTTGCGGCGCTGGCCGTGCTGGCCGGGGCCGTATTCGCGCTTGTTGACGGGGCTCTTGGGCCGTCCGAAGACGTTCTCGCCCATCCGGCGGTCGAGTTTGTACTTGGCGCTGCTGCGCTTGCTCATGTCGGGTCCAATCTGCTTGGTTTCACTAGTCCCGGAACCGCACCGCATGGCCTGTCGCCATGCGCGGCTGCCGCTTCACCGGGGTGCGGAGCCAATTGCGAAGCGCGGCAGATGGCCTCTGGAGGCTCCAAAGTCAACCTCGACAGGCCTTTGGCGGCCGCTAAAGGGGATTGATGAGCACCGAACGGATCCCTCCGCAAGCCTGCGCGACGATGACCGAGGTCCGTCACGGCGTCGACCGCCTCGACGAGGAGATCGTCGCCTTGATCGGCGAGCGCTTCCGCTACATGGACGCCGCGGCCCGGATCAAGCCGGACCGGGCGGCGGTGCGCGACGAAGGGCGCAAGGCGCAGGTCCTGGCCAACGTCGCCAGGCTGGCGCGGGAGCGCGACGTGCCCGCCGAGGCCGCGGCGGAGCTGTACGAGCGTCTGGTCGAAGCCTCGATCGCCTACGAGTTCCGCCGCTTCGACGCGACGAGATCATAGGCAGAGGCTGGGCAACCTGAAATCCGTTCGGGCTGAGCCTGTCGAAGCCCTTTCCTTCCTGATCGGGGTTGAAGCGAAGGAAAGCCCTTGGACAAGCTCAGGGCGAACGGCGGTGGTTCGTCAGCCCCGCCGCCTCGGGTGGGTGAGCGCCCGCACGATGCCGCGCAGCGCCTGCACCTCCCGGTTCGACCAGCCCGCCTTGGTCAGGATGGTCCGGATCGTGTTGCGGGTGGCGGGGGTGCGGTCCGGCGGATGGAAATAGTCGACGGCGACGAGAGCCTCGTCGAGCTGGCCGATAAGTCCTTCGAGCTGGTCGTGGCTGGCCCGCGGCTCGGCCGGGTCGCCGAGCGTCGGCACCGCCAGCGCCTCGTGCTTCGACCATTCGTAGGCGATCAGGATCACCGCCTGGGCGAGGTTCAGCGAGGTGAAGTCCGGGTTCACCGGAACGGTGACGATCTTGCCGGCGATCGCGACCTCGTCCGTCTCCAGCCCCGACCGCTCCGCGCCGAACAGGACGGCGCAAGGCTCCGCCCGTGCCCGCATTTCCCGCGCCGCCTCCTCCGGAGTGATCACGGGCACGACCAGGCCCCGCTTTCGAACCGTCGTCGCGTAGACGTGGGCGCAGTCGCCGACGGCCTCGGCCACCGTGTCGAACACCCGCGCCCGCTCGAGCACGATATCGGCCCCCGAGGCCGCGGGTCCCGCGGACGGATTAGGCCATCCGTCCCGTGGCGACACCAGCCTGAGGTCGGTCAGCCCGAAATTGAGCATCGCCCGGGCGGCCTTGCCGATATTCTCGCCCAGCTGGGGCCGGACGAGGACGATCGCGGGGGTCGGGCTCACGCCTCGCCGGCTTCGCCGACCGAGCCCGCGAACTCCTCGAAATCCCTCGCTTCGGTGAAATCCTTATAGACGCTGGCGAAGCGGATGTAGGCGACCGGATCAAGCGCCTTCAGGCCGTCCATGACCAGCTCGCCGATCCGGGTCGAGGCGATCTCGCTGTCGCCGCTGGTCTCGATCTGGCGCTGGAGCGAGGAGACGAGGCGGTCGATCCGCTCGGCCGGCACCGGCCGCTTGCGGCAGGCGATCGCGATCGAGCGCTCGAGCTTGGTTCGGTCGAACGGCTCGCGTCGGCTGCCCGCCTTGACCACGGTCAGGTCGCGAAGCTGGACCCGCTCGAAGGTGGTGAACCGGGCCGAGCACAGCTCGCACTGGCGGCGGCGGCGGATCGAGGCGCCGTCCTCGGTGGGGCGGCTGTCCTTGACCTGGCTGTTCTCGTGGGAGCAGAAAGGGCAGCGCACTATTGATCCCGGTAGATCGGAAAGCGCGCGCAAAGCGCCCGGACCCGGCCCTTCACCTCGGCCTCGACGGCGCCATTGCCCTCCTCGCCATTGTCGCGGAGGCCTTCCAGGACGTCGGCGACCATGTCGGCAATGTCGCGGAACTCGGCCGCTCCGAAGCCCCGGGTGGTCCCGGCGGGGGAGCCGACCCGGATCCCGCTGGTCTTGACCGGGGGGAGGGGGTCGAACGGGATTCCATTCTTGTTGCAGGTGATCGACGCCCGCTCCAGCGCCTCGTCGGCGTCCTTGCCGGTGATCCCCAGCGGCCTCAGGTCGACGAGGGCGAGATGGGTGTCGGTGCCGCCCGAGACGAGGTCGGCGCCGCGCTCCTTGAGGCGGCCGGCGAGCGCCCTGGCGTTGGCGATGACGGCCCGCGCATAGCTCTTGAACTCCGGCTGCAGCGCCTCGCCGAAGGCGACCGCCTTGGCGGCGATGACGTGCATCAGCGGGCCGCCCTGAAGGCCCGGGAAGACGGCCGAGTTGATCTTCTTGGCGATGGCCTCGTCGTCGGTCAGGACCATTCCCCCGCGCGGGCCGCGGAGCGTCTTGTGCGTGGTGGTGGTGACGACATGGGCGTGGCCGAACGGGGTCGGGTGCTCGCCGGCCGCGACGAGCCCGGCGAAATGGGCCATGTCGACCATGAAGATCGCGTCGACCTGGTCGGCGATGGCCCGGAAGCGGGCGAAGTCGATGTGGCGCGGATAGGCCGAGCCGCCGGCGATGATCAGGCGGGGCCTGTGCTCCCTGGCGAGGGCCTCGACCTGGTCGAAGTCGATGCGGTCGTCGTCGCGGCGGACTCCATACTGGACGGCGTTGAACCACTTGCCCGACAGAGCCGGCTTGGCGCCGTGGGTGAGGTGGCCGCCTGCGTCCAGCGACATTCCCAGGATGGTGTCGCCCGGCTTCGCCAGGGCCAGCATCACCGCCCCGTTGGCCTGCGCCCCGCTGTGCGGCTGGACATTGACGAAACCGCAGTTAAACAATCGCTTGGCACGCTCTATTGCGAGCGTTTCTACGGCGTCGGACGGCGCGCAGCCCTGATAGTAGCGCCGCCCCGGATAGCCTTCCGCATATTTGTTGGTCAGCACCGAGCCCTGGGCCTCGAGGACCGCCTTCGAGACGATGTTCTCCGACGCGATCAGCTCGATCTGGTTCTGCTGCCGGTCGAGCTCCGCGGCGATCGCCTCCGCGACGGCGCCGTCCGCTTCGCGGAGCCGGCCGCTGAAGAATCCGGAATGCTGGACGTCGGCGAAATCGAAGGCGGAAGCTTGGCTCATGCATTTTCCCTGGCGAAGACGGGGTTGGAAAGCTTGTCGACCCGGCGCTGGTGGCGGCCGCCGCCGAACGGCGTGCCGAGGAACTGGTCGACGCAGTCGCGCGCGGCCTCGATGCCGATGATGCGGGCGCCCATGGCGATGACGTTGGCGTCGTTATGGTCGCGGGCCAGCCGAGCCGACAGCCCTTCGGAGACGAGGGCGCAGCGGCAGGCCGGATGGCGGTTGACCGAGATGGAGATGCCGATTCCGGTGCCGCACAGCGCCACCCCGCGCCCGGCCTCGCCCGAAGCGATCGCCTCGGCCATCCGGTAGCCGTAATCCGGATAGTCGACGCTGTCGGTGGAGGTCGTGCCGAGGTCTAGCACCTCATACCCGCCCGAGCGCAGGTGCTCGATCAGGAGCCTCTTCATCTCGAAGGCGGCATGATCGGCGACGATGGCGATGCGCTCGGCCACGGAAGACTCCAGCGATGGGCTTGAGCTACAGCGTGTAGTGGATGGCGGGCGCCATTGCCACCACGGATTGCAACGTCGTCCCAGCGAAGGCTGGGACCCCAGGGGGTGAAAACCGCCGGGCCTTTCGCCCGCCGGGGCCCCAGCCTTCGCCGGGGCGACGGGTCCCGGATCAAGCCGCGGCGCGAAGGTCCAGCCGGCTCCAGATCTCGACCAGGGCCTTGGCGAGCTCGCGCATCATCGCTTCGTCGTGGCGCGGGCCGGGGGTGAAGCGGAGGCGCTCGGTGCCGCGCGGGACGGTGGGATAATTGATCGGCTGGACGTAGCAGCCATATTCCGCGAGCAGGATGTCGCTGATCTTCTTGGCCTTGACCGGGTCGCCGACCATCAGCGGCACGATATGGGTGGTGGAGGGCATCACCGGCAGGTGCGCCTCCTCGAAGATCGCCTTGAGGCGGGCCGCGTTGACCTGCTGCGCCTCGCGCTCGGCGCAGGAGGCCTTGAGGTGCTTCACGCTCGCCAGCGCCCCCGCGACCAGCACGGGCGACAGCGAGGTCGTGAAGATGAAGCCGGGCGCGTAGCTCCTGACCACGTCGACGATGTTGCGGTCGGCCGCGATATAGCCGCCCATCACGCCGAACGCCTTGCCGAGCGTGCCCTCGATGATGGTCACCCGCCGGGCGACGTCGTCGCGCTCCGAGATGCCGCCGCCGCGCGGGCCGTACATGCCCACGGCATGGACCTCGTCGAGATAGGTGATCGCCTCATATTTGTCGGCGAGGTCGCAGATCGCCGCGATCGGGGCGACGTCGCCGTCCATCGAATAGACGCTCTCGAACGCGATGAGCTTCGGCGCGGCCGCCGGCGCGGCGGAGAGCAGCTCCTCGAGGTGCGCGAGATCGTTGTGGCGGAAGACCTGCTTCTCGCAGCCCGAGTTGCGGATGCCCGCGATCATCGAGGCGTGGTTGAGCTGGTCCGAGAAGACGATGCAGCCGGGCAGCAGCTTGGCGATGGTCGAGAGCGTCGCCTCGTTCGATATGTAGCCCGAGGTGAAGAGGAGAGCGCCTTCCTTGCCGTGGAGGTCGGCCAGCTCGGCTTCGAGCGCGACATGATAATGCGTGTTGCCGCCGATGTTGCGCGTGCCGCCGGAGCCGGCGCCGACGTCGTGCAGCGCCTCTTCCATCGCGCCGATCACGTCCGGATGCTGGCCCATGGTGAGATAGTCGTTCGAGCACCAGACGGTGATCGGCTTCGGACCGTTGTGGCCGGCGAAGCAGCGGGCGTTCGGAAATGCGCCCTTGTTGCGCAGGATGTCGATGAAGACGCGGTACCGGCCTTCGGCGTGTAGCCGGTCGATCGCCTGCGCGAAGATGCGATTATAGTCCAACGAGAGTCCCCGGGTGCTCGGCGCTTCTTAGCCGAATTGAGCCCGTATTGGCTAGACCCCCCGCCTCACCAAGGCGCTTCACAGCGTCGAGACGCGGGTGAGGCCGTAGGCGGCGAGCCCCGGCGCATAGGCGCGCCAGCTTTCGTCCCGCCGGGTGA
>DASTLX010000025.1:0-82023 GCA_035714565.1 Allosphingosinicella sp.
ATCCAGAACGACATCCTCAAGGAGTTCGCGGTCCGCAACACCTACATCTACCCGCCCGGGCCCTCGATGCGGATCGTCGCCGACATCATCGCCTACACGTCCGAGCACATGCCGCGGTTCAACTCGATCTCGATCAGCGGCTACCATATGCTCGAGGCGGGCGCGACGGCGGTCCAGGAGTTGGCCTACACGCTCGCCGACGGCATGGAATATGTGCGGGTCGCCAAGGCGAAGGGCCTCGACGTCGACGCCTTCGCGCCCCGGCTCAGCTTCTTCTTCGGAATCGGCATGAACTTCTTCATGGAGATCGCCAAGCTGCGCGCCGCCCGAACCCTGTGGCACCGGATCATGACGGGGTTCGGGGCGAAGAACCCCAAGTCGCTGATGCTTCGCACCCATTGCCAGACGTCGGGCGTGTCGCTGACCGAGCAGGACCCCTACAACAACATCGTCCGCACCACGATCGAGGCGATGGCCGCGGTGCTCGGCGGAACCCAGTCTCTGCACACCAACAGCTTCGACGAGGCGATCGCGCTGCCGACCGATTTCTCCGCCCGGATCGCGCGCAACACCCAGCTCATCCTCGCCGAGGAGAGCGGGATCACCCACGTCGCCGATCCGCTCGGAGGATCCTACTTCATCGAGAGCCTGACCGACGAGCTGGCCGGCAAGGCCTGGGCGCTGATCGAGGAGGTCGAGGCCATGGGCGGAATGACGGCCGCCGTCGCCGAGGGGCTGCCCAAGCGTCGCATCGAGGAGGCGGCGGCGGCGCGGGCGGCGCGGGCCGACCGCGGCGAAGACGTCATCGTCGGGGTCAACCGCTACCGGCTCGAGGACGAGGCGCATCTCGACATCCTCCAGATCGACAACGACAAGGTGCGCTCGGGCCAGGTCGCCCGGCTGGAGAAGGTCCGCTCGGAGCGCGACGAGGCGAAATGCCGGGCCGCGCTGGATGCGCTGCGCGAAGGCGCCAGAAACGCCGTTCGCCCTGAGCCTGTCGAAGGGCCTTCTTCCATTTCCACGGCGACCGGGGAAGGAGAGGGGCTTCGACAAGCTCAGCCCGAACGGACGGGAGGCAAGCCCGGAGCGGAGACGAACCTCCTGGCCCTCGCCGTCGAGGCGGCCCGGGCCCGGGCGACCCTGGGCGAGATCAGCCAGGCGCTCGAGGACGCCTTCGGCCGCTACGGCACCACGCCCGAGCCGGTGAAGGGCGTTTACGGCGGCGCCTACGAAGGCGACCCGCGCTGGGCCCGGGCGGGGGCGGGAGTCGAGGCGATCGGGCATCGGCTCGGCCGCAAGCCCAGGATGCTGGTCGCGAAGATGGGCCAGGACGGGCACGACCGCGGCGCCAACCTCGTCGCCTCCGCCTTCGCCGACCTGGGCTTCGAGGTGGTTCCCGGGCCGCTGTTCCAGACTCCCGAGGAGAGTGCCCGCCTCGCCGTCGACAAGGATGTCGACGTGGTCGGCGCCTCCAGCCTCGCCGCCGGTCACAAGACGCTGGTGCCGGAGCTGATCGGCCATCTGAGGGAGCTCGGACGGCCCGACATCAAGGTCGTCGTCGGCGGAGTCATCCCCGCCCAGGATTACGACATGCTCCGCGAGGCGGGGGTGCAGGCGATCTTCGGCCCCGGCACCAATCTGGTTGACGCGGCCGGCGAAGTGCTCAAGCTCCTCGGCCACAACATGCCCCCGCTGGAGGAAGCCGCCGAATGATACTGCTCTTCCCGGCCGCCGCCGCGAGCCCAGCGGAGCCGGCGGAAGGCTTGGTCGCCGAATTCGCCGCCGGCATTTGCGGTGACATCCTCCGTTGAGCCTCGCCGCCCGGCCGGCCCGGCGCCGTCATGCTGAACTTGTTTCAGCATCCAACTCGCAATCCGCCCCGCAGGCGGATAGATGGACCCCGAAACAAGTTCAGGGTGACGTGGTGCATGTTCTCTAAGATCCTGATCGCCAATCGCGGGGAGATCGCCTGCCGGGTCATCCGTACCGCCCGCAAGATGGGGATCGCGACCGTCGCGGTCTATTCGGATGCCGATGCCCGCGCGCCGCATGTGAAGCTCGCCGACGAGTCGGTCCGTCTCGGGCCGCCGCCGGCGAGCGAATCCTATCTCAAGGCCGAGCTGATCATCGACGCCTGCAAGGCGACCGGCGCCGAGGCGGTTCATCCCGGCTACGGCTTCCTCTCCGAGCGCGAGAGCTTCGCCCGGGCGCTCGAGGAGGCCGGTATCGCCTTCATCGGGCCGCCCCCGGGGGCGATCGCCGCGATGGGCGACAAGATCGAATCGAAGAAGCTGGCGCTCGAGGCCGGGGTCAGCGTCGTCCCCGGCTTCGTCGGCGAGATCGAAGATACCGAGCATGCGGTGAGGATCGCCGGCGAGATCGGCTATCCGGTGATGATGAAAGCCTCCGCCGGCGGCGGCGGCAAGGGGATGCGGCTCGCCTACAGCGAGACGGACGTGCGCGAGGGCTTCGAGGCGACCAAGCGCGAGGGGCTTGCGAGCTTCGGCGACGACCGGGTGTTCATCGAGAAGTTCGTCGAGAATCCGCGCCACATCGAGATCCAGCTGATCGGCGACAAGGCCGGCAACCTTCTCTATCTGGGCGAACGCGAATGCTCGGTGCAGCGCCGCCACCAGAAAGTGGTCGAGGAGGCGCCCTCGCCCTTCGTCACGCCCGAAATGCGCAAGGCGATGGGCGAGCACGCGGTCGCCCTCGCCCGGGCGGTCGGATATCACAGCGCCGGCACCGTCGAGTTCATCGCTGGCGCCGATCGCAGCTTCTACTTCCTCGAGATGAACACGAGGCTCCAGGTCGAGCATCCGGTGACCGAGGAAGTGACCGGGCTCGATCTCGTCGAGCTGATGATCAGGGTCGCGGCGGGCGAGAAGCTGCCCTTCGGTCAGGACGACGTGAAGCTGACCGGCTGGGCGATCGAGAACCGGGTCTATGCGGAGGACCCCTATCGCGGCTTCCTGCCCTCGACGGGCCGACTCGTGCGCTACAGAACCCCAAGCCCCTCCGCTGAAGGCGAGGGGGGAGTAACCCGGATCGACGACGGGGTCGAGGAGGGCGGCGAGGTCTCGATGTTCTACGATCCGATGATCGCCAAGCTGATCACCTGGGCCCCGACCCGGGAGGCGGCGATCGACCGGCAGATCGAGGCGCTCGATTCCTTCGTCCTCGAAGGGATCGGCCACAATATCGACTTCCTCTCGGCGCTGATGCAGCATCCCCGCTTCCGCGAGGGGCGGCTGACCACGGGCTTCATCGCGGAGGAATATCCCGAGGGCTTCGAAGGCGCGCCCGCCGACGATGCCCTGATCGAGGACCTGGCGGCGATCGGCGCGATGCTGGCGATGGAAACCGAGGCCCATGCCTGCTCGGTCAGCGGACAGCTCGCCGCACCGGTCGCGCCTCCGGAGGAGCGGGTCGTCCGGCTCGGCGGGCGCAGCTTCGCCATCAGGTTCGACGGCTTCGAGGGCGGCCTCCTCGCCTATCTCGACGAAGGCGAGGGGCGGGAGCTGATCGGACGGTGGGAGCCGGGCCAGCGCCTGTTCAAGGGCATGATCGACGGCCGGAGCCGGATCGTCCAGGTCGCGCGCCGCGGCCGGCAGTGGCGGCTGACGACCCGCGGCGCCTCGCACCTCGTCGAGGTGCTCCCGGCCCATGTCGCCGAGCTCAGCCGCTTCATGATCGAGAAGGTGCCGCCGGACCTTTCCAAATATCTCCTGTGCCCGATGCCGGGCCTGCTCACCGCGCTCAACGTCGGCGAAGGCGACAAGGTCGAGGCGGGGCAGCCGCTCGCCGTGGTCGAGGCGATGAAGATGGAGAACATCCTGCGCGCCGAGAAAGCGGGGGTCGTGAAGACGGTCTCGGCAAAGCCGGGCGCGAGCCTCGCGGTCGACGCGGTGATCTTGGAATTCGAATAGAAAGCTAGGCCCCGTCCGGGCATGCAAAGCGGCGTGGAGGGGGTCCTTCGGGCGCGAAGCGGGCGCCGTTGGCCGGGTCGAGAAGCAGCGACATGAAATTCTCGACGAACCCCAGATCGTCGCCGCCGGCGCCGGTGCGCCTCGCGCACTTGATCTGGGCGAGCCGGACTTGAGCCTGGCTGCGCGACCATGACCAATCCGGCGTCGGCGCGGATCGGACGGCTTCCACCCGGCGGGCGTCGCGCATCAGCGCTATCAGCGTCGGCCGCGGAAAGGCGGCCCCCAGATCGCCCCGCAGCGCGGCGCGAAACAGTCTCTGAAGGACCGTGAAGTCGCGGGCATCGGCGAAAATACGGCTTTTCTCGGCATCCTTGGCCACGGAGGCTTGAACCATCCGTTCGAGTTCAGTCGCTATCATCGGAAACTCCCACGGCTCCGCGCCGTCGCCGAAGGCGCAACCGGCACCGGCGCACGCGCGCTCGACGCCGTCATCCCTGAAGGCCACCTGGAGCATGAACCGCAAGGGCTGATGCGCGGCATCGCCGCGGAAAGCGGGAATCAGGCCTTGCGCCGTCAGCGAGTAAGGCGCCTCGCGCACGCCGCTCCAGGTCACCGGTTCGGGCGGGACGGGAAAGTCGAAACGGCCGGCGTCGGCAGCCAGCACGCAATCCCAGTAACGGTCCTCGCCGCGGCCGGCCGACGGCGCGCAGGCCCGGAGGGCGCGGACCAGGTCGAGGTCGAAGCTTCCCGGATATTGGGCGAAGACCGAGTGACGGGGGTCCTCGATCCGCCACTGAGCCGGAAAGGCGGCCGCAATATATTGGCCGAGCCTATCCGACTGCGGCTGCGGTCCGCCGGCCGGATCCGACCCGCCGGAACCGTCCCGGTCCCGGCGCCGGCGGGCCGCCGCCTCGTATAGCCCGAGCTGGATGCGCACGCGCGTTTCCCATTCCATGCGCGGCGCCCAACTCGCGGTCGCTTCGTCGACGAAACGGTCGAGCTCGACAAAGGTAAAGCCCAGCGGGGTCCCCGCCAGGGCGGGGTGGATGTGCACCCGCAGCATCGCATCGGTGAGCGGACTCGCGACCATGGTCACGGTGGTGGGGCGACCGTCCGCGGCATAGGCCAGGGCCTGCTGGATCATGCCGGCCGGATAAGCGCCGACATCCATCGCACTGCCGTCGGCGGCGACGAGGGTCAGCCGGAGCCGATTGCCTTCGCGAGCCCAGAGCAGCCGGCGATAATCGACGTCGGCCGATTGCGGCTCCGAGCCGATGAGCACTCCGCCGACCCGGAAGGACGCGCGCAGGCCTCGGAAGCTTCGGGACATACGGGCCGGCGACCGGGCCGGAGGGCCGCCCGCGCCGCCGGGTGCGGACGGGGATGCGAACGGAATATCGGGCGGAGGCGCAGGGATGGCCTCGCCGAGCGCGGTCTGGGTCAGGGTCCGGGCCTGGGAGGGAAAGAAATCCTCGAAATTTCCCAAGGATCCTTCCAGCGCCTGCCGCATCCGGGTGCTGTCGATCGCGCCGGTGGAGGACTGGCGGATCTGCTCGACCATCTGCCGCGCGATCTTCCGTTCCGCTTCCGACGAGCGCTGGGCCAGCGCCGGAGGATCGACCTCGGCCGCTCGCGCGATCACGGCCCGGTCGGCCTCGGCGGTGGTGAACAGGGCGCGTATGTCCCTCGCCTCGCCCCGTCGGAAGACCGGGTTCGCCCCTCCGCCGGCGCGTACGGCGTTGAGCGCGTCGCCATAGCTTTGCGAAGTGCTGACGCCCTGCAGAAAGGCCGCGAGCTTGACGCGAACGAAACGCTCGGCCGCCGATTGAACCGACTTGCGGCCGGTGGCCGCCGCCTGCTTGTCGAAAAGGCCGGCCTTGGCCGGATCCGGAAGGCCGTCCTTGATGGCCGCCGACAAATTGTCGCCGATCAAAGTGGACGCATAATCCCACGCCGTCGCCGGCTCGCGGAAGGATGCCACGCCCGCGGCCAGACGTTCGCGGAAGGTGGGCGAGCGCGCGGCTTCGACCCTCAGCCATTTGGCGACCCGGTCCACCGCCTCGTCGGATGCCGTCTGCCGGGACCCTGCGGCGAGGGACGTCCGCAGATTTTCGTATCGCTGCCGCGTGTCCGGGGCGACGAGGTCCGACTGAGCGACCGAGACTGGCGCCACCCGCCGATCGGCGTCGACCGAAGAGGCATATTCTTTCAAAATTCCGTCTCGGACGGCGAGCTCCTCGACCAGGTCCGCCTTGCTCGCGGGCGCCGCCGACGCGCGCTCGCTCAGCATCCGCGCCGGAGCGTTCCTCCATTCCTGAGAGGCGTTCAGGGCGCGGACGAACTGTTGGGCCGCCGTCCGGTAAAGCTGGGTGTCGGCATCGGCCGGAGGCGGCAGCGGCCGGGCGGCCTGGGCGATCGCCTGGAGGCTGTTGCGGGCCGCCTCGTCGGTCCGGAACACCTGCACGTCGGCGAGGCGCGACAAGGTGGGTTCGAGGCCCAGGCCGGCGAGGGCCGGGGCGCTGACTCCGATCACCATCAGGCAGCCGATTGCCGTTGCGGCGCGCGCGGCGTTCCGCGAGATGAGGTTCAGGCTCTTTTGCGCGCCCCGGCTGAACAGCGCGAGGCTGAGGCGGGCCCGCCATCCCGTCCCGGCGGGCTCGAACACGGGCAGGTTCGTGAGATCCACCCGGCGTTCCAGGTCGAGGATCGAATAGTGATGCGCGAGCGAATCGAGCTCCGCCGCGATCACCTCCTGGACCTGCTCGGGAGTCATTCCCTCCGCAGCGGGCCGGGCGTCCGCAAGCGATCGCAACTGACCGAACCGTTCGGCGAGGGCCGTCATCGGCTCGGTCGGCGGCAAGGCCTCGAGCCCATCGCGGTCGCGCCGGGCGGCGAGGTCTCGCAATTGCCGCTCTCGCTCGCCGTCCAGCATGGCGCGCAGCCCCTGCCGCCGAACCCTGAACACCAGGTAGAAAAGCGCGATGAGGGCGAGCCAGAACAGGACCTGCCCAACCGCCTCGCGAAGGCCCTTCGATCCCCGTTCCAAGGCCGCCAGCGAGTCGTGCAGCGCAATCAACGCCGCGCTGTCCAGCGCGGGTGCGATCAGCGACAGCAGGGTGAGCGCCACGAAGGCCGCGCCGAAGACGAAAAGCGCCACCTGAAGGAAGGACTTGGCCGTCGTCGCGGCGGCGATCGCGCCGGCCCTGCTCACCGTCGCGAAGGCCGAAGTCGCTTTCCATCGCTTCTCGAGCGAGGGAAGAAGCCAGAACGACACGAGGGCGCAAGCGCAGGCTAGCACAAGAACCACGAAGAAGAGCGGCATCGCAATCCTCCTGCTCAGTGCGTCGCAGGGACGCACTTTGGGATGCTCCAAGCCAAGCTCATGCCCTGCCGCGCGGCAATGCGAATTTGCACCCAAAAGAAGTGGTTTTACGCACACCGAGCACCGGGCCGAGCCGGGGCGGCGGCGGAAGCTCCCGTGTTCGCAGGGAGGGTTTAGGCCAGCGCCGACGCTTTCGCGGCGAGGCTCGCGACGGCGGTGACCGCGCCCGACACGGCTCGGATCCGATCGGCCAGCGCCGCGCCGTTGCGGTAGGCGCGCGCTACCTCGTCCGTCGCGGACCTGGCGGATTGGTAGGCCGCCTCTACTCCGGCGCCGTTGGAGTCGAGCTGCGACCGTTCCGCCCTGAGATAAGCGAGCTGGAGCGAAGCGAGGTTGCTTCGGACGGCGTCGGCCTCCTCGTCTGAGCCGGCCTCGGCGATGTCCGAATCCTGCTGGTCGCGAGCGATCGTATAGGCTTTGAGGATCACCGCGAGGCGGTCGTCGGGGGTGCTTTCCATCCTGGCTCCTGTGGGACCTACGGTTCCGCGATTATTGCTGCTGCTGCTGGCCTTGCCCTTGCCCCTGCCGCAGCGGGGCGGGCGGGGGCACGTTGAGCGAGGCGTCGAGGCGGGTGAGAACCCGCTCGACATTGGCGATGGACAGCGCCTTGCCCTTTTCGAGCTGGGCGTGGCTCTGGAGCAGGGCGCTGAGGGTGGCGATGCCGGCCTCGTAGCGCTGCTGGATGGCGACCACCTCCTGCTGGGCGAGCGCGCGCATCGAGGCCTGGACCGCCATCCGGTAGGATTCCGAATTGGGATCGGGGACGGTGAGGTTGAGGTTGAGCTGCTCGGCGACCTGCTTGAAGACGTCGTCGGGCGACAGGTAGCCCGCCCTCATCAAGGTGATCCGGGCTGCGGTGCGTTCGCCGACCAGATATTCGGTCAGCCGGCGGAAGGACGCGGCCTCGGCGGACATTCCGTTGCGTATCTGAAGGGTCGCCTTGGCGATCTCACGGCTCGCGGCGAGCAGCCGCTTGCGCTGGAGTTGCTCGCCGAGCAGTCCGAAGCCGAAATCGGCGAGGCTGGCCACTTCGCCGGGCAGGGCCGCGGGAGTGGCGCCGCGGTCCAGCCGGGCCGCCTCGGCCGCGAAAGCGTTGGCCGCAGTCACCGCGTCGCCCGCGGCTCCCGACAAATCGGCGCCCTGGTCGTAGGCGGCCTCCGTCTGGAGCGCCGCATAAGCGGAACCCAGCGCGTCGAGCGCCTGGGCACGGAGCCCGACCACCCGGGCGAGCTGGCGGCGCTCTTCCGAAAGCGCGGCCGGATCGACGATCTCCTTGCAGGTCAGCTTCGGGTTCGAGCATTGCCGCAGGGTCGAGGTGAAGGCGTCGCCGACGTCGAGGCTGCCGAGCTGAGCCTGGGTGTCGCGGACCTCTGCGCTGAAGCTCGACGTCGCCTTGATGCCGGCCTCGGCGAGGCTGGTCGCCGGAGCGCGCGGAGCGGCGGCGCAGCCGCCGAGCGCGGCCATGGCGGCGAGCGCCGCGATCTGGATGAGCCGAATGGACATGGACTGCTGCAAACCCCCGATTCGGACCCGAGTATCTTCCGGGAGAGCCGACAAGTCGAGATGGAAGCGGAGGCCGGGGCCGGCGGTCAACCGCCCTTGCCCGCAGCCGGCAGGCTGAGCTCGAAGCGGGCGCCGCGGTCGCTCGCGAGCGCGGAGATGGTGCCTCCGCAGGCGGTCAGCAGGGAGCGGGCGATGGAGAGTCCGAGGCCGGAGCCGCCCTCGCCGCGGCGGCTGGTGTGGAAGGGCTCGAAGATCCGCTCCCGATCCGCTTCGGCGATGCCCTGGCCGTCGTCGTGAACGACGATCCTGACCCTGGAGCGCTCGGCCCGGCCGGTGATGGCCACTTCGCTCGCGCCGGCCTGCCGGCTGTTCTCGACCAGGGTCTCGAGCACGGCTTCAAGCAGCTCCGGGGGCGCCGCGACCGGGGGCAGGCCGGCGAGGCGGACGTCGACCGTGAAGCCGGCGCGGCGGTGGGCGTCGGCGACCTTGAGGGCCACCCCTTCGGAGGCGGTCGCGGCGTCCTCGGGAGCGACGGCCATGTCGGCCCGGGCGAGATCGAGAAGCCGGCGAAGAAGGTGCGACAGGCGGTCGGCGCCGGCGCCGGCATTGGAGAGGAAGCGGCGGCGCTCCTCCTCGCTCATCTCCGGATGCTCGGCGAGAAGCTCGAGCGCCCCCTTGATCCCGGCGATCGGGGTCTTGAGCTCGTGGCTGACCGCGGCGGCGAAGTCCTTGAGGTAGCGAGAGCGGCGCTCGATCCGGTCGGCCATGGCGGCGAAGCTGACATAGAGGTTGCGGATCTCGATCGCGGCGGTGGGCGGCGGCTCGGGAACCGCCACGGCGCCGCGGGCGACGTTCTGCGTGGCCTCGCTCAGGGCCTCGATCGGCCGGGCGATCCCGCGCGAGAGCAGTCCGGCGAGGAAGAGGAGCGTGAGGAAGATGAGCGCCACTCCGAGCGCGATCTTGCCGCGGTCCTGGTAGATGCCGAGGAACAGGCCGCGAGGGCTTCGGCTCAGCATGAGCAGGCCGATCACCTCGCCGCCCGCGACCACCGGGCGAACGTAATGGACCCGGATGTTCGAGGCCCGGCTAAGCCATTCGAGCGCGTAGCGGGGCCGATAGTCGCCGCGCTCGCGAAGCACGGTCCGGGTCTGTCCGACCGTCGCGGCGGCCACCTCGGGCAAATGCAGGTAGGAGCGGCCCACGTCGCCCCGCCCGAGGACCACCGTTCCTCGGGCGTCCATCAGCCGGACCGCCGCCAGGGTCGTCCGCGCCGTATCGATCACCACCGGCTTCAGGGCCGCCGCGACGCGGGCCGCCTCCGGCCCGGGAGCCTGGCGCGACGGCCGGGCGTCGGGCTGAGCCGGAAGGACGGGCATCGAGCGAAGGTCGATGGTGGGGCGCTCGGGCCGAAGCGGTCCGGGGGGCGGATCGGTGAACGGCTCCGGCCACGCGGCTCGATAGGCGCCGGCCAGAACCGCGCCCTGGGCGATCAGCTCGGCTTCGGTCTGCTGGACGAGGGTGTTCTCGTAGACCCGCAGGAAGACGGCGCCGATTCCGGGCAGCGCCGCCACGAACAGCAGGGTCAGGAAGAGGAGGGTGCGCAGCCGCAGCGCCGGCCAATGGCGCTTGGCATAGTCCTTGAGCGGCCGGATCAAGCCGGGTCCAGGCCCGCGCAACGGCCGATCCGGTAGCCGATCCCCGCGCGGGTCTCGATCAAATCGTGGCCGCCCAGGGCCGCGAACTTGGAGCGCAGGTTGCGGATGTGGCTGTCGATCGTCCGGTCGGTGATGGCGAAGCCCGGGCCGTGGAGCCGGTCGATGATGGCGTCGCGGCTGAACACTTTGGAGGGCAGGCTGGCGAGAAGCTGGAGGAGCTGGAACTCGGTGACGGTGACCGGCACCTGGACCGTGTCCCAATGCGCCTCCCAGGCTTCGGGATCGAGGCGCAGCCGGTTGTGGACGAGGGCCGCCTTCGGCCCCGCTTCGGCCAGCGCGCGGCCGCCGCGCTTGAGGATCGCGCTGACCCTCGCCACGACCTCGCGCGGGGAAAAGGGCTTCACCACATAATCGTCGCCGCCCAGCTCCAGGCCGAGGACCCGGTCGATCTCGTCGTCCCTCGAGGAGAGGAAGAGTATCGGCAGGTCGCCTTCGGCGCGCAGCCGGCGGCAGACTTCGAGCCCGTCCATCCGCGGCATGTTGATGTCGAGGACGACGAGGTCGGGGCGGTCCCGCTCGACCTCCTTCAGGGCCTCCTCGCCGTCGCCCGCCTCGCTGGTCTTCATCCCGGCCTTGCCGAGGGCGAAGGCGAGCAGCTGGCGGATATGGGCGTCGTCGTCGACGAGGAGGATCTTGTGGCTCATCGCGTACATGTCACATCCCCGGGCCGTTGCTGTCAAAATATGGCGGGCCGATATAGCGGCCGTCGCAGTCGCGTATGTTGGCGGAGAAGCGCGGAAGGCCGCGCTCGGCCACCAGCCGCTTCGCCTCGGCGGAGCGGCGGGCGCCGCGGAAGGTCCAGCCGTGCCAGTCGCCCTGGCGGGTGGCGAGCCGGTCCATGATCAGGTTGCGGGTCCAGCTGACCCGCTCGCGGAACCGCGGGCCGATCGGGCGGCTCTCCAGCTCGATCAGCGGGAGCAGGGCCGAGGGGCCGAGCTGGTTGAGGTAGCACAGGTCCAGCGGCACGCTGTCGCCGCCGACCTCGGTGGAGTGGCGCACGTTCCAGCGGGCGGCGAGCGCTCCGAGGTCGACGGCCGAGCAGGCGGAGAGGGCGACGAGGGCCGCGGCGAGGTTGGCGTTGATCAGCCAGGGGCCGCTCTTCCGGCGCCACAGGCGGATGCAGATGAGGACGAGGCCGACCGCGACCAGCGCCATCCAGACCAGCGCCGCGATCCTCAGGCGGGTGAGCGAGAAAGCTTCGATATAATCGAAGGTGCGAAGCATGGTGGACGCGACGAGGACGAGGTTCTGCCCGATCCAGACGTAGACCAGGCCGCGGACGGCGGGGCTTTCCGCGCTCGGGGACCCCGGGCGGAGGGTGACCAGGACGAAGAGGGCGGCGAGCAGGGCGGTGGCGATCAGCGGATAGGCGCCGCGGTGGGCGTATTCGGCCAGGGTCATGTCGCCGGGGAGCTGGGCGCCGCTCCACAGGAAGGCGATGTCGAGGCCGTTCTGGAGAGCGAAGACGAGGTTGAAGGCGGCCAGCGAGAGCGCGATCGAGGCGGGGGTGACGCCGGGGAGTTGGAGCTCGCCGTCCCGGGCCGCGCCCGGCGCCAGGAGGATCCGCGGCGGGCGGAGCAGGCCCCAGACCAGCAGGGTCGCGAGCAGCCAGAAGAACAGGCGTACGATCGACAGGCCGCCCAGCGCGGCGAGAAGGTCGATCCGGGCGAAGGCGTCGGAGATGATCGGGTTGGCGGCGCTGAACAAGGCGAGGAAGAGGGCGGTGCCGAGGACCGGCAGGGCGAGCAACGGGATCGCCGCGGCGACCCGCGCCGGGCCCCGGCGGCGCCGCGCCGAGCGCAGCCGCCCCCAGTCGAGCAAGGGCCCGATCGTCGAAAGCAAGGCGTGAAGGACCAGTCGCTTCGCCCAGCGCCAGCCGTCGTCGAAGCCGCGGTGGCGCGGGAGGAGCACGGCCAGCGAAGCGGCGCCGAGGAACAGTGCGGCGGCGAGCGGGGAGGGATCGTCGCCGAGGACCGCGACGAAGGCCAGGGCCGCCGCCGCCGAAATCAGGGCCGGCCGGCTTCGGCCGATGGCGGGGGTTGCGACGAGGACGGCGATCAGCAGCGCCGCGGCGAACAGGCCAGCGGTGGAGCCGACGCGCTGGAGGAAGAAGAGATGGTCGGCGAGGGCGACCAGGGCCGCGGCGAGCGCGATCTTCCCGACGAAGCCGAAGCGGCGAAGGGAGAGCCGCGCGGGCGCGGCGGCGGGGGCGGTGAGTTCCATTCGGCCGTGATGGACGATCCGTATCGAAGCGGGATGGGGCGCGCTTCGATTCGCGGCGCTGAGGCGATGCAGATTCCGTGCACGGCGTCATGCCGGGCTCGACCCGGCATCCATGAACAGGTCTTGGAAAGTCTCCCACTGTTCATGGCTTCCGGCTTTCGCCGGAATGACGGCGCTACCTGCTCTGGAGCACCCCGTCGACGCTGTGGACCACGCCGTTCGAGGCGACCTGCTCCGCGCCGGTGATGCGCGCCCGGCCGCCGGCGGCGTCGGTGACGACCAGAGCGTCGCCGTCGCGGCTGAAGCTCAGATTGCTTCCGCCGACGGTGGCGAGCTCCGCCTTGCCCTTGCCGCGCTCGACCGCCTTGCCGAGGTCGGCCGCGGTGACGACGCCGGGAACGATGTGGCCGGTGAGCAGCGCGACGAGCTGCCCCTTGGACTCGGGCGCGAGAAGGCCGTTGGCCGCGCCCGCGGGAAGCTTCTGGAAGGCGGCCTCGGTGGGCGCGAACAGGGTGTAGGGCTGGGCGCCCGACAGAGTCTCGGTGAGCCCCGCCGCCCGGACCGCATTGGCCAGCGTCTTGTGGTCCGCGGAGCCGCCCAGCGCCTGGAGGAGACTGGTCTTCGGCCGCTCGCCTTTGCCCTCGGGTCGAGGAGCGCTCCGGTCGGCTTCCGGCGTCGAGACGTTGCCGCCCTCCTGGCCGCAGGCGGCGAGCAGCAGGGCGGCGGCGAACAGCGGTCTCTTCATCCTCGGCTCCTTCAGGCGAGCATCTCGACGATGGCCTGGATCATCTGGGTCTTGGCGTCGACCTGATAGATGTTTCCGTCGGCGTAACGATAGTTGTAATCGTCGCCGTCCTGATATTCGTCGCGATATTCCATCGGCAGATTGTAGGCGTCGTAGCCGTCCGGGAGAGTCTGGCCGACATTGAGGTCGCCGGAGAGCAGGGCGACGATCCCCTCGATCAGCCCGGACTGCGGGTCGACCTCGTAAATGGCGTTGTCGCCGTAGCGGTAGAGCGATTCGTCGGTGTCGTAATAATCGTCGCGATACTGCATCGGCACGTTGTAGGCGTCATAGCCCGCCGGCATCGGCTGGCCGATCCCGAAGCCTCCCCCGAACAACGGAATGATCGCGCTGATGAGGTCGCTGCCGCGGTCGGCGCGGTAGATGTAGCCGCTGTCGTCGTAGCTGTAATAATGATCCGGCGTGTCCTGATAGAAGCCCCGATAGGCGGCCGGGACCCGGTAGCCCTCGAACCAGTCCCGCTCGATCCGCTGGCCGCGGGCGAAGATCTTCTTCGCTTGGCCCGGAGGAAGGCAGCCATTGCCCTTCTTCGCCAGGCCCGGGGGGCAGCCCCGGTCGAAGCCGCCGAAGCGCGGGTCGGCGGGGCGGAAATCGGGCATCGGGCGGACGTCGCGGCCGATCCGGCGGAAATCGCGGCGCTCCTCGCCCGGAGCGTGGACGAAGGCGTCGTGGCGGCGCTCGTCGCGGATCGTTCGGCGCTGCTCGCGAAAGTCGCGGCGTTCCGCTCGCTCCGGCCGCTCCGCGCGGAAGGCCCGGCGTTCCGCCCGTGCCGGCCGCTCGGCGCGCAAGCCGTGCCGGTCGGCCTTCGCCGGCTTCGCCGCCTGCATCTGGTGGCCGCCCCCATGACCGCCGCCATGGCCGCCGCCATGGCCGCGCTCGGCCTGGGCCGGCTTGCCGCCGCCCTGGCCGTGGTCGCCGCCCTTGCCGCCTTTTTCGGCGGAGACGGGCATGGCTATGGCGAGCGCGGCCGTGCCGGCGAGCAGGATGAGGTTA
Organism: Allosphingosinicella sp.; assembly: GCA_035714565.1. GTDB lineage: Bacteria > Pseudomonadota > Alphaproteobacteria > Sphingomonadales > Sphingomonadaceae > Allosphingosinicella. Next base: position 14,551 of record DASTLX010000025.1, read on the forward strand.
CGCATGACGGGACTCCTTGGGTTCGAGGTAAGGAACGGCTGGGTTCGGGCTGTCGTTCCGCGAGCGAAAGCACGTTCCGTCCGGTCCGGGGGCTCCACCTGTCCCGGCAAGCTGAACCCCGCCTTTCAGCCGGTGAACGGCAGGTGAAGGGCAGATCGGAGGCCCTTGCCGCATTCTCCGGTTCGTGAGACCAATCGGCCGGGATTCGGGGGAGTCGCCAATGCGCAAGGCGTTGAGATGGGCCGGCATCGGCCTTGGGGGATTGATCGCGCTGCTGATCCTGGCGGCGATCGTCGTCTATGCCTGGTCGGAGATCGTCCTGCGCCGGGAATATCGTGCCGTTGCCGAGACCCTGCCGGCCCCGAGCGCGGCCGAACGGGCGGCGGCGCCGAGGCTCGCCCGCGTACTCGGCTGCCTCGGCTGCCACGGCGAGGGGCTGAGGGGCAGAGTGATGTTCGACGCTCCCGGGGTGGCGAGGGTCTTCGCCCCGAACATCACCGAGGTCGCCTCGAAAGCCAGCGACCAGCAGCTCGCCGCCGGAATCCGCCAGGGGATCGGGCATGACGGCCGCGGGCTCTTCATCATGCCCTCGCCCATGTATTCGCACCTCACGGACCGTGAGACGGCGTCGCTGGTCGCCTGGATCCGGACCCTGCCGAGGGCCGAGGGGCAGACGAGGGGCCTCAGCGCCGGGCCGCTCGGCCGGATCGGGCTGGTGACCGGCGCGTTCCAGGCCGGGCCGGAGCGGGTCGCCGAATATCGCCGCCAGGTGCCGATCGCTTTGGGTCCCGAGCATGAGGCGGCCCGCCATCTCGCCGCCACCGCCTGCTCCGAATGCCACGGCCCGGCGCTGATGGGCGGCTCGGTCGGCCCGGACGAGAAAACGCCCGACCTTGCGATCGCGGCGGGCTACGACGCGGCCCAGTTCAGGACGCTGATGCGGACCGGCCGCCCGCCGACCGGGCGGGACCTGGGGCTGATGACGACGGTGGCGAAGCAGGATTTCAGCCATCTCACCGACGCCGAGATCGATTCGCTGCACGCCTATCTGGTCGCCCGGGCCAAGCGCCTCGGGAGCTGAGCGCCGGGCCGGCCAACCGCGCACTTGGCGGGGGCCGGATTAACGGGCAGGGTGGCCGTGCAGGGGACGAAAGGGCGTAGAAGCCCGGAAAGGCACGGCATGCGCCGCTGGCTCGCAATCCTCGTCCTCGCCGCCGCCTGCGCTCCGTCCGCCGTCGCGGCCGAGCCCGCGCAGACGACGCGGTCGCTCGTCATCTACGGCGACGAGCCCTGCCCGGAATCGACGGACGAGGAGATCGTCGTCTGCGCGCGCCGTCCCGAGACCGAGCGCTACCGGATTCCCAAGGAGCTGCGCGGCAGAGGCGACCGCCCGAGCGAGACCAGCTGGGCCGCGCGCAACGAGGCGCTCGACGAGGCGCAGCGGACGACTCGGCCGAACAGCTGCTCGACGGTGGGGACCTGGGGCCAGACCGGCTGCTGGCAGCAGATGATCCGGCAATGGTTCGCCGAACGGCGCTCGCGGAGCCGGTGACCGGCCCAATGGGGCCGGCACCGGTCCGGAATCGGGTCAGCGCGGCGGAGTCGCCGCCTCGTCCGCCTTGGCGTCGGCTTCGTCGGCCGCGGCCTGGGCGTCGATCTTGCCGAGCCGTTCGCGCCGCGCCTCCTCGACGAGGGCGTTCCAGTTGACGTTGGGATCGGCGCCGCGCTCGGCCCGCGCCTGGCGGACGATCTGGTTGAAGCAGCCGCTGGCCCCGCCCGGCCCGACCGGCGAGCAGCTTCCGATCCCGGAGCGGCCGGCGAATTCGAGCGCGGTGGCCCGGCTCGCCCAGGCCTGGTTGGTGGGGTCGTTGGGATCGCCGCGGAGCGCCTCCGGGATTCGGTAGCGCTCCTTCTCGGGCTTGCGGGCGCAAACGACGATCGTGTCATCGGTGCTCGGCGGGCAGGCGTCGTCGCCGTAGATGATCATCGTGCTGATCTTCGGCTCGGCCGCCGGCGCTGCGGCAGGCGCCGGGGCCGCGGCGGCCGGGGTCGCGAGCAGGGCGCCGGCGGCGAGGAGCAGGGCTTTCATGGGGTCAGATCCTTTTCGACAGCGCGATGGCGATACGACAGCCGGCGCGGATGAGTGAAGACAATATCGGATAGCCGAAGGCGTCCTCGGCGCCGGCGGCAAGGGCGGTGTCGCGATGCTCCAGCTCCTCGTCGCGGAAACGGCGGATCGTGTCGGCGAGGTCGGGCTCATCGTCGCCGAGGGCACGGATCTGGTCGGAATAATGGCGGTCGATCTCCGTCTCGACCGCGGCGGTGCAGGCCATTGCGGCGCTCGGGCTCATCAGCGCCGTCGCCGCCCCGAGCGCGTGGCCGGCCACTCGCCACACCGGCTGGAGCAGGGTCGGGCGGACGCCGCGCTCGACCATCATCTCGTCGAAGGTCCTGAGGTGCCCCTCCTCCTGCGACTGCATGCGCGCGATCGGCCGGCTGGCGGCATGGGCGCCGAGCACGGCGAGCTGGCCGCAATAGATACGGGTCGCTCCATATTCGCCCGCCTGGTCGACCCGGACCATCGAGGCGACGTCGGGCCGCTCGTCGCCCGGGCGCCAGCGCGGCGCCGAAGGGGCGGCGTCGACGGCGGTCACGACCGCGTCCGGGGGCGTCTGAGGCTCAGCCACAGGATCGACAACGCGGCAAGGATGGAAAGGATCGCATTCCATCCCGCCATCGAGATTCCGAGAAAGCTGAATTGGACGTCGTCGCAGCGGACGATCGGCGCGGCCATGATCTGCTTGAGCAGCTCCTCGCTGCTCAGGCCGGCGCTCGCGGAGGTCGTGCACTGGGTGAAGCCCTCGAAGATGCCGACCTCCACTCCGGCATGATAGGCGCCGATCCCGCCGCTCGCCAGGATGGCGAGAGCGGCCAGCCAGACGAGGCTCCGGCCGCGGTCGGGAAAATTGCGCAGGGCCAGCGAGAGCAAGGCCAGGGCGAGCCCGGCGAAATGGGCGTAACGCTGCCACCAGCACATCTCGCACGGATGCAGGCCGCCGAAGATCTCGGAGCCGTAGGCGCCGGCGAGCAGGGCCGCCGGAACGGCGATGGCGAGGCCGCGGGCCTTGTCGAGCGAGGTCATGCTTCGTCGTCCCGGCGAAAGCCGGGGCATCGGGGAAACCCGTCGAGACTTCTCGTCCCGAGGTCCCGGCTTTCGCCGGGATGACGGATGCGAAGCAGCGCTTGCCTACCCACCTGCCGCGGCCGTCAGCGCTTTCCGCTCGGCCGGGCGCCGCCGCCCGCGGCCGGCGCGACCGCCGCGTTGCGGCCCAGGCGCGAGATGGTCTGGAGCGCGTAGTTGAGCTGGAAGTCGTCGATGCCCTTGGCCTTGAGCTGCTCAGGGGTGGCGGCGAAGCGCGGGTCGGGCTTGCCGTCGTCCTCGATCACGTCGTTGTCGACGGTGACCTCGTTGATCAGGTGGCGCCTCAGGTCCGCCTCGCGCAGCTTCGGCCTCGACTTGTAGTCGGGATCGGAGAGCTGCGGCACCTCGATGTCCGGCTTGACGCCGCCTTCCTGCACCGAGCGGCCCGACGGGGTGTAGTAGCGGGCCGTGGTGAGCCGAAGCCCGGTCTTCTGGCTCAGCGGGACCAGGGTCTGGACCGAGCCCTTGCCGAAGCTGCGCTCGCCCATGACGAGGGCGCGGTGGTGGTCCTGGAGCGCCGCCGCCACGATCTCGGCCGCCGAGGCGCTGCCGGCATCGACGAGGACGACGATGGGCAGGCCGCGGGTGGCGTCGCCGGGCTTGGCGAAATAACGTTCGATGTCGGCCTTCCGGCGGCCGCGCTGCGAGACGATCTCGCCGCGCTCGAGGAAGACGTCCGAGAGGCCGACGGCCTGGTCGAGCAGGCCGCCCGGATTGGAGCGAAGGTCGACGATGTAGCCGAGCGGCGGCCGGCCGAGCTGCTTCTCGATGGCGGCGATCGCGGCGAGGGTCTCGTCGGTGGTGGTGCGGCTGAAGGTGTTGACGTTGATCACGCCGACATTGTCCTTCACCTGCCATTTGACCGCCTTGAGCTCGATGGCGGCGCGGGTCAGGGTGACGTCGAACGGCTTGTCGCGGCCGAGGCGCAGGATGGTGACCTTGATCGTGCTTCCCGGCGGGCCGCGCATCGAATCGACTGCCTCGTCCAGGGTGCCGCCGTAGATGAGCTTGCCGTTCAGGTGGGTGATGTAGTCGCCGGCCTTGATCCCGGCCTTGAAGCCGGGGCTGTCCTCGATCGGGGCGACCACCTTCACGACGCCGTCTTCCATGGTGACGTTGAGGCCGAGGCCTCCGTAATTGCCGTCGGTCGTCGTCATCAGCGCCTGGTAGCCGCGCTCGTCCATATAGGCGCTGTGCGGATCGAGGCTGGCGAGCATCCCGTCGATCGCGCCCCGGATCAGGGTCTTGTCGTCGACCTGCTCGACATATTCGGAGCGGACGCGCTCGAAGACGCTCATGAACTGGTCGAGCTCGCGATAGGTGTCGACGTCGACCGCCGCGAAGGAAGCGGTGGCGGCGGGAACGATCGCCACCGCGCTGACCAGGGCGAGCGATCGGAGAAGGTTGCTGGGCATTGATGGAATCCTGTTCGGGCCGTTCGAGACGCGTGTACCGCCTTTTTAGTCGGGCGAAAAGCAACGCTGCGTGAACGAGCAATATCTAAGTCCTCCCCTGCCTTGCAGGGGAGGTGGACCATGCGGAGCATGGTGGAGGGGCCTGGCCGAGCCCGAAGAACCCCTCCACCAGGCTTCGCGCGGCCCCCCTCCCCGAGCAAGCTCGGGGAGGATACCTACAGCAGCAAAGTGATCGGGAACGGCCTTCCGTCCTTGCGAAGCTCGACGGTGACCTCGCCGGTCGCGGCCCGGCCGAGCGGCTGGCGCGCCCGGACCCGGTCGCCGCGCCTGACGGCGAGACCGGTCAGGTTGGTCACCGTCGTCGTCCAGCCGCCGCCATGGTCGATGATGACGACGTCGCCATAGCCGCGATGCGCGGCGGCGAAGGCGATCCGGCCGGAGCGGGGCGCCACCGCCTGGGCGCCGGTGGCGGTGGCGAAGGTGAGGCCGCGGGCATGGACTCCGGCGTCGGAAATCTCGCCGGTGCCGGTGAGCAGGCGGCCCTCGACGGGCAGGACGTAATAAGGCGAGCGCGGGCGGGCAGATACCTCCCCCGGACGGAGCGCGGGCCCCGGAAGCTCCCCGAGGCGGCGAGCGAGCCGCGCCTGGAAGGCGCGCGTGCCGGCCAGGGCGGCGAGATCGCGCGCCTCCTCGCCGAAGGCCAGGGCGCGGTCGGATTCGCGCAAGGCGGACTGCATCAGGCTCGCCGAGCGCCGGCGCTGCGCCTGCTCGAAGCCGGCGAGGGCGACCCGGCGCGCCTGCAGGTCGCGGCGGCTCGCGCCGAGCTGGACCACGGCGTCGCGCGCCTGGCGGCGGAGCCTTTCGCCGCGGTCCATCTCGGCCCGGACCCCGGCGGTTCGGGCGCGGATCGCGGGCAGCGAGGAAGCGAGCAGCGCGCGGACGTGGACGACCTCGTCGAGCGAGCCGGGCTGAACCAGGGCCAGCGCCGGCGGCCGCCGGGCCATGGTCTGGAGCGCCGCGGTGAGCCGGATGAGCGAGCCCTGGCTGGCGGCCAGGCGGGCGCGCTGGGCGGCGCTCAACCGCTCGATGAGGGCGATCCGCGCCTGAGCCGCGGTGATGTCCGCCTCGGCGGCCTCGATCCGGGAGGCGAGGGCGGCCGCGGCGGCGTTGGCCCGGGCGGCCTCGCCGGTGGCGCGCTGCGCCTGCCGCTCGAGCAGCTCGGAGCGCCGCTTGGCGACCGCCGCTTCCTGCTGAGCCTGGGCCAGGGTTGGAGGGGCCTGGGCGACGGCTAGGTCCCCGGCGAGCAGGGCGAGCGAGGCGCACAGAAAAATCGGTGCCAGGCACCGAATTTTCCGAATGCCGAAACTGGTGTCAGACACCGGCTTTTCGGGGACGCTTCCCATCTCCCCTATCCTTCCCTGTGATAGGGATGGTTGGCAAGGATCGAGGTCGCCCGCCAGAGCTGCTCGGCGAGCATGGCCCGGGCGAGGAGGTGGGGCCAAGTGGCCCGGCCGAAGGAGAGGAGCAGGTCGGCGGACGACCGCTCCTCGTCCGAGAAACCGTCGGCGCCGCCGATCAGGAAGCGCGCCTCGCGGCGGCCCTCGTCCCGCCAGCGCTCGAGGCGTTTCGCGAGGTCCAGAGAGCCGAGGGCCTCGCCTTTCTCGTCCAGGAGGATGGTCACTCCGTTCTCGGCCGGCGGCGGGACCCGGCCGCCGCTTTCGGGAAGCTCGGTGACGTGGGTCGGCCAGGAGACGCGCTTCAGGTAGCGCTCGACCAGCTCCGCCTCGGGGCCTCGGCCGATCTTGCCGCGGGCGACGACGTGGAGTTTCATCTAGCCGTCATTACGGCGAGCGCCGGAATCCATGAACGCCGTCATCGTCATTCTTCCACGATCCGTGTTCACGGGTGCCGGATCAAGTCCGGCATGACGAGTTCATTGCGCCGCCCGGCCTAACCTGCCGCGGTCGCCGGCGCCGGGGGTGCCCCGGCATCGCCCTCGAAGGCCCACATCCGCTCGAGATTGTAGAAGCTTCGCACCTCGGGGCGGAAGATGTGGACGATGACGTCGTCGGCGTCGATCAGCACCCAGTCGGCGACCGGAAGCCCCTCGACCCGGATGTTGCGGCCCAGCTCCTGCTTGATCCGCTCGCCCAGCTTCTGCGCCATCGAGGCGACCTGACGGGTCGAGCGACCCGAGGCGATCACCATGTGATCGGCGATTGCGGACTTGCCAGCCAAAGGGATGGAGACGACGTCCTGGGCCTGGTCATCGTCCAGCGATCGAAGCACGAGGCTGTGCAAGGCTTCGACCTTCTCATGCGCTCCGCCGATGGGCGGGGCCGGTGCGTTAGCGGGCAAACTGCCTCCTCAAGTCACGAGCCGCCGCGTTACGCCGTCGCGCAGGGCCCGGGGGTTGAACGAATAAGCTTCCGATTGGTGCCAGTTCGGATCGGCGGCACGAATGCCCGTGGCGGAGGTCGGATCGAGCGGCAATCTCAGGAACACGAGCGCCGGCGTTCTCCACTCCGTCCAGTTCCGAGCCTGGTCCGCGGGATGGACGAAGCGCCGCAGCCAGCCCATCGCGCGAGCCGCGTGGGCGGCGCCATCATATCCCGGACGCGAAACGACCGCAATCGGAACTCGCTGTGCGATCCTGCGCCAGTGCCGCCAGCGGTGGAATTGGGCGAGGTTGTCCTCGCCCATCAGCCAGATGAAGCTTCGGTCCGGGTAGCGCTGGGTGAGGGCGGCGAGGGTGTCGACCGTGTAACGGGTGCCGAGCTCGGCCTCGATCGCGGTGGCGCGAATCGGAAGCCCGCGGGCGAGGCGGCGCGCCGAGGCGAGCCGGGCGGGGAGGGGCGCCATGCCCTCGACCGGCTTGAGCGGGTTGCCCGGGGAGACCAGCCACCACAGCTCGTCGAGGCCGAGGGCGCGGATCGCGGCGGCGCTCACCCGGCGATGGCCGCGATGGGCGGGGTTGAAGGATCCGCCGAGGAGGCCGGTTGCTATCACCCGAACGTCGATAGCATGGCGCGAGCGCTTGCCAAGCGCTTGCCCGCGTGTTGTTCTCTCGACCGTGGTCGCGGGGGATAAAGCCAAGTTCCTGCCCGAGCAGGATGTGCGCGCGTTTCTTCGCGAGACCTTCGGCTGCTCCGACGAGATCGCGGGCAATATTTTCATGCGCGGGACGGTACGCGCCTTCGCCCCGCATTCGACCATCGTCCGGCAGGGCGAGAAAGCCGCGGCGGCCTATCTGCTGACCCAGGGACGGGCCCATGCCCTGCTGTACAGCGTCGAGGGACAGGTCGTGCTGCTCTGCGAATATCGGCCGGGAGACCTGTTCGGCGCCCTGGGCGAGCTCGACCCGGCGCCGGAGGAAGCCGAGATCGTCGCCGTCGAGCCGGCTCGAAGCTTCGTCCTCAAGAGCCGGGATCTGGTCGCCCTGGCCGAGGCCTATGGCGGCATCGGCCTGGCCCTGTCGCGGCTCCTGCTTCGCCAGCTGAGGCGGGCGACCTCGCGGATCTACGAGCGGGCGGCGGTCTCGGCGGTGGGCCGGGTCTATGCCGAGTTATTGCGCCTGGCTCGCGCATCGCCGGGCCTCGCCATCCGCCCGGCTCCGGTGCTTTCCGAGCTTGCGGTGCGGGTCTCGACGACCCGCGAAACCGCCTCGCGGGCCGTCAGCGCGCTCGAGCGGCGGGGCCTGATCCGCCGCGATTCCGGCTCACTGACCGTCGTCGCCCCCCAGAGGCTGGAAGAGCTGATCATATGATTTGAGAGCGTAGAGGCCGACCGGCGGCCCCCCGTCGGGCGGATCGAGCTCGCCGATATATTCGCTCGCCGGCCGGCGCGGGCCGGCGGCCGCGAGGGCGGCGGCGAAATCGTCGGTGACGCAGGCCGTCCCCGGTGGCGCGGAAGCGAGCGCTCCGGTCGCCGCGGCGGTGGAAGCGGGCGCGAGGCGGAGCGAAGCGGAGAAGGGGTCGCGGAAGGTCGGCGCCGGTCCGTACTGGCCGCCGACGCGCAGCCGCGCGGCCCCGCCCAGAAGCCGAACGGCCACTTCGGCGGCCTCGCCCGGGCCGCGATAAGCGACGATCAGCCGGTCTTCGGTGAGGTAGGGCGGAAGAGCCGGCTCGGGCAGGCGATCGAGGCCCGTGCGAAGCCCGTCCAGCGCCTCCGCGACGTCGCCGTCGGCGAGCCCGACCGCGAGCACCGCGAGCGGCGCCGGGCCGGCGGATCCGCCGCCGGAGGGCTCGGGGCGGGTCTCGCGCGGAGCGGTCAGGATCCGCTGGCGCCAGCCGCCCGACTGCCAGATGTCGCGGGAGCGGCCCGAAGTGCCGTTGGCCTCCTGGGCGCAGTCGAGGACGAGGAGCTGTACGGCCGAGCTCTCCAGCCGCCGGGCGTTCATCAGGGCGGCGCCCATGGCCACTTCGTCGGCGAGCCCGAACATCGCCGTGTCGGGCGCCGCGCCCAGGGGGCGGACGGGACGGACCGTCTCGGCCCTGGCCAGGACGGAGTCGAATCGTCTGCGCCACGCCTTGCCGAACGGATCGACGGAGACGGCCGCGAACGCGTCGGCACCGCCGGGGAGCACGGCATGAAGCTCCGCCCCGCGTTCCAGCAAGGCCTCCGCGATGATGATGTCCGCCCCGGCGGCAAGCGCGCCGAAGCCGAAACCCACATTCTCCTCCTCCAGCACGGCGGCGATCTTCTCGTCGAGGTGCTCGCGTCGGACGACCTTGGGGTCGAACGACATGTGACCGCCGAAATGGAGCGATCGGGGAGGCCGGTGGGCATCCAGCCAGGCCGAGTCGCGCCCCTGGGCGGCGAGGATCAAGGCGAATTGGCGCAGGGTCGAGGCATGATCCTCCCAGGCGCGGGGCACGATCGCGATCGCCGCGGCGAAGGCGGCGCGAGCCTCGTCCAGCCGGTCGAGCAGGAGCAGGGCCTCGGCGCGAGTGGCCTCGAGATAATAAGGGGTCTCGGGTTCGTCCGGATCGGCCTGGAGACGAAGGAGCACTTCGGCGGCCCGGGCCCGGGACCGCTCCACGTCGCTCCCGAGGAGGGAGAGGGCGGCGGCATTGATCAACGGGTAGGTGGCAGGCCGAAGCGCGGCGGATTGCGCATAGGCCTCGGCCGCCTCGATATAGAAGGGGCGCTTCCCCTCCGGACCGGATCGAAGCGCGAAGTCCTTGAGCAGGCGGCCTTTGAGCGAGAGCGCGGCGGGATCGGCCGCGTCCCGGTCGAACCTGCCCCGGGTGAACAGGGTCCAGGCATGGTCGAGCGCTCCCGCCCGCGCCGCGGCGATCACGGCGGGCAGCCCGGGCTCCGGTGGGGGCGACTTCATATCGCCGTATCTAGCATAGCGTGCCGCATCGGTGACAGCTACTCCATGCCGCACATCCCGCGGCCGGCGTCGTGACGCGGGTCACGCGCCGCACTCGGCTCGCCGTCGGCCGGGGGTCAGCCCAGCTTTTGCGCCAGGAAGCTCGGCACGGGGCCGTTCCAGCCGTCTTCCTCGGCGGCGGGCTCGGGCTCGCGCCGCGGCTCGGCCCGGCGAGCGGGGGCCGGTTCGCGCCTCGGCTCCTCGCGGCGCGCCTCCGGCTCCGCCTCGGGCCTGGCCCGGCGCGGCTCGGTCCGGCGCGCGGCCGGCTTCGACTCGGGCCCGGCCTCGGGCTCGGCCTGGGCCCGCGGGGGGCGCGACTCGCGTTTCGGCTCCTCGCGCCGGCCGCGTTCGCGTCGGGCGCGCGGGGCGCGATCCTCCGCCTGGGCCGGTTCGGGCTCGCTTTCCTCCGCCGCGGCGGGTCCCTCGGCGGGCCGGATCTTGGCTCCGGTCAGCTTCTCGATCGCCTCGATCGCCTCGGCGTCGGCGGCGGTGGCGAGGGTGATGGCGATTCCGGTCTTGCCCGCCCGGCCGGTGCGGCCGATGCGGTGGATGTAATCGTCGGGATGCCACGGCACGTCGTAGTTGAAGACGTGGCTGACGTCCTTGATGTCGAGGCCCCGGGCGGCGACGTCGGAGGCGACGAGGATGTTGATGTCGCCGGCCTTGAAGCGCTCGAGCTCGCGGATGCGCTCGGGCTGCTCCATGTCGCCGTGGATCTCGCTGGCGTTGAGGCCCGAGCGCTTGAGGCTCTGGGCGAGCTCGCGGACCGTCGTCTTGCGATTGCAGAAGACGATGGCCGTGCGGACGTCGTTGCCCTTCAGCCGGTCGGTGAGGATCTGCTTCTTCCGGCGCGAATCGACCTTCAGGACGCGCTGGTCGATCGAGACGTTGGCGGTGGCCGGGCGGGCGACCTCGATGGTCTTGGGACCGGTCAGGAACTTGTCGGCGAGCTTCTTGATCGGACCGGGCATGGTCGCCGAGAAGAGCAGCGTCTGGCGAACGGAGGGGAGCTTCGAGCAGATCTCCTCGATGTCGGGGATGAAGCCCATGTCGAGCATCCGGTCGGCCTCGTCGATGACGAGCAGCCCGCAGCCGTTCAGCATGATCTTGCCGCGGCCGAACAGGTCCATCAGCCGGCCCGGAGTGGCGATGAGCACGTCGACGCCCTTTTCCAGCTTCTTGATCTGGTCGGTCATGTTGGTGCCGCCGATCAGCAAGGCCATGTTGAGCTTGTGATACTTGCCGTATTTCTCGAAATTCTCCGACACCTGCATCGCCAGCTCGCGGGTCGGCTCGAGGATCAGCGAGCGGGGCATCCGGGCGCGGCTTCGGCCCTCGCCGAGGATATCGATCATCGGCAGGACGAAGGCCGCGGTCTTGCCGGTGCCGGTCTGGGCGATTCCGATAAGGTCGCGGCCCATCAGCACCGACGGGACCGCCTGGCGCTGGATCGGGGTGGGATCGGTGTAGCCGGATTCCTCCACGGCGCGGAGCAATTCGTCGGAAAGGCCGAGATCGGCAAAACTCATAAGGGTTCCGGGTGATGGAGGGGCTTCGTCGCGAGCCGCTTCGGAGCAAGCGCTTGGGCGAAGCGGGCGCTCAAGTCAAGATAAGGTCAACGGCGAACGACCGGTTCCAGGCCGCGGAAACGGTCGATCTCGCAGGCGCCGCCCATGCGCGAGCGGATGTTGTCGCGGTCCTCGCAGACCATCCCGTCCGGATTGGGCGTGATGTAAAAGCCGTAATAATAATCGAGCGCCGGACAGCTGCTCTCCAGCTTGGCCCGGACCCGCTGGCGGTTGCGCAGGATCAGGTCGACGCTGCTCTTGCCGACCAGAGTGGCTCCGGCGATGGCTCGCGCCGGAACGCATTTGGGCCCCTTGCCCTCCTTCCATTCGACTCGCGTCGGCGGGGTCTGGCGGAAACGGATGATGACCTGCTCGCGAACCACCGCCTGCCCGTATTGGACCGGCCGGGCGGGCGGCGGCGCCGCGGGCGCGCCCGCCGAGAGCAGCATCAGGGCGGCGGCGCCCGCGCGGATCAGTGAGGAGCCGTCCATCGTCCCCACCCTTTCGCGCAAGCGCTTGAACATGCGATTAATCCCCTGCTTGCAGAAGGCGCGATTGCGCCATAGTAACTCCGCCACATTCGGGCGGCCCAATGCGGCCCGCCTCCAACGCTAGCGGAGACACGAACATGGCGACCCAGCCGCCGTCAAACGCCCTGCCGATTTTCTATGGCGGCCTCGAGCCGCTGTCGAGCAGCGTCCATAGCGGCTATCGCAGTCGCCCTTCGGATCGCGCGCCGTTCCTCACCACCAACCACGCCATTCCGATCACCATCGACGAGTTCGTCATGGTCCAGCGCCACTTCCCGATCGTCTTCTCGGTCGGCGAGAATCCGGTGCCGCTGGCGCTGATGGGCCTGAACGAGGGCGTCAACGTGTTCGTCGACGAGGACGGCAAGCCGCTCGGCGACATCTACATGCCGGCCTACGTTCGCCGCTACCCGTTCATGCTCGCCCGTCTTCAGCCCGACGCGCAGGAGCTTTCCCTCTGCTTCGACCCGACCAGCGGGCTGATCGGCGAATTCGAGGACGGCGACCCCTTGTTCGACGACGGCAAGCCGAGCGAGACCACCAACAACGTCCTCAAATTCTGCGAGGAGTTCGAGCTTTCCGCGCAGCGCACCGTCGCCTTCATGACGGAATTGAAGGACGGCGGGCTGCTGATGGACGGCGAAGTGTCGATCCAGCCGGTCGGCGCCGCCCAGCCCTTCGTCTATCGCGGTTTCCAGATGATCAACGAGGAGAAGCTGCGCGGCCTCGAGGGCGACGAGCTCAAGCGGATGAACCAGAACGGCATGCTGCCGCTGATCCTGGCTCACCTCTTCTCGGTGTCGCTGGTCCGCGACATTTTCGGAAAGCAGATGCTGCAGAGCAAGGGGCCGCAGGTCGCCGGGGTCGGCGAGCCGGCGGGCAACGCTTAGTTCCTCAGACGTCATCCCGGCGAACGCCGGAATTTCGGCGAGAACAGTCACGGCGGGTCCCTCGCGAGGTCCCGGCTTGCGCGCGGGACGACGGGGCGGGCCTTCACCCCTCGGCGACCAGCTCGGCGACGACCGCCGCTGCATCGACTCCGAGGACCCGGGCGATGACGATGAACTCCGACACTTCCAGCCGGCGCTCCCCGCGCTCGTAATTGGAGACGAAGGATTGCGGTCGGCCGAGCCGGTCGGCGAGGTCGGCCTGCCGCAGGCCGCGCGCCCGCCGCGCCTCGAGAAGCCGCCGGCGAAGCCGGTCGGCGGGGCGCTCCAGGCCCCGCGGCGGAGGCGGCGCCTCCTCCGGCTCGCTCCCCCCTCCGAGGCGGACGAGCTCGTCCGCCAGCCGCTCGAGCTCGGCGCCGAGCCGCGCCAGGCTTGTCTGTTCCCTGCTTCCCACGCTCTCACTTCCCCACGTTAAGCGAAATCCACCGCGCTGGACTAGTTGCTTTGCGATGGGTTGTCGAGGCCGCTCTCGCCGCAAATCGGAACGTTGCGGCGGCCGCTGCGCCGATGTAGCGCTTCCGCCATGGCCACTCTCGCTCCCGACCTCGCCCGCTATTCCCGGGTCGCCATCTGGCTGCACTGGACGATCGCCGCGCTGATCGCCCTCAACCTCCTGCTCGGCTTCCTCCACGAGGATTTCGAGAGATCCGTGCGATCGTCGATGATGAGCGTCCACAAGGCGACCGGCTTCATGATCCTCGCCCTGACGCTGGCCCGGATCGGCTGGCGCCTAGGCCACAGGCCCCCGCCCTTCGACCCGGTGCTGAAGGCCTGGGAAGTCTCGCTCGCCCGACTGATCCACGGCCTGTTCTACGTCTTCCTCATCGTCATGCCGGTCACCGGCTGGCTGGTCGTCTCGTCGGGCGGAAGGCCGGTGACAAGCATCTTCGGACTGTTCGACATCGGTCCGCTTCCGGTCTCGCGGGCCGAGGACGCGCACGAATTGTGGGAGGAGGCCCACGAGCTCCTCGCTTACGCCGCCCTGGTCCTCGTCGCGCTTCATGTGGCGGGGGCGCTGAAGCACCATTTCGGCGGCCATCGCCACCTGATCGGACGGATGGCGCCATGGGCCTGGCGCGGCGGCCGGCCCTCTTGAAACCTTCCAAGGCTTTCATACATTTAACCTGACGCGCCGACGTATTCCCCCCTTTGCGGCGGCGCGTTGCGCCCTTCGGGGCGCTCCTCCCTGAACCTGGCCACCCCGCGGTATCGCGGGGTGGTCTTTTCGTATCGGACGACCGCCGGCCGCGACTCCAGCCAACGGCCGGCGGCCCGGCCGCATGCGTCGATGCCCGGAATGCCTTCTCGAAGCGGTCGCCGTCGCGGACATGCAAGAAGCGGAGGGTGATCGGGCCCTCCTAGTCGCCCGTGGACGGCTCCCTCTCGCCATGCGACCGCCTGACCCGCCGGCCGTGAGCCTCGGTCGCGCCGTCGAGCAGCCGGTCCGAGGTGACAAGCGCGGCTTCCGGGGTCAGCAGGACTCCGACTCCGTCAGGACCTTCGAGGGCGACGTTGCCGTCCTCCACCGTCACTTCGCTGGGCGTGTCATATACCTTTGCCATGGCGTCATAGCGCCTTGGCCCGCCGGGTGGTTCCGAGCCCCCTGCCGAAGCGGCGGCCCGCCTCCTATTCCGCGGCGATCGCCTCGGGCGGGTCGAGCGCGGCGGTGGCGAGCGCCTCGGCGACGGCGGCGATGAGACGGGCGACCCGGTCGAAGCCGGGTCCGGTGCTGCGCAGATCCGGCGCGAGATAGAGGGAACGGTCGAGCTCGAGCTGGAGGGCATGGATTCCGCGGGCCGGCCGGCCGTGGCGCTCGGTGATGTGGCCGCCGGCATAAGGGGCGTTGCGGGCGACCTTGAAGCCGGCGGCGCGGGCCGCACGCTCCGCCGCCGCGACCAGGGCCTCGGCCATGCTGCCCCCGTGGCGGTCGCCGAGGACGACCGGAGCCTCGCCTTCGCCGCCGCGCGGCGGCATCGAGTGGCAGTCGAGCAGGACGGCGATTCCGAAGCGGGCCTTGGCGGCCTGAAGCTCCGACTCCAGCGCGGCGTGATAGGGCCGGTGGATCCGCTCGACCCGCCGGGCGACCTCGGCCGCGGCGATCCGCTGTCTCCAGATCGCGCCCGAACCGGCGATCCGCGCCGGGATGAGGCCGAGCCCGCCTCGGGTGCGGGGCGATTCGACCGTCGAATCGGCCGCCGGGCGCGGAAGCACCATGGCGGGATCGAGCTCTCGCTCGTCGCGGTTGAGATCGATCTCCGCGCGCGGAGCGTCGGCGATCAGCGCCGCCGCTCCTCCCTCGACCGCGCGCCAGACCAGCCGGTCGACGAGGCGGTCCTCGAGGCTCTCGAGCCGAGCGCGCGGAAGCCTGGAGGAGGCGAGCAGGCCCTCCGAATAGGCGCGGCCGGCATGGGGCACGGAAATGATGACCGGCGAGCTCGGCTTTTCAGGCCCGAGGCGGCGGAAAGGAGGCGGGGAGTCGCGCATATGCACCTGCAAGGTAAGTAGTCCGGTTTTGGCACGCAATCGCCTTCCGCGGACCATGGGCCGAGCGCTCGCGCGCTCGCGCTGGAAAAGCCGTCCACCTTCGGGCATAGAATGGCGCGGCGGGCGTGCATGGGGCACGACCGGTTCTAAGGGCATCCATGGTCAGGATCCTGCTGGCGGAGGACGATTCGTCGATGCGGTCCTATCTCGGCCGGGCGCTCGAGCGCGCCGGCTACGAGGTGGTCCCGGTCGACCGCGGTACCGCCGCCCTGCCGCTGATCGAGGCGGAGAGCTTCGACCTCCTTCTGACCGACATCGTCATGCCCGAGATGGACGGGATCGAGCTCGCCCAGAAAGCGGCGGTGATCGCGCCCGAGATGCGGGTGATGTTCATCACCGGCTTCGCCGCGGTCGCCCTCAAGGCCGGCAAGGCGGCGCCGAGCGCCAAGGTTCTCTCCAAGCCCTTCCACCTTCGCGACCTCGTCGCCGAGGTCGACCGCCTGTTCCAGACCGAGGACCAGCACGGCCGGCTGTAAGCGGCGCTGCCGTTCGCTCTCGTCATGCCGGACTCGATCCGGCATCCATGAGCACGGGTTCAGGAGAGCGATCTTGGCCGTCGCCGTTCATGGACTCCGGCTTTCGCCGGAATGACGAAGGGGGCAGACGCGGGTTGCGCCGCGCCGGACCCTCTACTACATGGCCCCGCAGTGGGCGTGTAGCTCAGTGGTAGAGCACTGTGTTGACATCGCAGGGGTCGCAAGTTCAATCCTTGCCACGCCCACCATTAAAGCCCCGGAAATCCTCGGATTTCCGGGGCTTTTTGACTCCGGGCTCAGGACATTTCCGGCCATCTGACGGGCTGCCAGGTCCGTCGCGGGTCGGGCTCGCCGTGCTCGGCGAAGTAGAGCAGTATCGGCTCGGCTTCGCGGCGGCTGACCGCCTGGCCGGAGCTGATACGCTTCAAATTGCCGCCGACCGGGATGTCGACCCATTTCGGCCGCGCCGGCGGCTTTGCCGGAAGGGCCGCCACTCGGCTTCCGTCCGGCTGTCGGAAGACCAGGTGGAAGCCTTCCCGGCCAAGGAAGTAGAGGGTCAGGCGCCGCTCCCCTTCCGGCCCGCTTCGGACCAGGCTCGCATCGCCCGAATTGGAGTTCCAGTAATCGGCTCCCTGCTCACGAACGAGCTTGAGCACCTCCCCGATATCGGCCGGGTCCAGGAATCGGTCGGGTCCGCGGAACGTCAGTGTCATCATGGCCTCAGGATGAGTGGGTTGGGCTTGCTGGTGTCCGACTGGTAGATTCGCAGCTCCTTTACACCGAGCATCTGGGCGATTCTCTTGAGATCGGGGTTGCAGCTGTCGCAGGTTTCGCGATCGACATAGATTTCCACCACCTCCGGCAGCGAGCCGAAATGATGGAAAGCCCGCAACAGCGCTTCCCCCTCGGCGTGGCTGACGAATTCGGCGTCGCCGAGATTGTTGGTATGAAAGCCGAACTTGTCCTTGAGCAGCTGGACGAGCCGCCGTCGGGCCCCGATCGGGAGCGAATAATTACCCGGGTCGAGCCGGCTGCTGATGCCGTGGAACGTGAGGCCGTTGAGCTGGACCATCGCGGCGGTGCCCGGCCCGTTGCGCTTGTAGGCCGGGTAGCCCGCCGCCAGCCGATGGGCGGCGAGCTCGTCGTGGCGCGCCTTTGCGTAAGGGGCGTCGCGTATCTCCGGCGGGTCGTCGAAGCCCAGCCTGGGCTCGTGCGACTGGTTCAGGTCGCCCTGGACGATCTGGATCGGGTGGAGAACGGTATCGGGCTCGCCGTCGAAATGGACGTGGGCGACTCCGTTCACCACCTCCATCACCGTCCCCCGGTTCCCGCTCGCATGGTCGACGCGCAGCCCGGGCCGAACCGCGGCCGGGTCTGTAATCGGCGGGCCGATCGCGTGCGGCGGGATCGGCTGGGCGACCGGGGTCGTCCATTCCGCCGGCTCCAGATGCCTGGGCGCGAGCATCCGCATGACCGCGTCGTCGCGGGGGTAGATGTGGAGCACCTCGTGCAGCTGGGGGGATTTGGCCTTTATCTGCTCGTTCGACCCTATCTGGCGAAGCACATAGGCCTCGAAATTCTTGACCCGGTTGCGGCTTCCGGCGCCCATTCGGCCCTCGACGAACTTCTTGTGGAGCGCCGCGAACGTCACCGGATCGGCCAGGAGGACGAAACGCAAGACGGCGGATTCGTTCAGCCAGCGGTTCATCGCCGGGGAGAGGTTGGGGACCTTGGCATAGCCGCCTCCGGCGAGCGTCGCCTGATGCGCCGTCTCGATCCGGAAACGCGAGCCGAGCATGGCGTTCGCATAATCGAGCCGGGCGGCGCGGATCGCCGCATATTGCTTCGGCATGCCGCCCGCGACCAGGCGCGCCTCGAGCGTTCGCAACGCCTCGCGCGCGGCGGTCGGGGTCGGAGCGAAGAGCACCGCCATGACCCCGTCCCGATCGATCGCCGCGAGCGCGCGGATCGCCGCCACCGCCTCGCGTCCGTCGGCATGCTTGGCGAGCCGCGCGAGCGCCTCGTCCTGATGCTGGGCGGTAATGCCGTCCGGGACGGGGCCGGCGGGTGGCAGGACGGGCGCGTTCAGGGAGCGCGCCTCGACGATGTCGGAATCCTCGTCGACGGCGTGCCGGACGGGCGCAGCCCCTCCGCTCCCCTCGTCGGGATCGGAGCCGCGCTGCCGGAAGCCGATCTGCCGGTTCATCTCGTCCATGACGGCCTGGGAGCGGATCGCCTGCTGGTCGCCCTTGCCGCCGACCCCGCTGGTCATCGGCCCGCCGAGCTCGCCGAGCACGACGTCCGGCGCGGCGAGCCGGGGATTGCCGGTCTTGGCCGCGAGATGGCCGAGAAAGGCCTCGAACACGGTCCCGCGATTGCCCCAGGCGTCCATCGTCCCGAACGGCCGCTTGCCCGAGGCGAACGCGACCGGATCGATCGTCACGCCCTTGACCGGCATGGCCGAGCCGAAGCGCTTGAGGTTGGCCATGACGAAGGCCTCCCATTCGGCCCGGTGCGGGCCGCCGGGGCTGACGTCGACGACGGTGCCGAGGTCGCGCGCGCGAAGCACGAAGGGGAAGATCTCGCCCCGCTCCTGGCCGAACTTGGCGGCATAGGCGTCGGCGGCCTCGACCCGGCTGGTGAGGTAGAGGCCGCGGCCGAAATCGTCCTGGGCGCCGCCGCCGACCTTCGACAATTGGGCGCCGTCCTGATGGAGCGACTGGGAGCGCGCGACCGGGGCGCCGTGCATGAGCAGCATCAGCGGCTCGTCGTGGCGCAGCTGTCCGGTCGCGATCATATGCTCCCGGGTGGCGGCGAGGACCGTGTCGACAATGGCCTGACGGGTCGCCGCCGGCAGGCTCGTGTCGTTCAGGACCAGCTGCAGCCGGGCCATCGAATCGGGCTGGCCGACGAGGCCGAGGTCGCTGGCGACGCTGCGGTTCGCGGTGCCGGCGGCCGCGACTTCGGCCTGGAAGGCGGCGATCGTGTCGGGCGAGGCGCCCCGCGCCTGGAGCTGGGCGATCGCCTCCTGATGGGCCTGGCCGGATAGAGCGGCTTCGCCGAGCCGGCGGGCCTGGAAGGCGTCGCCTTCGGTCAGCCGGGTGCCGGTCGCATCGCTGCCGAGCGCGTGAGCGCCGGCGCGAAGCTCGTCCCCGCGACGGCGGATCTTGACGATCTCGGCATCATAAGCTTCGGGGCTGGCGAAGGTCCGCTCGACCCGGGCGCCGGTGATCGGATCGGGAAAGTCGATGGTCACGGCCCGGGTCACCGGGTCGAAGGCGAAGGTGCTGTAGTTCAGCCGCCCGTTGTCGATGAAGTCGATCCGCGACGGCCGATTGCCGATGCCATGGTCCTTCGCCTCCTGGATGACGACGTTGACGTCGCCCTTGGACCCGGTGGGGAATCGGGCGAGGTAGGCGCTGGCGGCGTTGCCCGGCGTGGTCGGGTGGTAATGCTGCTCCATCACCCAGGCGCCCCGGCCCAGCGCCTTGCCGGCGCCGCGGGCGAGCGGAACGCCTTCATGGACTCCGCGGACCCGCAAATGGCCCTGATGATCGATCGTCATCACCCGGTGCGCGCTGCCCTGGATGACGACATATTCGCCGGTCTCGGCATTTCGGTAGATGGCCGCCTCGCGCGACGGGTCGGCCTGGGTGAGCATTCGGTAATTGTCGTTCGCCGCCTCGTAGCTCTGCGGATTGGTGGCGATGATGACGGCGCCGTCCTCTATCCTGCCCATGCTCAGCATGGTCGTGGGACTGAGGTCGGCCTGGACCGGCGCCGGCGGGATCTTGACCGGCCCCCGGACCGGCTCATTCTCGTCGTCCTCGAGCGATCGGGCGACGACCGGCTCGTCGTCATTCGCGGCCCCGGGCGGAGCGCGGGCGCCAACCTCCTCGTCCGCGTCGCCGGCGACGGGCCGGACGGGCACGACCGCGCCCTCCTCGTCGACGCCCAGGGTCGCGTGCGAGATGGGCTGCGCTCCCTCCGGCTCGGCGGTCGGGGCGGAGCGCGGGGCCGGCGCCGCGCCGGCCGGCCGGGCCGCCGCGGGCGCCTCGGGAGCGATCATTCCGCGCCGGCGGCCCTCGGCGACGGTCGCCTCGGCGCCGCGGCGGCGATAGTCGTGGATGTCGTCTCGAGTGGTGAAAGCGTGCTCGCGCATCCGCGAGCGGCTCATCCCGCGGATGGTCCGGTCGGCGACCCCCTCGCCTATGCCCTGGATGAAGGACTGGCCGGCGGCGCTCCCGATCTCGTCCCAGAACTGGCTCGCCTCCATGTGGCGGCCGAGCATGATCTCGTCATAGCCTATCTCCCCGGCCCGGGAGACGGCGGCGCTGGCGGCGCTCCCGACCGCGCGGCCGCCGACCTCGGTCAGGGCGCTGGTCCCGAACAGCCGGCTGGTCCTCGACGCCGCGCGCTGCGCCTGCTCGAGCGTCGCTCCGCCGGCCAGGGCGCGGCTCGCCCCCATCCGGGCCCCAAGGCCGCGCGAGGCATTCGTGATCCCGCCGACCACGCCGCGAGTGACTCCGGCGCCCAGCGCGCCGCTGACCGAGCCGCGGACGATGCCGTGGATGATCTCGGCGGCATAATTGTCGCCGCGCCACGCATCCGGGTTGATCGCGGCGTTGGCGCCCCCGGCGAATCCGCTGGACAGGGCGCCGACGAACAATTCCTGGCCGAGGGTCAGCGCGGGCAGCGCCTGGGTGGCCGCCTTCCCGCCTCCCGCCGCGGCGGTTGCGAGCGCCTGCTCGCTCATCCGCCAGCTCCGCGACAGCGCTCCGACCGCCTTACCGCCGCCGCGAAGGGCGGTTCCGGCCGCGGCCCCGATCCCCGCGGTCGCCGCCTGGATGATCGTCGAGGCGAGGTCGAACATCATCTCCTCGCTTCCGTAGCGCCCTCCCTTGATCGCATATTTGACTCCCATCGAAGCGACGCCAGCGGCCGCGGTGACGAGGACGGGGATCCAGATCGAGGCGGCGGCGCCGCCGGTCAGCGCGGTCGTCACGATCGCCGCGGTGACGACGAGCGCGGTGCTGATCGCGTCGGCGACCCGGTCGGTGGCGGCCTTGTAGCCTTCGGCCGAGATCGGCCCCACCGTCATCGCGACGGCCAGGTCCGTCGAGCTGAAGCCCTCGGGCGGGACGAAGGCGCCGTTCTCGTCGAACCGGCCGAGCTTCGTCGGCTCCCCGGCCGCGTTGAAGGCGGTGAAATTGCCCTCCGAATCGAAGCCGACATTGTTCGCGCCCATGATCGACATGAGACGGCGATAATCGGCGTTGAGCCGGTCGAACTCCTCGCCGGCGACGAGCGGCCCGAGGACTCCGGCGTCGCGTATCTGCTGGCGCATCTGCATCGCCGCGACTTCCGCCCGCTCGCGGTCGTTGCGCGGGACGCCCATCGAGAGCAGCTCGAGCTCGTTGGCGGTGTCGCCCGAGGTCTCCGAATCCCAGAAGCTCTGGTGGCCGCGAATGCCCAGGCGGGTGAGCAGATCGGGCGAGTGGGTCTGGTCGTATTTCTCCCGAACGTCCTCGAACTGTTCGCGGGTCAGGGTGCCCAGGGTCGAGCGCAGGACGTCTACGCTGGTGCCGGCGCCTTCGACCGCATAGTCGATCCGGTCGATGACCGATTGCGGGTCGGTCGGGCTGCCGGTGACCAGCGAGCGCATGTATCTCTGGCGGTTCGGGTCCGAGGCGGGGAGGCTCCCGGCCAGCCGGTCGGCGATCTGGTTGCGGATGTCCTCCGGCCGGCGGGGACCGATGAACGGGTCGGCGGCGGGGGCCCATTCGTCCGCCAGCTGGTACATGCGGTCGCGCCTGGCGAGCGCGGCGGCGTGCGCCTCGGGAGTCCTGGCCAGCTGAGGGTTGAGATCGGGATCGTCGGTCGCCTTGCGGACCCGCTCGGGATCGGCCCCGCCGGGCCTTCCGAGCTCGACGGCGAGTCGGGCCGCCCGGGCCTCGACGCTCCCTTCCCCTTCCTTGACCAGCTGCCGGATGAGGCGGGCCTGAGCCTCGCCGACCCCCTCGCGCCTCGTCTCGTAATGGCCGCCGCCGCCGCCGCCATGGCCATGAAACTCGCCGCCATATTCGCTGGGGACGTAGACCTGATAGGCGCGCTCGCGGGTGGCGAGGGCGATCAGCGCCTCTCCGCGATTCTCGTCGGTCTCGGGGGCGGCGCCCTGCAGGGTCGCAACGCCCGCGAGCACGGCATTCCACTGCTCCGTGTGCCGCTGGCCGCGGCTCAGCGGGCCTTCGAGGTCGGCGAACTGGGCCGCCCCCGCCAGCCGCGACGAGCCCGCGGCCTGGTTGGCCTGGGCGATGGCGTCGCCGGCCGCGTCGGCGCCGGCATTGCCCCGGGCCTCGCGGGCGGTCTCGATCCTGTCCCGGAGGCGGAGCGCCTCGGCGTCGCCGACCCGGCAGTCGGCGAGTGCGTCGAACACTTGGCCGTCGAGGTTGTTGAGGTCGGCGCGTATCTCGCGGATGGCGTCCGGATAGCTGGCGCGCATGTTGCGCATCTGCTCCGGGGTCAGCCCCTGCATGATCTTGTCGATATGGGCTGAATCGTTCGACCATTCGGTCGCCACCCGAAGCTCATGGACGGCGCCGGCCTCGACATTGCCGTTGAGATAGGCCCGGGCGGCGCGGATCGCCTCGACCCGGGTGGTCACGCCGGTGAACAGGTTGCCGGCGTTGAGATACCAGTCGAGGTCGCCGCGAAGGTCGCCGGGATAGGCTTCCTCGATCGCGGCGCCCTGCTTGCGGGTGATTCCGCGCAGCTGGTCGAGAACGCTCTGCGGCTCGCTGCCCCCGTAGCTGAGCAGGTTCCTCAAGGTACGGGCGCGTCCGTTGAGGTTGGTCGACACGCTCGTCGGGACCCTGGAGATGAAGCCGGCGACGTTGGGCTCGAACTTGGGATCGACCCAATAGCCGTTGATCGCCGCGATATAGTCGTTGACCGGCTGCGGTCCCCTGCGCCCGCCCGGCGCCGCCTCGCCGGCGGCCTGGCCCTGATCGCCCTGCGCCTGCTGGCCCCCGGCCGCGCCCGGTCCGGGCGGCGGCCCCGGGGGCGCCTGCTCGGTTGCCGAGCCCGATTCCGCGGACTGGCAGCCGCGCTGGCACGGGCTCGGCTCGGGCGGGGCCGGCGGCGGGGCGGGCGCGCCGGGCCGGGCCGCCGGCGCGGCCGGGGCGCCGGAATCGCCGCTCTCCCGGATCAGCCGGGTGATTCCGGCGAAACCGTCCTCGACCTGCCGGTCGGTCCGGTCGAGGGTCTGGACGAGGCCGGCCCGGGCGGCCGCGAACTGGGTATTGGCGCGCTGGAGGAAGTCGGTCACGGTGGTCCGGATCGGTTCGGCCAGCTTCCCCATGTTCTCGGCGACTCCGGCGACCATCGTCTCGGCGCTGCGCCGGGCCTGTTCGGCCAGGGCGACGAGCTGCCCGCCGGACTGGGCGGCGCCGTCCACGAACCGCTCATTGCCCGCGGCGGATGCCGAATCCGTCCGCTCGAGCCCGCTTTCGATCCCGCTCGCGGCCTGCTGCCCCTGCTTGCGCGCGGTCGCGATCCCACCCTCGGCAAGGCCGTCGGAATAGCCGATCACGGAGCGGGCGAAATCCTCCTCCTTGCCCTCGGTCCGGCGCGCGATCATCTCGTCGATCCCGGCGACCGCCCGGCTTTGGGCGCCGGCGACCGCGCCCAGCATGGCCGCGCCCCGGACCGCCTGCTGCTCGGCCTGGGCCCGTTCCGCCTGATCGCGCTGGCGGGCGCCCTCGATCAGGCGCTCGCGCAGCTGGTTGTGCTGGTTGACCAGCGCCTGCTCCGAATCGCTGAAGGCGCGATCGAGGTTCATCTCGGCGTTCTGGGCTTCCTCCCGAAGCCGCTTGTCGCTCGAGGCCTTGGCCTGCCAGACCGCGGCGGCGCCGTCGGTGTTGAGCATCGTCTTCAGGGCGTCGAACGGGCAGAAGGCCTGACACAGCGAGCTGGTCAGAGGCCCGACCTGTCCCTGGAGGCCGGTTCGCATCCGCTCCGCCGTCTGGCTCATCTCGAGCTTGGCCTCGGCGACGGGAAGGCCGATGTCGCGGACCAGCACCTCGTTGGCCGCGTCGCTCATCGCCCCGCCAAGATCCGCGACCGGACCGCTGAACTCCGTCGCCGCGCCGGTCACCAGCTCGTCGAGCGAGGACTCCGCCTGAAGGCGGGCGTCGTCGAGCTCGGCGGCCTTGTCGGTCGGCTTGGCGACGATGGCGCGCTCGCGGCCGTGAAGCGGCTCGACGTCGCGGTCCACCTTCCGCGCCCGCCAGCTCAGCGAGCCGACTCCGTTCGCCGCGGCCGTCCGGATCCGCTCGCGAGTCGCCAGGACCGCCGAGGCGAGTGCGGTTCGCTGGCGGGAGCGGGCTTGCGAGAGCAGGTCGCGCGCCCGGTCGAAGTCGCGGGCGAGGCCGTCCAGGGCCGAATCGAGGGCGCGCTGGCGGGCGGCGGAGCGGCGGTCCTCGCCGGAACGGGCCTGGCCGTTGAGCGAGCGCATCCGGGCCAGAACCTGGTCGTAGACCTTGTAGGCCGAGGCGCTCGCCGCCGCGAAACGCTGGGCGTAGCCTGCGAGGGCGGGATCGAGCGATTCCGCCTTCTGCCGCGCCCGGTGGCGAAGGTAGAGCGGCGCGGTGAATGGCGGGGCGCCGTCCGGCACTCGAAGCGGGCGCTGCTCGAGCGAGACCGGGCCGCGCTCGACCGGCGGCAAGGGCGGCGCCGCGTAGACCGCCCATTCGCCGCCGAACAGGCCGCCGAGCCCGATCCCCGAATCGCCTCCGGCGCCCGCGGCCGCCATCCTCGAGCCGGGTCGGCCGGCCCTTCCGGCGCCGCCGCCCGGCTCCAGGGCCTGGTCCATGCCCTGGTCCATGCCCTGGTCCATCCCCTGGTCCAGTTGCTGGTCCGCCGGCCGGTCGAGCTGCGGCTCGGCAAGCGCGTCGCGGCCATGCTCCCCGGTCATTTCCGCGTCGTGCGTGGACTCGAGGCGCGGCTGCGCTTGCGGCTCGGGCGCCTGAGCCTCGCGCCGGGCCACCGCCAGCGGGCCCTGGGCCAGATAGCCGGGAACGGCCGAGCTGTGGCGACGCGATTCGGCGGCGCGCTCGATGGGCGTGCGCCGCCGCGGCGGGTCGGGGCCGTGGCGAACCGGCGCGTCGGCCCGCCGCACCGGCGGCGCGCGCGAGGGCGCGGCTCGGCCTACAGCCACGGGCAGGGCGGCGGCGACCGCCCGAGCTTGGCATATTCCTCTGCCGCCGCCGCGGCCACGTCCGCTCCGCAAATGGGCCGGCGCCGGGCGCCGGCCCGGACGGCCGCGCTCAGCACCATGTTGCGGATATGGCCGCCGGCCAGGTCGACGCTGAGCGCGAGCCAGTCCGTCTCGCGCGCCTCGAGCGCATGGCCGTCGCCGAGATGCGCCGCCCAAAGCGCCCGCCGGGCGGCGGCGTCCGGAAGCGGGAATTCCAGAATGGAGTCGAGCCTTCGGACGAAGGCGGGGTCGAACCGGTCGCGGCTGTTGGTGGCGAGGATCGCGACTCCCTCGAAATCCTCGATCCGCTGGAGGAGGTAGTTGGTCTGGGCGTTGGCGAAGCGATCGTGCGAGTCGCCGACCTCGGTTCGGGCCCCGAACAGCGAATCCGCCTCGTCGAAGAAAAGCAGGACGTCGGCATGCTGGGCGGCGTCGAGCAGGGTCGAGAGGTTCTTCTCGGTCTCACCGATCCATTTGCTCGTCATCGCGGCGAGGTCGACCCGGTAGAGCGGAAGCCCCGCCTGCCGAGCGATCCAGTGCGCAGCGAGAGTCTTGCCGGTGCCCGACTCGCCCGTGAACAACGCCGTGACGCCGGGGCGATAGCGGGCGCGCAGCGACGGCCCGAGCGCCCCGGCGAGCCGGTTGCGAAGCTGGATCCGGTCGAGCAGCAGGTCGAGCGCGCCGGCGAGGCCGTGCGGGATGACGAGGTCGGAACGCTCGACCGGCGCCGAGGAGCGTCGGGCGAGCTGGTCGAGCTCGCCGGCGCCGGCGCCGATCGCGTCGGTCAGCCGGCGCCAGGGATCGTCCGACGAGCCGGCAGCCCGCATCCGCGCGGCTATCTCGGCGATCCGGCCGGCGCCGTGGCGGTAGCCGGCGGCGGCGCGGCGGGCGAGATCGGGGTCGAGCCCGGACTTCTCCCACAGCGCCGACCGGTCCTCTTCGTCCGGTATCGGCACGCGCCATTCGTGGAGCGGCGAACCGGCATCGATCAGGCCTTCGGGCGAGGCGAGCAGGAGGAGCGGTCCGCGATAGGCGCCGGTGGCGGGCAGCCGGAAGCGCTCGCCCGGGCCGAGCGAAGCCCTGACCACCGGCAAGGCCCGAGCCGCGGCCAGCCAGGCGGCATGGCCGCAGGGCTGCTCGGCGCCCATGTCGGCACAGGTGAGGCCGAGCGCCCCGGCAATCCGGTGCGCGAGCGCCTCCGCCTCGCGGCTGGAAGGCGTCCGGATCGCGAGCAGGGCCGGGCCCTCCCCGGCGCGCAGCCGCTCCGCCCAGGAATCGGCCTCGCGCTCGATGCCGGCCGGAAGATCGGTCGGTTGGGCGGGAAGGGCCGTCAGTCCCTCCGGGTAGAGGCGAAGACCGCAGAGCGCGGCGACCACCGGCGCGTCCATGCGCAGCGAGCGCTCCGGCAGCGGCGCGTCCTCGTCGCCGAGGCGGAACAGCCCGGCCGAGGCGCCGGGGCCGGCGAGCAGGGTCAGGCAATCGAGCCCGAAGCGGGCGAACAGGGTGGCGGCGAAGCCGGCGAGCGGACGCGCTCCGCCGATCGGCGCCTGGGCGGCCGCGATGCGCCGTGCGCTGTGCGGCTCGGTCTCGGCGGCCAGGCAGAGCGCGGCGGCGAGCAGCTCGCCGTCGCCGAGCCGGAAACGTCCGGCAAGCTCGACCAGCGCGGCCTCGCCGGCGACGGGCGCCGAACGGAGCCGGGCCACGCTCTCCTCGGCATCGGCCAGCCCCGGTCCGCCCTGGCCGCAGGCTTCCGCGACGAAGGCGAGGGCCAGCCCCCTCAGCCCGGCGCCCTGCTGGGGCGCGTTCACGGCCCCTTCCCCTCGTAGCGATAGCGGACGGAGAGGCCGAGCCAGTCCACCCAGCCAGGATCGACGTCGAGAGCCCGACGCCTGAGCCGGATGTCCGCCGCTTCGAGCGGGAAGCGCACGACCAGCGCCTCGTCGGCGAGCCTCACCTCGCCGCGCCTCCGGATGAGCCGGTGGAGCGGAATCCCGGCGCGGTGGCGAAGCCAGCGGTCGACGCCGCTGCGCCAGCACAGCGCCCAGTCCGGCGCCTCGCGGAGCGGATCGAGCGGCTCGAAGACGGCGAGCGCGGGGTCGTCGCCGGCAATTCGATGATGGCGAGCGATGGTCCGAAGCAAAGTCCTCCCGGAATCCTGCTCGAGCAGCCGGCCCCGCTCGCCCAGCCATTCGCGGAAGCCGAGCCGGATGAGCGAGGGGACGACCAGCCATAAGCCGGCCGAGTCCGAGAGGGGCCCGTCGCAGGCGGCGAGCGCGCCTCCTGGCCCGGGCAAAGGCTCAGGCGCAAGCTCCGGGGACTGCGCGGCGCGAGGCCTCGCTTCGGACGTGGCGGTCTCACTGAGGGGCGCGTCTCGCGCAGGCGACGGGGTGTGCCGGGAGAGCGGGCGGGCTTCGGCCGGAAGCGAGGGCGCCGCCCGGCGGGCAGCCGAGCGCGCAGGGGAAGCGGGGGTCCGGGCCGGCGCGGCGAGGATCTCCGACCAGGCCCGGGCGAGCTTGTGGAGCTGCGCGGGCGCCAGCGCCAGCGACGGGCTTGCCCGAAGCAACAGCCGCTCGAGCAGCCGGATCGCCGGCCGCTCCGACGGTCCCAGGCGCAGGGCGAGGAGCTCGATTCGAGCGCACAGGCCGGCGGGCAGCCGGGCCCGCAGCCCCTCCGCCGAGTCGCGCAACGACGCCGGGCCCTCGGAGTCGGCGGATATTCCCCCCTCGTCCTCGGCGGCCAGGCGGAGCGGACCGGGCTCGATTTGCGCGGGGATCGGCAATGGCGATGACCCGGCCCCGCGTTGGACCGCGCGAACGACGACGTCGATCTCCGTTCGCTCCAAGGCGAGAAGGACGAGCGCCAGCGATTCCGGCTCCGCCTGCGCCCCGAGCGCGCGGGCGGCGATGTCGACCAGCCATTCCTCGAGCTCGCGTCCCTGCCACTCGGGCACGGCCAGCCGCCAGAACCAGCCGCTCGGGCGGCGGCCCGCGAGCAGCTCGGCGAGGAGCAGGCGGCGGGCCTCGGCGGGGCTCTCGAACCAGACGCAGTTGAGCGATGTCCCGTCGCCGGCGTCGCGGCCGTGGCGGGCGTCGCGGGTGGCGGCCGAATAAGCGAGCCGGATCGCCCCGGAGCGCTCGTCCGGCCGGGCCGACACGGCTCGCCTCGCGGGCCGCATCCGGCGGATCAGGACCAGCCGCTGGGTTTCGGAAAGCTCGGTCCGGAGGCCGTCTTCGATTCGGAACGCCGCGAGCGTCGCCAGTTGCGGCGGGCCGCGCAACCTCAGGGTGCCGATCTCGACCGCCGCCACCGCTCAGGCCTTCTCGTTGACGAGCTCGATCCGCATGTCGGCCGTCAGGCTCGCGACCGGGATGAGGTTGTGGGTTAGGATGGCGCTGGCGTGGCCGTCGACCAGGTCCTCGACGACGGCGCGCGAGATGAGCCGGTTGTCGCGATCGCGGATCAGGGCGGTCATGCCCTTGCGGATTCGGGCGGTCTCGACCGCGAGCTGGAGCCGAGAGCCGATCCGCGGCTGCGCGGGAGCGACAAGACGGCCGGGCACGATCCGGTCGACCGGCGCGTGGGAGGCCATAAGCATCGCGATCCGGACCAGCTCGTTCACGGCGCTCCACGCCTCGGGGATGCTTCGGTCGATCCGCGCGAACAGCCAGTCGACGAAGCCGTCCAGGGTCCGGCGAAGGTCCATCGGGACCTCCGCCCAGTCGGGCAGCCCCGCCAGCGATTCGAGCGAGGCCGGCCGGTCGTACTCGGAGAGGATCTCGGCCCAGCCCAGTCGGATTACCGGCGGGACCTCGCCGAAGGCGGCGTGCAGGCAGCCGGCGACCTGACCGATCGCCTCCATCTCGTCGCTCGCCAGCTTGGTCAGGCTGGGCTGGCGGTGGCGGCCGCCGATGAGGTCGGCGAGGCTCGCCGTCTCGCGGATCTGCACCTGGGCCTGGACCAGCGACAGCGTGTGCAGGGCGGACAGGTTCACCTGGGACACCGCCAGCCGCCGCTGCTCGGCGACGCGGCGCTGGGCGACGAGCGCCTGATGGACTCCGCGAAGCAGCCTGGGCACCGGCCCGACCGCCTTGGGCGCTCCGACGGCCAGCGGCATGGCCGCGCGCTCGCGCATCTTCTCGATCGCCGCTCGGGCCGCTTCCAGCTTCTGGATCCGGCCGACCTCGGCCGCGATGCGCGGGAACCATTTCACCGGGGCATCGCGAAGGAGCTCGACATAATCCTCGATCTCGTCGGGTATTTCGTCATGCTCCTGCCGGCAGGCGGCGACGGGCTCGGCGGCGAGGCCGCTGGCGATCTCCAGAGTGGCCACGGGCGTTCGATGGCCGGCCTCGCGCACCCGCCGCCAGGCCAGCGCCTCGACCTGGCCGGCGAGCACCGCCGAGCGCCGGGCGTTGGTCGAGGCGACCCGGTCCGCCTCCTCCGCCCGAAGCCGCTCCGCGGTCCCGATGTCGTGTCTCGCCTCCTCCACCTCGACGTCGACCGAGCGAAGGTAGGCGACGGCGGCCTGGGCGCTGCGCTGGATGTCGTCGCGAAGGTCCTGGAGGCTCTGGACGAGCTCCTCGAACAGGGTCACCCGCGCCTCGACCAGGCGCATCAGGGCGATGCTGTTGTCGATCGCCTGGACCGTGGCGGTGAAATAGCTCGATTCGTGCTTCTCCGCCGGCGGTTCGTCGGCGTCCATGAAGCGCCGGTCGCTCCGGCCCCGGTCCTCGAGCAGCTCGGCGAGGGTCGGGCCGGGGAGGCCCGCATCCTTGTTCCTGTAGCCTGGGACCGGCAGGTCGCCGAGCGCGATCCCGGCCGGGCCGGTCCCGCTCACCAGCCGGCTCAGCGTCACCAGGATCGCGTCCTTGGTGGCGAGCGCATATTTGAACGCCTGCTCCGCGGGCGCCGGGTTGAGCCGCTCGGCGACGGTGACGGTGCGCTCGACCAGGCCCGCATAAGGGATCTGGCGGCGGATGTCGGCCCCGCGATAGCGGGAGCTGTCGAGAGCGAGGGTGGCGACGGGCGCCGCGATCGCCGTCGGCTGCGCCGGCTTCGCCTGGAACGAGGCGATCTGCATCGGCTGCATCAGCAGCGGCATAGGAGTCGCCATATGCATCGCCACGGGCGAAGGCGCTGCGATCGCCGAGATGGTGGGGCGGCGCTCGACCACGTCGACGGGCCGGGCCGCCATCGGGGCCAGCATGACGTTGATCGGAAGCATGCTGACCGTGGTCGGCGGGATCGTCGGCGACGGGATCCGCGGTCGGCCGCCCGCTCCGGCGGCGCCGCCGCCGGTCCCGGCCGGCGGGGCCGCGGGCGCTGGGGCCGGCGCCTTCTGGATGTCCTTCAGGAACTCGCCGATGCCCTTGCTGGTCGCTCGCGCGCCTTCGTCGCGCGAGGCGAGGTCGGCGAGCGACGGGGAGGTGACCAGGCGCGAGGCCGCGTCGGCGCCGAGCATGATCTGGCGCACCCGGTAGATGTCGGCGCGGGCTCGGACGAAACCGAGATCGACGACGTCGTTGGTCGCCTTGAGCCGGGCCTCGACGTCGGAGAGGAAGGGCGCGATCCCGTTCTCGTCGATCCGGGCCATTTCCTGGGCGAGGAAGGGCTGGATCCAGCGCTCGCGGAAGCCGTCGATCGCGGTGACCCGCCTCAGGCCGTTCTCGGCGACCGTGTCGAAGTCCGGCACCTCGAGCGCCTCGCGCCCCGGCACCGCCTGCCAAGGCCAGCCCGGCTGCTGGACGTTGTCGACCTTCAGGAGGGCGCCCGGCGGCGCGTCGTCGCCGATATAGGTGTAGACGTTGCCGTTGGCGTCGGTCTTGCCGAACGATCCCCATTCGACGTCGCCGCCGCGCTGGGAGAACTCGACCGCGTTGATCTGGAAGTTCTCGAGGGTCGCGCCGTTGACTCGCCAGGGCCGGTCCGCCGGGATCTCGATCCGGTGCCACACTTGCGGCTCGGGCAGGTCGCCGGCCCGGCGGGCCTGCGGATTGGCCTCGCGGCCGATGGCGAGCACGTCGGGCGCTCCCCAGAACAGGCCGGCCCCCAGGATGTGCTCGCTGATCGCCGGCGGAGTGTTCTGGCCGAGCCTCAGGGCAAGGCCGGTCAGCCCGGTTGCCGAGTGGATCTTCACCCAGAACCAGATCGTGTCCGACTTGGCCACCGGAAGCGACGCCCGGGCGCCCATCATGACGTGGACGCGCGCCGCGGTCTGCTCGGCGAAGCGGCGGGTCCGGCTGATCTCGACCGGCACCTGGGTTCGGGGGGCGGGGCAATTCTCCTCCATCGGCAGGTCGCCGCCCGGCCATCCCGTCACCAGGCCGGAGACGCTCTCCAGGAGGCGGTCGTAGCGCCGCCGCGCCGCCTCGCGCCGGCCGAGCCAGAGCGCCCGGTCCTCGATGAAGGCCGCGATCGCCTCGGCGAAGCGCGGGTCCTCGACCTCGCGCTCGAGGAGGTGCGGGTCGTAGGCGGAGTCGGGGACGGGGACGAGCAGCTCGACGCGGTCGGGCACGTTGCGGTTGAAGCTGGCCAGCGGCGCCGCTTCGCGAACCGCGAGCTCGAGGTTGCTTCGCGCCACGGGCACGGCCGAGACTCGGAAATTGCCCGGAAAGAAATGCTGGCGGCGAAGGATCGGGTCGAACAGGTCGGGCGGGAGGAGGCCGACGGGGGGCATGCGCACGAAGGCGGCTCGAAGGGTCGGTTCGTCCAGGGCCGGAAGCTCGGAAAGGTGGGCGACGAACTGATCGATCCGGGCCTGCCACAGACGGGGCTCGCCGGCGGCGGGGACGAGCGGAGTCCGGGGGCGGGGGGTGCCGCCGATCCGGGCGACCGAGAAGCGGTCGATGAATTCCAGCCGCCAGTCCTCGTCGAAGGCGGCGACGGCGAGGGGAACGCCCCATTCCTCCCAGGGGTGCATCTCCCCGTCGACCAGAAGCTTCTCGTTGTCGAAGACTCGGTAGGCAATCCGGTTGCGGAGCGCCGCCCCCCCAGCCGGCAAGCTGTAATCGGGGCCGCCGGCGATGGCGACGGCCTCGGACGGCCAGAGGTACAGGGCGAGTCGGCAGCCGTCGATGCGCTGCAGGTCGACATAGGGGTCGTCGCGAGGGTCCGGCGGGCATTCGTCGCGGGGACGGCCGAGGATGGTGGCGGTCACCGGCTGGGCGACGATGACCGCGACGTGAGGCAGGCCCGCGCTTTCCTCGTTGGCCG
The DNA here is from genome assembly GCA_035714565.1 of Allosphingosinicella sp. Lineage (GTDB taxonomy): Bacteria > Pseudomonadota > Alphaproteobacteria > Sphingomonadales > Sphingomonadaceae > Allosphingosinicella. The sequence continues at coordinate 47,078 of DASTLX010000025.1, forward strand.
CGATCTCGGCGAGCGTCGCGCCGAGCCGCCGAGGCAGGACGGGGCGGAGCCTCGCCGCCATTCCCGACAGCGCGCCGTCCCCATCGGCGTCGGTCAGCGACCCGGCTTCGGGGATCGGGGCGCCCTCGCCGGCCAGGGCGTCGGCATGGTCGACGCGGAGGATGACCGGCAGGTCTCCGAACGGCATCCGCCGGCCGCCCCCGACGCTGACGTCCTCGCCCGACCGGGCGATGCCGTGGCCGGGAGCGAGCTGGAAGAAGGCCTCGGCGGGTGCGCGGCCGACGCTCGCGGAGTCGACCAGTATCTCGAGCCCCTCGACCGTCCCCGGCGCCAAGGCGAGGCCCTGGAGACGCTGGAGGCCGGACCGGCTCTCCTGCTCGGCGGTCAGCGCCTTGTCGCTGAGCGCCCGTCCGCCGAACGGATTGATCCGGCGGCGCCAGACGCCCGGAAGCTCGGGCCGCATCGGCGGGTCGATGCCGATGACATGCTCGTCGGCGAGCGGACGGCGGATCTTCTGAGTGACGTCCATCGGGCTGCGTCCTCCCTCAGCGCATTTTCTCGAGGAGGCGGTCGATCGCCTCGCCGTCCTTCTTGTCGGCGGAGTCCCGCATCAGCCCGGCAAAGTCCTTGAGCTTCTCACCCGGCACGCTCCGGAAGGCGGAATCGACGGCGAGCGCCTTGCCGCTCTCGCCGATCCAGATCGCGGTCTTCGCATCGGGCCATTCCTCGCCCAGGGCGCGATCGAGTCTCGCCAGCCCCTCGCCGACCCGGGCGTCGCTATAATCGTCGGCGACGTCCATCACTTCGCCCTCGCTGAGATTGAGCGGAGTGTCGGCGCGGACCGACGTGGAGACGCCCTCCGCAGCGGCGAGAGCGATGCGTTCGAGGCCGGCCCGGGCGACCGCGACGTCGGTGCTCGCGGGACGCACGCCCGGTATCCTGATCCGGCCGGGCGCCCTCGGAGCGGCGGAGTCCGCCGCCCCGGCGTCGCTCGCCGCGACCCGCTCGAGGTCCGCCACGACGGCGGCGGTGAGGATGTCGGAGCCGGCGATGGCGGGCGCTCCGAGCAGCGAGACCATTCGCGCCGTGGCCTGCGGAGTGGCGGTTCCGCTGAGCTTGGCGACCCGGCGGTCCAGCTTGAGGCGCTCGAGGTTGGAGTTGACGACGGCGCCGATGACGACATCGTCGCCGCTCACCGCCACGCCTACGCCCGCCAGACGGGTCTGGTAGGCGACGGTGCGGCGGCGCGTATACCAGAGCAGGGGCGGGCGTCCGCCCTCCTGGGGAAGGGCCGCGATCGCCTCGTGGAAGGCGGCGTGCCAGGCCTTGACCTTGAGCTCCTCCGCCTGGCGCCGGCCCTCGGCCTCGGAGTCGCGCTGCTCGGCCTCGATCTGCTTGCGGCGCTTGGCCGCCAGGCGCGAGATCAGATCGAGCGCCGGCCTCGTCGCCCCGGCGCCGGCGTCGCCGGCCATGCTCGTCATCGTCGCGCCGAGAGCTTGCGAGAAGCGCTGGAAGCGCCCGCGGCTGACCGGGACGAGGACGAGCACTCCGGTTGCGTCGAGATCGGCGGCCGGGGCCTCGAGGTCGATCGGCGGCAGGGCGAGCGATTCCTCGACCAGGGCGCCGAGCTCGTCGGTGGGGACGAAGGCGATGTCGGCGTCGACGGTGGGCGGGAAATAGATCTGCCGGAAGCCGAATTCGTCGGGCTGGACCGCCGCGGCCGGCAGCTGTCCCGCCGGCGGAAGCGCCGCGAAAGCGTGCGCGGCGGGGAAGAGCGGCGGCAGCCCCCGGCTCAGGAACTCGGCCAGGACGTCGCCGAGATGGGCGCGGTGCTGGAGGAGGTGCGCCTCGGAGATCGCCCGGGGACGGCCGCCGAAGGCGACCTGGACTCCCGAATCCATGCCCGTCTCGCGCCGGACCATGGCGACGTCGATCCAGCGGATCGTGCCGCGCTCGACCGCGATCATGGCCAGAGGCAGAGCGTCCTGCGGCAGCCCTTTGGGCTCGCCGGTGAAGATCTGCTTGGCGAGGCTGCGGCGGGCGGCGGTGAGATTGGCGGCGCCGCTCGTCTCCGGAAAGGGGATGAGGGTTACGGCTGTCGCCTCGATGATGTCGCCGTCCTCGACCGTGCGCTTGCCGGTGATCGTGCGCGGATAGGCGGCGATCGGATTGGCGGTGAACTCAACCGCGCGAAGGGCGAGGACGAAGATTCCGGTCCGGCGGCCGAGCGAGACCCGCGGCTCCTGGCGAAGGCCCAGCGCGGCGTCGAGCTGCCGGGTCAGCGGCAGGTCGAGCAGCGGAACGTCGCGCTGCTGGGTGATCATGACGACGTCGCCCGACGGCGTCAGGCCCACGCCCGGGCCGATCCGAAGGGTCTGGCCGCGGACCTGGGCGAGGCTTCGGACCTGGAGGCCGCTGATCACGCCCGACCCGCCCGACCGCGCCATGTCGGCCTGGCGCTGCCGGATATAGTCCTGGTCGCGGGTGAGGTCGGCGCCGGTCAGGAAACGGCCGTCGAAATAATGCGGCCGCCGGCGCAGACCGTCGAGGATCAGCGGCCCCGCCCCGATCTGGTCCTCGACATCCTCGCGAGCAAACACGTCCTGGCCTTGAGTTCCGGCCATCCGGGAGAGCTCCGAAGCCTCGGCGACCGAGATGTAGGCCCGTTCCTGGGCCTTCACGAGCTGGTTCATGGATTGGGCTCCTCGGGTTCGACGATCGGGGCTTCGGCCGGCGCTCGGCCGAGCCATTTTCCGGGCAGGTAGATGAAGGGCCTGGGACCGTTGTCGACGCGGGGCCGGCGGGTCAGGTCCAGGGTGGGCGGAGTCGCGGGCGGAGCGCCGGCGGCACGGGTCACCGGGATCGCGATCCGGGCGAGCAGAACGGCGGAAAGCTCGCGTCCGGCGACATGTTCGGCGAGCGGATCCAGTCCCTCGTCGAGGTCGCCGGAGAGGCCGGTGTCCCAGGAGCCCAGGACCGCCGCGAGCTTCGCCTCCCGGCTCGCGCTCGGCGCCGGCCAGCTGTTCTTCGGCGCCGGGATCGTCCCGTCCTCGGCGCGCAGGACCAGCTCGAAAGCCGGCTCCTCCGCAAGCCGGGCCGGGACCAGGGCGTCGAGCGCGTCGAAGGGCCCCTGGGCGAAGCTCGGAGTCATGCCCCGGCCGCAATCCTGGGCCGAGAGGAAGACGTCGGCGACCACGGCGAGGTCGAACGGCGTCGCCGGCTTGGGATGGAGGGCGGCGACGAGCGCCTCGGCCTCCTGGGCGACGAACCAGCGGGTGAGGTGGATGCACCAGGGCTCGGAGACCTCGATCAGCCGCCCGTAGCGATCGAGCGCGACTCCCGGCTCGACCCGAAGCTCGAGGTCGTTGTCCTCGGCCCTGGGGGCCCTGACGGCGAGCCCGGCGAGGGTTCCGAAGCCGGCGAGATGGCGAAGGGCGAGGGCGAGGCGGCGGCGATGGTAGGTCTGCTCGTCGCGGAAATCCTCCGCCTGCAGGAGCACCCCGGTCGCGTAATTGACTCGCTCCGCCCGCGCCGGCTGGACCAGCGGATCGGCGGCGGCGTAGGGATCGGTGGCCATGGGCATCATCCTCCGGGCCGGCGGGGAAAGATCGGACGGGTCGGTCGAACGGCGTCGCCGATGTCCGGATTGAGGACGATCCGATCGATGACCGCGCGGTCGAGGACCACGCGGGGCCCTCGCGGGTCCGGCCGCGGATCGCGTTGCACCTCGTTGACGGTGACGACGATGAAGGCGGGCTCGCTCTCGTTCTTCGACTCGTCGAACACGGTCAGCCGGAAACGGTAGCGGCCCGGCGCGAGGCGATTCTCGACGTCGACGAAGCCGAGATCCGTCTCGTGGGGAACGTTGGCGGCGAGGACGGCCATCGTCAGGGGCGATCCATCAGGGTGAAGGCGTATTTGACGACCTTGCCGGGCGGGTTGTCGGTCGAGCGCAGGCCCGACAGCCGGAAGCCCCTGCCGGCGGAGACCACCGGCTCGACCGCCTTGTTGTTCGAATCGACCATTTCCAGAACCGCCGTCGGCCGGTCGGTGTCGCGGACGATCACGTTGAGGAAGGTGGGCTGCGAGACGTTGCCGGCATCGTCCTCGACGACCAGCTGGAAGCGGTGGGCTCCGACCGGCAGCGGGTTGCGCGGGTTGACCTCGACGTCGATCACCCCGTCCGCGCGGACCTCGGTCTGACCGACTTTGAACTCAGGCATATCTCACTCCCATGACCAGATGTAGCGACTGATCCGACGGCCGGGCGCCGCTCGAGAGCCGGCGGCGCTGAGCGTGAAGCCCGACCCGGTCCACACCTCGCCCGGGCCGCGGGCGACGGCGGTCGGCGCGGTCGAGCCGGGGGCGTCGGCCCGCGGATCGAGATGGCCGCTGCCGGCGACGAAATCGCCTTCGCCGAGGATCGACCGGCCGAGCCTGACCCGCTCGAACGGCATCCCCTCGGCAAGGTAGGTGTCGATCCCGACCAGCGACGCGGCGCCGACGATCAGCGGGTCTCGGGCGCGATGGACCTGCGCTTCGATATGGGCCGGGATCGCCTCCTCGACGACCTCGCCGAGGCGCCTCTTCCCCGCCGCCGACTCGACGCCGCGGACAAGGACCAGCACCCGGTGCGCGAGCCGGGCGTAGAATTGCTCGACCGCCGCCGAGTCGCCGCGGCTGTCGTCCACCTCCGCCCGGTAGAGGGCGAGCAGCTCCGCCCGGGCCTCGTCGCCGAGGATCAGTGTGTCGCCGACGAAGCTGTTGCCGGAACGGGCCGTTCCGAGCGTCAGCGGATCCTCCTCGTCGGCAAGGTCGGCGCCCAGGATGGTCGCGAAGGTCCGGCGAAGCCGAAAGCCTTCGACGACGACGATGTCGCCCCGGGTGACGGCGCCGCCCGCGAGCATCGCGCACTCGCCGCCGCGCTGCATCGAAAGCATCAGCGCCCGAACGGAGAGGTCGCCGAGCCTGGCGAGGGCAGGGCTTCCGGGGGGAGGGGCGGGGCGGCCCGGATCGAGCCGTCCGCCGCTGACGAAGATTCCGCCGGTGGCCAGCTCGAGCGCGCACAGCAGTCCGCCGAGCGTGCCGTTGAGCGCGGCCATATGGGGCGCGGCGAGCAGGGATTGCCGGTAATCGCCGATATTCGCTCCGGATTGGAACGGAACGCCGATCCAGCTGCCGATCCAGGGCAGGGCTTCGGGAGGGGCCGCCGCCGGATCGGTGAGCAGCCAGGACGAGGCGATCTTGCCCTCGGTCTCGGTCAGGACTCCCTCGAACAGGCCGAGCAGGCGGTCCATGAAGTCCTGCGGGGTCGCCGCCCCGGCCGCGACGGCGTCGGGGCCGCCGAGCGGCTCCCGGTAGAAAGCGGGGAGGTAGCGGTCGCGATAGGAGAAGCGGTTGCCGTAGACCCGGATCGCCGCGAGCTCCGGGGAGGCCTGGCCGTTGCCGGCGAGGGTCACCCTGAGCCAGAGGTAGCGGCCCGAAAGCCTTCTCACCCGCCGCCCAGAATCCTGGAGCAGAAGGGTGAACAGGCCGGCCGAGCCCGGCCGGGCCGGGCAGCCCAGCCGCGTCGGGGCGAAGGGAATTTCGCTCCCCTCGCGGCACCAGCTCGCATGCGGCAGGTCGGGCGGCGAGTCGGTCGAGCGCCCCGCGGCGATGCGGTGCGGCGCCCAACGGCCGGCGCCCTCCTCGCCGGGCAACGGGGGAATCCCGGCCGAATCGGTGGCCAAAGCCTCGATGTCGATCGCGCCGTGGCCGGGAAGCGCCGCCTCGGCGTAGATCCGGTGCCAGACGCAGCCGGCGAGGCCGGAATCGATCGGCCCGATCAGGGTCGAGCCTTGCCGTGCGTACAGCCCGCCCGACAAGGCGCGCAGCGGGCGGACCGAGACCGGCGCGTCGCCGCCGGGCTCGCGGACGAGGTAGAGCGGGGTCGGCGACAGGGAGTTGCAGAAGCGGGAGACCCGCGCGGCGATCAGCGGGTGCACCCGCCCGTCCGGAGGCAGCGACCGGCCCGTCGGAGGCAGGTCCATCGGATAGACGAAGGCCTGGGCGGCGAGGCCGGCCCCGTCGCCGGCGAGAATTGCGACCTGGTCCTCGCCGTTCCAGGCGATCGAGATGGGGAAGCGCAGTCCGGCCAGCCCCATCCGGAAGACGAAGCGGCCTTCTTCGAGCGTGAAGACGGCCGCGTCCTCGTCCATCTCCCAGGCCAGGATGGCGAGCTTGCCGCCCTCCGACGCGGCCATGGCCACGGCTTCGAAATTGTCCGGGAGCCGAGCCCCGCGCAGCGCCCGCAGACGCGGGGGGTTGCGGTTGGGCTCGACGGGCTCGAACCGTTCCGGATCCGGATCGCGCAGGCCCGCGAATCTCAGCGGATAGCCCGTCACCCGGGCGAGCCGTCGGCCGACCCGGTCGAACGCCCAGACCCCGCCGCCGGGCACGGGCGCGAGCAGATGCGGCCGGAATCCGGGCTTGCGGACCTGGGCGGGCGGCCAGCGGTCGCGGACGTCGCGAATGACGATCGCGCCGTCGCGGGCCGCGTAGACGACGTCGTCGGAGCCGAGCGCGATATCCTCGGGCGCCTGGAGCGAGGGCGGATCGGGGAGCGGCAGCGCCAGGTCGACGCTGCCGGGCGCGAAGCCCGAGGCCTTGAACTTGCCCTCGCCGAAATCCCACCAGGCGAAGCCGCCCAGATCGTCGGCGACCGGGCTCGGAGCCGCGACCGCGGCGCGGGCGAAGGTCTGGTCCTCGTCGAGCGCCGGCGCGGGCTGCTGGCGGGCGAGGTGCAGGTGCCCGGCCTCGTCCTTGAAGGACAGGTCGACGGCCGCGTGCGGCGGCTCGGAGTCCGCCGCGAGCCCGAAAGCCCGGCGCCCGGCATATTGCCACATCGGGAGGCCGTTGACGTCCATCAGCAGAGCTCCGGAACCACCGGGATGGCGATCCCGTCGTCGGCGTCGGACCCCGAATCCGAACCGGGCGGCAGGGTGGCGGAGGAGGCGCTGCCCTCAGACACCGCCAGCATGGCGAGCTCGGGCAGCTGCCACGGCTCGAGGCCGATGACGGCCCGCCCCGTCGAATCCTCGCGCACCGGCAGCCAAGCGCCGCCCCGCCCCTTTCGGAACAGGCGAACCGGCGCGACCGAGCGGACTCCGGGCACCCGGGCGATCGCGGTTTCCACCAACCTGTCGTCGACGGTACGGCCGAGGGGCCAGCCCTGGCCGTCGGGACCGCCGCCGGCGAGCGGCCAGAGGTGGAGCCGGATCGCTTCGGCAACCTGTTCCAGCACCGAGTCGCGCTGGCCCGGATCGACGATCTCGACGGCCGCGCTCACCCCCATCGGCACATATTCCGGGGCGATCACGTAGAGCTCGGTGGCGAGCGGCCGGCGCTGGTCGAGCCAGGCGTAGACGCTCTCCAGCATCGTCCGGTCGGGGCGCGGGGCGGGCTTGGCGGTGCCGGCGCGGGCCGGGAGCACCATTACCGAGACCACCCCCGGGATATTGGAGCGCCGCTGCTGCGGCTTGAACCGCTCGAGCACCTCGGCGCGGGCCACCGAGGCGCCCGGCGTCCGCAACGCCAGCTCGCGGACGTCGCTCTTCGTCACGGCCCGCCCGCCGTGACGGATGGTCGCGGGGATCCTCGCCTCGGCCTCCTCCAGCGCTTCCGAGTCGGCGCCGCCGGTCATCGCCAGCGGCTGGGTCAGCTTGAGCTTGGGCGCGCCCTGGAGCGGGCCGAGGGCCTTGAGCGCCGCGGCCGCGAGGTTGCCGGAGGCCCCTCCGCCGGCCCGCATGTAGCCGACATGGACCGCCCGGCCGGCGCCCGGCACGGCGCCGCGCACGGAGTCGCCGAACCTGATCGTGCCGGCCTCGCTGTCGAGGCTGTAGACCCTTTCATGGGGACCGGCCGCCTGGACGTCGGGCACCTGCCGCCAGGCGCGCATCCCTTCCTCCTCCTCCACCTCGATGACGAGGGTGGCGGGGTCGACTCCGCCGGTGCCGAGCGAGAATTCCTGGCCCGAGGCGCCGGTGCCGCGGCCGATCTGCTGGCGGCCCAAGGTCTTCATCTGGTCCGCCATCGCGGCGTTGACGCCGACCCAGGCGAGCCTGAGCGAGCTCAGCTTCGCCTCCGCCAGCGGCCTCAGCCGGATCCAGGCGACGAGCCTTTGCGCGGTGACGGGATCGTCGATGCGGGGCGGCCGGTCGCCGACTCCGGCCTGGACCTGCTTCAGCACATCGTTGTCGGGCACGGCGAAGTCGTTCGCGCCCGGAAGAAGCAGGCGGGTGACTCCTGGACGGGTCAGCCCGGCGGTGCCGTCGGAGAGAAGCTCGAGCGGCAGATACTGGTCGCCCGGATCCTTGCCCGAGCAGATCTCCCAGACGTGCGGGATCGGCGCCCGGGCGGAGACGGCCTCGAGCGTTCCCGGGGCGGTCAGGGCGGGAGCGACGCCGAGGGTGATCGCGACCCGCCGGTTGTCGTCGTCGCCGCCGAGCGTCTTGGCGACCGCGGCGACGGTCGCGGCCTCCGGGGTCGGGGCGAGGAGCGCCACCCACAGGCATTTGTCGAGGCTGTCGGCGACGACGTCGCGGCCGTCGGGCTCGGCCTGCCCGTTCACGAAGACGGGGGTGGTGACGTAGGCGGAGGCGGTGCTCGAAACGCCGTAGAGCTGCTGGAGATCGGGCAGAAGGTCGGCGAGCTGCCGCTGCTCGCGCCGGTCGGGCCGCCGCTTGATGTAGGCGGCGCCCTCCACGGGGAGAACGCTGAGCTCGGTCTCGATCTCGAAATGGACCGGCTTGGCGATGGCGGTCCGCGCCGGGACCGTGAAGGGCTGGGTGAAGGCCTCGTCGGCGATCGCGACCTGCACCAGGCCGCGGGCGGCGATGGCGGGGCGCATCTGCTGGCCGAGCAGCCGCAGGAAGGCCAGCCGCTGTCGCTCCGGGACGAGGTTGGCGCGGTAGAGGATGGTGTCGCCGAGCCAGGCGAACAGATCGATGAGGGTGCGGCCGGGATCGCCTTCGCGCGGATCGGTCCATTCCGGCGTATGCGCCGGGATCCGGCGGACGAGGTCGGCGACGAGGTCGTTGAAGCCGCGGTCGTCGAGGGCGGGGGGACGGATCGGCATCAGGCGGCTCCCACCGGTACTCGGGCCGAGATCTGGCCGGCCGAGGCCGTCGCCCGGATCCGGTAGCTGACGGTGACGAGCAGCTCGCGCGGATCGGCTCCGGCGACGACGTCGACCCCGTCGAGCGTGACCCGAGGCTCGTAGGCCAGGATCGCCTGGCGGATCGTCTCCTGGGCCCGGGCGCGGACCTCGACGGTGTTGGGTTGGTGGACGAGCAGCTCGAGGCCGGCGCCGAAGCCGGGCCGCATCAATTGCTCGCCGGGACTGGTGCGGAGCACCGACTCGATGCGCTGGCGAATGCTGTCCTCCAGGGTCGGGAAGGCCAGGCGTCCTTCCGAATCCGGCACCGGCATCAGCGGCCAGCACAGGGGCGGCCGGAACTGGGCGCCGCGCGAGGAGGTGAGGACCGGCCCGCTCATGGCGTCGGGCCCTTCTTCGGGATGGGGATGCAGATCTTGATGAACATCATCCACTTCAGGAACAGATCGAAGAGCGACAGGAAGATGTTGAGGCAGATGAAGGCGCACAGCGTGATGATCGGGATCGAGAAGCTGCACAGCCAGCCGAGCTCGAGCCCGGACGTCTTGCCCTTGCCTTCCATCAGGTCCTTGGCCGGCCCCTTGAGCAGGTTGGCGAGCGCGGGCGGCATCTCGAAGGCGACGTTCGGCTTGACCTTCTTGAGCTGGCCGAAATCGGGAAGCGAGATCTTGGTGCCGGGGCCGTCGCCGTCCCACCAGGCGCAGACCCGGAAGGGCTCGCTATAGGGGCCCCAGACGAGCCGGTCCGGGCAGCCGTCATGGGCGCGGACCCGGATGAAGGGGCGGATCGTGAAGAGGTCGCTCGGATCGTCGAACTGGCCTTCGGGAGCCTGGACCTGGCCGTGCCGCGCGGTGAGGCAGGCGAGGGCGGCCGAAGTCAGGCGGGCGCCGAGCGCATTGTCCATCCGCGGCCATTCGAGCGGCATGGCGAAGCCGTCGGGATTGGACGCGCCCTCGATCAGGATCGGACCGGCCCGGCGGACGAAGGTCGCCGCGTCGACGCTCGCGGTGACCTGGCCCCGCCCGTCGCGCGCGGTCGGCAGCCGGATCCCGGCGAGCACGGCCATCAGCGCGTTCGCCGCCGGACCGCCCCCGAGCGCGTCGAGCTCGACCATCGCCTGCTGGAGGAACAGGCCGAGCGAATTGAGCTGCCCGCGGTCGGTCTCCGCCTCGCCGACCGGATCGAGCACGTTCCAGGCGGGATCGAGCGCCTGGCGCGCGCGCGGCAGCTCGAGCGGCGGCCTCGCCTTCAGATAGCCGGACAGATGCGCCTCGAAGTCGGAGCGCTGGGGGTGGCTGGAATAGTCGAGCGCGGGCGGCGCCTCGTCGCTGCGCTCGCTTCCCACGACGGGGATGACTCCGAACAATATCGTCCGCTTGAGAGCCTCGCAGACTTTCGGCGGAGCGGGGAAGAGGTCGATCACCTCCTCGCTCACGGGAATCTCGGAATTGCGTCGGGCGATCAGCCCCCGGACCGCCGAATTGGCCTGATGGGCGTGGGCGCGCATCGCCGGATCGGGGTCGAGCCGCTCGTCGATCCGCCTCCAGCCGAGGGCCTTCTTGCCGCGGCGCACCCAGCCCAGCGGCGGCGCCGAAGGCGCGTGGCGGCGAAGCACCATGCCTTGCGAGGCGAGCTTGGCCGGATCGAGCCGGGGATGGCCGGGCTGCTCGCAGACCACCTCGAACAAGGCGAGCTGGAACTTGCGGTGGATCGGCAGGCTGAGCTCGAGCACTCCGTCGGAGCCGCGCCGGACCCCGCGCATGGCGGCGAGGCGGCTCTTCCAGTCCGCGGCGGTCAGATCCTCGAACAGGGCGTCGACGAAGCGCCGCTCGGCGCTGGTGGCGATGAGGGTCCTGAAGTCGCCGTTGCCGAGCGGGCGCAGCTTGACCTCGTGCGGAGCCTCGGCCGGCATCATCGCGGCGACCCGCCGGCGCTGGGCCGGGTGAAGGGTGGCGAGGCTCACCAGATGTTCCCCGCGCCGGGCGAGTAGGTGGTCGAGGTTATGGCGGTCGAGGTCAGCGTCTTGCAGTCGACGGCGGCGGTGAAGGTGGCGAGCGGAGTCTTCACGTCGACGGTCGGCGCCTCCATCGCGATGCTGGCCGCCTTGAGCTTGAAGTCGCCGGTCGTCTCGATGGTGATCCCGGCGCTCTCCATCGTGATCGAGTGGGTCTTCACCTCGATATGGATCTTGCCCCCGTCCTCGTCGGTGAGGGTCGCGACGGCGCCGGCCGGAGTGCTGATCTCGACCGTTTCCTGCCCGTCCGTCTCCTCGACGATGGCGATCCGGGTGCCGTTCCTTCCGGTCAGCGTCCAGCGGTCGACCCGGTCGCCGCCGAGCGTCTCGGGAAGCGGGGTCGAGCCGTTCCAGAGGGCTCCGATCACCACCGGGTGGGCCGGGTCGCCGGCCGGGAAGACGACCAGCACTTCCATGTCCACGTCGGGGATCAGGAAGGCGCCGAAATTGGAGCCGGCATAGGGCACCGCCACCCGGGCCCAGATCTCCGCCTCGCCGTCGGGGTCGGGGCCGAGCAGCCGGACCCGGACCCGGCCGAGGGACTCGGGGTCCTCGACGGCGGTCACCCGGCCGAGATGGGTGCCGGTCAGCCAATGGGCGACGACCGGGAAGAGACCGGTCGAGTTCATGCCGGCTCTCCCAGATAGGCGCATTGCGCCTCGAAATCGGTCTCGTAGCCGTTGCGCCGGTCGAATCGGTGGACGGCGCGGGTGACCGAATATTGATTGGCGAACTGGGCATTGACCCCGGTCAGCTCGATCCAGCTTCCGACCCGAAGCTCGCCATTGCCCCGGGCGGTGCCGAGGGCGGTGACGAAGCCGCGAGCGCGGCGGTCGGCCTCATAGCGGGCGAGCGTGTCGGCCTCGGCGTCGCCGAGCGGGCCCGAGCGCCCGAGGTGCATGGTCACCGCGCTGAACTTCTCGCCGAGCACGTCGGCCCCGCTCTTGCCGGCGCCGGGCCCGAAGCCGGAGGCCGCAGCGGTCGCGTCGGCCGGCTCGCCCGCCCCGGGGTCGAACGAGGCCAGTCGGATCTCGCTGACCTGCTCGGCGATGTCGGCTGTGATCCGAACCTGCTTGAGGGTCGAGCCCGCTTCCAGCGCGACCAGGCTTCGCCGGTCCATGCCGACGCGCCCGACCTGGAGCTTGTCGCCGACGACCTGGACGTCGGCATCGCACAGATGGAGTATCCGCCGGAGGAAGGCCAGATCGGTCTCGTCGAGCTGCATCCAGTCCCGAGCGGTCGAGTCGACCCCGTCCCGGACCTCGGCGGTCAGCCCGTAGTCCGACGCGATCGCGTCGAGCACGTCGGACAGCGGGCTGTCGTCGAACAGCCGGGTCCGGCGCCTGCGGCGGGCGGGGAAGAGCCGGTCCTCGGCGAGCACGGTGAAGGTCGGGGCGCCGTCGCTTCGCAGCTCGCTTTCGATCGCGGTGATCTGGCCGTCGAATATCTCGAAGGCTCGGACCTCGGCGGCGCCGGCGAAGACCCGGATCCCGGCGCCGAGCTCGAGCGGCGATCCGGCGCCCGCCGCGTTCGCCATCGTCCCGTCCTCGCGGGTGACGCTGTCGGTCAGCACCAGCTCGAGCGAGGACAGGCCGCCCAGGGCCTCGGTGACCCGCATCCGCTCGAGATTGCGGGCGATGAGCGGGTAGCTCATCCCGCCGACCTCCAGGGTCGGCGAGGCGGTGTAGAGGAAGGGGTCGGCGAGCGCCATCGGGTCAGTCCGCCCACAGGCGGGCGAGGCGATGGCGCCGGCGCCCGAGCTCATATTCGAGACGGTCGAGGTCCTCGACGGCGCTCGCCGGGCCGCCGCCTTCGCCGCCGCCGTCGCCGCGCCGGGCCGGCGGCTCCTCGGCCACGTCGGTCACAACCTCGTCGATCCTCACCGTCATTCTCTCACTCTCCTCAGAAGAAGGTCACGCCGGCGGAAGCCGAGGCCGTGTAGCTGGCCGCCACCTGCCCGCCGGCCGAGACGACCTTGCCGGTGCTGTCGAACTGCGCATTGGGGCCGACGGCCGGAGCCGGCGGCGGAAGCAGTTTGTCGAGGCTGAACCCGCCGGCGGGCAGGGTCGTCTTCGAGCTTCCGAGAGCGGCGAAGGCGCCCTGGGAGGCGCTGACCCCGGCGCTCGCCGAGCCGCCGTAGGAGACGCTCGACCTGCTGAAGCTGCTGGACGTGCTCAAGCCCGAGGCGCTCGCGGAAGCGCCGAACGAGGCCCCGGCGGAGGCCCCGAACCCGGCCGAGGCGCCGGCCGACGCTCCGAACGACGCTCCGGCTCCGGCCGAGAAGCCGGCGCCGGCGGACGCGCCCGCCGAAAAGCCGGCGCCCGCCGAAGCGCCTGCCGAAAAGCCCGCTCCGGCCGCCATTCCGACCCCGACGCTCGCCGAGAGCCCCGCCGAAGCGCTCGCTCCGGCCGAGGCGCCCGCGCCGAAGCCGATGCCGGCTCCGGCGCTGAACCCAGCCGACGCTCCGGCGCTTACTCCGCCGCTCATCGAGAATCCGGCCGCGGCCGAAAGGTTGATCGAAGCCGAAGCGCTCAGCGACGCGCCGGCCGAGGCGCCGCCGCGCATGCTCTCCATCCCGTTGAGCGCGGCCAGGAACCGGCCGGCGCCGGGATCGCCGCCCTTGGCGGCCGCCCCGCTCGCGCCCATCCCGTTCATCGCCGGGACGGGCACGAAGTCGACTAGGGCCGGCGCCTCGACGTTCGTCGCCATCGCCGAGGCGGTGAAGGCGCTGGACTTGAGCTCGGAGCCCTTCATGCTGAGCGTGATCGAGGCGCGCAGCGGGACTCCGTCCGACGACCAGAAATCGAGGGTCTCGGTGAGCGATTCGATCAGCCCCTCGAAGCAGGTCGTGCCCCAGTGGAAGAAGGCCTTGGGAAGGCTTCCATTGGCCTGCTGCTGCTGGCCGCTGGGGGGCGGGGTGACTCCGGTCGCCACCGCGAGGGCGCGCAAGGCGGCGGTCGCGGAGCGGACGTCGCTTCCGTCGTGGGTGGTGTCGAAGAGCAGTTCGACGTCGAGCTTGGCGGTGGTCGCCCGGGCATGCTGCTCGGGCGGATCCTCGCCGAACTGGTTGGTGAGCGCGACTCTAAGCGACGTCGGGTTGAAATGGACCGGAATCGCGGTGCCGTCGGCCGTGCCCTGGGTGAAGTAGGCGAGGCCGGCGGTCATGCCACGACCCCGTTCATCTCGAGCCCTTCGTGGACCAGGTGGAGCTCCTCGACGGCGACGTCGCTGCCCTTCGCGCTGAGGTCGCCGACCCGGAACTTGACCGGCATCGCGTTGCGGAGCCGCCAGCCGAGCCGGACCTTCGGCTTGATGCCGTCGGGCTTGTAGGAGGACAGGTCGATCGGCTGGGAGACGTCGCCGATCGTGCTGATCAGGCCGATCAGCAGGTTGCACCGGTTGGCGGTGAGCGGCCGGCCGTCGCTCGCCCCGTCGGCGCCCGCGAACATCGACCACCAGCGCCACAGATGCTGGGAGCGGACGATTCCGCGCTTGAGCACGACGGTGCCGAAGCTGACCGGCCCGGCGCGCATATAGGCGCCGTAATTGCGCCCGCCCGCCTTGACGACCTTATGCTCCATCATGGCCTCGAGGCCGCTGATCTCGGAGAAGCCGCCGAACAGCTCGGGGGCCACGCCGGCGCCCGGAGCGAAGCTCTGCGGCGCGGTTCCGGTCGCGGCCTCGGTCGCGCCCGGGCCCGCCGGGGCGGCGACCTCGAAGGAGACGTGGAAGGCGAAGTTGCCGAACGGGATCCGGACGTCCTCGCCGGCGGGCATGTCCATCGCCATCAGGCCGCCTCCCGCGCCTGCCCGTCGGCGGCGGCCTCCAGGAGGAGCAGCGAGACGCTGATATGCTGGATCGGATAGGCGGCGGTGAAGCCGATCCGGGCGATGACCCGGCCGGAGTCGATGTCGGCTGGGGTCATGCTGGTCTCGCCGCACTCGACCCGGAAGGCCCGGTCGCGGCTCCGGCCGTCGAGCGCGCCGCGCCGCCACAGCCCGTCGAGGAAGGATTCGACCGTTCCCCGGATCCGGCCCCACAAGGCCGGGCCCGAGGGCTCGAACATCAGCTCGTCGCCGAAATGGCGGGCGGCGCGCAGGACGATGCCCATCAGCCGGGAGACTCCGCCGGTGCGCCACTTGCGCTCGCGGGCGAGGGTCGAGTCGCTCAGCCATTCCGGCCGGCCGCGCTTCAGCGCGATCAGGCAGAGCCGCTCGCCGAGCCAGTCCGCCTCGCCGTCCAGGCCCCGGCCGAGCTCGCTCTCGCCGATCTCCGGCCAGAGGCCGCGGACGCTCCGCGCCTCCCGTCCCGCGATGCTCCGAAAGGCGCCGTCGGCCAGCGAGGTGCGTGCGACGATCCCGGCCAGCAGCCCCTCCGGGCTCTGAACCCCCTCGGGCATGTCGAGCGAGGCCGCCGTCCGCACCCAGGGATAGGCCAGCTGAAGCCGCGGATGGTCGATCCAGCCTTCGGCGAGCAGCCTCCTGCCGCCGCCGACCGGCGCGTCCAATATGGCAAGCGGCCAGGCCTCGTCGCCACGCCCGAACTCGCCGAGCAAGGGCAGGGGGAAGGCGCCGAGCAGCATCACGTCCTGGCGGTGATCCGGTCCCCGGGCCCGGCTGAGAAGGGTCAGCGCATATTGGAGCGCGTCCGCCCAGAGGGCGTACTGGGCGCCGTCGAGCCGCGGCGCCTGATAGTGCGGACGACCTTCCCTTTTCTCCGGCGCTAGCTCGGGCGCGGCCGGGGCGCAGGGGCGGAACCGCTCGGGCGGAGCGGGCGCCGCCGGCTCGGGCTCGGCATATTCCGGGCCGCCGGCGCAGAGGTCGGCGAGGTCGGGAAGGAGGAGCATGGCGGCGTCGCCCACGCCGAAAATGGCTCCGGCGCCCGACCATGTCTGGGGATCGCCGGGATCGGCGGCGCGGCTCGCCCCCCTGAAGCCCGGAAGGATCGCCACCCGCCCGGCGCCCGGCGCGCCCTCGCCGGTGAGGAGCGGCAGCTTGGCCGAGTCGTCGGCGTCGAGCGCGGCCGGATCGCCGGTCCGCACGATCCAGGCCTTGGCTCCGCCCTCGTCGAAGAAGCTCCTGACGGCGAGCCCGAGCGAGGTCGGAACGAAGTCGCTCGATCCGGCGGCCAGGGGCCTGCGCTCCCAGGCGTAAAGGGCGTCGAACTCCGACCAGCTGTGGACCGGCACCGGCACGTCGAGAAGCGAGGCGAGCCGCCCCGCCTCGACCCCGAACAGCCCTTCCGGCGACCAGCCGCCGAGCGCCAGCGCCTCGAGCACCGGCGCCGGGACGGCGGAATCCCGGCGGGGGATGCAGCCGACGAACATGGCGACGTCGGCGCGCGAGGAAAGCCCCGCCGCCTCGGTCGGCCGCTTCGCCGAAAAGCTGATGCCCGGGAGGAACATGACCTGGGTCGCCGCTCCGTCAGGCCGTCTCGAACTCGAAGCCCTCGGACGCGAGGACGAGCTCCTCCATGGCGACGTCGGAGCCGCCCTTGGCGGCGAGGGTCGGCCCGGTCCACTTCATCGGCCGGGCGTTGATCAGCCGCCATTTCAGGATCGGATTGTGCTGCTCGTCCTGGAGGGTGATCGTGACCCCGCGGCGGTGGGTGGGATCGGTCCGGGTGATCTGCACCCATTGCCAGAAATTGGTCTGGCCCATGATCCCGCGCTTCAAGGTGACGTCGCCGGACTTGTGCAGGCCGGGGATCTTGCGAACCCGGTTCTCCTTGTCGTTGCCCTGGCGGTATTCCATCAGGGTCACCTCGGTGCTGAGCCCTGAGACGTCGGAGAAGCCGCCGAGGGCCGAGGTGGCGGGATCGTTGCCGTCGAACTCCACGATGAAGTTGTAGGCGCTGTACGGGGTGTCGCGTGGCATCGGGGCTGCTCCTTATCCGCGGGCGTCGGCCGTCTTCTGGCCGATCTTGAAGATGACGAACTCGGCGGGCTTGATCGCAGCGACTCCGACCTGGCAGACGAGACGCCCGTTATCGAGGTCGTTCTGGGTCATGGTGGAGCGGTCGCAGCGGACGAAGAACGCCTCCTTGGGCGTGGCCCCGAGCAGAGCCCCGTTCATCCACTCGTTGTAGAGGAAATCGGAGACGGTGGTGCGCACGTTGGCCCACAGCGCCTCGCCGTTCGGCTCGAACACCGCCCATTGGGTGCCGCGGTCGATCGAGGCCTCGAGGTAGATGAAGTAGCGCCGGATGTTGACGTATTTCCACTCCGGGTCCGAGCTCAGAGTGCGCGCCCCCCAGACCCGGATGCCGCGATTGGGGAGCTTGCGGATGCAGTTGATCCCGAGCGGGTTGAGCCCTTCCTGCTCGCCGAAGCGGACGTCGCGCTGGAGGTCGAGCGCTCCCGTCACCGTCTCGTTGGCGGGCGCTTTCCAGACTCCGCGCTGGACGTCGCTTCGAGCATAGATCCCGCAGACGGCGCCGGACGGCGGAACGTCGATCTCGCCCGGCTGAAGCGGATCGGTCGCGGCCATCGGATTGGCGACCCGGATCCAGGGATAGTAAAGGGCGGCATATTTGCTGTCGATCAGGTTCTTCAGCGCCCGGACGTCGTTCGGCTCCAAGTCGGGCGGCGTGTCGAGGACCGCGATCCGGTAGGCGCGCCGGGCCTCGGCGCTTCCGATCAGCGCCTGGTTGATCGCCGCGGCGGCGGCGAAGGTCGAGGATCCCGGCGCCGCGACGATCGAGATGTCCTCGAGCGCGAGAAGCGAGGCGAGGGCGTCGTTATACGGGTCGACGGTCGGCGCGTTGCCGTCCGCTCCGTTCTTGAGCAGGAGCGGCTCCTCGGTCAGCAGCGCCCTCAGCTCGAACGGGGTGACGGCGTCGCCGAGCTCGATCAGGACGGGGTTGGTCAGGCGGTCGATGCTCTTGGGCGGCCGTGCGCCCATCACCGTGCCGATGTAGCGCGGGTGGCGCGGATGGAGGCCGAGCCCGGCCGCCTCGTAGACGATCCCGCTCGAATCCCTGACCTCGACCGAGACGGTGACGATCGACAGGGCGCCGTCGTCGGCCAGAGCGGTGAAGGCGGCGACGGTCTCGAGGCTTGTCGGCATCGGGTCGATCCCGACCACGTAATAGCCGTTGGCGAGCTGGACCGTGGTCCCCGCCGGCTGCTTGAGCGCGAGCCGCTTGGTCGTGGGAAGGACGTTCTCGGTGACCGTCACCACATATTGGGTGTCGGTGCCGTCGACGCTGCCGCCGCCGGGATAGCGGGCCTGGACGACCACCCGTTTGGCCTGGCCGCCGCTGCCGGCGAGGTTGCCGGTGGTCGCGGCGGCGGCGCCGGCGCCGGTGATCCGGGCCACGTAGAGCCGGCCGCCGCCATTGGCGAAGAAGGCCTGGGCGGCGAGGGCGAGGTGGTTGGGGACGGAGGCATTGCCGATCCGGAGCGGGTCGAGGCCGCCGTAGAAGCGCTCGAAATCGCCGAAGCTGGTCAGCATCGGCGGAGTGGGGTCCCTCGGGTCGCGGCTGACCGGCCCGCGCGCGGTGAGGCCGACGAACGCGGCGGTGCTGGTGCCCACGCCCTCGATCGATTTGGCTCGGAAGCTCGTCTCCTCGACGAACACGCCGGGTGCTAGATATTCAGGCATCAATCGCCTCCTTCAAAAGGTCGGTCATGAGGGGTTCCATTCGAGGCTGACCGCGCTTTCGCGGCCCGCCGACAGCGTCGCTTCGGCGCCGGCGGTGAAGTTCGGGGCGGGCGCCGCGGCGGCGAGCGCATCGGGATCGAGATGGCCGGAGGTGCGCAGCGAAGCCGCCTCGGCCGCGGCGCCGGTCTCGGACGGGGCGTGGAAGCGGGCGACGTCCGGGTCGACGTCGACGACGATTCGCGCCGGCTGCCCGGCGCTTATCGTCGAGCCCGGGAAGGCCATCGGCAGGAACGGGAAGAGGAGGCAGCCCTCGCCGCGGGCGTCGGTGACGGCTCGAGCGGTGAACGCGCCGTCGGCGCTGCGCGAGCGGACCAGCGCGCCTTCGACGACCCGGCCGTCGCCGCCGCGGCGGACCGAGACGCGGACCGTGCAGGCGCTTCCCGAGCGCGTGGCCAGTGCGGAGGGCAGCATCTCGACCGCCTGCGGCTCGAACAGCGACGAGGCCGAGCCCGGGTCCGGGGAGCGCGGAAGGCGCAGGCCGAAGCTTCGCGGCGCGACGTCGCGCGCGGCGGGGGTGAGGTCGAGCCGGATCGTCCTGGTCGGCGCCGCCGCGATCGGATCGAAGCTGGCCGCATAATCCTCGAATTCGCGCGCCTCGAGCAGGGCGAAGCGGCCGTCGCCCTTCGCCACCGTCCGGACTCCGTCGCCCTCGATCCGGACCGGGCCGAGGACGGGACGGCCGGCGACGTCGACCAGCCGGAGCAGGGCGAGGGCGCGCCGGTCGAGGAGGTCGGGGGCGAGCATCGCGATCACCAGGCCGGCTCCCCTTCCGGGTCGCCATGGGCGAAGCTGAAGCGGCTCGCCGCGACCGGCAGCGCGTCGGCGGTCGGGCCGTAGCCGATGCGGACGACGCGCGCCTTGAAAAGGGTGCTCAACCGATATTTCTGGCCGAACGCGTCCCAGATCCGGAACAGCCGCTCCGGATCGGAATCGTCGGGGACGAGCTGGACGCTCTCGCCGCGCTCCCAGCCCGTGGCCGGCAGCTGGCCGGAGTCGAGCACCGGGAAGCGGTTGAGCTCGAGCATGGCCCAGCTGAGCAGCGAGAGCTCGTCCGCCGTCGTCGAGCTCCAGCTCGCCAGCAGATAGGACAGCTCGAGCGAGATTCCGGCGCCCTGCGAAGGGTCCTGCATCGCCTGGCGGGCGAGCGTGTGGTCGGACCGCCCGATATGGTAGCAGGTGACGGACAGGCCGCCGGTCGGCGGAGTCGGCCCAACCAGGGTGGCGAGCGGCACGTGATGGATCTTCGAGTCGGCCGGAACCGGGCTCAGCCGTCCCTCCGCG
The DNA here is from genome assembly GCA_035714565.1 of Allosphingosinicella sp. Classification (GTDB taxonomy): domain Bacteria; phylum Pseudomonadota; class Alphaproteobacteria; order Sphingomonadales; family Sphingomonadaceae; genus Allosphingosinicella. The sequence continues at coordinate 67,191 of DASTLX010000025.1, forward strand.
GCAAGCAGCGAGCGCCGGTTCATCAGGAGGTTGACGACCGTCTCCCCCACCGCCTCAACCGCCCCGAGATCAGCCACGCCCGGCTCCCGGCCCGGCGGAGACGATGCCGCCGAACTCCGCCTGGTAGCGGTCGATGGCGCCGCTGATCGTGCTCCGCATGCTCAGCAGATAATCGGGGCTGGTGACGAAGCGGCCGGTGATCGTGGGCACCTCGCCCGGGCCGGTCTGGCCGACGTCGATCAGCACCTCCGACAGGCTGAGCCGCAGGTTCATATGGTTGATGTAGCCGCGCCGGCCGTTGCCGGCGGCGGGCTCGTTCCGGTCGTCCCTCCCCTGAATCCCCATCGCCTTCTCCCGGCGCTCCCGGGCGGGGCGCCGCGGCTCTACCCGCAAGCCCCGTGCCAGAAGGAAAGGCGATGGTGCGGCAAGGGGTTAGGATGAAAGGCGCGCCCAAGCGGCGTCACAGGCGTGACAGGTGTCACATGAGCGGCGTTACACCCTTCCGGACGGGACCCTGAAACGAGTCCGGGGCGCCGCGGCCTACGCCGCGCCCTCCAGCCCGGCGCGCTCCAGCCTGCGGTAGAGGGTCATGCGCGAGCAGTTGAGCGCCCGGGCGGCGCCGGCTTTCTTGCCGCCGGCCGCGGCCAAGGCGCGAAGGAGAAGCTCGCGCTCGGCGGCGACTCCGCCCCCGGCTGCGCCGGGCGCCGCCGCGGAGACGTTGGCGGGGAGGTCGCCGGCCTCGAGCATGTCGGCGCTGTCGGCGGTGACGAGGGCATGTTCGAGCGCGTTGCGCATCTCGCGCACGTTGCCGGGCCAGCGGTGGCGGCGCAGGGCGGCGACGAGGTCCGCGGACAGCGAGGGCAGGGGCAGCCTGAGCTCGGCGCAGATTCGTCCGAGCAGCGAGCGCGCGACCGGCAATATGTCCTCGGGCCGCTCGCGCAGCGGCGGGATCGCCAGCTGGACCACCGCGAGCCGGTAATAGAGGTCGGGCCGGAAAGCGCCGCGGGCGACGTCCTCCTCGAGATCGCGGTTGGTGGCGGCGATGATCCGGACGTCGACATGGTGGGCGTGGTGCGAGCCGAGCGGGTAGACCTCGCCCGATTCGAGCGCCCTCAACAGCTTCGACTGGGCGGGAAGGCTGAGCTCGCCGACCTCGTCGAGGAACAGGGTGCCCCGGTCCGCGAGGCGGAACTTGCCCGGATAGGCGCGCGACGCGCTCGAGAAGCTGCCCTTCTCATAGCCGAACAGCTCGCCCTCGATCAAAGCTTCCGGGATGGCGGCGCAGTTGATCGGGACCAGCGGCCGGTCGCCGCGCGGGCTGTTGCGATGGAGCATCAGCGCGACCAGCTCCTTGCCGGTGCCGGTCTCGCCGCGAATGAGGGTGGTGCTCGACGAGCGGCTGAGCTTGCGGACCAGCGACTTGATCCGGGAGACGGCGGCGCTCGGACCGACGAATCGCGATTCCTCGGCCAGCGCCGTCAGGCGCGGCGGGGCAAGGTCCGGGCTTCGATCAGCCCCACGATACATGGCGGCCCCCACGAACAAGCCAGCAAGATCAGCAACTTGACCGGCTACTGCCCCCAATAGCCAATGATCAAGCCTCGCCTAAAACACGACGATAGCGACCCTCCCGGGCGATTTATCAAAGCAAATGTCGGGCGTAGCCCAAGCAATAGACCGCAAATGGTATCGGATCGAAGGCGTGAGTCAATAAGTGATTCCGGCCCAACTCGATAATGCAATCCACCGGAATCGGAAACATGACCCGCAGGTTCCGTTCGCTTCAAGATTAGTTGCGCTCTGTTGCGCCGCCCGGGTCGGGTGGAAAGTCTTCGATCGGCCCGGTCTCGACCACTTCGAGCGCTTCGGCCCGGCCGGCGAAGTCGACCAGGTCGCCGGCGCGCGCGCCGATAAGGGCCCGGGCCAGCGGCGCCGAGAAGGAGATCCGGCCCGCGCCGGGGTCGGCTTCGTCGTCGCCGACGATATCGATCCGGCGCAGGGCGCCGTTGTGGCGGAAGCTCACCCGGGAGCCGAATGCGACCTCGCCGGCGGGCGGCGGCGGGGCGAGCTGGGCGGTCGCCTGCCGGGTATGCCAGTAGCGCAGGGCGCGCCTGGCCGCCTCCAGCCCGGCCTCGTCCGCACCGGCGGCGATGCCGGCTTCGAGCTCGGCCACCCGCGACCGGATCAGGGCGAGGCCGTTCGCCGTGACGAGATTGGGCCCGACCGGGATCGGCAGCTCGAACCTCGGCTCCTTATGCTCTTCGTCGCTGTCGCGGCGGAAGGCGACGCTCACGGCTCCATCCTCCAGTTACTGTCACGAGCACCGCTGTCGCCGCCTTCGTTGCGATTGTCCATGGATGCGTCCAAGGGGCGGCGATGATCCCCCGCCTCCTGATCGACAGCGCCCTCATTCCGGGCGGCGGCGGCGAGCTGAGGCTGATCCGGCGCGGCGAGGATTTCTGGATCATGCTCGGCGCCAACGCCTTGATGAGCACCCGGCTTCGCGGATCGGAAGAGGCGCTCGCCACCCTCGCCTGCGAGCGCATCGCCGGACGGCCCCGCCCCGCTCTCCTGATCGGGGGGCTCGGCATGGGCTTCACCCTGCGCGCGGCCCTGGCGGCGCTGGGCCGCGACTCGACCCTGGTGGTGTCGGAGCTGGTGCCGGCGATCGTGAAGTGGGCTCGTGGGCCGATGGCGCATGTCCACGGATCGAGCCTGGACGATCCGCGGGTCAGGGTGGTCGAGAGCGACGTCGGCGACCTCATCGCCGCCGGCCGGTCGAGCTACGACTCGATCCTGCTCGACGTCGACAACGGCCCCGACGCGCTCAGCCGGGACACCAACGACCGGCTCTACGACTCCGACGGCCTGGCCCGGGCCAGGGCCGCGCTGAAGCCCGGCGGCCTCCTCGCAATCTGGTCGGCGGCGCCCGACTCGGCCTTCAGCCGAAGGCTCGCCAAGGCGGGCTTCCGAGTCGAGGAGGCGACGGTGCGCGCCCACGCCGGCCGCAAGGGGGCCAAGCACACGATCTGGCTGGCGACGAGGCGCTAGCCGTCAGGCCGGACCGATCCGGAATCCATGAGCGGTGCGGCCCGAAGCATCGAAAATCCGTCTCCAGGGATCCCGACTTTCGCCGGGATGACGAGCGCTACCAGATCCTCACCCGGTCCTCGGGCGCGAGATACTGCCTGTCGCCGGGCTTCACTCCGAACGCCTCGTACCAGGCGTCGATGTTCCTCAGCGGAGCGATCGCCCGGATCATGCCCGGCGAGTGGGAGTCGCCGACCAGCTGCTGGCGAAGCGCCTCGTCGCGGAACAGGGTTCGCCAGACCTGGCCCCAGCCCAGGAAGACGCGCTGGTCGCCGGTGAACCCGTCGACGACCGGCGCCGCCTTGCCGCCCAGCGAGGTGCGGTAGGCTTCGAGGCCCAGCGTGATGCCGCCGAGATCGCCGATATTCTCGCCCATCGAGGCTCTGCCGTTGATGTGGACCCCGGGCAGGTTCGGGAAGCTGTAGGCCTCATACTGGGCGCCCAGCTTGGCCGCCTGGGCCTCGAACTTGGCGGCATCCTCCGGAGTCCACCAGTCGCGAAGGACTCCGGCATAATCCGACTTGCGGCCCTGGTCGTCGAAACCGTGGACGATCTCGTGGCCGATCACCCCGCCGATGCCGCCGTAATTGACCGCCGGGTCGGCGTCGGGATCGAAGAAGGGCGGCTGAAGGATCGCGGCGGGGAAGACGATCTCGTTCTTCACGCTGTTGTAATAGGCGTTCACCGTCTGCGGGGTCATTCCCCACTCGGCCTCGTCGACCGGCTGGTCGATCCGGTTGCGGCGGAAGTCCCACTCGAAGCGGGCGGCGCGCTCGGCATTGCCGACGAGGTCGCCGGGGACCACCTCCAGGGCCGAATAGTCGCGCCACTTGGACGGATAGCCGATCTTGACGTTGAAGCCCTCCAGCTTCTTCAGGGCCTCGGCCTTGGTCGCCGGACCCATCCATTGCAGGTTGCGGATCCGCGCGCCCATCGCGGTCCGCAAATTGGCGACCAGGGCGTCCATCTTGGCCTTGGAATCGGGCGGGAAATAGAGCCGGACATAATCGCGCCCGATCGCCTCGCCGAGCGCGTTCTCGGCGAAGGTCACGCCGCGCTTCCACCGCTCGCGCTGCTGGGGCTGGCCGTTGAGGAACTTGGACCGGAACTCGAAACTGGCGTCGGCGAAGCGCTTCGACAGCAAGGGCGACATCTCGTCGGCGATGTGGAAGGCCTGCCAGGCCTTGAGCGTCTGAAGGTCGGCCTCCGCGAAGATCCGGGCGACCTTGGGAAAAGCGGTGTTCTGCGCGACGATCGCGCGCTCGGCACGGGAAACCCCGGCGGAATCGAGGAAGATCGCCCAGGGGAAGCCGGGCGCCTGGGTCTCGAGCTCGGCCCGGGTCATGAGATTGTAGGTCTTGTCGCGGTTTCGGCTTTCGGCTCGCGTCCAGTGCGCCTCGGCGATCCTCGTCTCGAGGGCGACCACTTCGCGGGCGGCGCTCGCCGGATCGGGCCATCCCGCCATCTCCAGCATCTGCTGGACGTAGAGGAGGTAGCGGTCGCGCTGCGGCTTGAACTTGGAGTCGACGTAGAAGTCGCGGTCGCCCAGGCCGAGGCCCGACTGGCGAAGATAGAGGGCGTAGACGTCGGGCCGCTTGGCGTCGTCGCTCACTCCCGGACCGAAGAAGCTCGCGCCGAAGCCGCCCAGCGCCCGACCCATCAGCCGGGCGACGTCGTCCTTGCTCTTCGCCTGGTAGACGGGGACCAGCCGGGCGAGGAGGGGAATGGCGTCGGCGCGCTCGGCCGCCGCCTCGTCCATGAAGCCTTGGTAGAGCGCGGCGGCCTTGCCCTCGTCGCCGGGGGCGCCGAGCCGGTAGCTCTCGACCAGCTTCCTGAGCCGGGCTTCCGACAGGTCGCGAAGAACCGCGAAGGCGCCGTAGGAGGAGCGGTCGGCGGGGATGGTGGTGTTCTTCGCCCAGGTGCCGTTGACGAAGCCGTAAAAATCGTCGCCGGGCTTCACCGAGCGGTCCATTCCGGCCGTGTCGAAGCCCCAGCTGCCGTAGCGAGTCGCCTCGACCGTCGCTCCGCCGCCGTCCTGGAGGGCGAGCAGAGTCTCCATCGTGCAGGCCTCGTCGAGGCAGCGGCGCGATTCGCCGGCGGCGGCCGGGGCGGCGGCGAGGACGAGGACGGAGGCGGCGAAAGCGAGGCGCTTCTTCAACACGCGATTCTCCAAATTCTTTGGTATATTAGGCACTTGCACGCGAGCTGCAGCAGATAGCGCTTCACGCCGAATATCGCAAATCCGGAGGGCGGGCGAACGGAAGCTCCGAAGTATCAGCCTCCATAGAAGCAGAAAAATCAGCCAGAAACTTCGACGCCAGGACCGTCCGGCTTCGCTGTCGCTCGGGGATGGCGTGAGTCTCGGCATGATCGGAACATAACATGAACATCATTGCATGTCAAGGGCGCCCGGCCGCTTGGTTCGTCCCGCGCTTGGGCTTATCGTGACTCCGGCGAGGTGGAGTGAGCGGATGCCAAGGTCGATTTCTCTCATGCCCTCGGTCCTCGCGCTGGCCGCGCTCGGCTCGAGCGCGCCGGTGGCGGCGAAGCCGGCCGCAACTCAGGTGGCGCACACGCCGTGGCTCGGGATCCGGATCGTCCAGGACGGCAAGCCGGTTCGGATGGTCAGGACCGACCTTCGCACCACCGAGGCCAGGCTCGAGCCGCGGCCGTTCCGGATCCTGTTCCCGAAGCGCCGCGCGGACGTGGCCTACCAGCTCTGCGCCTGGACCGCGAAGTCGGTCTTCCGCGCGCTCCGCCCCCGCCGGGTGCCCGGCGACCCCAATGCCGGAGGCGAGCATCCGTGCTTCCTGCCCGGCACCGGCATGGCCGATACCGAAGCGGGCTCGGGAACGCTGATGATGGACCCGGGCGGCAACAACTATCTCATTGATCTTCGCCTGGGGCCCGATCCGGAGCGGCCGTCGGTCTATTATTCGGCCCTGTGGACGAGGGCGGGGGGCGAGGTCCCGATCGCCGCGGCGCGGCGGCCCGTCTACATCGTCGCCTTCCACGATTCCGACCGCGACGGCTATGTCGGCAACTCGGAATATGATCACCTCGTGCTGAGGTTCGGGAGATGAATTCCTTCCCTGCTTCTGCAGGGGAGGGGGACCCTGCGAAGCATGGTGGAGGGGCCTTTTCTTAGTCCGAAGAACCCCTCCACCGCGCTTCGCGCGGTCCCCCTCCCCGAGTAATCTCGGGGAGGATTTTAGTCGTACTCGATCCTCACCTTGCCCGCGGCCCGAGTCGCCAGGGCGCGGGCCTCGTCCGCCGTCGCGCCGGTCGCCAGCGCTACGCCCATCCGCCGGTAGGGCCTCGTCACGGGCTTGCCGAAGATTCGCAGATCGACCTCCGCGCCCTCGCTCCCAAGCGCCAGAGCCTCGGCGATACCCTCGAAACGAAAGCTTTCCGCTTCCCGGTCCGCCAGGATCACCGCGCTCGCGGCGGCCGGCGCCGTCAGGCCGATGTGGGGGATGGGGAGGCCGAGAATCGCCCGGGCGTGGAGGTCGAACTCCGAGAGGTTCTGGGAGATGAGGGTGACCATTCCGGTGTCGTGCGGGCGCGGCGACAATTCGGAGAAGATCACCTCGTCGCCGGCGACGAAGAACTCGACCCCGAAGAGGCCGTAGCCGCCGAGGTCGTCGACCACCCTGCGCGCCATGTCGCGGGCGTCGCGGAGCGCGGCCTGCGACATCGGGGTCGGCTGCCAGCTCTCGCGATAGTCGCCGCGCTCCTGGCGGTGGCCGACGGGCGGGCAGAAGAGCACGCCGTCCCGGGTCCGGACGGTGAGAAGGGTGATCTCATAATCGAAGCGGACGAACTCCTCGACGATCACCCGCGCCCGGTCGCCGCGCATGTTGGCGACGGCATAATCCCAGGCCGCCGCCAGCTCGGCCGCCGCCGAAACCGTCAGCTGGCCCTTGCCGGACGAGGACATGACCGGCTTTATCACGCAGGGAAAGCCGGTGTCGGCGGCGGCGGCCTCCGCTTCCTCCAGGCTCTCCGCGAAACGGTAGCGCGAGGTGCGAAGCCCGAGCGCGCCGGCGGCGAGCTCGCGGATCGAATCGCGGTTCATGGTCATCATCGTCGCCCGGGCGGAGGGCACGACGTGGGTTCCCGCCGATTCGAGCTCGGCCAGGATCTCGGTCCGGATCGCCTCGACCTCGGGAACGACATGGTCCGGCCGGTGGCGCACAATCGTCTCGCGAAGCCTGTCGCCGTCGAGCATCGGAAAGACCTCGGCCTCGTCGGCGACCTGCATGGCGGGGGCTCCGGCGTAGGAATCGCAGGCGATGACATAGGCGCCGAGCCTCTTGGCCGAGATGGCGAGCTCCTTGCCCAGCTCGCCCGAGCCGAGCAGGAGGATCTTCGCGGTGAAGCTCACGAAGCGCCGCCGAGGCGGGTCCGGCATGCGGCCTCGGCCTCGGGCCCGGCCACGGTCAGCTCGACACGCTGGACGTCGAACTCGGCCTTGCCCTCCGGCATGTAGCTGATCACCCGCTCGACCCCGTCTTCGGTGACCCGATAGGCGAGCTCGACCGAGGCGTCGCCGATCTTGCCCGACTCGCGCCGGACGAGCTGCATTCCGTCGCGCAGGCCGGCCGCATAGGCCGGTCCCTCGCGGTCGACGCCGGCGATGACTCCGTTCGCCCTCCGGGTCGCGTCGGCGTCGTAGCCCCGGGTGAAGGCCCTTCGGCGCTCGGTCACCAGCCGGCCGCAGTCGCCGAGCAGGTCGGCGGGGAGAAGCAGGGTCTCGCCGCGCCGGGCGTAGCGCTCGAGATCGGGATCGATGTCGATGCCGGCCTCGTCGCGGAGGGTCTTTCGGAACAGGGCGACGGCGAGCTCGGGGCTGCCTTCGGCGGCCCTCCGCTGGGTCCTCAGCACGGCCTCGAGGCTCCCCTTGCCCGAGGAGCGGGCCGCGATCTCCGAATCGAGCTTCGCGGCGAGCAGGTGGCCGCGGTCGTAGCTGACCTGCTGGACCGCGCTGTCCGACCAGAAGCGCCGGGCGATCTCGGCGCCGTCGGCCGTCCTCGCCGGGGATTGCGCGTAGCGGAGCAGGGTGTCGTTCTTGTCGGCCGCCCATTCCGCCAGAGTCCAGATGCCCGAGCGCAGAAGCACCTTGGCGGCAAGATAGTCGTTGAAGCCTTCGCTGAACCAATAGTCCCTGGCCTCGTCCTCCTCCGGCATCCCGCCCAGGGCGATCGGCACCCAGGAGTGCATGTTCTCATGGGCCAGGAAGCGCACCGCCTGCTTCAGCTCGAAGGCGCTGGTCGAGGCGATCGTGAAGGCGTCGGTCCGCCCGGTGCCGTGGTAGGAGAGGCCGGAAGGAAGCTCGCCCAGAGGCGCCATGGCGACGAGATAGGGCGAGCTTCGGTCGCCCCAGAAGGCGTCCTCGGCGGCGATGATCGGGGTGACGGTGTCGGCGAGCTGGTCGGCGCTGAACTGCCACTCGCCGAGCAGGGCGACCCGGAGCGGAGCGCCGCGAAGGTCGCGGCGGACGACCTTCAGCCGGGCGCCGCCGATGACGACGCTGTTGACGAGGTTGGCGAGGCTGGTCGGCTTGCCGCCGAGATGGTCGAGGTCGGAGGCGACCGTCCAGCCTCCGGGCAGCTTGCCCCACCGGAATCTCGCCGGCCGCTCCTGGTCTCCGCCCGGCACGGCGAACATCGACTCGCCGTGGACGAAGAACCAGTCGGGGCGGATCAGCGGCCGAGCCTTTTCGTAGGCGAAGCCGGGATCCTGCGTATAAGCCGAGACGATTCGGTAGCGGAGGGTCAGGCGGGCCCCCGGGCGGTGGCGGGCAACGGGCTTGTCGTAGCTGCCGCCGAGGCTCTTCGCGCCCCGTATCCGAAGCCCCTTGGCGTGGCGCCAGAGCTCGCTCGATCCCGCCCAGACGCTCGGCAGGAACAGCTCGGTCTCGCCGTCCGGATCGCCCTTGAGTCGCATCCGCACGTCGAGCGCCCGGCTCCCGTCCTCCTGGAGGATAGGCGTGACCCGGTAGGAGACCGGCCTCTGTTCGGGCGGCTTTGCGGCGGTGAGGAGCAGGGAAGCGGCGGCGAGCAGGGGATAAGCGACGGGTTTCAAGGACGAGCTCCATAATTCCTCCCCCGGATTTGCGGGGGAGGGGGACCATGCGAAGCATGGTGGAGGGGTTCTTCGGAGTCAGCAAGGCCCGTCCACCACCCTTCGGGCGGTCCCCGTCCCCTGCAAAAGCAGGGGAGGCTTAGAGCTCGAAATATTCCCCCAGCCGCTCGAGCGTCTCCGCGACGGTCCGGTGGTGGATGAACACGCCGCCCATCTCCTCCCAGAGATGGGCGTGCCTGAGCTGGTCGTCGACGAGGACGTCGTCCGCCCTGGCGTGCTTGCGCTTGTCGCGGGCCATGGTCGTGATGATCCGGGTGCCCGGGAAATGCTTCGCGGCCCAGCGCACCTTCTGGTCGGCCGCCCAATTGCCCTGCGGAAGGCCGGTGAGGATGATCGGATCGAGGTGGCGGACCGCCTCGAACAGCTCGGTGGCGCCGTCGAGCAGCGGCAGGCCGAAATAGAAATCGGGCGCCTTGGCCAGCTTCGCCCAGAAGCGGCCGAGGCCGTGTCGCTTCTCGAACGCCTTCGGGTGCATCCCCAGGACCGCGGCGGCCCCCGAGTCGAAATCGGCGAGGACCCCGTCGCAGTCGAGATAGAGCTGGCGGCTCATGACCCCCGCGGCCAGCGTTCGGGCCCTAGCTTGACCGGCATCGGCAGGTCGAAGGCGGTCCAGTCGCGCGTCGCGAGGACGTCGTTCGATTCCTGGGCCTGGCGGCCGGGCTCGAGCGACCAGGTGATATGGTAGGTGCTTCCGTCCGGGCGATCGGTGGTCCCGCCGATCGCGACCACCAACGCCTCGACTCCGCGGCCGTCGTCGACCCTGCCGACGATCTCGCCGAGGGTCTCCTCCGGAAGCGCCGCGTCCGCCGAAGCCCTGGTCCGGAGCGTGACATGGTCGGCGTCGACGTTGCGGTAGCGCGGCGGGAATTGCTGGAGCAGCTCTTTCCTCTGCTCGCGGTCGAGCTTCCAGCCGATGACGCTGTCGCCGTTGCCCGCGCGCGCGGACGCTTCCTGAGCCGAAGGTGCCATGGGCCTGTCAAAGCACGGGCCGCGGAGCGGGTTCCCGGCCCGGGCGTTGAGGGCGGCGAAGGAGATCCATCATGGGCGACGACGAGCAGGACCTTCCCTCGGGCGACGAGGCGATCGAGCAAGAGGCCGAGGAGAGCAAGCGGGCGCTGGACGAGGTGCCGGAGCCGGGAACGGACCCCCTGCACGAGGGGCCCTGATCTTCCCCTCCCTGGAAGGGAGGGGCTAGGGGTGGGTCCGCAGCAGGCGGCCGAAACACTGACCCTGCAGGAAGTCTCGCTGCGCTCGCCTACCCACCCCCAACCCCTCCCTTGCAGGGAGGGGCGTTCCCCAGCCACTCCTCCACCCCCGTCACTTCCGCCTCTCCCATGACCAGCCCGAGCTTCGTCCGCCGCCACAGCACGTCCTCCGCGGTCCGGGCGAACTCCTTGTCCCTCAGCCAGCGAAGCTCGACTTCGTAGAGCCCGGCGCCGAAATGGCGGCCGAGGTCGGCGAGGCCCGCGGAGTCTCCGATCATGTCCCGCAGCCGGGTGCCGTAGGCGCCTGAGAGCCGGGCGAGGAGTGGCCGCGGCATCCAGGCCGCGAGCCGGTCCAGCCAGTCCAGATAGTCGGGATAGACGTCGCCGCCGGGGAGGAAGACATGCGAGGTCGAGCACCGCCCCTCGATCCCGAGGCGGTCGAGCGCTTCCTCGGCGAGAGCCCGGGCGGTCGTGATCTTGCCGCCGAAGACGGAAAGCAGCCTCGGCCGCGGGTCCGGATCCAGCTCGAGGCGATAGTCGCGGGTGACGGACTTCGCGTCCGCGGCGCCGTCGTCCCGGAGCGAGCGCACTCCGGAATAGCTCCAGACGACGTCGCCGGGGACGAGCTGGCGGGTGAAATAGCGGTTCGCCGCCTCGCACAGATAGCGGAACTCCCCGGGCGCGATCGCCGCATCCTCGGGCCGCTCGACCTCCAGGTCGGTGGTCCCGATCAGCGTGAAGTCCCCCTTGAAAGGCAAGGCGAAGACGACCCGGCCGTCGGGCTGCTGGAGGATATAGGCCTGGCCGCCTTCCCACAGGGCCGGAACGACGATGTGGCTGCCCTTGACCAGGCGCGCCCGGCTGGCGCTGCTCTCGGCGAGGCGCGTGCCGAGGACCTCCGCGACCCAGGGGCCGGCGGCGTTGACGATCGCTTCGGCCGCGACCCTTCGGCCGCCGGACAGCGCCGCGCTCCACCTGTCGCCGTCGCGGCGGGCCGAGAGGAATTCCGTCCGGGTCGCGATCTCGGCGCCGTGCTCGGCGGCGGCGACCGCGTTCAGGACCGTGAGCCGGCTGTCGTCGACCGAGGCGTCCCAATAGCTGAGCACCCGCCGCCGCTCCTTGAGAGGGGCGTGGAGCCCGGAGTCGCGCCGGCCGACCCGGCGCGAGCGCGGCAGGCTGCCACGGACCGAGAGCAGGTCGTAGAGGAGAAGTCCGGCGCGGACGATCCACTGGGGCCTCAGCGCCGGGCAGTGCGGAAGGACGAAGCGAAGGGGGCGGACGATGTGCGGCGCCGTCCGAAGCAATATCTCGCGCTCGGCGAGCGCCTCGCGAACCAGGCGGAACTCATATTGCTCGAGATAGCGAAGGCCGCCGTGGATCAGCTTGGAGGAGGCCGAGCTGGTATGGGCGGCGAGGTCGTCCTTCTCGACGAGAAGCACTTTCGCTCCGCGCATCGCCGCATCGCGCGCTATCGCGGCGCCGTTGATTCCGCCGCCGACGACGAGGAGGTCGAAGGAGTCCATCCATTCATCCTACGTCATTCCCGCGAAAGCGGGAATCCAGCCGGGGGGTGGAACCGTCGAGGCGGTCGTGGCACGACCGCCGGACGGGATTCCCGAGTTCACGTGAAGGGCGGGGGGAGGCGATGGGCGACACGATTCTCGTCATCGACGAAGGCACGACCAGCACCCGGGCGATGCTGTTCGCCGCCGACGGGACGTGCCTCGCTTCCGAGCAGCGCGAGCTGGCCCAATCCTATCCCCGGCCCGGCTGGGTCGAGCATGACGCCGAGGAGATATGGGCCTCGAGCCTCGCCTGCGCCCGGGCCGCGCTCGCCGCGGGCGGCGGAGCCGAGCGGGTCGCGGCGCTTGGGATCACCAACCAGCGCGAGACGATCGTCTTCTGGAGCCGGCGGACCGGCCGGGCGCTGGCGCCGGCGATCGTCTGGCAGGACCGGCGGACCGCGAGCTCGTGCGCGGAGCTGAAAGCCGAGGGCCGCGAGGAAGCGGTGCAGGCGAGGACCGGTCTGTTGCTCGACCCCTATTTCAGCGCGTCCAAGATCGCCTGGGCGCTGGAGCACTGGCCGCGGCTCCGCGAGGCCGGCGGCGACCTGTGCGTCGGCACCGTCGAGAGCTGGCTGGTGTTCAGGCTGACCGGCGGCCTCCACGCCTCCGATGCGACCAACGCCTCGCGCACGGCCCTGATGGACATTGCGACCGGCCGCTGGGACGACGGGCTGCTCGACCTTTGGGGCGTGCCCGCCGCGATCCTGCCCGCGATCGTCGACTGCGCCGGGCCGCTGGGCGAGACCGTGCCCGAGCATTTCGGGATTCCGATCCGGATCGCCGGAATGGCCGGAGACCAGCAGGCCGCGGCGATCGGCCAGGCCTGCCTCGCTCCGGGCGACAGCAAGGCGACCTACGGCACCGGAGCCTTCATCCTCACCCATACCGGCCGGGAGCAGCGCCGAAGCGGCCATCGCCTGCTCTCCACCGTCGCCTGGCAGCTCGGCGGCGAGCGTCGCTACGCGCTCGAAGGCTCGGTCTTCGTCGCCGGAAGCCTGGTCAAATGGCTCCGCGACGATCTCGGCCTGCTCGGAAGCGCGGCGGAGACCGAAGCCCTGGCCCGCTCCGTGCCCGACAGCGGCGGAGTCCAGATCGTCCCGGGCCATAGCGGGCTTGGGGCGCCCTATTGGCGGCCCGACGCGCGCGGCGCGATCACCGGCCTGAGCTTCGCCACCGGCCGACCCCATCTCGCCCGGGCCGCCCTGGAGGCGATGGCGCACCAGACCCACGATCTGATGGCCGCCTTCGCCGCCGACGGGGCCCCCTGGGAGGTGCTGAAGGTCGATGGCGGGATGGCGTCCAACGGCTGGCTGGCCCAGGACCTGGCCGACATCCTGGCGGTGACGGTGGAGCGGCCCCGGTTCGTCGAGACGACGGCCCTGGGCGCGGCGATGCTGGCCGGCGTCGGCTGCGGGATGTTCGCCTCGCTGGAGGATGCGGCGGCGATGCGCGGCGCCGTGGAGAGGTTCGAGCCGGCCATGGCCCCGGAGGTCCGCGAGGCGCGGCTGGCGGGCTGGAGGAAGGCGGTGGAGGGGGCGTTGGCCTAGCTTCCCCTCCCTGGAAGGGAGGGGCCAGGGGCGGGTAGGCGAGCGCAGCGAGACTTTTTCTGACTCGGAGTTTCGGCCGCCTGCGGCGGACCCACCCCCGGCCCCTCCCTTCCAGGGAGGGGAGTAGACCCTATCTTTACCCTTTGCCGCTACCCCGGCCGCCATGGCCCAGCGCATCCACCTGATCGCCGCCGCGCGCCCGAATTTCATGAAGGTGGCGCCGCTCTGGCACGCCCTCGCCGCGGCGCCCGGCTTCACCCCCGTGCTCGTCCATACCGGCCAGCATTACGACGTGAACATGTCGGACGCCTTCTTCACGGACCTGAAGCTCCCCGAGCCCGACCATCATCTCGGCGTCGGCTCGGGCAGCCATGCCGAGCAGACCGGCGGAGTGATGATCGCCTATGAGAAGGTGGCTCTCGAAGACCGGCCCGACTGGATAATCGTCGTCGGCGACGTCAACTCGACCGCCGCCTGCGCGATGGTCGGTGGCAAGCTCGGGATTCCGGTCGTCCACCTCGAGGCCGGCCTCAGGAGCCGCGACCGGACCATGCCCGAGGAGCTCAACCGGCTCGTCACCGACGTCCTCGCCGACGTGCTCTGGACCCCGTCAGCCGACGGCGACGAGAACCTCCTCGCCGAGGGCATCCCGGCCGGCCGGATCAGTCGGGTCGGCAACATCATGCTCGACAGCTTCGAGCTGGTCCGCCCGGCGATCGAAGCCGCCGCCGTGCCGGCGGAGCTTGGCGTGATGCCCGGCCGCTACGGCGTCGTCACGCTCCACCGCCCGTCCAATGTCGATGATCCGGAGCAGCTTGCCGGGCTGGTCGACGCTTTGGTTTCCGTGCAGCAGCGCCTGCCGCTCGTCTTTCCGCTCCACCCGCGAACTGCTCAGCGGCTGAACGGCCTCGGCAGCCGGATGACCGACGCCGGCGTGAAGCTGATCGAGCCCGTCCCTTATGTTCGCTTCATGAGCCTCGTCATGGGCTCGGCGGCGGCGATTACCGACAGCGGCGGGATCCAGGAGGAAACCACCTATCTCGGCATCCCCTGCCTGACGCTGCGCGAAAATACCGAACGTCCGATCACGATCCTCGAAGGAACGAACCAGCTGGTGCGGGCCGACGAGCTTGCGAGTCGCCTGGACGAGGCGCTGGCGGGACCCCGCTCGAACGGCCGCCGGCCCGATCGCTGGGATGGCCGCACTGCCCAGCGGTGCGTGGCGGACCTGAGGGCGAGGACCCGGCGCGGCTAAACACCCAGATTCATCCTTTATGAA
>DASTLX010000026.1:0-102122 GCA_035714565.1 Allosphingosinicella sp.
AACGCCGTTATTCTCGCCGAAGGTCCGACCGGGGCGGTAGCCGCGGACCCAGAGTTGCTGCGCCTCGGCGGCGACGTGGAACGACTTCATGATCGCACCGAATTCGAGACCGACGATGTCATCGCCGCCCGCCGCGATCGCGCCGGTGTCGACGAAGCGCTGATCCGTGATCTGGGTGAAGGGGCGAGAGCGGTATTGCACGTTCTGTGCGTCGCGCTGCGTCACGCGATGCTGGAAGTTGGCGCCGAGGTGGAGGCGCGTGTCGCCGAGCATGGGCGAGTAGGTCCCGCGCACGCTCGCCTGCCAGCCGGTGCGGTTGAAGCTCTGGTTGTTGATCTCCTGACTGAAGATGCCGGCCGTCAGCGTGTAGCGATCGCCCTCCGGATCGAGCAGCGCCACCGCAGCGCCGAGGCGGCGGTTGTAGTTGAAGGCGTCCGTGAAGGACGCGCGTTCGAGGAAGCTGGTGAGGCGCGAGCTGGTCATCGTCTCAAGGCTGGAGAGTGGGTAGAAATTGCCGAGGCGGACCTGCACCGGGCTGTCCTCGTCCTGCCAGGTGAGGACGACGTCCTCGTAATCGACATTGCCCTGGGCGAAGTTGAACTCGACATTGTAGCCGAAGCCGCCGGGAAGGGAGCCCTCGGCGCCGATCACCAGCCGCCGGGCGCGGCTGCTCCAGCCCAGATTGTTGTAGTTGAGACCGCCGACGGTGCCGCTCCGCTCCGGCCCCGGAGTGCCGACGAAGCCGGCGTCGAACTGGACCAGCCCCTTGGGCTTGAAGCTGAAGCCGGATTTCTTGTCGGCGAGCTGCGGAGCGCCTTTCCAGGCCGGCGGTTCCGCGGTGGGCGGCGGAGGGCCGTCGGGCCTTGCCGCGGCCGCCGCCCTGAGCTCGGCGACCTCGGCTCTAAGGCTCTGCATTTCCGCGCGCATCGCCGCGACCTCGGCGGCGAGGTCGGGTTCACCCGCCCAGGCCGGAGCGGCCAGGAAGGTAGCCGAAAGCAAGGCCGCAAGGGCCGCCGATCGCTTCATCGTCATCTCTCCACCGGGATCGTCCGCCCGCCGATAAGACAGTCCGATGACACTTGCGTGACAGTGGGATGGCGTCCGGCGACGGCGGGCCGCGAGCCCGAAAGAAAAGCGGCGGCCCCGAGGGACCGCCGCTTCGCTTCGTTTCGCTTTTCGGAAGGCTCAGGCCGCGGGCGCGATGTCCGCGTCGCCGTCCTCGCGGGGGCGCCGGGTGCGGCGGCGGGGCGCCTTGGCCGGAGCGTCGCCCTCGATCACGGCGATCGCGGGCGGAAGAACGTCGAGCGAGATGCGCTCGTCGGAATCGCCCTGAGGCTCGGCGCGGGGCTCCTCGCGGCGGGAGCGGAAGCGCTCGGGCCGGCGCTCGCCATTGCGCTCCTCGCGCGGCTGGAACTCGCGGCGCGGACGCTCGGGCTGCTCGGCACGCTCCGGGCGCTCGTTGCGCTCGGGACGTTCGTTGCGATCCGACCGCTCGCTGCGCTCCGGACGGTCGTTGCGGTCCGAACGCTCGGCCCGATAGCCGCGCTCTTCGCGATTGCCGCGGTCCTCGCGGTTGCCGCGGTCGTCGCGATTGCCGCGATCCTCGCGGATGGAGCGGTCGTCGCCGTCGCCCTCCTCGTCGCCGTCGTCGCCGTCGGCGGCCATCGACTCGTCCTGATCCTCGTCCTCGTCGGAGCCGTAATCGTCGCGACGGGGCCGCTGCTCCTCGAAGCGGGCGCGGTTCTCGTTCAAGACCCGAAAATAATGCTCGGCGAACTGAAGCCAGTATTCGGACTGCACGCGGTCGCCCTGGAGCTGGGCGTCGCGGGCGAGCGACTTGTACTTCTCGAGCAGCTGGGCGGCATTGCCGCGCGAGCGGTTGTCCTGCCGGTTGCCCACATTGGGCGACTGGTTCGGCGAACGCGGTCCGCCGCCACCGCGGCCGCGACGGCGGCCGTTCTGACGATTGTTGATCAAATGTAGGTCCTCGTCCTCGTGGTCCTATTCACGCCACTGTGACAACCGGGCCCCTCCCGGCCGCTTATTTAGCACGACACCCGGGCAGGGCCGCACACGCGGCCTCCGCCACCTCACGCTGGATCGTCCTGGGACGATTTAGCAATCGGGGGTCGGCGACGGTTGGCCTCACGCATTCATTGCTGTGAAGAGCCCCGTCCCTGTCCCCCTATGTAGCTATGACCGCAACGAAATCCAAGCGGAATTTAGATGACGTGGATTAACAGCTTAGCAGAAGGCAACGCTCGATATTCGTAAGGTCCGTGCGTGACGATAGGGTTAAGCCCGACCCGTCGAAGAGCCGGGCCACGTCCGCCTTCTGGCCCCTCCCCAGCTCGAGGCAGGCAAGGCCGCCCGGGGCGAGCAGGCGCGGAATTTCCGGGGCGAGGCGGCGATATTCGGAAAGGCCGTCCGCCGCCGCGAACAGGGCTTCGGGAGGCTCCCAGGAAGCGACGTCGCGGGGAAGCTCGGCGCCCGCTTCGACGTAGGGCGGATTGCACAGCACGAGGTCGAAGCGCTCATCGACCCCCTCCGCCCAATCGCCCCGCCGGAACTCGGCCCGGTCGCCGAGGCCGAGCCGCCCGGCATTGCGGAGCGCGTAGCCGAGGGCGGTCCCGGACGAGTCGATGCCGAGCCCGGTCGAGCCCGGCCACTGGTCGAGCGCTGCCAGCAGCAGGGTGCCCGGCCCGGTGCCGAGGTCGAGGATCCGTCTCGGGCCCGCCTCGCCGAAATGCGCCAGCGCCGCTTCGATCAGGGTCTCGCTGTCGGGGCGAGGGACGAGGACTCCGGGGCCGACCTCCAGCTCGATCGTCCAGAAGCCCCGGCGCCCGGTGATGTAGGCGACCGGCTCGCCGGCCTCGCGGCGGGCGACGAGGGCCTCGAACGACGCCGGGGCCTCGCGGGCCGCGTCGCCGAGCAGCATCGCCTCCCGTTCGACGCCGAGCGCGTGCGCCATCAGGAGCTCGGCATCCAGGCGGGGGGTGTCGCCACGCGGGGCGAGACGGGAGGTCGCGGCGGCGAGGGCAGTATTAAGCCGCATCGAAACTCAGCTCGTCCACGGATCAAATCCTCCCCTGCATTTGCAGGGGAGGGGGACCAGGCGAAGC
Organism: Allosphingosinicella sp.; assembly: GCA_035714565.1. GTDB lineage: Bacteria > Pseudomonadota > Alphaproteobacteria > Sphingomonadales > Sphingomonadaceae > Allosphingosinicella. The sequence goes on from DASTLX010000026.1 coordinate 3,123, forward strand.
CTGGTGGAGGGGCCTTGCCGAGTCCTAAGAACCCCTCCACCGCGCTTTGCGCGGTCCCCCTCCCCCGGAAGTCCGGGGGAGGATTTTCGGTTACGCCTCATCCAGGCTCGCCAGCCGCTCGGCCTCGTCCTCCGAGATGAGCGCGCTGATCAGCTCGTCGAGCTGGCCTTCGAGTATCTCGGGAAGCCGGTGGAGGGTCAGGTTGATGCGATGGTCGGTGACCCGGCCCTGCGGGAAATTGTAGGTCCGGATCCGCTCCGAGCGATCGCCCGAGCCGACCATCGACTTGCGCGCCCCCGCCCGCTCCGACGCGAGCCGCTCCCGCTCCTGCTCGTAGAGACGGGTCCGGAGCACCTTCAGGGCCTTGGCCTTGTTCTTGTGCTGCGACTTCTCGTCCTGCTGGATGACGACGAGGCCGGTGGGAAGGTGGGTGATGCGCACCGCGCTGTCGGTGGTGTTGACCGACTGGCCGCCGGGGCCGGACGAGCGGTAGACGTCGATGCGCAGGTCCGAATCGTTGATCTGGACGTCGACCTCCTCGGCCTCCGGCAGAACCGCGACCGTCGCCGCCGACGTGTGGATCCGGCCGCCGCTCTCGGTCACCGGGACGCGCTGGACCCGGTGGACCCCGCTCTCATATTTGAGCCTCGCGAACACGCCCTGGCCACGGACCGAGGCGACCACCTCCTTGTAGCCACCGACCTCGGCCGAGCTCGCCGAGATGAGCTCCACCTTCCAGCCCTGGCTCTCGGCGTAACGCTGGTACATCCGGAAGAGGTCGCCGGCGAACAGCGCGGCCTCGTCGCCGCCGGTGCCGGCGCGGATCTCGAGCATCGCGGGCCGCTGGTCGGCGGCATCGCTGGGAAGAAGCTTGAGCGCCAGGGCGCGCTCGGCCCCGGGCAGCTTCGCCTGCAGGTCGGCGAGCTCCTCGCCGGCCATCTCGCGGATGTCGGGGCTGGGATCCTGGAGCATCTCGGCGAGCAGCTCGATCTCGGCGCGGATCCGCCGGACCTCGCGTGCCGCCGCGGCGACCGGCTCGATCTCGGCATAATCCTTGGACAGCCGGACGAACTCGTCGGGCGCGACGCTCCCCGCCGACATCGCGTTCTGAAGCTCCTCGCGCCGAGCCTCGATCGCGGCGATACGTTCGGCGGAGATCGAGGTCATGGCCAGATCTTGTCGGCCGGAGCGTAGACGGTCCAGCCCGCCGCGGCGCCGCGGCCCAGCTTCGCCAGACGGCCCTCGAGATCGTCCGCCAGCGCGGCCAGCGACACGCTTTCCTGCGCGCCCGTCGCCAGATCCTTGACCGTCGCCTGCCTGCGGGCAAGCTCATCGTCTCCGACGATCAAAGCGATCGCGGCTCCGGATTTCGCGGCCCCCGACATGCGCTTCTTCATGTTGCCCTTATAGGCCATTTCGCACGCTATCCCGGACCGGCGCAGCTCGGCGACCAGCCCGATCGCGGCCCGTTCGGCCTCTTCTCCGAGCGGCACGACCGCGACGTCGACGGCGGCGCGCCCGGGAAGCTCGATCAGCATTCCGAGCCGCTCGATCCCCGCCGCCCAGCCCACCGCGGGCGTGTGCGGACCGCCGAGGCTCTCGATGAGCCCGTCATAGCGGCCGCCGGCGATCACCGCGCTCTGCGCTCCCAGATCCTCGGTGACGAACTCGAAGGCGGTGTGGCGGTAATAATCGAGGCCGCGAACCAGCCTCGGATCGCGGGTCCAGACGATTCCGGCGGAGTCGAGCCCGGCGGTCACCTTCGCGAAATAATCCGAGGCCTCCGGGGTGAGGAAGTCGTCGACCACGGGCGAATTGTCGACGATCGGCCAGTCCTGATGCTCCTTGCTGTCGAGGATCCGGAGCGGATTCTTGTTGAGCCGGGTGCGGCTTTCGGCGGACAGATCGTTGCGATGGGCCTGGAAGTAATCGACCAGGGCGGAGCGCCAGGAATCGCGGGTGGCGGGATCGCCCAACGTGTTCAGCTTGAGGTCGACGCGCTCGCCGATCCCGAGCTCGGCGAGCAGTTGCGCGCCCATGGCGATCAGCTCGACGTCGGACGACGGCTCGCCGGCGCCGATGATCTCGGCGTCGAGCTGGTGGAACTGGCGGTAGCGTCCCTTCTGCGGCCGCTCGTAGCGGAAGGCCGGGCCGTGGGTGGCGATCTTGATCGGCGCGTGCTGCTGCCAGCCCTCCGAGAGATAGGCCCGGCAGATGCCGGCGGTGAATTCCGGACGGAGGGTCAGGCTGTCGCCGCCGCGATCCTCGAAGCTGTACATCTCCTTGGAGACGATGTCGGTGGTCTCGCCGATGGAGCGGGCGAAGACCTGGGTGCTCTCGAACACCGGCATCTCGACCCGGCCGAAGCCGTAGAGCCGGCGCACCCGCTCGAACGCCGCGACCACCGCCTGGAAGCGGTCGGCGTCCTCCCCCCAGATGTCCTGGGTTCCTCTGACTCTCTGCGGCCCTTTGCTCATCGGCGGGGCCTTAGCATTTTTGCGGGCGCTGGGAAGGGAGGCGGCCGTTCAATCCTCCCCGCGCTTTCGCGGGCAGGGGGACCGCGCGGAGCGCTGTGGAGGGGTTCTTCGGAGGTAGCAGAACCCCTCCACCATGGTTCGCATGGTCCCCCTCCCCGGCAAATGCGGGGAGGATTTACGGTGTGGAGGCTGGACGCGGCGCGTAAGAGACGGCATCGCAACGGAAAATACCAGGAGAGTCGCAAAAATGCGCCGGACCGCCCCCGTGATCGCCATCGCCCTGCTCGCATCGACCGCCACGGCCGCGCAGCGTGCGCCCGAATTCAGCTCCGCCGAGAGCGCGACCGCCAACACCAAGGCGGCGCTCAAGCGGATCAAGGCGCTCAATCCCAGGATCAACGCCGTCATCGCGGTCGATCCCACCGCCCTCGACCAGGCGCGCACGCTCGACCGGATCAGGCGGGCGCGCGGTCCGCTGTTCGGGATGCCGATCCTGATCAAGGACAATATCGAGACCCTGGGCCCGCTTCCGACCACCGCCGGCAGCCTTGCGCTCGCCGCCAACGTCACCAATCGGGACGCGCCGCTGGTGGCCCGGCTCCGCCAGGCCGGCGCGGTGATCGTCGGCAAGACGAATTTGTCGGAATGGGCGAACATCCGCTCGAGCAACAGCATCTCGGGCTGGAGCGCGGTCGGTGGCCAGACCCGCAATCCCCATGCCCTCGATCGCAACAGCTGCGGCTCGAGCACCGGAAGCGGAGCCGCGGTCGCGGCCGGGATGGTTCCGGCGGCGATCGGCACCGAGACCGACGGATCGATCACCTGCCCCGCCGCCATCAACGGCATCGTCGGCTTCAAGCCGACCGTCGGGCTCGTCAGCCGCACCCATGTCGTCCCGATCAGCCACAGCCAGGACACGCCCGGGCCGATGACCCGGACGGTGCGCGACGCGGCGCTCGTCCTCTCCGCGATCGCCGGAAGCGACCCGGCCGACCCGCAGACGAGCGAGGCCGACTCGCACCGGGCCGATTATGCGGCGGGGCTCGCGGCCGGCTCGCTTCGCGGCAAGAGGATCGGCGTGATGCGCTTCGCCAGCGGCTTCGGCACCGACGTTCCGTTCGAGGCGGCGCTCCAGACCCTGAGGGCCCAGGGCGCCATCCTGGTCGAGATCGCGAAGTTCGAGCGCAAGCCGGAAATGGGCCAGGGCGAGTTCAAGGTGCTCCTCACCGAGCTCAAGGCCGACCTCAACGCCTATCTCGCGACCACGCCGCCGAGCGTCCGGACCCGGACCCTGGCCGAGGTCATCGCCTTCAACAAGGGCTCGGCGCGCGAGCTCGCCCTGTTCGGCCAGGACACGTTCGAGGACGCCGAGAAGACGAAGGGCCTCGACGACCCCGACTATCGCAAGGCGCGCGAGACCAGCCTCCGCCTCGCCGGGGCAGAGGGCATCGACAAGATGCTGAAGGACAACAATGTCGTCGCCCTCGTCGGGCCGACCATGCCTCCGGCCTGGCCGATCGACGCCGTCAACGGCGACCAGATTTCGGGCGGCGGCGCCGGCGGTTTCGCGGCCGTCGCCGGCTATCCCCACCTCACCGTCCCGATGGGGCAGGTGAAAGGGCTTCCGGTGGGGTTGAGCTTCATCGGCCCGAAATGGTCGGACGGGACGATCCTGTCACTGGGCTACGCCTATGAGCAGGCGTCGAGGAAAAGGGTCGAGCCGCGCTTCCTGCCGTCGATCGAGGAAAGCCCCGAGATCGCGCCGCTGATGAAGGCGGCCCGGCCGACAAGGTAGGTGAGCCGGTTCACCGAGCCCGTCTATCCGCGGCCGGACCTGCCGCCGATCGAGGCGATCGCCCAATATTACCGGGCCGTCGGGCCGCTGATCCTGCCCTTCCTCGCGCGGCGGCCGCTGAACCTGTACCGGTGCTCGGGCGAGCGCTGCTTCTTCCAGCGCAACCGCGACCATCCGCCGACCGGCGAGGGCTTCTTCCGGGCGCCGATCCGCCAGCTCCCGATCGAGCAGAAGAACGGGCGGACCGAAGCCTATCTCTATGTCGAGGACCTGGCCGGCCTCCTCGCCTGCGTCGAGGCGAAGGCGGTGGAGTTCCATGCCTGGGGCTGCCGGGCCGGCGACGTCGAACGGCCCGACCGAATCGCGATCGACCTCGATCCGGGGGAGGGAATCGGCTTCGCCGAGGTGCGCGAGGGAGCGCTTCAGGTCCGTCAGTCGCTGGCGGCGATCGGCCTCGAGAGCTGGCCGCTGCTGACCGGCGGCAAGGGCGTCCACGTCGTGGTCCCGATCCGCCCGGAGGCCCAATGGGACGAGGCGCGGGCCTTCGCCAGCCGATTCTGCGCGGCGCTCGCCGGACTTCTCCCCGACCGCTTCACCGTCGCCTTGCCGAAGAAAGAGCGGACCGGCCGGATCTTCCTCGACTATCTGCGCAACCAGCGCACGGCGACCGCGATCATGCCCTGGTCGCTGCGCGCCCGGGAAGGCGCTCCGGTGGCGACTCCGCTGAGCTGGAGCGAGTTCGCCAAGGCGCAGAGCCCGGTCGCGATGACCTACGCGGATGCCGGGGAAGCGAGGCAAAGGGCGCTCAAGCTGCGCGGCTGGGGGAGGAGCGATCAGTCCCTGCCCCGAATTTGAGGCGGCCGATCGTCATCCCGGCGCAAGCCGGGATCTCGGGGAGATCAGCCGCGCCTCATTCGGCCTGAGGTCCCGGCTTTCGCCGGGATGACGATCTGGGCTTCTTCTTTGCCGCCGCCCTCGACCCGGCCTCCACCGCCAGGCCGGCCCAGCGCTGGAGCGCTTCCGGATCGTCGTAGACGTCGTGCGGCGCGCGGCGGTAGTTCATCAGGTCGACCTTGCCGTCCTTGAAGGTCACTTTGAACTTCTCGCAGCCCTCGGCGTCCCAGAGGGGGTCGCTCTCCGAATCGGCCTTGAGCCAGATCTCGCTTTCGTCGAGGATCGCGAAGACGACGCCGTCGAGGTAGAGCGTCGCGCCGCCCATCATCCTTCTCATCGTCACCGCGCCCAGGGGCTCGAGAGCCTCCTGCACCCAGGCGTAGAGCCCTTCGTCGTAGCTCATGCCGCGGTCAGCCTCAGGCCGACGATGCAGGCGATGAGGGCGAGGAGGAGCAATATCCGGACCGAGTTGGCCGGCTCGCCGAACCAGAGGATCCCGACCAGCACCGTTCCCGCGGCGCCGATGCCGCCCCAGATCGCGTAGGCGGTGCCCATCGGGATGTCCCGCGCGGCGCGCTCGAGGAGGCCCATGGAGAGCGTCACCGAGGCGAGGAAGCCGAGGGTCCAGGGCAGGTTCCTGAAGCCGTCGACGAAGCGCAGGCAGGTGGTGAAGCCGACCTCGAACAGGCCGCCGACGATGAGCAGCAGCCAGGCCATCAGGCGCCCGCCTCGACCGCCGGCATCGGCGCCCGGCTCGGCCTGGTGGCGAACCAGCAGGCGCCGACGATCATCGCCGCGCCGGTCAGGGTCAGCGGCTGGATCGGCTCGGCGAAGATCAGCCAGCCGAAGATCGAGGCCCACAGGAAACCGGTATATTCCACCGGCGCCAGCCGCTGCGCCTCGGCCCGGGCATAGGCCCAGGAGAGGAGCATGAGCGACCCGAAGGCGAGCGCCGCGGCGCCGGCTATGGCCGGCAGCTGGGCGGCAGGCGGCGGCGCCGCCATGAACGGCGCGGCGAAGAGGAAGCACAGGGTCATGATCAGCGCGGTGAAGAAGGCGATCTCGACCGGCCCGGCCAGCTGCGCCTGCTGGCGCATCAGGATGATGTTCCAGCCGTAGAGGCCGGCGGAGACGAGGATCGAGAGCGAGCCGAGCAGAGCCTCGCGCCCGAGTTCCGCCTGGGCCTGGCCGGCGAGGATGACGACGACTCCCGCGAAGCCGAGCAGCGAGGCGAGGATGGCGGCGCGCTCGATCTTCTCCTTGAGGAGCACCGCCGCGAGATAGAGGGCGATGAGCGGAGCGACGAAGGCGAGGGCGATCGCCTGGGCCATGGGGACGCGGGCCAGCCCCCAGAAGAAGGTCATCGCCATGACGCTGCCCATCACTCCGCGGATGATGTGGACCCTGAGCGCGGCCCGGGCGGGCCGCGGCGAGCGGCGGAGGAAGAAGACGGCGCCGCCGATCGCCGCTCCGGCCAGGGTCCGCCAGAGCAGGGCGTTGTAGGTGCCGATCGCGAGCGACAGCCCCTTCATCAGCGCGTCCATCGTCGAGAAGAGCGCGATTCCGAGCGTCGCCACCCCGAAAGGTACGATCGGCCGGGGATGAAGCTGGGGCGCGCTCATTCGCCGCCGATAGCGGCGGCGGGCGCCCCCGTCACGCCTAGTAGATGCGCATCGTGTCGCCGCGCATCTCGATCGAGAAGCGGCCGAGATAGTTCTGGCCGAGCAGCGAGATGTCGCTCCCCTCGAGGATCGCGCCTTCCACCTTGCGGGCCGACTTGCCGTCGAGGCTGACCTTGTCGAGGGTGACGAACTTGCCGCGCACCGGCCCGGAGGCGCCCATCCCGACCTGCTCGTAGGCGCCCGGGTCGAAGTCGAGGCCGATCCGCTCCGCGTCCCGCTCGGTGAGCGCGACGGCGGTGGCTCCGGTGTCGACGAGGAAGTGGACGAGCTCGCCGTTGATCTCGACGTCGGCGTAGAAATGGCCGCCGTCGCTGCGTTCGAGCACCGTCTCCTTGGGCTCGCCCTCGCCGCTTTCGCCGCCGGCCGGGGCGGAGACGACGGGGTCCGCGGGCGCCGCGGGCCGGCGCGAAGGCCAGGCGAGGCCGAGCACGATTCCGGCCGCGATCACGAGAATCAGAGCTTTCATGCGCCCGATCCCTAGCGGGCGACGGTGAAGGAAGCGCTAAGTCACTCGGCGGGATGGACGTGGGCGTGGCGGTATTGCGGCCAAGCGTCGCGGGTCACCTTCAGCGACGAGCGGAAGAAGAGGAAGGCGATCACCGCGGCTATGCCGACGTCGGGCCAGGGCGAGGCGGTCGCCGAGACGAGCAGGGCCGCGGCGAGGACCCCGATATTGGCGAAGACGTCGTTGCGCGAGCATTCGAAGGTGCTCGACAGGTTCACGTCGTGCCGCCGGTAGGGCCAGAGCAGGCCGACGCAGCTCAGATTGGCGATCAGCGCCATTCCGCCGAAGACGAGCATGATCCCGGACTGGGGCGGGTGGCCCCAGACGATCTTGACGACGATCTCGACGACCACTCCGAGCCCCAAAGCGAGGATGAAGCCGGCTTTGGCCAGGGCCATTCCGGCCCGCCACTTCAGGCTCCGGTTGAGCGCATAGAGGCTGATCCCGTAGACCAGCCCATCGCCGAGCATGTCGACCGAATCCGCCATCAGAGCCGCGGAGTCGGCGATGATCCCGGCGCCGAACTCGAGCACGAACATCATCAGGTTGAGCATCATCACGACGACGAGAACCCGCCGGATGTCCTTGTGAAGGGCGATCCGCTCGAGCTCCTGGCCCTTTTCGTGGCAGCAATGCGCGCTCATTTGCGGTCGGCCTCCGCCTCTACCGTGATTTCGAGGAAGTCGAGCAACCATTCCCGCTGCACGCGCTCGACGAAATCGCCGAGCTTCATCTTCTCGTTCTTGATCGGACGGCCCATTCCGACGATCGCGACCGTCAGCAGCCCTTGTGCATTCAAATAGAGGCGCAGGGACAGGCCCGTCGACACATATTCCGGCGGCTGGGCGTAGCCGATCTCGGCGGAATGACGGACACCGGCGAGGAACGTCTCCTCGCGGTGGCTGAGGACGACGCCATTGGCCGTCATCGCCGCGTTCAGCTCGGCGACCACGGCCCTCAGAGAGCCCTGAGTGGCGGTCCACGTCTCCAGAAGCTTCTCCACGCGCCTTTCCTTCTCCAGCGCTCGGCGACGCTCCTCCTCCGATTCGGCCGTCCGCTGATCGTGGGCCTCTTTCTGCCTGGCCAGGATGAGGGCGAGCCTGTCTGCGCTCACCTTCCGATCACTCCGCCGCGTCCGGGATCGGCGAGTCGATCATCGACCCTTCGATCTCGGCGGCCTTGGCCTCGACCAGCCGGACGATATGGTCGACCATCTCCTCGTCGCGGATATGGTGGTCGGTGACTCCCGAAAGATAGACCATGTGCTTGCCGTTGCCGCCGCCGGTGATTCCGATGTCGGTCTCGCGCGCCTCGCCGGGGCCGTTGACGACGCAGCCGAGGACGGAAAGCGACATGGGCGTGCGTATGTGCGACAGCCGCCCTTCCAGGGCCTGAACGGTTCGGATGACGTCGAAGCCCTGGCGGGCGCAGCTCGGGCAGGAGACGACCCGGACTCCGCGGTTGCGGATGCCGAGGCTCTTGAGGATCTCGAAGCCGACCCGGACCTCCTCCTCGGGCTCGGCCGAGAGCGAGACCCGGATCGTGTCGCCGATCCCGAACCAGAGCAGTGCGCCGATCCCGATCGAGGATTTGACGGTGCCGCCGATCAGCCCGCCCGCCTCGGTGATCCCGAGATGCAGCGGGCAGTCGACCGCGTCGGCGAGCTGCTGATAGGCGGCGACGGCGAGGAAGACGTCGGACGATTTTACCGCTACCTTATACTCGCGGAAATCATGGTCCTCGAGCAGCCTTATATGGTCGAGCGCGCTCTCGACGAGCGCCTCCGGGCACGGCTCGCCATATTTTTCGAGAAGGTCGCGCTCGAGGCTTCCCGCATTGACGCCGATCCGGATCGCGCAGCCGTTCGCCTTGGCGGCGTTGACCACCTCGCGCACCCGCTCGGCCGAGCCGATATTGCCGGGGTTGATGCGAAGGCAGGCGGCGCCGGCGTCGGCGGCCTCCAGCGCTCGCCTGTAGTGGAAATGGATGTCGGCGACGATCGGCACCCGCGAGGCGCGGACGATCTGCCGGAGCGCCCGGGTCGAATCCTCGTCGGGGCAGGAGACCCGGACGATGTCCGCGCCGGCCTCCTCGCAGCGCCTGATCTGGTCGACGGTCGCCCGGACGTCCGCCGTCACCGTGTTGGTCATCGTCTGGACGGTGACCGGCGCGTCGCCGCCGACCGGCACTGAGCCGACCATGATCTGGCGGGACGGACGGCGCGCGATGTCGCGCCACGGGCGGAGGCTCATGGCCCCCATATAGGCGGTTGAAAGCGCTCGCGAAAGCCGCGCCGATGCAGGCGCCGTGGTAATGCCGTGCAGCGGAGACCGCCGTTGCGGGCGAGCGAAGCCATCCAGTGCGGCTCGAAAGCCGCCTGGATGGCCGCGTCGCTCCCCTCCTCGCAAAGAGGGGTCGCGCTAGAGGTAGAAATCCGAGGCGAACAGGGTGACGTTGCCGATGAAGACGATCTCGAAGTCCGCGACCCCGTCGCCGGTCATGTCGCCCTGGAGCACGGTGTCGGAGCCGACCATGCCGTAGCGAAGCTCGCCGGCCGTTCCGGAAAAGGCGGCCGTGCCGATGAAGGTGAACGCCTGGTCGCCCGCCACGCCCTGATTGGCGTCGATGCCCTGGAGGTCGACCTTGTCGACATAATTGACGAAGTCGCTGATCCCGTCGGCGCCGTTGCCGGTGGCGGAATCGCCCTCGGCGAAGCGGAACAGGTCGCCGCCCGAGCCGCCGTTGAGGAGGTCGACCCCCGATCCCCCGATCAGCAGGTCGTCGCCGGCGCCGCCGTGGAGGACGTCGTCGCCGGTCCCGCCGCGAAGCTCGTCGGCGCCGCCAAGGCCGAGGAAGATGTCGGCGCCGCCGCGGCCGATGAGGATGTTGCCCTCGCTGTTGCCGGTGTAGTTCAGCGCCGGATCGCCGGTGCCGGTGAAGGTCAGGTTCTCGACGAAATCGGGAAGCGTGTAGCTGACGAGCGACGTGTAGACGTGATCGGTGCCCTCGCCGGAGAGCTCGACGACGGTGTCGGCGGCGTCGACCTGGAAAGTGTCGTTGCCCAGGCCCCCGTACATGAGGTCGGCGCCGCTGCCTCCGTTGAGGATGTCATGCTCGCCGTCGCCGTGGAGCTCGTCGTCGCCGGCCCCGCCGTTCAGAGTGTCGTTGCCGGCGGCGCCGTAGAGAGTATCGCCGGCGGTGCCGCCGTTGATCTCGTTCGCACTCGAGTTGCCCGTGCCGGAGAACACGAAATTCGTCGTGTTGGTCAGCTTCTCGACATAGTCGGGGAGGGTGTAGCTGGCGAGGTTGCGGATACGGACCTCGTCCGAGCCCCCGCCCGCGACTTCGATGACGACGTCGCCGGCATTGTCGACATAATAGATGTCGCCGCCGTTGCGCCCCTCCATCGTGTCGGCCCCGGGTCCGCCGTCGATGACGCTGGCCGTGCCGAGGGCTCGAAGGACGTCGTCATAGGCGCTGCCGGTGAGGTTCTCGATGCTGCTGAAATAATCGTCCGCGGCCTCGCCCCCGAAGCTGAACGTCCACAGGTCGACGCTGACCGCGGCCGAGGCGTAGGCGTAGGAGGCGGTGTCGTTGCCGCTGCTTCCGAAGATCGACTGGGCGCCGACGCCCATGATGAAGACGTTGCCGGCCGAATTGCCGGTGACCGAGATCGATCCCGAATAGTAACGCAGGTCCGCATTCTCGACGTTGGCGGGCAACGTGTAGCTCGACTTGCGGACCTTGACCGTGTCGATACCCTCGTCGGCATATTCGGTGACGACGTCGCTGGCGCTGTCGACGTTGTACACGTCGTCGCCGGTGCCGCCGACCATCGTGTCGTTGCCCTGCCAGCCGTCGAGCTCGTCATTGCCGGAGCCGCCCTCGAGATGGTCGTCGCCGGCGCCGGCGAAAAGGAAGTCGTTGCCGCCCCTTCCGTCCAGCCAGTCGGTGCCGCTGCTCGAACCCAGGAAATTGTTGCTGTCGCTCCCGAAGAACGTTGCGGACCCGTTACCAGAATAGTGGATCCGCTCCAGATGAGCGGAGCCGGCGTCGAAATAATCGATCGAAACGTAGACGATGTCGGTGTTTCCGATAAGCTCCGCCTCGACGACGACGTCTCCGGAATTGTCGACATAATAGGTGTCGTTGCCTTGGCCGCCGTCCATGAAGTCGGCGCCGGTTCCCCCATCTAGGGTGTCGTCACCGTCGCCGCCGACCAACGTATCGTCGCCATCGAAGCCATAAAGGAAATCATAGCCGTCGAGGCCGTAAATCTGGTCGTTGGAGCTGGTACCGTTAAGGGTTTCGGTGGCAGTCGTGCCCTGGATGTATGCCATGTTGAGCCCCTTCACTGGCGGCGCCGCGGAAGGCGGTGCCTGAAGGCGAGCGTTACGGGGGAACGTTGACGAAATCCTTCCGCGTGATTGATTTAGATCGGAAATGAACCAATTAACTGTGGAAAGTCCGGCAGGGCGCTCGCCCTGCCGGACCGTCCCGGCCGGCTAGAGGATGAAGTCCGAGCCCGCCAGGCTGACGCTCCCGTCGAAGAGAATCTCGAAATCGGCGATCATGTCGCCGTTCCTGTCGGCCTGGACCCAGGTGTCGACTCCGTCGAAATAGGTGCGCAGCTCGCCGGCGGTGCCGCTGAAGGCGGAGCCGCCGATCCAGGTGAAGGCCTGGTTGCCGGCGACGAGACGGTTGGCGTCCCACAGGGAAACGTCGATCGTGTCGACTCCGGTCGCGAAGTCGGTGATCCGGTCCGCATTGACGCCGTTGCCGCTCTCGAAAAAGCCGATCTGGATGAGGTCCGAGCCCGCCCCGCCCGTATAGGTGTCGGCGCCGGCGCTGCCGTTCAGATAATCGTTGCCGTCGCCGCCGTCGAGAATGTCGTTGCCGGCGCTGGAGCGAAGCTCGTCGTCGCCGTCGCCGCCGCTCAGAACGTCGTTGCTGCCGCCGCTGTTGATGATGTTGTTGAGCGCATTGCCGGTGCCGTTGAAGCTGCCGTAGCTGTTCCAGTAGAGATTCTCGATCTCGTTCGGCAAGGTGTAGGTGGACACGCTCGTGTAGACGATGTCGAAGTCGCCCTCTCCGCTCAGCTCCACCACGGTGTCGCCGACGTCGTCGACCATGTAGGCGTCGTCGCCGTCATTGCCTTCCATATAGTCGGCGCCGAGGCCCCCGATCAGCGTGTCGTGGCCGCTGCCGCCGTAGAGGCTGTCGTCGCCGTCATTGCCCCACAGCGCGTCGTGCCCGTCATAGCCGTAGAGGACGTCGTTGCCGGCAGCCCCGTAGATTTGGTTGTTGAGCTCGTTGCCCTCGCCCGTGAAGTCGCCCGACCCGACGAATTCCAGATATTCCACATTGGCGGTCAGGATGTAGCTCGCCAGCGTGGTGCGGACCGTGTCGTTGCCTTCGCCGGAAGCCTCGTCCACCACGTCGCCGGCGTCGTCGACGATATAATAGTCGTTGCCGAGGCCTCCGTACATCGTATCGGCGCCGAGGCCGCCGTCCAGCCAGTCGTCGCCGTCATAGCCGAACAAAGTGTCGTCGCCGTCGAGTCCGTTGATCGTGTCAGCGCTCGTCGTCCCGTAGAGCGTGTCGTTTCCGCTCGTGCCGTTGATGGTTGCCATGTCAGAGCCCCTTCGCTCAGGCGCCGCGGGCTGCGGCGCGGAGCCGAGGACTCTACTCCGGTGGCGCGGGGAAATCTGTCCCGGGAAGGGAATCGCATCCGAAACGAACCAAATTACGGCTTGCCCTCGGCCGGAGGCCGGCCGCGGGACCGCTTTTCGGGCGGGGCGAGCTTGACCCCCCGCCGCTGAAGCGCCTCGCGAAGGAGGCATTCGATCTCGGCGTTGACGCTCCTCAGATCGGTCGCCGCCGCGCGCTCGAGCGCGGCCCAAAGGGCCGGCTCGATGCGCAGCGGGAACGCCTTCTTCGGGGGCGGCGGCATGGCTGGGGCGCTATTGGTAGAGCGTGCCGGTATTGACGATCGGCTGGGTGTCGCGCTCCGAGCAGAGCACCACCATGAGGTTCGAGACCATCGCCGCCCGGCGCTCGTCGTCGAGCTCGACGACATTCTTCTCGGACAGGAGCTGGAGCGCGTTCTCGACCATCGAGACGGCGCCGATGACGATCTTCTGGCGTGCGGCGATCACCGCCTCGGCCTGCTGGCGGCGAAGCATCGACTGGGCGATCTCCGCGGCGTAGGCGAGGTGGGTCAGGCGGCATTCGTCGATCGTGATCCCGGCGACCCCGACCCGCTCCTGCAATTCCTCCTTGAGCTCGTGGCTGACGACCTCGGCATGGCCGCGCAGGGTCGTCTCCTGATGCTCGATATCGTCATAGGGATATTTGGCGGCGATCGCCCGCACCGCGCTCTCGATCTGGACGAAGACGAACTTGTTGTAGTCGTCGACGTCGAACAGGGCCTGGGCGGTGTCGGTGACCCGCCAGACGACGTTGGTGGCGATCTCGATCGGGTTGCCGCGAAGGTCGTTCACCTTGAGCCGCTCCGAGGTGACGTTGTGGACCCGGGTCGAGATCTTGGTGCGGGTCAGCCAGGGCCAGCGCCAGCGCAGGCCGGCGGCGCGGTCGCTCCCCTTATAGTCGCCGAACAGGAGCAGGGCCGCGGCCTGGTTCGGCTGGAGCAGGTAGAAGCCCGGCGCGATGAAGACGATCGCGAGCGCGCTCGCGAAAACGAGCGCGAGACCGGCCAGCGGGCTCGCCTCGAACAGGCCGACGCCGCCGAGCCCGGCGGCGATCGCCAGCAGCAGCACGCCGAGCATGACAAAGCCGTTGAACGCGGATGCCGGCCGCTCCCGCGACAGCCGGAGCGCCTGGTGGCTGGTCGAAGCCTGCAATGAAGTCGCCATCTGTACCTCCTGTAATGATGATATCATAATTATATGAAAGTAGAGGCGCAAGCGGATTCGCGAACCCGCGCCGGGCGACGTCGGCCCCCCGGCCTTGCCCCTCCCCGCCCCCATGGATAGGGGTCGCCCTCCCGTGCGTTGCCTCTCCGAACGGAGCGAAGCTTAATGACCCAAATTCCCTGGAAGCTCGTCATCCACGGCGGCGCCGGAGTCATCGAGCCGGGGCGATCGACTCCGGAGCAGGAGCGCGAGATCCGTGGCGCGCTCGATCTGGCGCTCGCGGCCGGGGCCGAGATACTGGAGCAAGGCGGAAGCGCCCTCGACGCGGTCGAGCGGGCGGCCTGCGTCCTGGAGGACGACCCCAATTTCAACGCCGGTCGGGGCGCGGTCTTCACCTATCAGGGCACGAACGAGCTCGATGCCGCGGTGATGGACGGGCGGAGCCGCGATGCCGGCGCCGTGACCGGGGTGAGCGCGACCAGGAATCCGGTCAGGCTGGCCCGGGCCGTCATGGAGCACAGCCCGCACGTCTTCCTGAGCCGCGAGGGCGCCGACCAATTCTCGCGCGAGCACGGGCTCGACCAGGTCGGCCCCGAATGGTTCGCCACCGAGGAGCGCCGGCACCAGCTCGAGATCATGCGGTCCGACGAAAGCCATTATTTCGACGAGGAGCTGAAATACGGGACGGTCGGCGCCGTTGCCGTCGACGTTCACGGCCATGTCGCCGCCGCGACCTCGACCGGCGGACTGACCGGCAAGCGCTGGGGCCGGATCGGCGACACGCCGCTGATCGGCTCCGGAACCTACGCCGACGACCGGGCCGGCGCCGTGTCGGCCACCGGAGCGGGCGAGTATTTCATCCGCGCCGCCGTCGCCCACGAGATCTGCGCGCGGATGCGGATGCTCGGCGAGAGCGGGAGGGTCGCGGCCGACAAGGTCATCGCCGACGTCGGCTCGCTGGGCGGAAGCGGCGGGGTCATCCTCGTCACCAACCGGGGCGACGCGGCCTGGGCCTTCAACACGCCGGGAATGTATCGCGGGATCGCGTCGGCGGAGGGGCGCCGGGTCGCGATCTACGGCGACGAGTGAGGCGGTATTCCGGCGACGGGTGGCAGGCCGCAAGGCGACCGGCTATCGTCGCGCCGATGCGGATCCCGGGCCTGCTCCTTTCGTCCCTCTTCCTGGTCGCCGCGGCCCCGCCGCCGCCGCCGGCACTTGCGCCCTACATCAAGGACGGCCGCTTCGATCCGGGCGACTATGGCTGGATGCGAGGTCGCTTCGACGGATCCTCGGCCGCCGACAAGGCCGACAATGCGTCGATCCGCGACTGGATCGAGCGATGTTTCGCCGACGGACTGGCCCGGACCCGCGCCGAGTTGCAGGCCATGGGAATCGCCGAACCCAAGCTCGCGCAGAGCGACTTTCGCGAGGCGCTGTGCGCCGAGGTGGCCAGCGCGCCGCGCGTCTCGGCCCGTTCCTTCGCGGCCTTCCAGCGCGAGGCGGCGGCCGCCCGGCCGATCGCCGAAACCTGGCTCCTCGCGACCCGGCTGGCCGAGGAGAAAGGCGGCCCGCGCGGCCCGGCCCTCGCCGACCGGCTTCTCGCCCGGCCGCTGGGCGAGCAGATGCTTCGGACCGCCATGTCGTGGGGCGACGGCGAGATGAAGGACGCGCCCGCCCTGTCCGCCGACGCCAAGGCGATCCTGCTCTCCCGGCTGAGCGCGGCCGTCGCGGTCCTCGACCGGCGAAACACCGAGTGGCTGAAGAAAGTCGTCGACGCGGAGGGCTGGCCGACCCTTTCGAAGGTCGGACCCGCGGCCTCCCAGCAGGCCTGGCTGCTCGCGCAGCATGCGGACGCCGATCCGGCCTTTCAGCTCAGGGTGCTGCGGCTGATGGAGCCTATGGCGCTTGAAGGCGAGGTGTCGAAGCCCAATTACGCCTATCTCTACGACCGGGTGATGCTGAAGCTCAGCGGCAAGCAGCGCTATGCCACGCAGATGACGTGCAAGGACGGCAAGCGCGTGCCGCAACCGCTGGAGGACGAAAAGACGGTCGGCGCCGGGCGGGCGGCGATGCAGCTTGAGCCGCTGCCGGAATATATGGCTTCGATGCGGGCCCTCTACGGCGAATGCCCGCCGGCGCCGGCAGTCCGCTAGGCTTTTTCCGTCATTCCGGCGAAAGCCGGAATCCGCGAACGCCGACGACGACATTCCGAATCGGCCCCGGTTCATGGATCCGGGGTCGAGCCCGGTACGACGGCCCGATTATTGCGGAAGCACCGTCACCGCCCTGCGATTCTGCGCCCAGGCGCTTTCGTCGGAGCCGAGGGCCTCGGGCCGCTCCTTGCCGTAGCTGATCACGGTCATCCGGTGGAGGGCGACTCCGCGGGCGGCGAGGTGGTTCTTGGCGGCGTTGGCGCGGCGGTCGCCGAGCGCGAGATTGTAGTCGCGGGTGCCGCGCTCGTCGGCATGGCCTTCGATCGTCACCCGGACGTTGGTGTAGCGGTTGAGCCATTGCGCCTGGGCGTCGAGGGTCGCGCGGTCGCGGTCGTCGAGGTCGTACTGGTCGGTGTCGAAGAAGACCCGGTCGCCTTCGAGGCCGACGGTGCGGATGAAATCCTCGCGGGAACCCGGTCCGACTCCGGCGGAATCGCCGGTGGAGCCGTCGTCCAGGCCGGTCGCGGTGCCGGCCTCGGCGGTTCCGCCCGGCGGCGGCGGAAGCTCCTTGGGCGCCTTCTTGCCGCAGCCGGCGGTCAGCGCCAGCGCCGCGGCGATCGCCGCGACCTTCCATGGAGTATTTCTCATACGCTCTCTCCTTTCGGGTAGATCAGGGCAGGATCGGACCCCAGGCGGGGTCCGAGCCGTCCAGCGGGGTCGGGATCCGGCGCTCGTTCCGGCCGGTCAGATCGACCTGCCAGACGCTCGACTTGCCGGATCGGCCCTGGCTGGTCCGGAAGAATTGGAGGACGCGGCCGTTGGGCGACCAGCTCGGCGCCTCGTCCTGCCAGCTGTCGGTGAGCAGGCGCTGGCCGGAGCCGTCCGGGCTCATCACGCCGATGCGGAAGTTGCCGGCGATTCGGGTGAAGGCGATGAGGTCGCCGCGCGGGCTCCATTCGGGGGTCGCGTAGCCGCCGCCGCCGAAGCTGATCCGCCGCTGGTTGGAGCCGTCGGCGTTCATCACGTAGAGTTGCTGGCTGCCCGAGCGGTCGCTCTCGAAGACGATCTTCGATCCGTCGGGCGAATAGGAGCCGCCGACGTCGATTCCCGGGGAATTGGTCAGCCGGACCGGGGCCCCGCCCTGGGCGGAGACCCGGTAGATGTCGGTATTGCCGCCCACCGCCATGGCGTAGAGGATCCAGCGCCCGTCCGGCGAGAAGCGCGGGGCGAAGGTCTGGTTGGCGCTCTCGGTGACGATCCGCTGGCGGCCGGTGCCGATGTCGTAGATGTAGATGCGCGGCCTCTTCTCGACATAGCTCAGATACACGATCTGCTTGTAGTCGGGCGAGAAGCGGGGCGTGAGTACGGTGGACTGGCCGTTGGTCAGGAAGCGGTGGTTGGCGCCGTCCGAATCCATGATGGCGAGCCTCTTGACCCGCCGGTCCTTCGGCCCGCTCTCGGCGATGTAGGCGATCCGGCTGTCGAAGAAGGGGCTTTCGCCGGAGAGCCGAGAATAGATGGCGTCGGCGCATTTGTGGGCGGCCCGCCGCCAGTCCCGCGGCGCGACCACATAGCCCTGCCGGGCGAGCTCGGACTGGAGCGCCACGTCGTAGAGGTAGCAGCCGACCGTCAGCTGCCCGTCCGGATTGGCGCGGACGAAACCCTGGACGAGGGCGGCGGCGCCCGAGCCGCTCCACGAGGCGTAGGCCGGGACGGTCACTTCGGCGAAGGGGATCTGGCGGATCCCTTCCGGGCCGACCGGCTGGAAAATCCCGCTGCCGCGCAAATCCCCCGCCACGACCTGGGCGACCTGCCGCCCGAGCGCGGCGGTCGAGCCGGCCGGAGTGTCGCTGTCCTGGGGGGTCGGCATGTAGGGGACGGCGATCGACATCGGCGCGTCGATTCCGCCGACGACGTCGACGACCAGCTTGCCGCCTTCGCGATTGGCCGAATCGGCGGGCGGCGCGGTCTGGGCGAGGGCCGGCGCCGCCAGAAGGGCGCAGGCGGCGAAAACCAGTCGGCGGAGTGTCATGTTCATGGTCTTTCCGGTCACGGCAGATTGTAGATCATGTCGAAGTCGCTCCACCCGTTGGACACGGCGTAAAGCTCCGCCGGAAGGTCCCGCAACGGCGAGCAGGACGTGAAGACCGCGACGGCCATCTCCTTCACGCGCTGCGCGTAGCGGCGGTTGTCCTCGTCGAGTCCGCTCACCCCTTCGACGCTCGGCGGAGCGCGCAGCGAGCCGTTGCGGTTGAGCTTGAGGTTCAGCCTCACCTTGATCCGGCTCGCCCCGGGACCGGGATTGACCATCCGGTCGGCGCAGGGCTGGACCTGGCGCCGGATCTGGCTGCCGATGCTGGCCATGGCCTTGGCGTTCATCACCGCGGCCGGAGCTCCGGCGGTCTCCGCCTTGCCGGGCCCGTCGCGTGCGCCGTCGAGATTGATGTTCAGCGGCTGGCGGCTCCTGGCGGGCGCCGGCCCGGGCCGAGCCGGCCTCGGCGCGGGAGGATTGGTCGCCGCGGCGGGTTTCGGCGGCTGGGGCCGCGTCGCGGGCCGCGGAGCGGGGGCGGAGACCGGGGCCGGAGTGCGGGCCGCCGGCGCGGGCGGCGCCTGGGGAGCCGGTGTCGGCGGGGGCGGTATCGGCGACGGAACCGGCGGGGCGACCTCCGGGAGCGGCTCGAAGGCGGCGGCCGGGCCGGAAGCCTCTTGGGACGGATCGGGCGAGGCGCTTTCGAGCTGAGTCTCGTCGACGAAGGCGACTTCAATGGGATCGCTCTTCGTTACCGGCAGGCGGGTCGCGGCGAGGCCATAGGTCAGGGCGGCAAGAAGGGCGACGTGGCCCGCCGCCGCGACTCCCAGTCCGGTGGCCTCCGCGCGGTCCATCAGCGTTCGCCGCCCTGGGTGCTGACCAGGGCGACCTTGCGGAGGCCCGCGGCGTTGATCTCGCCCATCACCCCCATGACCCGGCCGTAATCGAGGGCGCGGTCGGCGCGAAGGAAGATCCGGGGGCCGCCCGGCTCGCGCGACGAAGCGGCGATCGCGGCGAGACGCGGGCCGAGGTCGGCGGGCGCGATGGGCTGGTCGTCGACATGGAGGCTGCCGTCGGCCTCGATCGAGATCTGGACGGGCTTCGCCTCCTGGTCGAGCGCTCCCGCCTTGCTGTCGGGCAGGTCGACGGGAACCCCGGCGACGAGGAGCGGCGCCGTCACCATGAAGATGATGAGCAGGACGAGCATCACGTCGACCATCGGGGTGACGTTGATCTCCGCCATCGGCGAGCGCCGGGCGCGCCGGTGGGAGCCGAGGATGGGGCCCATCGCCATCTAAAATCCTCCCCGAGATTTCTCGGGGAGGGGGACCAGGCGAAGCCTGGTGGAGGGGTTCTTCGGAGTCAGACAGGCCCCTCCACCGTCCTTCGGACGGTCCCCCTCCCCTGCCAATGCAGGGGAGGAATTTCCACCGCCGCCCCTCACCCCTCCAGCTCCAGCTCTCGGGAGAGCGTCGCGTGGAAGCCGTCGGCGAAGCGCTGGAGCCTCGCCTCGAGGCGGTTGATGCCGAAGCTCATGCGGTTGTAGGCGATCACCGCCGGGATGGCGGCGAACAGTCCGAGCGCCGTGGCGAACAACGCTTCGGCGATCCCGGGGGCGACGACGGCGAGGCTGGTATTGTTGGCGCCGGCGATGGCGGTGAAGCTGCGCATGATCCCCCAGACCGTTCCGAAAAGTCCGACGAAGGGGGCGACCGAGCCGATCGTGGCGAGGATGTTGAGCCGGACCGCGAGCCCGTCGACCTGCTCGGTCAGCGCCGAATGCATGACGAGCGCGAGGCGCGAGCGGGCGCCCTCGCGGTCGACGACCTTGCCTCCGGTCGATCGGCGCCACTCGGCGATCCCGGCGGCGAGCACCTTGGCGCTGGGAATGTCGGACTGGCCGCGGGTCTCGTAGAAGCGGTCGATATCGTCCGCCTTCCAGAAATCCCGCTCGAAGTCGCGCGAGCCGCGTGAGGCGCGGCGAAGCTTCAGGGCGTGGCCGATGATGATCGCCCAGGTCCAGATGCTGGCGAGCAGAAGGCCGACGATCACCGCCTTGACGACGATGTCGGCCTGCAGGAACAATGCGACCGGCGACATGTCGCTTCCCGTCATCGCCAGATCGGTCACGCTCTTCCTTCCTCCAACAACCGTTCGAACGCCTCTACCCATTCGCGCGGCTGGCGCCGGGGGCGGCCGTCCGGCGTCAAAAAGGCGGCCGTGACCCTGGCGTCGACGAGGATTTCATCCCCGCGCATGACCCGCTGATGAATGAGCACGCTCGCGGCGCGCACGGCCTCGATCTGCGTGACCACGGTCAGGTCGTCGGCGAGCTTGGCCGGGGCGCGGTATCTCACCGCCAGCTCGGCGACGGCATAGGCGCCCTCCCCGCCCTCGATCGCGCCGCGCTGGTCGACTCCGATCAGCCGCAGCATGTCGGAGCGCGCGCGTTCGATGAAGCGCAGGTAGTTGGCGTAATAGACGATGCCGGCAACGTCGGTGTCCTCGAAATAGACGCGGACCGGGAAGAGGTGCGCTCTCCCCCGCATGACCCCGTCGGCCGGCTTCGGTCCATCCCCACCCATGGCCCACGGCTCTATCGGCTGGGGATTCGCCCCGACAAGCCCAAAGGGAGGCGCCGGGACGAGACGTGACGATTTTACGTTGACGGGCGTGTAACCTTTAGGTTACTTGTCACCTAGAGGTTACACGAAGGGAGGCGACGATGGAAGAGCGCAAGGCTCGAGAGGCCGCGCCGGCCTGGCTGATCGGCGGGACCGGCCTGCTGCTCGCCGCCGCCGGGCTGGCCGGAGCGGACCGGACCCTGGCGCGGACCGACTTCATCCCGGCCGGCTTGGACAGGGTCTCCGGCGCCGCGCTCTCGCTGCTCGACATCGCGGCCGGAAAGGGGATCGGCACCTTCCTGCTCGGCGCCATGCTGGTCGCCGCCGCGCTCGCCTGGAACGGCCTCAAGCGCCGCCCGCTCCGGTCGGGACGGCTCTTCTACGTCGGCGGCGTCCAGCTCCTGTGCACCGCGATCGCCGATTTCGCCAAGCCGCCCTTCGGGCGCCTCCGGCCTTTCCAGGCTCTCGCCGACGGGGCCGGCGCCGACCGCTGGTTCATGGGGGCCGATTTCGGATCCTTCCCATCCGGCCACGCCGCTTTCTATGCGGGCCTGTTCGTTCCGCTCGCCATTCTCTTCCCGCGCCGGGCCGGCCCCCTGCTCGCGCTGACGCTGCTGGTGGGAGCGCAAAGGATCGCGTCGCACGACCATTATGCCAGCGACGTGGGAGCGTCCTTCCTGCTCGCCGGGATCGTCGCCGGCGGCCTCTGGAGCCTGCTCGACCCGGGCCGGGATCCGGGCGAGCGGGCGCCGCGGCCGCATGTCATTCCCCGCCTCCAGGGAGAGCAAGGATGAGCGAATCGGACTTCGAGACCGCGGACAGGCTTTCGCGGCGCCGCGCGCGGCAGGTGCCGGTGCTGGCGATCCTGTTCCTGTCGGGCCAGGCGATCTTCGCGCTCGGGCCGGACGACCCCGCCCGAGCCGTCGATCAGGTCAAGGTCGCCGCCTGGCTGGTCTGGGCCCTGGCCCTGTTGCTCCTGCTCGCCACCGGCGGCGGCCTGTTCCGGAGCAAGAAGGTGCGCGCCCTGATGGACGACGAGGCGACCCGGGCTCATCGCGCCAAGGCCTATGCGGTGGGCTTCTGGCTGGCGGTCGGAACCGCGATCGGCATCTACGCCCTCACCGCCTTCGACCGGGTGATGCCGAGGGAGGCGCTCCACATCGTCGTCACGGCCGCGATCGCCGGAGCCCTGCTCACCTTCGGGTTCCTGGAGCATCGCGCCCATCGCAATGGCTGAGGGCCTCGCCAACCGGCTCCGCGACCTTCGGTCCGAGCGCGACCTCACCCAGGCCGCGCTCGCCGAGATGGTGGGCGTGAGCCGCAAGACCATCAACACCGTCGAGAACGGAGTCTTCGTCCCTTCCGCCCTGCTCGCGCTCAGGCTCGCGCGCGCCCTGGGCTGTCCGGTCGAAGCGATCTTCTCGCTGGAAGACTGAGGATCGGAGACGAAAATGACTTGTGACGCGACCGTCGAATCCGCCGAGCGAGCGTCGCGCGGCCGGGCGATCATCATGGCCATCGCGGCGGCAGTGCTGCTCATCAGCGCGGCGATTCAATATGGCGACCCCCATTACGTGGAGCCCGGAATCCGCTCGGGCTCCTGGATCGTCGTGGTCGGGCTGTGGATGTTCATCCTCGCCCGCGGCGGCGGCCTGAGGATGAGCGGCCGGATGCGTGAGCTGCTCAACGACGAGCTGTCCCTGCGCAACCGGTCTCGGGCGATCGCGGCCGGCTTCTACGTGGCGCTGGGCGCCGCCCTCCTCCTCTATTTGGCCGCGTGGCGGGTGGAGATCGCCGCCGGCGACGCGATCAAGCTGATCAGCGCCGCGGGCCTGGCGACCGCGCTCTTCGTCTACGCCTGGCTGGAGTGGAACTAGCCGCCGTCCCGGCGAAAGCCGGGAACGCGATCAGCGCTTCGACTGCGCCTCCACCAATCGGATGAGGTCGCCCTGGGCGACGTTCATGTCGACGAGGTGGAGGCCCCAGCCCGGATTGAGCCGGCCGGCGATGTAGACGTCGCCGGGGATCCGGTCGGTCCGGGCGTCACCCGGATCGGCCTTCTCGGCAACGGCGAGATAGCCCGCCTGCCCGTCGTGGCGGCACTCGGCGGCGACGAGGCCCTCCGTGCGAAGGAACGGCGTCGGCGGGGCGCCCTGGCTCGACCAGGTCACCGCGGTCGCTCCGGGCGCGACCGGGGCCCTGGTGAACCAGTAGGAATCGAGGTCGGCCCTGCCGCCCCGGAGAGCGGCGGGGTTGGTGCAGGCGGCCGTCATCCCGGGCTTCGAGGCTCGGCCGAGGAACGACCCGGCCGGAGGCGGCGCGGAGGCGCGGAAGCTCATGTAGGTGATGACGCAGCCGGTCTGGCCGACCCTCGTGCACAAGGGCGTCGATTTGAGGCTTCCGCCGACGAGCTTGCCCTCGGGCACCTCGACGGCCCAGCCGAGCAGGATGGCCGACAGCATCTTCTTCGCCACCGGCTTGCCCTCGATCTCCTCCTGGAGGAGCTTGAGCAGGTGGATCGATCCCTGGCTGTGGCCGATGAGCACGAACCGCCGGCCCTGGTTGCGCGTCGCCAGGAAATTCCTCCACGCCGCGAGCACGTCCTCGTAGGCGGTCGCGAAATAGGGCCGAACGTCCTCGCCGGTGAACGCCCGCGACAGGCCGGTGGCGGTGATCTGGCGGTAGATCGGCGCGTAGGTCCTGCAGACGCTCCCGAACCGGGCCAGCTGGACCATGGCGGTGCCGTTCTCCTCCATTCCGGGAGCGAGGTCGCTGTTGATGCCGGGATCGCGCGAAACGGTGGGGTAGACGTAGAAGCAGTCGATCTTCGCCGCCTTGTCTGGCGTCACCTGGCCGGTGGAGCCGTAACCGTTGGCGTTGAGCGCCGTGGTGGCGAGCGGGGCTCCGCAGGCGTCGGCCCGGCCGGGCAGGCAGAGCCAGGCCGAATCCTGGCGATAGTCGGGCGCCGAGACGGGCACGTCCTGGGCCTTGGCGGGCGCCTGGGCGAGACCAGGAGCGGCGCCGGCGAGAGCCAAGGCGGCGCCCCATCCCGTTCGCGCTGAGCCTGTCGAAGCCCTCTTCTTCCCGGTCGACCTGGCCGAAAATGACGAAAGGCCCTTCGACAGGCTCAGGGCGAACGGAGATTTCTCAACCAGCTGATACATATCGCGCACTCCAAATCAGTCGAACAGGCCGTCCTGCGCCGCCTTGGGCTGGGGCAGGCCGAGATGGGTCCAGGCCTTGCCGTTGAGGCAGCGGCCGCGGGCGGTGCGGGCGACGAGGCCGAGCTGGATCAGGAACGGCTCGATCACCTCCTCGATCGTGTCGCGCGGCTCGGACAGGCCGGCGGCGAGGGTCTCGACGCCGACCGGGCCGCCTTTGTAGAGATCGGCGATCATCGTCAGGTAGCGCCGGTCCATCGCGTCGAGGCCGAGCTGGTCGACCTCCATCCGGGTCAGAGCGCCGTCGGCCACGACCGAATCGACCTCCGCGGCCTCCGCCGACTGGGCGAAGTCGCGCACACGGCGGAGCAGCCGGCCCGCGATCCGGGGAGTCCCGCGCGAGCGCCGGGCGATCTCCCGGGCTCCGTCCTCCGTCAACGCCAGGCCGAGCAGCCGGGCGGCGCGGCGGACGACCTGCTCGAGCTCCTCGATCGAGTAGAAGGTGAGCCGGACCGGGATTCCGAACCGGTCGCGCAGGGGGGTGGTGATCAGGCCTTGGCGCGTGGTCGCTCCGACCAGGGTGAACCTGGGTAGGTCGATCCGCACCGAGCGGGCCGACGGGCCCTCGCCGATCATGAGGTCGAGCGCCCGGTCCTCCATCGCGGGATAGAGTATCTCCTCGACGGCCGGCGCGAGCCGGTGGATCTCGTCTATGAAGAGGACGTCGCCGTCCTCGAGGTTGGTGAGGAGGGCCGCGAGGTCGCCCGATTTGGCGATGACGGGACCGGAGGTGGCCCGGAATCCGACCCCGAGCTCGCGCGCGATGATCTGGGCGAGCGTGGTCTTGCCGAGGCCCGGCGGGCCGAAGAAGAGGACGTGGTCGAGCGCGTCGCCGCGGCTCTTCGCCGCCTCGATGAACACCCGCAGATTCTCCCGGGCGGCTTTCTGGCCGACGAAGTCGTCGAGCGTCTTGGGGCGCAGGGCGGCGTCGATGTCCTCGGGACGCCTCTCCCCGCCGATGATCCGCTCCTGCTCCACGTCGCGAGCATTAGCCGAAGAGCCGTGGCTGTCGAGCGGCTTTATGGGACATTCGCGACGCGCTAGGTTTGCGGCGTCGGACAGGGGCGGAGGCAAAAGGAGAGACAATGGACCGTCGTCAATTCCTGGCAGCGACCGGAGCGGGAGCCGCGGCCCTTTCGGTGCCGGCATCGGCCTCGGCGCAGGCCGGCGCCGCCGGCGCCGGCCCCGGCCGGCCCGTCCTGGACATCACCGATTTCGGGATCGTCGCGGGCGACAGCGACGCCCTCGCCGCCTCGAACAGCGCCGCGGCCGAGAAGCTGCTGGCCTATCTGCTCGCCAACGTCCCGACGCCCGACCTGCCCGGCACCGCGGCGATCAAGGTCACCGCCCCGGCCGGTCATTTCCGCTTCGCCCGCCCCTGGGTCGTCAAGTGCGCGCTGTGGCTCGAAGGGCAGTCAAATTCGCAGCGCTTCGGCTACGCGACCTATTTCGACTTCGACAAAGGCGGCTTCGAGTTCCACGGACCCGGAACCGGCCATGGCGGCGTCGTCAGTCCGCCCACCACCGGAGCCTCGGGCTGGCGGCTTGAAAATATCGCCTGCTCCAGCCGCGCTCCCGCCGGGAGCGGCCACCACGGCCTCCATGCGGTCACCCGCGGCGACGCCGTCCGCTGCACGTTCAACACCTTCCCCGGCGACGGGATCCGGATCGAAAGCCTGACCGGCTTCGGCGCTTCGACCAACAACGCCAACAGCGCGCGGATCCTCTTCTGCCAGTGCGGCGGAAACGGCGGCAGCGGCATCGCGCTGCTCAACGGCGACGCCAATTGCATCGTCACCCACGGCTGCGACCTGCACGGCAACGGCGAGTTCGGGCTGTTCGACAACGCCTTCCTGAGCAACAGCCATATCGGCCATCATTCGGAGGGCAACGGTCTCGGGCTGGTCTATCCGGGCCACAAGATGGGAGCGGTGGGGGCGGTCTGCACCCATCCCTTCTCTCCCTGGGCTCGCGGCGTCGCCGTCGCCGTCTCCAACCCGGGCGGCACCTACCGGATGAACGGGGGCAAGCTCTACTTTCTGATGAAGGCCGGTCGCGGCGGCACCGCCAATGCTCCGACCCACTCGAATGCGGCCGGAGTGACCGAGGCCGACGGCTACAAATGGGGCTATGCCGGGACCACCCCTTATTGCCGTTACCACACCGTCATCGGCCAGACGCCGGCCGCGTCGACCACGGTCCCCGGCACCAACCCGTCGATCTGGGTCCCGTTCGAATTCGCCAATTCGGTCAGCCCCGGCATGCCGCTTTGGGAAAGGGGGATGAGCTGGAAGAACGGCGGCAGCTATTGCGGCAACAGCTCGGCCGGCCTGACCGTCTGGGAGGCCTGCTATGGCGAGGGAGGCCAGGCGCCGGCCCAGATCCGAAGCCCCCAGGTCTGGGTCGGCGGCCAGGGCGCGGTCAGCCAGTGGAGCACCTGCACCCAGGTCACCAGCTTCCTCGGGGGAGCCAATCTCAACCCCGGCGGCTTCCACGCCGAGAAGCGCTACCATAATGGCGAGCCGATCACGGCCCGGTTCGGAGCCGACCTGAGCGCGGGAGGCTTCCTCAGCGTCATCCATCCGACGCTGCATCCCGACGGCTTCTACGGAGCCCAGAACACCGACACGACGTTCGAGCTCGGCTCGAGCGGCCCGTTCGTGACCTTCGCAGGAACGCTGACGGCCTTCACCGGGGGCCGGTCCACGGCCCAGCCGGGGGCGGTGAACATCCCCCGACTGTTCGTCGGATCGGGGGCCAACGCCCGCAACGTGGATTACGGGTCCGGCCCGCCCGCGTCCGGCCATCACGCCGCCGGCGAGATCGTCTACAACGTCGCTCCCGCCCCGGGCGGCAAGGTCGGCTGGGTCTGCACAGCCGCCGGAACGCCGGGCACCTGGAAGGCTTTCGGAGCGATCGACTCGTGAGCGCGCTTCGCCGCCGCGAATTCCTGGCGGGCGCGGGGACGGCCGCCGCCCTTCTCGCCCTTCCCGCTTCCGCGCAGGCGCCTGCCCGCGCCGCGGGCCCCGCCGCCGGTTCGATCTGGGTCGACGCCCAGGGCGGGATCGACGGGTTCGAGGAGAAGGACGGACGGCTGGCGCCGTCGGCCCGGCTGATCGAAGCCGTGAAGGCGGGCTGGATCAGCGTCGTCAGCCAGACGGTCGGCGAGGTCGGCAACGGGCCCGACCGGTTCCGCTCGGCGGTCGAGGGCATAGCCTTCATGGACCGCTTCGTCGCCGAGATGCCGTCGCTGTTCGTCAAGGCGACCAGCGTGGCGGACCTGCGCTCGGCCAGGGTCGCCGGCAAGGTGGCGATCGTCTACAATTTCCAGGACACCACCCCGCTGGAGGGCGACGCGGGACGGGTGGCGACGTTCAAGGCGCTCGGCCTGCGCATTCTCCAGCTGACCTACAACAAGCGCAACCTCGCCGGCGACGGCTGCCTCGAGCGGGCCAATGCCGGACTCTCGGATTTCGGCCGCCAGGCGATCGCCGAGATCGAGCGCAACAGGCTTCTGCTCGACCTCAGCCATTCGGGCCAGCGCACCACCGCCGAGGGCATCGCCGAAGCGAAAAGGCCGCCGGCCATCACCCACACCGGCTGCCGCGACCTGGTCGACCTGCCGCGCAACCAATATGACCGCGAGCTTCGCGCCCTCGCCGACAAGGGCGGGGTGGCCGGGATCTATCTGATGCCCTTCCTCCGCTCGAAGGGCCAGCCCGGGCGCGACGACCTCCTGCGGCACATCGAGCATGCGGTGAAGGTCTGCGGCGAGGACCATGTCGGGATCGGCACCGACAATCCCCTGCTCGGCTATACGATCGACGATGCGGCCCGCAAAGCCCAGCGCGAATTCTTCGAGGACCGAAGCAAGCGCGGGATCGCCGCGCCGGGCGAGGCGGCCGACGTGTTCAACCTGGTCGAGGGCTATAACGAGGCGCCGCGCTATTCGAGGCTC
Source organism: Allosphingosinicella sp. (assembly GCA_035714565.1). Taxonomy (GTDB): domain Bacteria; phylum Pseudomonadota; class Alphaproteobacteria; order Sphingomonadales; family Sphingomonadaceae; genus Allosphingosinicella. The sequence goes on from DASTLX010000026.1 coordinate 31,336, forward strand.
GCCGGCGACCTGGCGGCGCGCGGGTGGAAGGCGGCGCGAATCGACAAGGTGCTGGGCGGCAATTTCGTGAGGCTGTTCGGGGAGGTCTGGGGCGGGTGAGGTCCAGACCGTTCTTTGGGTGTTCTCCAGTCATCCCGGCGGAGACCGGGATCCGAGGGGCGAAAGGCGCGGCGGTCTTCACCCGACGGGGCCCCAGCCTGCGCTGGGGCGACGTTACCTGGCCGCTTTCTTGAGGGCCGCGCGCACCAGGGCGTCGAGCGTCGCGCCCGGGCCGAGCTCGGCTTCCGCCCTGCCGACGGCGGCGGCGGCTTCGCCGGGGCGGAAGCCGAGGTTGAGCAAGGCCGAGACGGCGTCGGCGGCGGCGCTGCCGGGGGCGGGCGCGGACGCGGCGGCGGGGCCGAGGGCCAGGCTCCCGACCTTGTCCTTCAATTCGTGGACGATGCGCTGGGCGAGCTTGGGGCCGACTCCTGGGGAGCGGGCGATCATCGCCGAATCGCCGCCCGCGACGGCGCGGTGAAGGTCGTCGCCGGGCAGGGTGGAGAGGATGGCGAGGGCGACCCGGGCGCCGACGCCCTGGACCGAGGTCAGAAGCCGGAACCAGTCGCGCTCGTCGCCCGAGGCGAAGCCGATCAGGCGGATGTCGTCCTGGGCGACCTGCATGACGGTATGGAGGACGACCTCGCCGCCGACCGGGCCGAGCGAGGCGAGGGTCCGGGTCGAGGCGAAGACGAGATAGCCTACTCCGCCCACGTCGACCACGGCATGGTCGGCGGCGAAGCCCTCGAGGAGGCCGCGGAGCCTGGCGATCATTTCGGCGACGAGTTGAAGCGGGCCATGGGCCTTTGCCTATCCGTTCGGGCTTGGCTTGTCGAAGCCCTTCGCTTGCGTCGGGAGCAGCAATGGACCCCTTCGGCAAGCTGAGGGCGAACGGAAGGGGTCAGGCCACCCGCCGCGCCGTCGCCAGATGATGGGCGTGGGTGATGGCGACGGCGAGCGCGTCGGCGGCGTCGGCGCCCGTTATCCTCACCCCCGGCAGGAGCCGCTGGACCATGGCGTGGACCTGCGCCTTTTCGGCCCCGCCGGTGCCGACCACCGCCTTCTTGACGAGGCGCGCCGCATATTCGCCGACCCCGATTCCGACGCCGGCGGCGGCGAGGAGGATGACTCCCCGGGCCTGGCCAAGCTTGAGCGTCGACTGGGGATTGTCGTTGACGAACACCTCCTCGACGGCGGCCCCGTCGGGGCGATGCTCGGAGATGACGGCGAGCAGCCGGCCGTGCAGATCGAGGAGCCGGGCCGGCAGCTCGCCCCTGGGATCGGTGCGGATCTGGCCGTTGGCGATGTGGCTCAGCCGGTTGCCGTCGGCCCGGATCACCCCCCAGCCGGTGCAGCCCAGCCCGGGATCGAGGCCGAGGATGATCAAAGCTTCTCCATCACCTCGTCGGGCACCTCGTAATTGCCCCAGACGGTCTGGACGTCGTCGTCCTCCTCGAGCGCGTCGATCAGCTTCATGAGCTGGCCGGCGTCGTCGGCGCCGACTTCCACCCGGGTACCCGGGCGCCAGGCGAGCTTGACGCTTTCGGGAGCGCCGAGGGCGTCCTCGAGAGCCCTGGCGACTCCGTGGAGATCCTCCTGGGCGGTCCAGATCTGGTGGCCCTCCTCGTCCGATTCGACGTCCTCCGCGCCCGCCTCGATCGCCGCCTCGAAGACGGCGTCGGCGCTTCCGGCCGAGGCGGGGTAGGCGACGAGGCCGAGCCGCTCGAAACCGTGGCTGACCGAGCCCGAGGCGCCGAGATTCCCGCCGTTCTTCGAGAAAGCGGTGCGCATGTTGGTGGCGGTGCGGTTGCGGTTGTCGGTCAGGGCCTCGACGATCAGGGCGACCCCGCCGGGGCCGAAGCCCTCGTAGCGAAGCTCCTCGTAATTCTCGGCGTCGCCGCCCGAAGCCTTGTCGATCGCCCGCTGGATATTGTCCTTGGGCATGGACTGGGCGCGGGCGGTGGTGACGGCGGCCCGCAGGCGCGCGTTGGCGTCGGGATCGGGCAGGCCCATCTTGGCCGCGACCGTGATCTCGCGCGAGAGCTTGGAGAACATCGCCGAGCGCTTCTTGTCCTGAGCGCCCTTGCGATACATGATGTTCTTGAACTTGCTGTGGCCGGCCATGCGTCTCTCGTCGGTTGTCCGCTGGCCTTACGCGGCACATCGCGGTTCGGGCAACCCTTGCGCTTTGCCGTCGCTGCGCCACAGTAGCGCGATGAGCCTTCCCGAGAACGAACGTACCCTGTCCGCAGCCCTGCACGCGCTCTTGATTGGAGATGTCATAGCTGCCCGAAAGCGGCTGGTCGGGGCCCAGGACCAAACCGCGCGACGCGATGTCGTCCGGGCCAGCGTTGCAGCCATGGAGGGCATGACGTGGCTGGCCCGGGAGCATGTAAGAGGCGCGTTGGCGCAGCTTCAAAAATTGACCCCGTTCGCCGACCTCGCCTTGCAGGAATTGTCTTATGGAGTTTCACCTGATGGCAAGCTGAGCGAGCTGACGCGTGGGCTTCCGCTGCTCACCGCCATCCGCCTGCTCGTTTCCCAAGCCTTGATCATAAGCCCCGAAATATCAGTGGATTATTCGAGATCCGGCTGGTCCAACCTCCGTCGCGCCATCGATGTCAGAAACCGCATAACGCACCCCAAAAGAGCTCAGGACCTCGCAGTGAGCGACTCCGATCTCGATCTGGTGGCGTCCGGCCTCTCCTGGTTGGCAGCAACCTTGGAGTATGTGATGGCCAGCACGAATTTGGCACTGGTTGAGCATAACGAGCAAGCACGAGATCTTTTGGAACGCTTGATCGCAGGCGATGCCGAAGCCCTAGCGGAGTACCAAGCCGCGTTACAAGATCTCGACGCCGAAGGCTGAGTCAGACCATGCCCAACGCCTGCATGTAGGTTTCAATCATCGCCTCGGCCTCCTGACGGTCATTCGGCTCCATCTTGCGGAGTCGAACTATGGTCCGGATCGTCTTGGTGTCGTAGCCGCGCGACTTGGCTTCGCCGTAAACGTCCTTGACGTCGTCCGCGATCGCCTTCTTTTCCTCCTCGAGCCGCTCGATCCGCTCGATCAGCAGCCGCAGTTCGTCCGCCGCAATCGTACCTTCCGCCATCTCTTCCCCGATTCACTCGCTTGGAGCGGCGCGTCTACGGGCTCCCGGGGCGCGGGTCCAGACGCCACGCGGCGGGCATTGCGCCTACCGCGCTTCGGTGCGAAGCTTCCCTCGATGAGCGCGCTCCTAGCCGCCCTGGCCGCGTGGCAGGCGACCGCGCAGGCCGAAGAGCCCGCCAAGCCGCGACTGCCTTATTCGATCGAGTTCGCGCGCGCCCAGATCGGCGCGTGGGAGGCCGAGGCGAGCAGCTACGTCGAGGACGAAACCGGGGTCCCGATGCTGGGCTACCTCTTCTGCGAGATCCGGCGGAGCGGAGTCATGCTGAGGACCTGGCGCGAAGGGCATCTCTACATCTATTTCGGCGGCTACAATCTGAAAAGCGAAATGCCGGAGCTCGGCGTCGGGGCGGCCGAGGTTCGAAGGATCGAGCTCGACGGCTCCGGCTGGGAATATCGCTGGCTCGGCCGATGGCCCGAGGACCGGCAGTTCGCCGACCTGAGCTACCCGCCGCCGCCGCGGCCTCCGGCGAACCTCGACCCTATCCATCACCCCATCGGCAAGGCGCTGTCGGGGTGGATCGCCGTCAGGCGGGGGCCCGGATCGCCCTGGGTCAGCGCCAACGTGCTGGCCAACCGCCTGGTCCGGGCGCGGCGGCTCCGGATCGGATATGTCGAGGAGGACCGCGACCCGGAGCCGGACGAGGGGCCCCTGCTCTGGGCCGAGATGTCGCTGGACGGGCTCGGCGACGCCTTCGCGTGGTGCGATTCCGCGATGGACGGGGACCGGGCCCGCCACTTCCACGCCGACCTCGACCCGTGAGGGCGGTGCTCGCCGCGCTGCTGGCGGCGACGCCGCCGGCGCCGACGCCCGAGCTGCCGGTGGCCGACGGGCGCATCGGGCCGTGGCGGATGTCCGCCGCGACCTATGTCGACCAGACCCAGAGCCCGCCGACGATCCAGAGCAGGCGCTGCTCGATCCGCAGGCGCGGCTTCAGCCTGGCTCTCGAACGCTACGGCGGCGTCGACCTCTATTTCGGCGGCGACGGCACCGGCTTCTCGCTCGCCGGAGTCGGAGCGGTGACGATCGACGACGCGCGCTGGGAAGCGAGGCGGATCCCGATCCCGCCGGTCGAGCGCTACGCCGACGTCGACTATCCGCAAGGCCACCCGCAGACCCTCGGCCGGGCGACGGAGTATGTCGGCGTGCGCCGGTCCGCGGCCGAGCCGTGGCTGCATCTGCCGACGCTGGTCGACGAGCTGGCCGAGGGGCGGAGGCTCGCGGTCGAGCATGAGGGCGGTATTTTCCGAATGTCGCTCGCCGGGCTGGATCGAGCGATGCGATGGTGCGCTTCGGCCATGGAGTCGGAGCGGGCGCGGCGTTTCCGCCGCCCCTGAAGAATAAGCCCTGGCGGGTTGAACTGCCGCAGCGAACCGTTATTCGCGGGCGGCGATGGCCAATTCGGAATCGCAGCCCAGCAAGTTCGTCCCGCGCAGCCGCAAGGTGCGCATTCTCGCGACGCTGGGTCCGGCCAGCCGCACCCCCGAGATGATCCGCAAGCTCGCCGAAGCCGGCGCCGACGCCTTCCGCGTCAACATGAGCCACGGCACCCACAAGGACCATGCCGCCCTGATCGAGACGATCCGCGCGCTCGAGAAGGAGCTGGACCGGCCGACGACGATCCTCGCCGACCTTCAGGGGCCCAAGCTTCGGGTCGGCCGGTTCGGGGGCGATGGCGGCGTCGAGCTGGAGAAGGGCCAGACCTTCGTCTTCGACCGCGATTCCGCGCCGGGCACCGCCAAGCGGGTCGAGTTGCCGCACAAGGAGATTTTCGGCGGGGTCAAGGAGGGCACCAGGCTTCTTCTCGACGACGGCAAGCTGGTCCAGCGGGTGGTGAGCGCGACCGACGAGAGGATCGAGACGATCGTCGAGGTCGGCGGGCGGCTCTCCAACAACAAGGGCGTCAACGTGCCCGACGTCGTCCTGCCGCTGGCGGCCCTGACCGACAAGGACCGGGCCGACCTGGTCTTCGCGCTCGACCAGCATGTCGACTGGATCGCCTTGTCGTTCGTCCAGCGCCCGGAGGACGTCGCCGAGGCTCGCCGGCTGATCGCCGGCCGCGCCGCCTTGCTCGCCAAGATCGAGAAGCCCGCCGCGGTCGAGCGGCTCGACGGCATATTGGAGCTCGCCGACGCGGTCATGGTCGCGCGCGGCGACCTCGGGGTCGAGCTCCCGCCGCAGGCGGTGCCGCCGCTCCAGAAGATGATCGTCGAGGCGGCTCGGCGGATGGGCCGGCCGGTGGTGGTGGCGACCCAGATGCTCGAGTCGATGATCAGCTCGCCGAGCCCGACCCGGGCCGAGGTCTCCGACGTCGCCACCGCCGTCTATGACGGGGCCGACGCGGTCATGCTGTCGGCGGAGAGCGCCTCGGGCCAATATCCGTGCGAGGCGGTGACGATGATGAATTCCATCGCCACCAGCGTCGAGGCCGATCCGAGCCATGCCGAGCGCGTCCATTTCACCCAGACCCTGCCCGATCCGACCACCGCCGACGCCATCGCCCAGGCGGCGAACACGATGGTCGGGACCGTCGGCGCGGCGGCGATCGTCTGCTTCACCAGCTCGGGCTCGACCGCGCGGCGGCTGTCGCGCGAGCGGCCGTCGGTGCCGCTGCTGGTTCTGACGCCGTCGCTGAGGACCGCCCGCAAGCTCGGCATATTGTGGGGCGCCCACGGCGTCAGGACCCGCGACATCGCCAATTTCGAGGAAATGATCGCCAAGGCCAAAAGGATGGCGCTTCGCCACGGAGTCGCCAAGGGCGGCGACCGAATCGTCATCATCGCCGGAGTGCCGTTCGGCACCCCGGGCTCGACCAACGTCATCCACATCGTCCGGCTGGTCGGCGACGAGCTCGAGCGACACCGCAAGACCCAGGAAAAGCTGCACTAGCGCAATATCCTCCCCGCGATTTCGCGGGAAGGGGGACCGCGCGAAGCGCGGCGGAGGGGTTCTTCGGACTCCGTAAGGCCCCTCCACCATGCTTCGCATGGTCCCCTCTCCTGCCAATGCAGGGGAGGAATTCAGCTCCGCCCCGGCAGCAGATCGAAGGCGATCGTCGTGCGCCGTTCCTCGGTCCGGAACGGCACGGTGCCGTGCCACATGTAGGAGGGGAAGAGGGCGAGCCGTCCCGGCTTCGGACGGATGAACCTTTCCGCGGGGAGGGCGGGCACCGTCTCGAAGGGCGGGTGCCCGAGCCGGAGCCACCCTTCCCTTCCCTCCCGCTCCAGCGCCTCGTCGGGGGTCTCGACGTAGAAAGCCGACGAGATCCAGCCTTCGTGGTGGAGGTGGTCGAGGTGGAAGCCGCCCGGACGGAGCCGCACCGACCAGGCGCCGACGATCCGATAGCCGCCGACGTTGCGCCGGCGCAGCGGATCGCCGCCCGTGCCGAGCCTGGCGATATGCTCGCGAACCGGCGAGTCGATCGCCTTGAAGAAGGCCTGGATGGCCGGATCCGCGGAGCCCGAGAGGCGATAGGTGGTCTGGGTGCCGTGGCGAAGCGACTGGGCCGAGGGATGCTCGGCCATGACGTGATGCCTGTCGAGCGCCGCGCCGAGGTCCCGAAGGAAGTCCGCCTGGGTCGCCCAGCCGGCCGGCGGATCGATCTCGTAGACTCCGACCATGGTCTCGTAGTCGCACAGCTCGCGGTAGAGCGGGTCGTCCGCCGCCCGGGCGGCCGTCGCGGCCCAGGCCAGGACCGACTGGTCGATCGGCGCGAGCTCCAGCGCCTTGGCCATGGCCGCAAGGGCGCGATCCGCCCGGCCCAGCGCCAGGTTGACGACGGTCGACTGGACGAGCGCGGCGATCTCGTCGGGCCCGAGCGCTTCGCCGCGACGGGCGTGACGCTCGGCGTCTTCGAGCCGTCCCGCCTCGAGCGCCGATTGCGCCGCCCCGAGGACCAGCGAGAGATCGCCGGGAAGATGCCCGGCCGCCCGGTCGAGCAGGTCGGCGGCCCGATCCGGATGGCCGGCCGAGGCGAGCAGCTTGGCCTTGACGAGCAGAAGCGGCGCGGGCGGCGCTCCGGCGTGGAAGGCCTGGTCGAGCGCGGCCTGGGCCAGGGCCAGGTCGCCTCGCGCCATCCAGAGGAAGTCGGCGCGCTCCGCGGCGATGGCCGGGAGGTCCGGCGCTCGCCGGACGGCCTCCCGATAGGCGGCGTCGGCGGCCTCGGCGTCGCCGCAGGCGACATGGGCCCGGGCCTTGACCTGCCAGCTCAGCGGCGAATCGAGGCCGAGCGCGAAGCCCTTCGCGAGCGCGTCCAGCGCTTCCCGGCCGCGGCCGAGCTCGGCGAGCGTCGTCGCCAGATTGTGCCAGGCGACTCCGCTCCTGGGGAAGGCGAGCGCGGCCTGGCGGTCGACGCCGAGCGCCTCGTCGTGCCGCTGCGCGAGCTTGAGGGCGGCGGAATGGAGGGCGAGGACGTCGTGGCTGCCGCCCTCCACGGCGGCGAGGCGGTTGCTTATTTCCAGAGCATCGTCGACGCGCCCCTCCCGAAGGAGGGAATAAGCGCTCTCGATCAGGTTCGAAGTCGCCGCCACCGACGTGGAATGCGGAAAGGCGGGTGACGGATCAAGTCCGGACCGCCATTCCGGCGAAAGCGGGAATCCACGTACAGGGCCCGCCGAGAAATTCCGCCTCGCGTGCTCATGGATCCCGGGTCAAGCCCGGGATGACGGGTCCATCAGCGCCGGCACCTCGTCGAGAAGCTCCCGGGCGAGGAAACCGATCCGGCCGATGCGTTTCGCGAGCGAGCGCCCGGCTTCGCCGTGCAGGTGCACGCCCCAAAGCGCCGCGGTCAGCGGATCCGCCCCTCGCGCGGCGAGGCCGCCGACGATCCCGGCGAGCGCGTCGCCCGAGCCCGACGTGGCGAGGCCGACTCCGCCGCCGGTGAAGCGGAAGGCCCGGCCGTCCGGGGCGACGATGTAGCTGTACTGGCCCTTGATCAGCGCGACCGCGCCGAAAGTGGCGGCGGCGCGGCGGGCCGCGGCGAGCGGATCCGACTCTACCGCCTCGACCTCGCATTCGAGCAGCCGCGCCATCTCGCGGGCATGGGGAAGGAGCACGGCGCCGCCCGGCCAGGACCGCACGGCCTGGGCGCGCGGCGCCAGGCTGCCGAGCACCGCGGCATCGAGCACGAGAGGCGTTTCGAGACGGCTGGCGAGCAGCGCGTCGAGCAGGGTGTCGAGCGGCGGCCCGTGCTGAAGCCCGCAGCCTATCACCGTCGCCTGGGCGCTCTCGACCCATTTGAGCAGAGACTCGATCTCCGTCGCGGCGATGCAGCCCTCGTCCGTCTCCGCGCAGCCGACGACCCGGGCCTCCGGTATGGCGACCCCGAGCGCCGTGGCGACGCTCGCCCCGGTGACGATCTGAAGCTTGCCCGCGCCCGCCCGGAGCCCGCCCGTGCCGGCAAGCAGGGCGGCGCCCGCCAGCTCGCGGCTTCCGGCGATCACCAGCAGCCGGCCGCGATCCTCCTTGTCGCCGTCCTCGGGGTGGTCGGGAAGTGGAAAGCGGCCGAGGAGCTTGGGATCGAGTATCTCGAAATCGCTCATCGCGCGGCGACCATGGCGTCGGGCTCCGAGGTGATCGGCGCATCCTCCTCGATAAGGGGCGCGGCGAAATTGTAGCAGACCAGCCTGGGCACGCAGTCCTTCTCGTCGTCGGGCTCGAACTCATATTGGAGGAGGCCGCAATTGACCACGTCGCCTTCCTTGTCGATCGCCAGGATCTGCGCCTCGTCGAGCTCCTCGAGGATGTAGCGGAAGCACAGCACGACGACCTGGTGGCAGACGATCAGCACCCGGCGGTCGGCGAAGTGAAGGCTGACCGTGTCGAGCGCGCTGCGAAGTCGAAGGATGACGTCGGCCCAGCTCTCGCCGCCGGGCGGGCGGTGATAGAATTTGCCCAGCAAGGTGCGCTGCTCGGCCTGCTCGGGGAATTTCTCCCGCACCCCGGCGGTGGTCAGCCGGTCCCAGAGGCCGAACTCGCGCTCGCGCAGCCGCTCGTCCTTGACCGGCCCCTTGGCGCCGGCGACGACGCCCGCCGCCCCGCAGATCGCGGCGGCGGTCTGCTGGGCCCGGACATAAGGGGAGGCCAGCACCACCTCCGGCCGCTCCTCCTCGGGCAAGGCGGCGAACCAGTGGCCGAGCGCCTCGGCCTGGCGACGGCCGAGCTCGCTCAGCGGCACGTCGACGTCGCGGACGTCGAGGTCGATCACGCCCAGCCCGGCCGCATCCGCCGCGTCGCGCGCGACGTTGCCGGCGCTCTGCCCGTGGCGGACGATCCAGAGCTTGGCGGGCCATCTTTGTCTCATCGCCGAAATGAAAAGCGCGAGAGGGACGGAAGTTGCCTGGTTGAAAATCCTTCCCCGGTTTTCCGGGGGAGGGGGACCGCGCGAAGCGCGGTGGAGGGGCTCTTCGGAGTCGGCAAGGCCCCTCCACCATGCTTCGCATGGTCCCCCTCCCCTGCAAAATGCAGGGGAGGATTTTTAGAGCAGCCCTTCCGCTTCCAGCCGCGCCCGCAGATTCTCGGCGCCGGTGAACAGATGCCCCCGCATCCCCACCGCCTCGGCGCCCTCGACGTTGATCTTGCGGTCGTCGACGAACAGCGCCTGTGCCGGCTTCAGCCCGAACCGGTCGAGGGCGAGATAGTAGATGGCGGGATCGGGCTTGAGCATCCTCACCTCGCCGGACACGACGATGTCCCGGAAGCGGCGGAGGAACCCGCCCTCGCGGGCGCGGAACGGCGCCCAGAAGTCGGCGGAGAAATTGGTGATGGCGAAGAGCGGGACTCCGCGCGAGTCGAGCTGCTCGACGATCGCGTGGACGCCCGGGACCGGATCGCTGATCGTCTCGCCGAAGCGCTCGCCCCAGGCGGAGATATGGACGGCGTAATCGGGGAACTTCTCGGAAAGCTCGGCCGCCGCCTCGTCGAACGGTCGGCCGCCGTCGAGCGAATCGTGCCAGCCCCAGAGGTCGACATCCTCGATGAAACGGAGCCGGGCCTCGTCCTCCGGAAGCTGGCGGGCTAGGAAGGATTCAGGGTCCCAGCCGTAAAGGACGTTGCCCACGTCGAAGATAACGGCGGTGGGAAGAGAGGGGATGCCGGGCACGATCATCCGTTCGGGCTGAGCTCGTCGAAGCCCGACCCTTCATCTTTCAGGAACAAGGAAAGCCCTTCGACAGGCTCAGCGCGAACGGAGTGGGTCTCCCCGATCGCGACGTCAGCCCTGGCGCGCCTTGAAGCGGCGGTTGGTCTTGTTGATGACGTAGGTGCGGCCCCGGCGGCGGATCACGCGGCAGTCGCGATGGCGCGACTTGAGGGACTTCAGGGAATTGCGGATCTTCATGGCCGGGCGACCTGCCTGTTCTGTCTCGAATTTTATGCTGGAAAAGCGAGGCGCTCCCCTACGGGCCGGGGCCGGCGAAGTCAAGCCGTGGCCGACGCGCCGCGGGGCTTGACGGGCTAGTGCAGATTGCACTAGGGGGCCCGGCTCCCGTGGTGAGGGCTGGCGGTTACTTCGTTGACACCGACCACCGCAGCCGTCGACTTCCCGGGAAATGTGAGCCGTGCGTGGTGAAGGTATCGGATACTTCGCACGGGGGTGACGCGGGTTCGAATCCCGTCCGTCCTTCGGGGCGGTAGTTTAGCGGTCCAGAACGCCCTCCCCATAAGCCCGAAACCGAATCGTTTCCCGCACGGCTCACATGTCCTTCCGAATTTGCCGCTTGACCGATTAGTGCATAATGCACTAATGCCCGCCTCGCCCGTGGTGAGGGCTGCGGTTACTTCGTTTGCCAATGTGAGAAAACCGCGGCCGACCGTTTCCCGGGCAAATGTGAGCCGCGCGTGGTGCAGGTTTGGGTTACTTCGATTGGTAATCGAGAGGTCGCGGGTTCGAATCCCGCCCGTCCCTCGGGACGGTAGCTCAGTGGTAGAGCGCTGAAACCGAGACCGACCGTTTCCCGCACGACTCTCATTTGCGCGCCGCGGGCAGGTGAAAGGACCCTGCCATGAGACTGAACATCGCCAAGCTTCTCCGGCCGCGCACCTTCGAGGGCGCGCCAGCGGTCGAGCCGAGAACCGACCTCGCCGCCCTTCGGCGGGCGGTGGCGTCGTGCCTGCTCTGGGAGGACCAGTTCTACGAGGACGGAATAGCCATCGGCGACCGGATCGCCGAGCTCGCGGCGCGGGTCGACCCGGCCGCGCTGGCGGCGCTCGCCGTCGAGGCGCGGACCGACATGCGGCTCCGCCACGCGCCCCTGTGGCTGCTCGTCGCCCTGATGAAGGCGGACACGGCCGGCAAGGTCGACGTCGCCGGCACGGTGGCCGAGACGGTCCGGCGCGCCGACGAGATGGGCGAGCTCGTCGCCCTCTACTGGAAGGACGGGCGGCGCCCGCTCCCGGCGGCGATGAAGCGCGGGCTCGCCAGGGCCTTCGCCAAGTTCGACTCCTACCAGCTCGCCAAATACGACCGGAAGGCGGCGGTGACCCTGAAGGACGTCCTTCGCCTGACCCACCCGAAGCCGGCCGACGAGGCGCAGGCGGCGATGTGGAAGAAGGTCGTCGAGGGCTCGCTCGATCCCGCCGACACCTGGGAGGTCGCCCTTTCGGGCGGGGCCGACAGGAAGGCGACGTTCGAGCGGCTGATCCGCGAGAACCGGCTCGGCTATCTCGCCTTGCTCCGCAACCTGCGGAACATGGCGGAGAGCGGCGTCGACGCCCAGCTCGTCGCCGACGCGATCCTGGCGCGAAGGGGGGCGCACAACGTGCTTCCCTTCCGCTACGTCGCGGCGGCCCGGGCGGCGCCGCAGTTCGAGCCCGCGCTCGACGAGGCGCTGTCGGCGGCGGTCGAGGCGATGCCGGTCCTGCCGGGGAGGACGATCGTCCTCGTCGACGTCTCGGGATCGATGGAGGCTCCGCTGTCGCGGCGGTCCGACCTTTCGAGGCTCGACGCGGCCGCGGCCCTGGCCAGCATCGTCCACGGCCAGGTGCGGGTGTTCACCTTCTCCGAGACGGTGGTCGAAGTGCCGCCGCGGCGGGGAATGGCCGGGGTCGATGCGGTGACTCGGTCGCAGGTGCACTCGGGGACCCACCTCGGGGCGGCGGTCCGGCACGTCAACGCTCTCCCGCACGACCGGCTGATCGTCATCACCGACGAGCAGTCGCACGACGCGGTGGGCGCGGCCTCGGCCCGTCACGCCTACATGATCAACGTCGCTTCGGCGCGGAACGGGGTCGGCTACGGCCCGTGGACCCGCATCGACGGCTTCAGCGAGAACGTGCTTCGGTTCGTCCACGCCCACGAAGCGGACGGCCGATGACGGCCGACGAGCTGAAATCGGCGGGCCGGGAGCTGTTCGGACACGGATGGCAGACCCGGCTCGCCGAACATCTCGGCGTCGACGGAAGCACCGTGCGGCGGTGGGTGTCCGGGGCCGTTCCGGTTCCGAACCCCGCCGCCGCCGCCATCCGCGCCTTCCTTCAGATCCGCAAGCTCTCCTCCGAAAACCTGCCCCGCTTCCGCTAGCCGCCCCCGGGCTCGACCGGCTCGAGGAAGCCTTCCGCGACCAGCCGTCCGACCAGCGCGAGACGGACCTCCATCGCCGCGCTCCCCGTCATGTCGCCTATCCGGAATTCCGACACCCGCTCGATGAACCTCAGCTCCTCCTCGACGCCCGGATGGATCGCGACATGGCCGCCGGGCATGCTGAAATCGATCCGATCCCTCGAATGGCGGAGATGGCAGACGGCCAGATGGGCATGCCTGACCCGCGAATCGGGGCCGAGCTGCGGGACGGCGCCCGGCCTCGCGAGCGCCGGCAGATCGCCGACGATCCTCGACGACCGTTGCTCCATCGCCGCTCCGACGAAAGCGCCGGAGCGGCATTGCCCGAGAAGCCGCTCCAGACCGCGAGCGACCGCCGGCGAGAGCGTTTCGAGGTCCGTGGATCCCGGCCGGGCGACGATGGTCTCGCGCCAGGACCGGTCCAGGTCCGAGAGGAAGTCGACCGCCGCGATGACGGCGTCGCGGAGCGTGACCGGGACGAAGAGGATGGCGAGGTGCAGCGATTCCGTATCCCCCTCGACGGTGTGCGGGGTGCCCCGGGGAATGTAGAGAAGGTCGCCGGGCTCGAGATCGACCACCCGATGCCGCTGCAGGTGCGGCGGCGGCTCGTCGACCTGCTTCCAGTTGTTCTGGAGACCGGGGGGATCGGTGGAAACGTACCAGCGCTTCCGGCCGCTCAGCTGCACGACGAGATTGTCGCGCCTGTCGTAGTGGACGATCGCGCCGGCGCCGGCCCTGCTCCAGAAGAGCGAGGCGTCGACCGGCTGGTGGAGGACCAGCTCGAGGGCCCGGGCGAAGAGGCGGAGCGGCGGCGAAAGCGCCACCACCTCGGGCAGCCGGACCGTATAGCCGCGCTCGTGATAGGCGCGGATCAGCCCCAGGAACGCTTCCCGGCCGTCGACCTCCCGGGGTCCGGGCGGGGGGCCGCCGGGCTTGACCGCGTGGCAATCCAGCCGGGCGGCATGGGTGGCGTAGGCGCCGAGCGCCGTCGCGGCCGGATCCTCGCCGAACAGCCTGGCCCGAGGATGACCGGGGCCGCCGCGCGCGTCGAGCGTGATCCGGCCCAGCGCCTGGTAAAACGTCTCGAGCGGCAATGGATCGAGGACGTCCCCGAGGATGGCCTCTGCTTCCTGGATGATCATGGTTCGGCCCCGACAGGCAGACCCCTTTCTAGGAAGCCGCGGAGCGCTCCGCCAGCTTCCTCTCCCAGGCGAGCGCGTGGGCGACGATCGTGTCCAGATCGTCCAGCTTCGGCCGCCAGGGCAGGGTGGCGAGGATCCGGCCGTTGTCCGCAACCAGCGAGTCCGGATCGCCCGCCCGCCTGGGCTCGAGCCTCCGCTCGATCCGCAAGTTGGTGACCCGGTCGACCGCGTCGAGCACCTCGAGCACCGAGAAGCCGCGGCCGTAGCCGCAATTCATGATGTGGCTGCTGGTCGGATCCTCGACCAGCTTGTCGAGAGCGTCGACATGGGCGGCGGCGAGATCGGTGACATGGATGTAGTCGCGCACGCCGGTGCCGTCCGGAGTGTCGTAATCGGTGCCGTAGACCGAGACGGCCTGCCTCTTGCCGGTCGCCGCTTCCACCGCGACCTTGATCAGGTGGGTGGCGCCGGCGGTGGACTGGCCCGACCGGCCCTGCGGGTCGGCGCCGGCGACGTTGAAGTAGCGAAGCGCGCAGAAGTTGATCGGATGGGCGAAAGCGGTGTCGGCGAGCATCCGCTCGGTCATCAGCTTCGACCAGCCGTAAGGGTTGATCGGCTGGGTCCGGCTGCTCTCCACGACCGGCACCCGCTCGGGAATCCCATAGGTCGCCGCGGTCGAGGAGAAGATGAAGTGACGGACCCCGCCCTTCACCGCGCTCTCGATCAGCGACCGGCTCTTCACCGTGTTGTTCTCATAATATTTGAGCGGCTGCTCGACCGATTCGGGGACCACGATCGAGCCCGCGAAATGGACGATGGCGCCGATGCCGTGCTCGTCGATCAGCCTGGCGACCAACGCCTGGTCGCCGATGTCGCCCTCGACGAAGGCGGCGGAGTCCGGAACGGCCCAGCGGAAGCCGGTGGTGAGGTTGTCGATGACCACCACTCGCCAGCCCGAGTCGAGCAGCGCAAGGACGGCATGGCTGCCGATATAGCCGGCGCCGCCGGTGACCAGCACGGTGGGCTTGTCCATCTAAACCTCTTCCCTCACGGAACCCGAATAAGGCAAAGAGCGCTGAACTGATCGTTGCAGCGCCCGTACGACCGGGGCGCTAGACCAAGAGGTGCCGGGATGAAAACAGCTTTTCTGCGCAGCGCGCCCCTCCTGCTGGCGGCGGCGATCGCCGGCTGCGCCGGCGGCGGCGGCAAGGAAAGGCCGGCGGCCGGCGGAGTCGACGTCGCCCGCTTCCACCTCGGCGAGCCCGTCGCCCGCGCCCAGATCGCGATCGAGCCGTTCGACAAGGCCGACGGCAACCGCCCCGAATTTCCGGCTTATGCCGAAGCGGTCGGGCGCCAGCTGACCAGGCTCGGCTGGACGGTCGTGCCGACGACGACCGGGTCCGAGCAGATCGCCCTCATCGACCTCGAGCAGGGCAGCCGCGAGGCGGTGGCGGCGCTGAGCGCGGCGCGCATCGGCCGCGGCCTGTCCGCGACCGTACCGGCGGGCACGTCGGCCAACGTCACCGCGACCCTGCTCGAAGTCGCCATCCGCCGCCGCTCGGACGGAACCGTCTTCTGGGAAGGCCGCGCCGTCGACGAGGCCCGGACCGGGAGCCCCGGAGCGGCCCGCACCGCGGCCGTGGAGCGGCTCGCGGCGGCCCTGTTTCGGGACTTCCCCGGGGAGTCGGGCCGCACTATCAGGGTTCGATGACCTTATCCGTTACCAGCCCCTTCGATGGCGGCAACATTCGCACGGTGGCCATTCAGGGCAACCGGATCGACCTCGAAATCGTCAAGGACCATAGTTCCGATTTCTACCAATGGTTCTACTTCCGGCTGACCGGCGGCGCCGACGAGCCGGTCGAGCTGCGCATCCTCAATTGCGCCGGAGCCGCCTATCCGCTGGGCTGGCAGAATTACCGCGCCTGCATGTCGCTCGACCGCGAGGAGTGGGAGCGGGTCGACACCAGCTATGAGGGCGGGATCCTCACCATCCGGGTGACTCCGCCGTCGAGCAGCCTGTGGTTCGCCTATTTCGCGCCCTACACGATGGAGCGGCACCACGATCTCGTCGCTTCGGTCGCCGGCCATCCCGCGGTCCGGCACCGTTCGCTCGGCCAGACCCTCGACGGGCAGGAAATGGATTATTTCCGGATCGGCCAGGGGCCGCTCCAGGTCTGGCTCTACGCCCGTCAGCATCCGGGCGAGACGATGGCCGAATGGTGGATGGAGGGAGCCCTGGAGCGGCTGCTCGACGAAGCCGATCCCGTCGCCCGGCGCCTGCTCGCGAAAGCCACCTTCCACGTCGTCCCAAACATGAATCCCGACGGATCGCGGCGCGGCCATCTTCGCACCAACGCGGTCGGCACCAACCTCAACCGCGAATGGCACGACCCGAGCCCCGAGCGCAGCCCGGAAGTACTGTGCGTCAGGAACGAGATGGACAGGACCGGGGTCGATTTCGCGATGGACATCCACGGCGACGAGGCGATCCCGGCCAATTTCCTCGCTGGCTTCGAGGGCATACCGAGCTGGACCGAGCGCCAGGGGAAGCTGTTCGAGCGGTTCAGCGAGGAGCTCGTGCGCTTCTCCCCCGATTTTCAGACCCGCAAGGGCTATGAGGTGGCGAAGCCGGGGGAGGCGAACATGTCGATGTCGACATCCCAGCTCGCCGAGCGCTTCGGCGCCGTCTCGATGACCCTGGAAATGCCCTTCAAGGACAATGACGACCTCCCGGATCCGAAGCGCGGCTGGTCGCCGGAGCGCAGCGCCCTGCTCGCGCGGGCCTGCCTCGACGCGCTGCACGCGATCGTGGACGAGTTGCCGGCCAGGAAACGCTAGCCGCCTTCGCCACCGTTCGCACTGAGCTGTCGGAGAGCCTTTCCTCCTTTTGGACCGGGAGGAAGAATGAGGCTTCGACAGGCTCAGCCCGAACGGATCCGAAGCCCGAACGGAGACTGAGTGCATGCCCATCCTCGTCCTCATCCGCCACGGCCAGTCGGCGTGGAATCTCGAGAATCGCTTCACCGGCTGGTGGGACGTCGACGTCACGGCGAAGGGCGCCGAGGAAGCCCGGCTCGCCGGCGAGCTGATGGCGGCGAAGGGGCTCGATTTCGACTTCTGCTTCACCAGCCTGCAGACGCGGGCGATCAAGACCCTCAACATCGCGCTCGAGGCGATGGGAAGGCTCTGGCTCCCGGTCGAGAAGGACTGGCGTCTCAACGAGCGCCATTATGGCGGTCTGACCGGGCTCAACAAGGCGGAGACCGCGGCGAAGCACGGCGACGAGCAGGTCCGGATCTGGCGCCGCTCGTTCGACATCCCGCCTCCCCCGATGCCCGAGGGCAGCCCCTACGACCTCGCCGCCGACCGCCGCTATGCCGGCATCGGCGTGCCCCGCGCCGAGAGCCTGAAAGACACGATCGAGCGGGTCCTGCCTTATTGGGACGGCCGGATCGCTCCGGCGCTTCGCGACGGGCGGAGGGTGCTGATCTCCGCCCACGGCAACAGCCTGCGAGCGCTGGTCAAGCATCTGTCGAACATAGAAGACGACGAGATTACCGGCCTCGAGATCCCGACCGGTCAGCCGATCGTCTACGAGCTGGACGAGACGCTGGCGGCGAGGGACCGCTATTATCTGAGCGAGCGCTAGAGCCCTAAAATCCTCCCCGAGATTTCTCGGGGAGGGGGACCATGCGAAGCATGGTGGAGGGGGATATTAGGAGTCGGAAGGCCCCTCCGCCACCCTTCGGGTGGTCCCCCTCCCCTGCAAATGCAGGGGAGGATTTTATTCGATCACTCCCCCGACTTCGCCAGCGCCAGGTTTCGTTCGGCCCTGGCAAGCACTTCGTCCAGCTTGTCGCCGGGCATGATGCCGGTCGTCGCCACCGCCGATTCCAGCTTCACCTTGGCGTGGCCCAGGTCGAGCGGATTGTCCTCGATGCAGCGCGCGAGGCGATCGCCGGTGTCGATCGCGCTGTTGTGGTCGAGATGGTCGAGGATGAGGTCGAAGCGATTATCGCCGGTGCGGGCGAGGATGTCGGTCGAGCGGATCAGGCCGCAGAGCAGGCGGGCGACGTGGACGAGCGCCGCGTCGACGGCGAAATGGCCGTGGCGCTCGTTGACCGTTGCGAGGTTGGTGAGCTCGATGCCGACCACGGCGGCGCTGGTGCCGTGGCGCTCGGCGAGGCCGACCACCCGCTCGAGCTCCGAGCGGAATCGAAAGGCGGTCGGCAGAGGAGTCAGGCTGTCGCTCTCCGAGCGCTGCTCGAGCTCGGCGATCCGGCGCTGGGCCTCCGCCAGGGCGGCCCGGAGCAGGGCATTCTCGTCCGAGGTCTCGACCGGAAGGCCGGCGAAGTCTGATGCGTGCTTTGACATGGAAGCTGCATAGCGTCTTCTGGTTAAGCAAAAACGAAGCTCTGGCCTCGCCGCCCGGGCCCCGATAGAGGAGCGAGGATGGCCGAGGTCGGGATCATCATGGGCAGCCGCTCCGACTGGGAGACGATGCGCCATGCCGCCGAGATGCTCGACGCCCTGGAAGTCGCCCACGAATCGAAGGTCGTCTCCGCCCACCGGACGCCCGAGCGGCTCTACGATTATGCGAGAGGCGCCGCGGCGCGCGGGCTTAAGATCATCATCGCCGGCGCCGGCGGGGCCGCCCACCTGCCGGGCATGGCGGCCTCGATGACGCGGCTGCCGGTGCTCGGAGTGCCGGTCCAGAGCAAGGCCCTGGACGGCCTCGACAGCCTTCTCTCGATCGTCCAGATGCCGGCCGGAGTCCCGGTCGCGACCCTCGCCATCGGCAAGGCGGGCGCGGCCAATGCCGGGCTGCTCGCCGCAGCGATACTCGCCCTTTCGGACGAGGCTCTGGCCGGGAGGCTCGAGGCATGGCGGAAGCGGCAGACCGACGGCGTCGCCGAATCGCCCGAATGACGGCGCCCGAATGACCCTGGCGCCGGGCTCGACCATCGGCATCGTCGGCGGCGGGCAGCTCGGCCGGATGCTGGCGATGGCGGCGGCCCGGCTCGGCTACAGATGCCACATCTACGCGCCCGACGAAGCGCCGCCCGCCGCCGAGGTCGCCGCGGCCTTCACCCGCGGAGCCTGGGAGGACGAGGCGGCGCTGGCCGACTTCGGCCGCGAGGTCGACGTCGCCACCTACGAGTTCGAGAATATCGCCGCCGCGCCGCTCGCCGCGCTCGCCGCTCAGGCGCCGCTCCATCCGCCGGCGGCGGCGCTCGCGACCGCCCAGGACCGGCTCAGCGAGAAGAGCTTCATCGCGGGGCTGGGCGGGCGGCCGGCGACCTTCCGCCAGGTCGACGATCGCTCCGCGCTCGACCAGGCGCTGGCCGCGGTGGGGACTCCCGCGGTGCTGAAGACCCGGCGCTTCGGCTATGACGGCAAGGGCCAGGCGCGGATCATGGCCTCGGCGCAGGCCGATTCGGCCTGGGAAGCGGTTCGCGGAGCGCCGTCCATCCTGGAGGCCTTTATCGGCTTCGAGGCGGAATTCTCGATCCTTCTCTGCCGTGGGACGAACGGCGAGGTCGTCACCTGGCCCGCGCCCGCCAACGAGCATGAAGGCGGAGTCCTGCGCCGCTCGCGAGTCCCGGGCTTCGGCCTCGACGCCCAGTCGGCGCAAGCGGAGGCGCTCGCCCGCGACGCCGCCGAGGCGCTGGATTACGTCGGCGTCCTGGCGCTGGAATTCTTCGCCACCGCAGACGGGCCGATCTTCAACGAGATGGCGCCGCGGGTGCATAATAGCGGCCATTGGACGGTGGAGGGCGCCACCACCTCGCAGTTCGAGAATCACATACGCGCCATTTGCGGGCTTCCGCTGGGCGCGACCGGGCTGACCGGGGCTCGGGTGGAGATGGACAATCTGATCGGCGGCCAGGCGGACGGCTGGGGCGCCATACTCGCCGATCCGGCGGCTCATCTCCATTTGTACGGCAAGGGCGAGGTCCGGCCGGGCCGCAAGATGGGCCATGTGACGAGGGTCTATCGCTGAGCTCCGTCATCCCGGCGAAAGCCGGGATCTCAGGTCGGAAGTCTCGGCGGTCTCCCCGAGGTCCCGGCTTTCGCCGGGACGACGCTTCCTTCTCCAGCCGCCTACTTCGGCTGGACCTCCTCGATCGGAAGCCCGAGGCCGGTGAGCTGCGGGCGCACCTTGGCGGCGTCGCCGACCACGACCCAGACCATCTTCCTGGGATCGATCACCTTGCGCGCGGCCTGGTCGATCGTGCTGACCGTCATTCCGCGATAGCGGTCGGCGATCGCCTCCCAATAATTGTCGGGACGCTTGTACAGGGCGTTGGACCTGAGCGCGCTCAGGACCGCCTGGGAGGTCTCGAACTGGCCGGCGAGCTGGCGCGTATTGCCGTTGATCACCCGGCTGAGCTCGACGTCGGAGACGCCCTTGGGGCCGAGGAAGCCCGCCACCTGGTCCATCAGCGCGCGGATCGCCGGGCCGGTCTTGTCGGCCTGGACCGGGGCGGTGATCAGGTAGGGCACGGTCTGCTCGCGCATTCCGATGTTGCTGCGCGAGCCGTAGGACCAGCCCTTGGTCTCGCGCAGGTCCATGTTGATCCGCGACAGGAAGTTGCCGCCGAGCACCTCGTTGGCGGCGTTGAGGGTGAGGACGTCGTCCGTGCCTCGAACCGGAAGCACCGTGCCCGCCAGGATCAGCGACTGCGGCGATTGCGGCCGGTTGACGAGGACGATGCGCGGCTTCGGCGTGGGCGGAACGGCGGCGAAATCCTTGGTGCCCTTGGGCGTCGCCGGAGCGGTCCAGTTGCCGAAGCGGGCCTCGAGCATCGGAACCAGCTCGGCGAGCGGAAGGTCGCCGACCGCGTAGATGGTGGCGTTGTCCGGCCGGATCCAGGTCTGGTGGAAGCGGATCAGGTCGTCGCGGCCGAGGCGGGCGACCACGGCCTTGTCGCCAAGCCCGGAGGACGGCCGGCCGTAGGGATGGTTGGGCCCGAACAGCAAGGGTGCAAGCGCGCGGGCGCCGAGCCCGCTCGGCTCGGTCAGCTCCTGGTCGATCGCGGCCAGCTGCTGCGCCCGAAGCCGCTCGACCTCTCCGGGCTCGAAGGCCGGGTTGCGGACGATGTCGGCGAGGAGGTCGAGCGACGGCCCCAGATTCGGGGTCAGCGCCGCCATGCTCAAGGCGGTCCGGTCGAGCGAGGTCTCGGGGCCGATCGCGGCGCCGAGCCGCTCCTGCTCCTCGGCGATCTGGATCGAGTTGCGGCTGGTCGTGCCCTCCTCGAGCAGGCTCAGCATCAGCGACTGGGTGCCGAGGGCGTTGGCGGGGTCGGCCGCGACCCCGGCGTCGAACTCGACCGCGACGCGCACCACCGGAACCGCGGTGCGGCGGGCGTAGACGACCGGGATTCCGTTCGACAGGCGCGCGCGCTCGACGTCGGGGAAGTCGAGGTTGGAGATCTCGCCGACCTCGGGCATCGGGATCTTCTGGAAAGCGAGCGGCTCGGGCGCCTTCTCGGCCGGAGCGACGAAGGGGAGAGGCGCCATCGGCTTCTCGCCGGCCTCGGGCTGGCGATAGTAACGCGGCCGCTGGCTTGCGGCGCCGCCGCGCGAGCCCTTGGCTTCCTCATAGGCCTTGCGCTCGCCGGGCTCGACGCGCAGCGCGTAGACCGGCCGGGTCAGCCACTTCTGCATCGACGCCCTGACGGTCTCGGGGGTGACCCGGCCGTAGGCGAGGAGCTGCTTCTTGTAGAAATCGGGGTCGTTCGCATAGAGCGCCCCCTCGGCGAGGGCGACGGCCTTGCCGCCGAAGCCGCCGACCTGCTCGAGCCCGCGGATCCGGCCGGCGACGTCGGACATGACGACCCGCTGGACCTCGTCCTCGGTCGGCCCGTTCCGGATGAGGTCGGCGACGATCTGGTCGAGCCGCGCCGAGACGACGTCGGGATTCACTCCCGGCTTGACGTCGACCTGGATCTCGAACTGGCTGACCCGGTGGAAGGGCAGGATGTAGGCGCGGACGCCGACCGCCGTCTGGTCCTTGCGGACCAGCTCGTTGTCGAGCCTCGAGCTGGAGAGGCCGCCGAGCACTCCGGCGGCGACGTCGAGCTGGACGGCGGCGTCGTCGAGCATCCCGGGCACGACCCAGTTGCGGTAGAGCCGGACGTTGGCGACCCGGTCCGTCATCACCTCGACCTTGGGCGCCGGAAGGGTCGGGACGTCGGCCTTGGCCGGAGTGTTCACCGGCCCCCTCGGTATCGAGCCGAAATGCTTCTCGACCATGGGCCGGACCTCGGCCGCCGAGACGTCGCCGGCGACGACCAGGACGGCGTTGTTCGGTCCGTACCTGGAGCGGAACCAGTTCTTGACGTCCTCGAGCGTCGCCGCGTCGAGGTCGGCCATCGAGCCGATCGTCGAATGGTGGTACGGGTGGCCCTTGGGGAAGAGCGCCTCGAGCTGGGCATATTCGACGAGGCCGTAGGGCTCGTTGTCGCCCTGGCGCTTCTCGTTCTGGACGACGCCGATCTGGTTGGTGAGCTTCTCCTGGGTGACCGCTCCGAGCAGGTGGCCCATGCGGTCGGCTTCGAGGAAGAGGCCGCGCTCCAGCGCCGGCCTCGGCACGGTCTGGAAATAGTTGGTGCGGTCGAACCAGGTGGTGCCGTTGAAGTCGGTGGCTCCGATCTCGCGAAGCGGCTCGAAATAGTCGCCCGGGGAGTTCTCCGAGCCGTTGAACATCAGATGCTCGAACAGGTGGGCGAAGCCGGTCTTGCCGGCGGGCTCGTCCTTGGAGCCGACATTGTACCAGATGGAGATGGCGACGACCGGCGCCTTGCGGTCTTCGTGCACGATCACCCTGAGGCCGTTGTCGAGGGTGAATTGCTCATAGGGTATGTCGATCTGGCGGACGAGCTGGGCGACCGGCACGGGGCCGGCGGCGGGCGCGGGCCGGGCCTCGGCGACCGCCTCGGCGGCGGGGGCGTCGGACGCGCTCGCGACCTCGTCGGAGGCGGTCGAGGCGCAGGCCGTGACGGCGAAAGCGGAAAAGAGCGCAAAGGGGAGCAGCAAACGGCGCATTTCGGCAGTCCTTCCCGAGTCTTATTGGAGCGGCACTAGGCCGTCCGCCGGGGCCGCGCAATATGCTCTGCCCTTATCCGGCGGAAGCTCGGAGCCTCGGCAGGAACCCGCCGAGCTTTTTTCCGTCGCGAGGTCCCGGCTTTCGCCGGGATGGCGGGGCGCTCGACGGCACTCTTGCCCGCGGCCCGATCTGCTGTACGGAGTGGCCGGTCGCCTCCCGTCAGGAATCTCCATGCGCTTCAACGCCTTCGCCCTCGCTTTCCTCAGCCTCGCCGCCGCTTCCCCCGCCCGGCCCCAGACCCTCCAATTCTCGCCCGAAAGCTTCCGGAGCCACGTCGCCTTCCTCGCCGACGACCGGCTCGAGGGGCGGGATTCCGGAACCCGCGGCTACGACCTCGCCGCCCTCTACGTCGCCAGCCGGTTCGAGGCCCTGGGCCTGAGGCCGGCGGGACGGGACGGCTGGTACCAGCAGGTGCCGTTCGTCGAATCGCGCCTTTCGGACGATCCCGCCTTCCTGGCCGTCGGCGGCCGCCGCTTCCTTCACGGTCGGGAGGTGGTCCTCTCGCCGACGCCCGAGGGTTCGCCCGTGGCGATCGACGCTCCGGCGGTGTTCGTCGGCTACGGCCTCGAAGCGCCGGAAATCGGAATCGACGACTACAAGGGACTCGACGTCCGCGGCAAGGTGGTCGTCGTCCTGAACGGCTTCCCCAAAGGCCTGAAGAGCGACATCGGCGCGCATCTCAATTCCGACAAGAGGCGGGTCGCCTCCAGCCATGGCGCGGTCGGGCTGGTCTCGATCCGGACTTCGTCCGAAGCGAAGCGGCGGCCCTGGTCGCGGATGCAGCAATATGCCGGCGAGCCCAGTCTCGGCTGGGTCGGCGAGGACGGCCGGGCCTACTCCCCGGCGCCGGGACTGCGCTTCCGGGCCACCGTCGACTCGGCCGCGGCCGAAGCCTTGTTCGCCGGCTCGAAGACCCCGCTCCGCCGGGTGCTCGCCGAGGCCGAGCGCAAGGGCGGCCGGCCCAGGGGCTTCGCCCTGAAGCCGAGGCTCGCCGTCGGCCAGCAGAGCCGCCAGCGCCGCTTCGCAAGCCCGAACGTGCTCGCGATCCTGCCGGGGTCGGACCCGAAGCTGGCCGGCGAATATGTCCTGCTGATGGCCCATCTCGACCATGAGGGAATGAAGTCCGAAGGCGAGGGCGAGAAAGGGGGCGACCGCATCTACAACGGCGCCATGGACAATGCGGTCGGGGTCGCGACGATGCTCGAGGTCGCCCGGGCGATGGCGGCCTCGCCCGACCGGCCGAAGCGCTCGATCCTGTTCGCCGCCGTGACCGCCGAGGAGGACGGCCTGCTCGGCGCCCAGTATCTCGCCCGCCACGGCGTGCCGGGCGGCAAGGTCGCGGCCGTGGTCAATCTCGACATGCCGATCCTGCTCTACGACTTCACCGACGTCGTCGCTTTCGGCGCGGAGCATTCGACCATGGGCGAGGCGGTCGCCCGTGCCGGCCGGTCGATGGGCGTCGCCCTCTCCGAGGACCCGCTCCCGCAGGAGGGGCTGTTCACCCGCTCCGACCATTACCGCTTCGTCCAGGAGGGCGTTCCCTCGGTCTTCCTGATGACCGGCTTCGCCAATGGCGGCGAGGAGAAGTTCAAGCACTTCCTCGCCACTCATTATCACAAGGTCGGCGACGACCTCAGCCTGCCGATCGACTGGAAGGTCGGGGCCAAGTTCGCGCGGATCAACTATGAGATCGCCCGCGAGATCGCCGACGCGGACCAGGCGCCGCGCTGGTATGCCGACAGCTTCTTCGGCAAGGCGCTGGCGCCGGATCGGGAAAAGGCCAAGCGCTGACCCCTCGTCCCGGCGGGGGGCCCGGACCCCGGGGGTGAATTCGCCGAGCCCTTCCCTCTCCGGGGCCCGGCTTGCGCTGGGGCGACCGAACCCCTTGTGTTGCCCAATAGCAACACCATATCCTTGCCGAAGGAATGAAGAGGGGCCGATATGAACCTTGAGAAATTCACCGAGCGGGCGCGCGGGTTCCTGCAGTCGGCGCAGACCGTCGCGCTCCGCATGAACCACCAGCGGATCACGCCGGTCCATGTGCTGAAGGCGCTGCTCGAGGACGAGCAGGGCATGGCGTCCGGACTGATCGCCCGCGCCGGAGGAAGCGCCGAGGCGGCCCGGCGGGAGACGGACGAGCAGCTCGCGAAGATCCCGGTCGTGTCCGGGAGCGGCGCCAATTCGACCCCCGGCCTGGACGCCGAGACCCTCAGGGTGCTCGACCAGGCCGAGCAGGTCGCCCAGAAAGCGGGCGACTCCTACGTCACCGTCGAGCGGATGCTTCTCGCCCTCGTCCTCGCGACGACGACCGGGGCCGGCAAGGCGCTGGCCGACGCCGGAGTGAAGGCCGAAGCGCTCAACGCCGCGATCAACGAGCTTCGCGGCGGCCGGACCGCCGACACCCAATCGGCCGAGGACCGCTACGACGCTCTGAAGAAATTCGCTCGCGACCTCACCGAGGCCGCTCGGGAGGGCAAGCTCGACCCGGTCATCGGCCGCGACGAGGAGATCCGCCGGACCGTCCAGATCCTCGCCCGCCGGACCAAGAACAATCCGGTGCTGATCGGCGAGCCCGGAGTCGGCAAGACGGCGATCGCCGAGGGCCTCGCCCTGCGCATCGCCAACGGCGACGTCCCCGACAGCCTCAAGGACCGGCGGCTGATGGCGCTCGACATGGGCAGCCTCATCGCCGGCGCCAAATATCGCGGCGAGTTCGAGGAGCGGCTCAAGGGCGTGCTCGACGAGGTTCGCCAGGGCGAGGGCGACATCATCCTGTTCATCGACGAGATGCACACCCTGATCGGCGCCGGCAAATCGGAAGGGGCGATGGACGCCTCCAACCTGCTCAAGCCGGCGCTCGCCCGCGGCGAGCTCCACTGCATCGGCGCGACCACGCTCGACGAATATAAGAAGCATGTCGAGAAGGACCCGGCGCTCCAGCGGCGCTTCCAGCCGGTCTTCATCGGCGAGCCGACGGTCGAGGACACGATCTCGATCCTTCGCGGGCTCAAGGAGAAATACGAACTCCATCACGGAGTGAGGATCACCGACGGCGCACTGGTCTCGGCGGCGACTCTCAGCCACCGCTACATCACCGACCGGTTCCTCCCGGACAAGGCGATCGACCTGATGGACGAGGCCGCGTCTCGGCTGCGCATGGAGGTCGAATCCAAGCCCGAGGAGATCGAGACCCTCGACCGGAGGATCATCCAGCTCAAGATCGAGCGCGAGGCGCTCAAGAAAGAGAAGGACAGGGCCTCGCAGGACCGGCTCAAGGCTCTCGAGGACGAGCTCGCCAATCTCGAGCAGCAGTCCGCCGAGCTGACCACCCGCTGGCAGGGCGAGAAGGAGAAGCTCGCCGGCGAGGCGAAGATCAAGGAGGAGCTCGATCGCGCCCGGCTCGAGCTCGAGCAGGCGCAGCGGGCCGGGGACCTCGCCAAGGCCGGAGAGCTTCAATACGGCCGGATCCCGGCGCTCGAGAAGCAGCTCGCCGAGGTCGAGGTGGCGAGCCAGAGCGCGATGCTCCGCGAGGAGGTGACGAGCGAGGACATCGCCTCGGTGGTCGCCCGCTGGACCGGAATCCCGATGGAAAGGATGCTCGAGGGCGAGCGCCAGAAGCTGATCAACATGGAGGCCGAGATCGGCCGCCGGGTGATCGGCCAGGAGGAGGCCGTGAGGGCCGTCGCCAAGGCGATCCGCCGCTCGCGCGCGGGCCTCCAGGACCCGAACCGGCCGATGGGGAGCTTCCTGTTCCTCGGGCCCACCGGGGTCGGCAAGACCGAGCTGACCAAGTCGCTCGCCTTGTTCCTGTTCGACGATCCCCACGCCATGGTCCGGATCGACATGTCGGAGTTCATGGAGAAGCACTCGGTCGCCCGCCTGATCGGGGCCCCTCCCGGCTATGTCGGCTATGAGGAAGGCGGAGTGCTGACCGAGGCGGTCCGGCGGCGGCCCTATCAGGTGGTTCTGTTCGACGAGGTCGAGAAGGCGCATTCGGACGTCTTCAACATCCTCCTCCAGGTGCTCGACGACGGCCGGCTCACCGACGGCCAGGGCCGGACGGTCGACTTCACCAACACGATCATCATCCTGACCTCGAACCTTGGAAGCCAGTTCCTCACCAACCTTGGCGAGGGGCAGACCACGGACGATGTCGAGCCTCAGGTGATGGAGGTGGTGCGCGGCCATTTCCGGCCGGAATTCCTCAACCGCCTCGACGAGATCATCCTGTTCCACCGGCTGGCTCAGGAGCATATGGGGCCGATCGTCGACATCCAGGTCGAGCGAGTCCAGCAGCTTCTCGCCGACCGCAAGGTCAGGTTAGAGCTCAGCGATGCGGCCCGGGCCTGGCTTGGCCGGGTCGGCTACGATCCGGTCTACGGCGCGCGCCCGCTCAAGCGCGCCGTCCAGCGTTACCTTCAGGATCCGCTCGCCGACGCGATCCTCAGGGGCGACGTCCCCGACGGCTCGACCGTTCGGGTCGAGGAGGGCGACGGGGGGCTGACTCTGCAGACGGGCGAGGTGAAGGCGGCGGCCTAGCGAGAGACAGGCGCCGTCCTTCCCAAATCGTCATCCCGGACTCGATCCGCATTCCGGGAATACGGACGCGCCCTGCCTACCTCGGCGGTGTCCATGGATTCCGGCTTCCGCCGGAATGACGGAGGCTATCTGCCGTTGGTGCTGCCCTTCGAGCCCTGCAGCTCTCCCCATTCGTCGCGGTTGCGCTCGCGGACCCGGGCCCAATCCGCCTGGCTCAGGCAGATCCTCTCATAGGTGGCGAGCGTGCCGGTCTTGAGGCTGCGCTTGCAGATCTTCTTCTCGGACGCCGGCGCGGGCGCGTTGACGATCCGGATTCCGCTGGGCGCCGCCGCGGGCTGGCCCGAATAGCTCGCCGCCTGGCTCGGAAGCACCCAGTTGACGGTGCCCTCGCTCACGGTCGCCACCCGGCGGCCGCTGGCATCCCTCACGCCCTTGAAGGTGGCGCGGTTCAGGATCAGCCGGCAGGTCTCCTGGTCCAGCAGGGCGTGGCCGCTGGGCCTGGTCACCTCGCATTCGGTCGCATAACCGTCGCGGTCGAGCTTCACCTTGTAGCCGACCATCCCCTGCTCGCCCGCGGCGAGCGCGCGCGGCGGATATTCGCTGAACAGGACGTCCCAGCTCTGGGCGTTGCGCGTCTTCTCGCCGGCGGGAGTGTCGGCCAAAACGGGCGCCGCCGCTCCGACCAGAAAAGCTGCGAAGAAAAGCATCCGAGCCATAACATGTCCCTCACATTGCGCGGGAACTTTACCCGAAACGGCGCGAAGGTTCAACGTGCAGGGGTTGCTTGGATTCGGTCGGGCGGCACCGGCGGGTAGAAGTCCGCCCGCCGCCAGGGCGGGTCGGGCGGCTCCTCGGGATTGGGCAGGGCGAAGTCCACATAGCCGAAGAAGGTGGCGATCAGCCTCTCGCCGGGCTCGAGGATCGCGGTCCGGCCGTGCATGAAGCGGGAATTGTCGAGCATCAGCACGTCGCCGGCCTGCCACGCCACCTCGACCATGAGCCGGTCTCCCACCGCCTTGATCGCCTGCAGCCACTCTTCCGGAACCTGTCGGCCGTCGTCGAGCAGCGGATGGTCGGGCCTCTT
This sequence comes from Allosphingosinicella sp., assembly GCA_035714565.1. GTDB lineage: Bacteria > Pseudomonadota > Alphaproteobacteria > Sphingomonadales > Sphingomonadaceae > Allosphingosinicella. Next base: position 59,978 of record DASTLX010000026.1, read on the forward strand.
GTTGTTGAAGCGGGCGAAGAGAAGAAAATTACCGAACGCCGGCTCGTCGATGAACATCGGGCGGTGGAGGGCCGGGCGGGTGAAGAACCTCACCACCTCGTCGCCGTACCGGCGGAAACGATAGGGGCAGGAGGCGGGCGGGTCGGCGAGCTGAGCGTCGGTCGGGTCGGGCGTTCCGAGCCAATATTCGAGTAGCTCCGGCCAGGTCGGCTTCACGTAGAGCAGCCGCCGCCCCTCGAGTCCGCGCCTCACCTCCGGGGGAAGGGCGCGGACGAGCTCGACTCCGTCGCAGATCGTCGTCGCGCCGCCGCGGCTGGGGGCCGAGAGGCAGGCGAAGAAAGCGGCGTCGGGCTTCCACGGCTCGCGGGAGAGCTCCGGGTGGAGGTTGAACGGGCCGGTGCCGCCGTCGACCGAATGGATGTTGTTCGCCGGATCGAGGGGCTGGCGGCCGGGGCTTTCGTTGAAGACGGAGGTCGAGCAGAACGACCGGGCGAAGGCGTTGAACTGGGCGACGTCGGCACCGAAGCCGCGAAGCAGAAGCGCGCCATGGTCCTTGTAGAGGCCGACGATCTCGGCGCGGTCCACGTCCAGGATGCCGCGCTCCCCGGCGGCCTCGATCAGAACCTGGGGACGGCCCGGCTCGGGCAATTGAATCTTCGGCATGGCGAGGGCACCGGATAGCCGATGCGGGCGGCGCGAGCTATAGCCCAGTTGATGGCCCTGACCCTCGACGACCTGTTCGCCTCGCCCGACCATTACCTTCATTCCTTCGAGGGTGGGGCGGCCGTCTTCATGCCGATGGACCGGTCCGCCTATCACCGCTCCATCTTCCTCGACGGACGAATCTCCCCCGCCGCCGACCAGGTGATGAGGGTCCCCGCCGAAGCCCTGACCACCCCCGCCCGCAAGCCGGCGGCGACCGGCTGGATCTTCCATGTCGCCCATTGCGGATCGACCCTGCTCGCCCGGGCGCTCGACCGGCCGGAGGCCAATCTCGTGCTTCGCGAGCCGCTCGCCCTGCGCCAGCTGGCCCTGGCGCCGGACCGCGAGCGTCTCGCCCTGACCGCGGCCATGCTGTCCAAGCGCTATCGCGGCGACCTGCCGACGATCGTCAAGGCGAACGTGCCGGTCAATTTCCTGCTCCCCGAGCTGGCCGCGATCGACCCCGACGCGCGGGCCGTCTTCCTCTACGCGACCCTCCGCGATTACCTGCTCGCGATCCTGCGCAGCGACAATCACCGCGACTGGCTGAGGCGGGTGACGGCGCAGCTCGCCGGCCATCTCGGCGATCTTTCGGGCCGGTCCGACGCCGAGCGTTGCGCGGCCCTGTGGCTGGCGCAGATACGGGCCTTCCGGGAGGCGATCGCCTCCATGCCCGGTGCCCGGGCGCTCGAGGCCGAAGCCTTCTTCGCCGATCCGGGGCCCGTCCTGAGGGCGGCGGCCGCGCATCTCGGGGTGGCGATGTCGGAGGCGGAGATCGGCGAAACGGTCGCCGGGCCGCTCTTCTCGACCTATTCGAAGAACCCGGAGCAGGCCTTCGACAACGAGGCGCGCCTGGCGCGCCGGAGGGAGCTCGAGGCTCCCCTCGCCGGGGAGATCGCCGAGGCCTGCGGCTGGGTCGAAGCGGCGGGCGGGAGCGCCGCGACGGCGGCCCTTGAAGAGGCGAAGCTCGCCTGAGATTTCAGTCGCTGACGCCGATCCCGGCCTCGGCGCCGCCGCCGGTGGCGGCCGCGACTTCGTAGAAGCGGCGGAGCAGGTCGCGCTCGTCCTGGGTGATATAGGGGTTCCAGACGTCGAAGATCAGGATCGCGCGCACCTCGCCGGAGCGGTTCCAGGCCTCGTGCTCGATCGTGTCGTCGAACGCCCAGGCGCGGCCGACCTGCCACTCGCGCGTCTCCCCGCCGACCCGGAAGGTGCAGCCCGGCGGGACGATCAGCGGAAGGTGGATGATCGTGCGGACGTTGCTGACCCCGCTATGGGCCGGCAGGTGAGTCCCCGGCTGAAGCAATGAGAAGAAGACCGTGGGGGTCCGACCGGGGAGGTCCGACAAGGGCAGCGCCTCGACGGCGGCGGCGGTCTCCGGAACGCGCGCGCAGACGGATTCGTCGCGCCGGCCGTCCTTCCAGAGGTGGATGGCGCCCCAGTCGAGCTTGTGGTCGAGCGGCGACCATTTGTTGGCCGGGGTGCCGGGCTCCATCGCGACATAGGGCCGGATCGGCGCCTCCTCCGCCGCGAGCATGGCTTCGAGCTCGGCCCGGATGACGTCCGTCTTCGCCTCGATCCGCTCGAGCCAGGGAAAGTGGCCGCGGTCGAAAAATTCGTCCGCCGGAAGGAAGGGGAAATGCATTCCGGCGCATTGGTTGGCGTAGATCCGCCGGCGCCCCAGGGCATGGTCGATGCAGGCGTCGAACCGCCGGCGCGCCGCGGGATCGAGCGACCGGCGCGATTCCTCCAGGCCGGCGTCGATTGCGGCCGCGAAGCCGGCGCGATGGCGAGCGACGAAGTCGCGGGCGTGATCCAGCATCGCCTCGAGCGCGGGCGGAAGCTCGTCCATCAGCCCGGCCATGGCGACCACTCCGGACCATTTTTGCGCGGCGGCGGCCTCGTCGCCGATCCGCTCGAACAGCTCGGCAAGCCGGAAGAGCGCCATGAAATGGCGCTGATCGATCGCCAGCGCCCCTTCCAGGGCCTCGCGCTCGGCCGGATCGTCGCCCTCCTCGCGATGGGCCCTGGCGAGGTTCATCCACAGCTCGGGCGAAGTCGGATCGACGGCGATGGCGCGGCGGAACAGGGCCGCGGCCTCGCCACGATCGCCCCGGGCGAGGGTCGTCAGGCCGAGCATGTTGAGGGCGACGGGATGCTCGCCGGCGCGCCCGATCAGGCCCTCGAGCAGAGCCGCGGCTTCGTCCGGGCGGTTGCTTCGGCGAGCCTCGCGCGCGGCCGCCAGGGCGCTTTGGATCTCCGCTTCTTCCATGGCCGGTCAATAGCCAGGTCGAAGCGGATCGACAAACGCGCGGCGGCGCCTAGCAGTCGTAGGTCGCGGGCGAGCCTGGAACCGGGCTGCCGGACCCGCCCTCGCCGCGCGACCGGCAGGAATCGGCCACGTTCACCTGGCGCAGGTTGATGCGCTCGCGCTCCCATTCCGCCTTCGTCTTGCAGGTCCGGTAGCGGCCGGCGAGGGTGCCGATTCGGGTGAAGCTCTTGCAGACGACCTTCTCGTTCGGGTCGCTGGGCTGCTCGGGCGCGTCGGACGCATGGCGAGGGGCGGCCTGAGCCGTCGATCCTACCAGGACGAGGACGCAGGCGGCCGCGGCCGTGACGATGCGATTCATGATCCGATCTCTCCTTTTCGCCTCAAGTCCCTTCGCAATTCCCGCTCTCGGCGGACTTGCAGGCATTGCTCCAGTTGACGGTCCTGGCGTTCTCCCGCTCGCGCTCCCACTCACGCTTCGTCTTGCAGGTGCGATAGCCGTCCACCAGCGATCCGACCCTGACGAACCGCTTGCAGACGATCTTGTCCGGATTGCCCGCGGCCCTCTCACCCGCATCGACCCCCGTTCGAGGGGCCGCCTGAGCGACGGAGGCGCCGATCAGGCAGCCGGCGAAAGCGAGGATCGCGATACGCGGCATGGTTCCTCTTTCCGGAATCAACACTCGCCCGCCTGGGAGTTGCAGGGATTGCTCCAGTTGACGGTGCGGGCGTTCTCGCGCTCGCGCTCCCACTCCCTCTTGGTCTTGCAGGTGCGATAACCGTCGACGAGCGAGCCGACCCTGACGAACCTCTTGCAGACGACCTTGTCGGGGTTGCCGGCCGCCTTCTCGGGCGCGTTCACTCCCGAGCGGGGGGCCGACTGCGCGGCGGCCGCGCTGAACAGGCCGCAGAAGAGAAGCAAGGCGACTGGACGCTTCATGGCGAATTCCTCCTGCGTCGATAATCTCTAGCTCATCCCGCGCCGCAGGATACAGGTGTCTGGCCGATTATGTCGAATCGAATCAAAAAAGCAAAGCCGGCCAAGGCCCTCGACCCCGCGCGGCGGGCGCGGATCGAGCAGGCGCTCGCGCAGGGCGACATAGCGCGGGCGGCGACGGTGGCCGAGGTCGCGCTGGCGGCGGGGGAGTCGGATCCGATGGTCCTTAACCTCGCGGCCTGGCGCCGCGAGGAGGCGGGCGACTATCCGGGCGCTCACCGGCTACTGAAGCAGGCTCTCGACCTGGCGCCGGGCGACGTCATGGTGCTGGGAGCGATCGGCGCCGTGCTTCGCAAGGAGAACCGGCTCGACGAGGCGCTTGCCGTGCTCGACCGGGTCGTCGCCGCCGAGCCGCGCCATTCGGCCGCCTGGCTCGAGCGCGGCTACACGCTGGAGGCGCTGCGCTCCGAGCCGGAAGCGGTGGCGAGCTATTCGCGGGCGCTCGAGATCGACTCCGACCTGGCGCCGGCGCTCGGCAAGCTCGCCGACATCGCCGCCAAGCGGGGCGACCAGTCCTCCGCTCGCAGCCGAGCGGAGCGCGCGCTCGCCCTCGATCCGGCGAACCCGCCGGCGACCTTCGCGCTGGCGACGATGGAGATCGAGGCCCGCGACGGGGCCGAGGCGGCGGCCCGCCTCGAGGCCCTGCTGAGCTCGCAGCTCAAGGCCGACGATCGCACCCGCGCCCTCACCCTGCTGGGCGACGCCCTGGATCGGCAGGAGAGGTGCGGCGAGGCCTTCGACTGCTACGATCGTGCCCAGGCCAATTTCCGGGCCGCTTATTCCGCGCTGCTTGCCCCCCGGCCCGACCGGCCTTCGCATCGCGCCTTCATCGAAGCGATCGCGGCCCAGGTGGAGCGCTCACCGGCCCTCGCCAGCCCGGTCCCGGCCCCGCCGGTCGAGGGCGCCGCGGCGCGCCACGTCTTTCTGCTCGGCTATCCGCGGTCGGGCACCACCCTGGTCGAGAACATCCTGGCGAGCGCGGCCGAGGTCGTGGCCCTGGAGGAGCGCGAGACGCTGGCCGACACCGACGAGGTCCTGGTCCGAAACGACGGCACAATGCCGAATCTGGACGGGCTCGATCCGGCGCTGCTCGCCGACCTGCGGGCCCGCTACTGGGGCCGGGTCCGGGCCATGGCGGGGGACGTCGCCGGCCGGGTGTTCGTCGACATGAACCCGTTCAACGGGATCAAGCTTCCGATCATCGCCCGGCTGTTCCCCGAGGCCCGGATCCTGATCATGCGCCGCGACCCGCGCGACGTCGTGCTGAGCTGCTACCGGATCAACTTCACCGCGAGCCCTGCCGCCTTCGCCTTCAGCGATCTCGAGGAGACGGCCCGCCATTACGACGCCCTGATGCGCCTGATCGAACTGTGCCGGGAGCGGCTTCCGCTCGCCTTCCACGAGGTCTGGTATCACCGGCTGGTGGCCGATTTCGAGCCGACGGTGCGGGCGATGGCCGATTTCGTCGGGCTCGAATGGACCGACGATTTCCACGCCTTCGACAGGACGGCGCAAAGCCGCGGGGTCAGGACGGCGAGCGCGACCCAGGTCCGCCGAGGGCTTTACGACGGCGGCGGCGGCTGGCGCCGTTACGAAAGCCGCCTGGCGCCCGCACTGCCGATCCTGGCGCCCTGGGTGGAGCGGTTCGGCTTCAAGCCCTGACCCGCGCCCCGCCGGGCGGGCCGCCAGTCAACCCGCCAAAAAAAAGGGGCGGCCCGAAGGCCGCCCCGATAGTCCGGATGGTCGTTCGCCTTAGAACTTCAGGCGACCGCCGACCGCGAAGCGGCGGCCCAGAGCGTCGTAGGTCGACGGATAGGTGTTGCCGCTGTTGAACGAGGTCGTGCCGATGGTCGAACCGACGACCGGCGGGGTTTTGTCGAACAGGTTCATGACCGTCATGGTCAGGTCGAAATTCTCGGAGACGCCGAAGCGAAGCGCGAGATCGAACCAGTCGTAGGACGGGATCTTGCCGAAATTGACTTCCTCGCCGGCGAGGGCGCCCGTGGTGAGCGTGCCGGTGAAGAAGGTGATTTCCGGCTCGGCCTTGACGCCCGAGATGTGGCGCCAGAGCAGCGAGACGTCGATGTCTCCGAAGCTGAGCGTGGAACGGGCGTTCCAGCTCCACTCCGGCTGGATCGAGCCCGGCGAGGAGCTCGGACCCGCCGAACCCGGCGATCCGCAGTTCGGACCGTAGAGGCCGATGCACTCGCGGGTTCCGGAAGCCGGAAGAACGCCGCCGGCACCCGGAACGCCCGGCGGAAGGACCGAATTCGGGACGATCGCCTCGAACTCGGACCGGTTCGTCCAGTTGCCCTGGAAGCTCAGGTTGAGCTTGGCGAAGCCGAGATCGCGGCGATAGTTCGCACCGAAATCGACACCGTCGGTCAGGATCCGGCCCGCATTCGAGGTCGGGAAGATCAGGCCCTGGGTGGTCGCGGCGTCGCCGTCGAGACCGCCGGTCACCGGGTTACGCTTGAAGAGCTGGCAGATCGGGTTGTTGACGCTGGCAGCGGTGATGCCGCTGGCATTGTTGTCGCCGAAGCAGCCCTGGATGAGGTCGCCCGAACCCGGCTGGGTGATCGCGTTGTGGATGTGGATCTTGTAGTAATCCACGGTGAGCGACAGGCCCGGGATGAAGTCGGGCTGGAAGACCACGCCGATCGTGTAGCTGTTCGCCTTCTCGGGGACGAGCGCGAGGCTTCCGGAGAAGGTTCCGTTCGCCTGGGCGGCCGTCGGGTTGATGATATTCCCGATGGTCGACAGCGGGGCGCCCTGCGCAAGGCAGACGGCCCGAAGGTTCGCGTTCGTGGTCGGTCCCGGATAGCTCGCCGTGGTGCGGCAGGGATCGGTCGACACGGTCGTGAGGCCCGTGTTCGACGGAGCGAACAGCTCGCCGATGTTCGGGGCGCGGACCGCGCGCTGGTAGTTGCCGCGGAACTTGAGGCCGTCGAACGGCTCCCAGGTGGCCGCACCCTTCCAGGTGGTGGTGCTGTAGCCGGGCGAGCCGGCCGCATCGATGCTGTAGTCCGAATAACGGATGCCGGCCTCGAGGGTCAGGCTCTGGAAGAAGGGCCGGTCCTGGACCAGCGGGGCGATGACCTCGGCATAGACTTCCTTGACGTCGTAGCCGCCCTGGAAGGGAAGGGTCGCACCGCCGGCGCCGCCCAGCTCGCCCGCCGTCTGAGACAGCGAGTCGGCTTCCTGCTCGGCCTGATACTTGCGGTACTCGGCGCCGAGAGCGAAGCCGATCGGGTCTTCCGCCCAGGGGGCGGAGGCGCCGAAGTCGCCGCTCAGAAGCGCCCTCGCCTGGGCCAGCGACGACTTCTGCGCCGTGCCCGCGAGGGTGGTGATGAACTTGACCGCTTCCGGCGAGATCGACCCGGCAGGGCCGAAGATGTTCACCGGAACGCAGCCGTTCGTCCCGGCGCCGGCGCCGGCCAGCGGCGGAAGGTTCGGGTTGGTCGGGTTGGGAACGGTCGGCGACGGCCCGAGGTTACAGGTGGTCGCGCTGGTCGTGTAGAGCGCCGTGCGGAGCCTCGAGACCGAGGTATAGCCCTGCTGCTCCTGCCGGTTCTCCGACTCGCCGTAAGCGCCGGCGATGTCGAGTCCGATCGTGTCGGTGATCCCGATGCGAAGTCCGGCGCGATAGTCGAACATCGTCGTGACGAACTCGGAGATACGCGGACCGGCCTCGACGAGACGGCGGCCGATGTTGGTCTGGAACGCCCGGAAGTTCGGATCGGCCGGGGTGAGCGCCGTCGCCGCCGCGGCGCACTGCGCCGGAGTCAGCGTCTGCACGCCCGGAGTGGTGAAGTCGAAGTCGTTGCTCGCGCAGAACTGGGCGCGGGCGCCGGCCGGAAGGAACGGGCTGCTGACCGGGATGAGGGCCAGCTGGCCGAAGATGCCCGACGGGGCGATGATCGTGTTGACGACGTTCTTCGAGAACATGCCGCGGGTGTAGAACTCGATCCCGTCGGCGAGCTCGTAATGGCCCGAGCCGAAGATGTTGAAGCGCTCGAACGGCGTCTGGAAGATGTTGTACGGGTTGAAGTTGAAGGCGTCGGTCGCGCCGACATAGGGACGGGTCAGGCCCGTCGCCGGAACGATGGTGTTCTGGCCGAGGCCGGGCCGGGTGAAGCGGGCCGGGACGGTCGTGCCCGAACCGCCGGCATTGCCCGAGGTCGACGTGTAGTTGTTGATCGAGATGCGGCGGGCGCCCTGATAGACGGGATCCGCCTGCTGGTAGCCGAGCGAGAGGACCGCGTTGCCGCGGCCGTCGTCGAAATTGGCTCCGACCGTCGCGTCGACGCGGAAGATGGCGCCGTCGCCGCGCTGGGTGATCTGCGAGCTGGCACCGAGCTCCATGCCCGCGAAGTCGCTGCGGGTGATGAAGTTGATGACGCCCGAGACGGCGTCGGCGCCGTAGGTCGTGGCGGCGCCGCCGGTCAGGGTGTCGACCCGCTCGACCAGGGCGAGCGGGATGTTGTTCAGGTCGACTCGGCCGATGAAGTTGGACGGGACGATGCGGACGCCGTCCAGGAGGACGAGGTTGCGGTGGTTGCCGAGGCCGCGAAGGTCGGCATAGGAGGCGCCGCCGTTGCCGTTGTTGACCGCGGAGCCGATGCTCGGAGCGACGCCCGGAAGGTCGCGAAGGATCTCTTCGGCGACGTTGGTCTGGCGGAGCTGAAGCTCCTCCTGGCCGACGACGGTGACCGGCGACGAGGAAACGAGGTTCGGATTCTTGATCAGGGTGCCGGTGACGACGATGTCGCCGGCGCTGGTCTCTTCGGCCGCGTCCTGGCCGGCCGCGGGCTGAACGCCGTCGGTCGGCGTGTCCTCGTCCGACGGAGCGGGGGTCCCGGTCGAGCCCGGCGGCGGGGTCGTTCCAGCCGGATCGTTGGCGTCCTGCGCGTAAGCGGGAGTGGCGAAGCTGATGCCCGCGATGATCGTCGAAGCGAGCAGCGTTTCCCTGAACTTGATTGTCGACATTTGCGTCCCCTTGGTGTGTCGAGAAGGTGCACCGGGCGCAGTTTCGCCCCCACCCATCCGAAAGACGTTTATGTCGAGGGTGTAACGGGGCGCAAGCAACGCCTCCGTCACCGGAACATTCTTGGCACGGCCTGTAACTTTTTAGCCACAGTCTTGCCCGGGCGTCCCGGAGCCCATAACCTCCCCGAAGCGGAGGGATGGTCATGAATCGTTGCGGCAAGATCCTGGCGGCGGCGGCGCTCGCGACCCTCGTCTCGGCCTCGGCCTCGGCCAAGCCGAAAGCGCAGGACGCCCGCAGCAACGCCCTCATCCAGTCGCTGTCCGCCTGCCGCGGGGTCGCCGACGAGAAAGCCAGGCTCGACTGCTACGACCAGGCGAGCGCCCGCCTGACCGAGGCGGTCGACAAGAAGGAGCTGGTCGTCATGGACCGGCAGGAGATACGCGAGACCCGCCGCTCGCTGTTCGGCTTCAGCGTTCCCAACATCCCCCTGTTCCGGGGCGAAGCCGGCGGCGACGACGGCAAGCTCGAGACCACCATCGCCGGGGCCGGCCGTATCGAAGGCGGCAGATGGCAGATCCGGCTCGAGGACGGGGCGGTCTGGCAGACCTCCGAAAGCCGGCTGAACCTCTCCGATCCGCGCCCCGGCCAGAAGATCATCATCCAGCGCGGAACGCTCGGCAACTACTTCCTGCGAATCGACGGCCAGCGGGGGATACGGGGCCGGCGGGTCAGCTGATCCGGCTGCCGCCAGCGCAAGCCGGAAGCCGGACATGCGCGCGCAGCCCCCGCCCGGGGCGCCGGCTCAGCCAGACCTCGCCGCCATGAGCCCGGGCGATCCCGCGGGCCAGGGCGAGCCCCAGGCCCACGCCCCCGGTCGAGGGATCGCGCGCCGCGTCGCCCCTCTCGAAGGGCGTGAACATCCGCTCCAGGGAATCCTCGGCTATGCCGGGCCCCTCGTCCTCGACGACCAGGAGGGCGTCGCCGCCCTCCCGGCCGACCCGGCATCGGGCGCTGCCCGCATATTTGACGGCGTTGTCGACGAGGTTGGCGACCAGCCGGCGCAGAGCGAGCGGGTCGCCCATGACCTCCACCGGCGCCGACTCTTCGACCGTCACCTCGGCACCCGTCTGGAGGAGGTCGTCCGCCATCGACTGCACCAGCGTCGCGAGATCGAGGCGCTGGCGGTTCAGACGCTCCTCGCCGCGCGCGAAGGCGAGGACTCCGGAGATCATCGCGTCCATGCGCTCGATGTCCAGGACGATTCGGTCCCTGTGCTCGGGCGGGGCATATTCGGCGCGGAAGCGAAGGCGGGTGAGCGGCGTTCGCAGGTCGTGGGCGACGGCGGCGATAAGCTTGGTGCGCTCGTCGACGGCCGTCGCGATCCGGCGCTGCATCTCGGAAAGCGCGCCCGCGGCGGTTCGTATCTCGCGCGGGCCCGATTGCGCGAACGCCGCCTCGCGGTCGCCGCGGCCGGCCCGCTGGGCCGTCTCCGCGAACGCCCGGATCGGAGCGACCAGCCGCCGGGTGAACAGCCATGCGAGCGGCACCAGGACGAGGGCGTTGGCGGCAAGCCAGAGCAAGATGAACGTGCCTGGACCGGGCGAGCTCTCCGGCGCGTCGACGATGGCCCAGCGCCCGTCGGCGAGCTGGGCGGCCGAGGAGAAGTCCTCGACCATCGCATTGCCGCCCCGCTCGAACGGCTGGGCGAGAGCCGCGGCGTCGGTCACCGCCGGACGCTCGAGATTCATCAGCCACTGGCCGCCGGGAATGGGCAGCTGATCCTGAACCAGCACTTCGGCCGTGGGCACCTCGAGCAGGCGCGCCAGGGTCGCGCGCGCGTGCGCCTCCCGTCGGTTGTTCCGATCCCATCCTTCGGGCGGGGAATCGGCGATCCTTACGCCGAGCGTCTGCCCCTCGCGCTCGACGGGGGCCTGGGTGCGGATCGCCAGGGCCACGTCGTTGAACGTGAACGGCTCGCTTCCCCCGGGCAGAGCCGCGAGCGCGAACAGGCTGATCAGCTGGACGGCGATGGCGGTCGCCACGACCAGAGCGAGCGCCTGAACGAAGATCGGGGCCCTGGAGAAGCGCCTCATCGCCGCACCGGCCGGACCGAGAACATGTAACCCTCGCTTCGGACGGTGGCGATGAGCTCGCCGCCGTCATGATCCGCCAGCTTCTTCCTGAGGCGGCTGACCTGGACGTCGATGGCGCGGTCGTAGACCTCCGAGTCCGACCCGCGCGCCAGATCGAGGAGCTGATCGCGAGTCAGCACCCGCAGGGGCCGTTCGACGAAGGCGACCAGCAGCCTGGCCTCGCCGGAGGAGAGCGCGACCGCCACTCCGGAAGGCGAGCGCAGCTCCCTTCGCAGCGGATCGAAGCTCCATCCCGCGAACCGGTAGGCGCCGGCCGCGGCCCCGGAGGGTCCGGCGCCTTCGTTGCGGCGGAGGACGGCGCGTACCCTCGCGAGCAGCTCGCGCGGGCTGCACGGCTTGGGCAGATAGTCGTCTGCGCCCAGCTCGAGGCCGACGATCCGGTCGGTCTCCTCGCCGAGCGCGCTCAGCATGATCACCGGAGTACGGTCGGCGGCGGCGAGCCGGCGGCAGATGGCGAGGCCGTCCTCGCCCGGCAGCATCAGGTCGAGGACGACCAGGGCGGGACGCTCGGCGCTCATTTCCCGGTCCATCTCGGTGCCGTCGGCGGCCTTGGCCACTCGGAAGCCGTGCTGGACGAGGAAATCGCCGATCAGCTGCCGGATCTCGGGATCGTCGTCGACCAGCAGGATGAGATCCCCCGGCTCCGCGGCTGGCTTGTTCATGCCTTGCTTCTCCGACCGTCCCGTTTCCCCAGTATTTCAGAATTGCAACAAACCGAAACGCGGTGAAATTCCGCGGCAACGTCGCTCGCGCACCTCGCTTCGGGTCAAGGAGGAGGTTCATCCATGCTCGAGCTCGACGATGTCAGCCATGTCTATTCGAACGGGACCCGCGCGCTCGACCATGTGACTCTTTCGGTGCCGCGCGGGATGTTCGGGCTTCTGGGCCCGAACGGGGCCGGCAAGTCGACGCTGATGAGGACCGTGGCGACGCTCCAGACCCCGACCGGGGGCTCGATCCGCTTCGGCGACATCGACGTCATCGCCGAGCCCGAGAAGCTGAGGCGCACCCTGGGCTATCTGCCGCAGGACTTCGGGGTCTATCCAAGGGTTTCCGCCGCGGAGATGCTCGACCATCTCGCCGTCCTCAAGGGCATAGCCTCGGCCGCCGACCGGAAGGCGACGGTGGAGGCGCTCCTCCAGCAGACGAACCTGTGGTCGGTCCGCAAGAAGGCGCTGGCCTCCTTCTCGGGGGGAATGCGGCAACGCTTCGGGATCGCCCAGGCGCTGATCGGCAATCCCGGCCTGATCATCGTCGACGAGCCGACTGCGGGCCTCGACCCAGAGGAGCGCAACCGCTTCCTCAACCTCCTCGCCGAGATCGGCGAGAACGTCGTGGTGATCCTGTCGACCCACATCGTCGAGGACGTCTCCGACCTCTGCCCGCGAATGGCGGTGATCGCGGAAGGCCGGATCCAGCTGGACGGTGCTCCGCTCGAGCTCATCCGGGCGAGCCAGGGGCGGATCTGGATGAAGGCGGTCGAGCGCGGCCGCCTCGACGAGATCAGCCGGCGCCACCAGCTCATCTCCACCCGCCTCTTCGCCGGACGGACCGTCGTCCACATCCTGTCGGACGGGGACCCCGGCGACGGTTTCGCGCCAGTCGAGGGCGGCCTCGAGGACGTCTATTTCATCACGCTCGCGCAAGCGCGCCGAGCCGCCTGAAGGGATCGATCATGTTCCTGCGGATCGCCGCCTTCGAGTTACGCTATCCGCTGCGCAGCCCTTGGCTGTGGATAGCGGCCGCCTTCGTCTTCGCCATCGCCGCTTTCTCCATGTCGACCGACCTGATCGACGGCGGCGAGGTCTACCGGAACTCCTCCTGGGAGATAGTGAGCAAATATCTCGGCTTCTCGGCGATGTTCATGTTCGTCTCGACGGCGTTCCTCGCCAACGTCGTCATCCGCGACGACGAGACCGGCTTCGGCCCCATCCTCCGCTCGACCCGGATCGGCAAGGCGGACTATCTGATCGGCCGCTTCGCCGGCGCCTTCGCCGTTGTGTCGCTCTGCCTCCTGCTGATTCCGGCCGGGCTTCTGATCGGCTCGGCCATGCCCTGGGTCGATCCGGCGACGATCGGGCCGAACCGGATCGCCGACCATCTCTACGGCTATTTCCTGCTCGCCCTTCCCAACGTCCTGATCGTCTCGGCCATCCTGTTCACTCTGGCCGCGCTCACCCGGTCGGCGATGGGGACCTATGTCGGGGTGGTCGGCTTCGTCATCCTCTACCTCATGCTCAACGAGGCGCTGATCTCGCGCCCGCAACTCGTCACCTGGGTCAGCCTCGCCGAGCCGTTCGGCAGGCGCGCCGTCATGGACTCCACCCGCTACTGGACCGTGCTCGAGCGCAACACGCTTCTGCCGGCCCTCGAGGGGCCGCTGCTCTGGAACCGGCTGCTGTGGGTCGGGATGTCGCTCCTGTTCCTGTCCTTCGCGGCCTGGCGCTATCGCTTCGCCGACAAGCCCGTCTCGAAGCGGGCGCTCAGGCGGGCGGGTCCCCAAGACGAGGCCGGCGAGGTCGCCTTCGCGCGCCCCCTGCGGCTCCCGTCGCCGAGGCACGGCCTCGCGGCCTCCTGGGCGCTGCTTCGGGCGCGGATCCGGTTCGAGATGAAGCAGGTCGTGGTCAGCCCGGCCTTTCCGCTCATGCTGCTGTGGGGGATGTCGACGACCCTACTGGTCCTGCTCACCCAGCGGGACATGGACGGACGGCCCAGCTATCCCACCACCGCCTCGATGATCCCCGAGCTCGAGCAGGGGCTGTTCGTCATCCCGACGCTCATCCTGATCATCTATGCGGGCGAGCTCGTCTGGAACGAGCGGGCGCGCCGGATGGACGAGATCGTGGATTCCACCGCGCTGCCCAACTGGGCCTATGCGGTCCCCAAGACCGCCGCCGTCACGCTCGTCCTCGCCTCGATCTTCGCGGTCGCCGTCCTCGCCTCGATCGCCGTCCAGCTCAGCCTCGGCTTCACCCGGATCGAGATCGGCCGGTATCTGGCCTGGTACCTGCTTCCGGCGACCGCCGACATGCTGATCCTGACCGTGCTCGCGATCTTCGTCCAGGCCGTGAGCCCGCACAAGATCGTCGGCTGGGGCATCATGCTGCTCTTCCTCGGCGCCAAGCAGTCCAATCTCATGCCCGGGCATCTCATGCTCGACTACGGCGCCGTGCCGTCCGTCCCGCTGAGCGACTTCATCGGCGCGGACAATTTCTGGGTGGGAGCGTGGGTCCTGCGCCTTTACTGGGGCTCGCTCGCCGCCCTCCTGCTGGTGGCCGCCCACCTGCTCTGGAGGCGCGGCACCGACATCAGCCTGCGCCACAGGCTCCGCCTCGCCCGCCGCCGCCTGGCCGGGGCCCCGGGATGGATCGCCGCCGCCGCTTCGCTCACCTTCGCAGCGACCGGAGCCTATGCCTGGTACAACATCGACGTCGTCAACGATTACCGCTCGCAGGACGAGGCCGAGGCGAAGCTCGCCCTGTTCGAGAAGAAATACGGCCGGTATCGCGACCTGCCCCAGCCGGAGGTGACCGACGTCCGGATCGACGTCGCCCTCTATCCCGGGCAGCGTCGGGCGGAGGCCCGGGGCCGCTACACGCTCCGCAACGTCACCGACCGCCCCATCGCCGAGGTCCATCTCCGCTCGCCGACGCGCGCGGTCGAGATCGCCCGGCTCGCCGTCGCCGGCGGTCGCCTGGTCTCCGACGATTCCGATTTCGGCTACCGGATCTATCGCTTGGACCGTCCGATGCGGCCCGGCGAGGAGCGGGCGATGACCTTCCGAACCGTTCGCGCCCGCCGCGGCTTCGCCGACGGCCAGCCCGATCAGAAGCTGGTCGAGAACGGCACCTATCTCGACAATACGGACCTAGCCCCGTCGATCGGCTTCCGGGGCGCGCAGGTGCTCCAGGGCTCGGCGCGCGCCAGATACGGCCTTCCCGAACAGCCCCGCCCGGCCCGGCCCGACGACGAATCCGCCTATCGCAGGCCCGGCTTCGGCGGCGCCTGGGCGAAGACCGACATCACGCTGTCGACGGCGGCCGACCAGGTCCCGATCGCCACCGGCCGGAAGGTCTCCGACGTCACCCGCGGCGGGCGCCGCACCGCCCGCTTCGTTTCGGTCGTTCCCGTCCACAATTTCTTCTCGGTCCATTCGGGCCGCTACGCGGAGCGGCACCGGCTCCATCGCGGCAAGGACCTCGCCGTCTATTACCATCCCGCCCACGCCTGGAACGTCGACCGGATGCTCGACGCGATGGCGGCGTCGCTGGACTATTACGAGACGGCCTACGGCCCCTATCCGTTCACCGAGGCGCGGCTGGTGGAGTTCGGCTGGGCCTATTATGCCCGAGCCTTCCCCGGCACCATTCCCTATTCCGAGGACCTGGGCTTCGTCGCCGACCTCACCGACCCGGACACGATCGACAACGTCAGCGGAGTCGTGGCGCACGAGCTGGGCCACCATTATTGGGGCCACCAGCTTTACGCCGCGCCGATGCAGGGGGCCGAGCTGCTGTCCGAGCCGCTCGCCACCTACTCGGCGACGATGATCCTGCGCCGGCTGCGCGGGCCGGACGAATTCAGGCGCCTCAGCCAGGTCTTCCTCGACCGCTACCTCGGCGGCCGCGACTCCGAGGCCGAGGAGCTCCCGCTCGCCCGGGTCGAGGGCCAGAACTACATCCACAGCAGCAAGGGGCCGCTCGCCCTGTATCTCCTCGCCGAGCGGCTCGGCGAGGATCGGGTCAACCGCGCCCTGCGCAGCATGCTCCAGCGGTTCCGGTTCAGGAGCGACCTCTATCCGCGCTCGCTCGACCTCATCGCCGCCTTCCGGTCCGAAGCGCGGACCGCCGAGGAGCAGGCGCTGATCACCGACCTGTTCGAGCGGATCACGCTCTACGACCTCGAGGCGGGGCAGGCGAAAGCGGCCCGCCGCCCGGACGGGCGCTGGCAGGTCGAGGTGCCGGTGACGGCGCGAAAGCTCTACGCCGACGGCAGGGGGCGGGAGACCGATGCGCCGCTTGCCGAGCGGATCGAGATCGGCCTGTTCGCCGCCGCGCCCGGCGGCGGCCCGCTCGACCCGAGCGACGTCATCCTGATGGAGCGGCGGCCGATCCGGTCGGGACGCCAGACGCTGAGGTTCGTCGTCGACAGGAAGCCGCTCTTCGCCGGGATCGACCCCTACAATCTCTACATCGACCGCGACGCCTTCGACAACGTCGCCGGAGTGAGCGTGAAGTAGGAGGAAAGGAGGCTAATTCCTCCCCCGGATTTTCCGGGGGAGGGGGACCGCGCGAAGCGCGGTGGAGGGGTTCTTCGGACTCCGCAATGCCCCTCCACCACCCTTCGGGTGGTCCCCCTCCCCTGCAAATGCAGGGGAGGATTTGAGAAGGCCAAGCGGGATCCCGCTACCCCCGCCCTTCCGCCTTCACCGAAAGCTCGGCCGAGGAATAGGCCTCCTGCCGGGCCACGCTCCAGTAGCGCAATTCGTCGAGGGGGATGGGCTGGCCGGTGGCGGCGCAGCGGACGTGGTCGCCGGCGGTGAGGATCCGGAACGTGCCCGGCATGTAGTGGAGCCGCGCCTCGCGGTTCCGGTTCGACATCAGCATCGTTTCGCCTCGCTCTCGTCTTCGGGTGGCGCCGACGATCATAACGTTCGGGCTGAGCTTGTCGAAGCCCTCAATTCCCCGTGGCGGACGGGAAGGAAGGCCCTTCGACAGGCTCAGGTCGAACGGTCGCACGGGCCGGCATGACCTTGCGACACCTTAAAGCAATTTGGGCTGCTCGCCTGTGGGCTTCACAGGGGACGGGCGGCGCGCCCTCTCGACCGGTGCGGCGCCGTCGACGGCGGCCTCGACGTCGCCGTCGCCGAAGATCAGCTTGAGCCGGCCCGCCGCCCGCGCCGAGGCCGCCGAGATGAGGGTCCTGCCGCCCCGGTCCTCGACCCGGGCGTAGCCGCGCTCCAGCGGACGGTTGGGATGGGCCAACTGGGCGACCCGCCAGAGCGCGTTCAGCCGCTCCCTGGCGCGGGCGTGGGTCGCGTTCAGAAGGCCCGGGCGGAGCGCTCCGGCGGCCTGGTTGAGCGCGGCGCGGGCGTGGCTCAGCTCGGTCCGGAGGCCGCGCGGGAGGCGATCGGCGAGGTCGTCGAGGCGCTGGCGCTGGGGCGCGAGCAGGGCCTCGCGCTCCGGCCAGCGGCGAAGGCTCGTCTCGAGCTGCTCGCCGGCCCGCTCGAGCGAGCGGCGGGCGCAGCGCTCGATCCGGTAGCCGAGCTCGCGGAGCTGGCCGAGCAGGTCGCCTCGCACCGGCACCGCCATCTCGGCCGCGGCGGTGGGGGTCGGCGCGCGGACGTCGGCGGCGAAGTCGCAGAGCGACGTGTCGGTCTCGTGGCCGACGGCGGAGATAATCGGGATTCCGGAAGCCGCGACCGCCCGGACCACCTCTTCCTCGTTGAACGCCCACAGATCCTCGATCGAGCCTCCGCCGCGGGCGACGATGAGCAGGTCCGGGCGGGCGACCGGCCCGTCCTCCGCCAGGGCGTTGAAGCCGCGCACCGCGGCGGCGATCTGGGGCGCCGCCCCCTCCCCCTGGACCTGGACCGGCCAGACGATGACGTGGCACGGGCAGCGGTCGGCGAGCCGGTGGAGGATGTCGCGGATGACGGCGCCGGTCGGGGAGGTGACGACCCCGATGACCCGGGGCTGGAAGGGCAGCCGGCGCTTCCGCCCCGGGTCGAACAGCCCCTCGGCGGCAAGCGCCCGGCGGCGCTTGTCGAGCAGGGCCATGAGCGCGCCCTGGCCGGCGAGCTCGAGCCGCTCGATGACGATCTGGTAGCGCGACCGGCCGGGATAGGTGGTGAGCTTGCCGGTGGCGACGACCTCGATCCCGTCCTCGGGCCGGAAGGCGAGCGCGGCGGCCGTCGCCTTCCACAGCACTCCGTCGATCACCGCTTTCTCGTCCTTGAGGCAGAGGTAGCAATGGCCCGAGGCGGCACGCTTCCAGCCGCTGATCTCGCCGCGCACCCGGACGAAGCCGAACGCGTCCTCCACCGTCCGCTTCAGCCGCACCGACAGCTCGGAGACGGAGAGCGCGGCCGCGTTGTCCCCCGGCCTTTCGGTTGCTAACAGCCCGGTTTCCGGAGGAGGGTCGTTACTGTCCATGAATGTCCTGCTGCTAGGCTCCGGCGGCCGCGAGCATGCGCTCGCCTGGAAGCTCGCGCAATCGCCGCTTCTGGGCAAGCTGTTCGCAGCGCCGGGCAATCCGGGAATCGCCGAGTTCGCGCAGATAGTGGCGATCGATCCCGCCGACCACCGGGCGACGGTCGATTTCTGCCTGAAGAACTCCGTCGAGCTGATCGTCATCGGACCGGAGGCGCCGCTCGTCGACGGGCTCGCCGACAATCTGCGGACGATGGGCTTCTGCGTCTTCGGCCCGAACCGGATCCCGGCCCAGCTCGAAGGGTCGAAGGGCTTCACCAAGGACCTGTGCGCCCGGCACGGAATTCCGACCGCCCGCTACGTCCGGGCCTCGGACAAGCTCGCCGCCGAGGCGGCGCTCGAGGATTTCCCGGCCCCGCTCGTGATCAAGGCCGACGGACTCGCGGCCGGCAAGGGCGTCATCATCTGCGCGACCCGGGGGGAGGCGCTGGCGGCGCTCGACACCATGTTCGACGGCAGCTTCGGAGCGGCCGGGCGCGCTATCGTCATCGAGGAATTCCTCGAAGGCGAGGAAGCGAGCTTCTTCGCCCTCACCGACGGCGCCACCATCCTCCCCTTCGGCTCCGCCCAGGACCACAAGCGGGCCGGCGACGGCGACACCGGCCCGAACACGGGCGGGATGGGCGCCTACAGCCCGGCCGCGATCCTCACCCCCGAGCTCGAGGCCCGGACGATGGACGAGATCGTCCGGCCGACGGTCGAGGCGCTCGCCGCCCAGGGCGCGCCTTATTCCGGAATCCTCTACGCCGGCCTGATGCTGACCGCCGAGGGCCCCAAGCTGATCGAATATAATGCCCGCTTCGGCGATCCCGAATGCCAGGTCCTGATGATGCGGCTCGAGAGCGACCTTCTCGAGCTGATCTACGCCGTCGCGCGCGGCCGGCTCGCCGAGGCGCAGCCGCCGCGCTTCGCCGACGGGGCCGCCCTCGCCGTGGTGATGGCCGCGAACGGCTATCCCGGAACGCCCGAGACGGGAGGCTCGATCGAGGGGCTGGATGGGCTCACGACCCGGGACGTCAGGATCTTCCACGCGGGGACGGCGATCGAGGAGGGGCGGCTGGTCGCTCGCGGCGGACGGGTCCTCAACGTCGCGGCGGCCGGCGGGTCGGTCGGCGAGGCTCGCGCCAGGGCCTATGCCGCGGTGGGCCGGATCCGGTTCCCCTCCGGCTTCTGCCGGAGCGACATCGGCTGGCGCGAGATCGCCCGCTCCGGCGGGGCCGGGTGATGGCGGCGACGCCGAATCCCGCCGCGGTCGCCGCCGACCCGCTCTGGCTGCCGAACCGCTACGACGAAAGCCTGGACCTGATCCATTTCGTCCGGCTGACCCGCGAGGAGCACCGCTCGGTCACCTTCATCACCGACGAGTATATCCGCGCCGATGCGCCGAGGCTGGCGCTCGCCCGCCGCGACGTCGCCGCGGCGGCGGGGCCGCCGGGGCCGCTGCACTTCATCTTCCATTCGGCTTATTGCTGCTCGACCGTCCTCGCCCGGGCCGTCGACATCGAAGGCGTGTCGATGGGCCTCAAGGAGCCGCTGATCCTCAACGACCTGGTCGGCTGGAGGCGGCGCGGGGCCGAACCGAGTGCGCTCGCCGCCGCGCTCGACGACGTCCTGGCCCTTCTCGCGAGGCCCTTCTCTCCCGGCGAGGCCGTGGTGGTGAAGCCTTCCAACGTCCTCAACGGCATAGCGGCGGCCATGCTCGGGGCCCGGCCGCAATCGCGCGCCATCCTCCTGTATGCGCCGCTGCCCGATTTCCTTCGCTCGATCGCTCGCAAGGGCCTGTGGGGGCGGCGCTGGGCGAGGGAGCTGTTCATCGGCCAGCTTCGCGACGGGATCGTCGACCTCGGCCTGGGCGAGCAGCATTATCTCGACCTCACCGACCTTCAGGTCGCGGCGGCCGGCTGGCTTGCGCAGCAGGAGATCTTCAACCGTCTGATCGCGAGATTCGGGACCGGTCGGGTGCGCGCGCTCGACAGCGCCGCGCTGATGGCCCGGCCCGGGGCGGCGATGACGTCGCTTTCCGGGCTGTTCGGCCTCGGCCTCGACGAAGCGGCGGTGCAGGCGGTCCTGGCGGGACCGGCCTTCACCAGCCATTCCAAGTCGAACGCGGGCTTCAGCGCGGCCGACCGAGACGCCGAGCAGCGCGACGCCGCGGCGACCCACGCCGACGAGATCGACAAGGTCGCGGTCTGGGCCGAGGCCGTCGCGGCCGCGGCGGGGGTCTCGCTCCAGCCCGAGGCGCGCCTCCTGCCTTGATCCCGGGCCGCTTCTGGAACAAGGACGAGCCGGGAGATAGGAGATGAAGATCCTCATCGGCCTTGTGGCGGCGCTTCTGATCGGCTGGATCTGGCACGGCCCCCTCGGTAACGGCCGGCGCCTGATCGACGGGCTCGAGGCGCAGGCCCGCGAGCAGGTGGCCGGAGCCGAAGTGCCCGGGATCCGCGTCGCCCTGTCGCGGGACCCGCTCGCCCGGGTGGCGATTCTGAGCGGCCCCGCCAACGACCTGCAGCGCGAGGGCCTCGGCAGCCAGAAGGGGATCAGCGATCTCGTTCGCGACGTCGAGGGCATGGCCTCGGTCCGCTGGACCGACGAGCCGGAATCGAAGCGCCGGGTCACTCCGCTGCTCGTCGAGACCCTCGCTTTGGCGGCGCTCGCCTATCTCATCGGCCTCGGCCTCGGCTGGCTCGTCTGGGGCCGGCGGCGGCGCGAAGGCTTCGCCTGACCAAAGAAGGATTTGACCCGACCATGTGGAACGTCGCCGAGAACAACCTCATCCTCCTCGTCATCGCGCTGGTCGTCGGCCTCGCCGTCGCCCTGTGGGTCTTCCGCGGGCGATCCGCGGCCTCGGACGGACCGGAAGGCAATGCCCTGCCCGACGAGTTCTCCGCCGCCACCCGGGACGTGGCCGGCGAGATTCTGGGCGTCGACGCCCATCCGAGCATCCCGGGGCCCAGCGGGCCGCCCGACAACCTCCGCCTCCTCAAGGGCGTCGGCCCGAAGATGGTCGCTCAGCTCAACGAGTTCGGGATCACCCGATTCGACCAGCTCGCCGGCCTCACCGAGACCGAGGTGGCGCTCCTCGACAAGCGCATGGGGGCCTTCGAGGGCCGAATCGCCCGCGACCGGCTGGTCGAGCAGGCCTGCTATCTGGAGCGGGGCGACACCGAGGGCTTCGAGGCGAAGTTCGGAAAGCTGGGGGGCGCCTAAGTCCTCCCCGAGATTCCTCGGGGAGGGGGACCGCGCGTAGCGCGGTGGAGGGGTTCTTTGGAATCAGCAAGGCCCCTCCACCAGGCTTCGCCCGGTCCCCCTCCCCTGCAAATGCAGGGGAGGATTTTCGGATCAGCCCCCGCGCCTCTTCCTCACCACTTCGCTGGCCAGCAGCTTGTCGATCTTGAAGCCGTCCATGTCGACGATCTCGAACTGCCAGCCGCCGTGGGTGAAGCGCTCGCCGACCTCGGGAATGTGCTTGAGGACCGAAAGGGCGAAGCCGGCCGTCGTCGCATAGTCGCGGTCGTCGGGCAGGCCGATGCCGAGCCTGTCCGACAGCGCGTCGGCCGATAGCGAGCCCGACACCCACCAGCTGCCGTCCTCGCGCTCGACCAGAGGCGCCTCGGCCCCGCCCTCGAACCCGCCCGCGAGCACGCCCGAAATCGCATTGAGCAGGTCGGCGGAGGTCACGATGCCTTCGAAATGGCCATATTCGTCGTGGACGAAGGCCATGCGCGTCTCGCTTCCGCGAAGGACGGCGAGCGCATCCATGGCGTCCATCTGGTCCGGGACGACCGGCGCCTCGCAGCTGAGGGCGCGCATGTCGAGGGGCCGGCCCTCGATCAGGGCGGCGACGAGGTCGCGGGCCCGGACGATCCCGATCAGATTGTCGACCGAGCCCTCGGCGACCGGGATCCGGCTGTGCGGCATCTCGAGCAGGGCCTGGCGGATCTCCTCGGCGCTCGCCTGCGCGTCGATCCAGTCGACGTCGGTGCGCGGAGTCATCACCTCCCGGGCCGGCCGGTCGGCGAGCCGGACGACGCCGGAGATGATGGCCCTCTCATATTCCTCGAGCACGCCGGCATGATGAGCCTCGGCGACCACCAGATGCAGCTCCTCCGCCGTGACCTTGTTGGCGTTGTCGCGGCGCATCCTGAGCAGCCGGAAGATGAGTGCGCTGGTGCGGTCGAGCAGCCAGACGAGCGGAGCGGTGGCCTTGGCGGTCCACAGCATGAGCGGCCCCATGAACGCGGCCAGCGGCTCCGGCGAGCGCAGGGCGAACTGCTTGGGGACGAGCTCGCCGATCACCAGCGAGGCGTAAGTGGTGAGGAAGATGACGATGACGAAGCCGAGGGTCGCCGAGCTCTCCGCGCCGAGGCCGAGCCGCTCGAGCCGGGCGCCGACCGGACCGCCCAGGCTGGCGCCGGAATAGGCGCCGGCGAGGATCCCGATCAGGGTGATCCCGATCTGGACGGTCGAGAGGAAGCGGCCCGGATCGGCGGCGAGGTCGAGCGCGGTCTGGGCGCCCCATCGCCCCTGCTTCGCCATCGCCTTGAGGCGCGGCTTGCGCGACGAGACGATCGCCATCTCCGCCATCGCGAACACGCCGTTGAGCGCGATCAGCATCAGGATGATGACGACGTCGAACCAGGGGAAGGGGGGGACGGGCGGCATGGCGCTCCGGCCTCTTAGCCGGGAAGCTTTCGCCGGGACAAGCGGTTCGTCGGCCGGGCCCGCGCCGGAACCACTCGCACCGCCGGTCGGTTGATGCACCGTTCGAGTAGCCCGTTCACGGGAAAGGAATGAGTATGCGTATCCAGAATCGCCTCCTGGGCGCGGCCGCGGCCGTCGCCCTTCTCTCCACCGCCGCCTGCACCACCAACGCCGAGGGCGAACGCAGGGTTTCGACCAAGGGCGCCATCGGCGGGGTCGTCGGAGCCGTCGTCGGCTATTTCGGCGGCGACCTGATCGGCGGCCGGCGCGACCGCACCGAGAAGATTCTCGGCGCCGGCATCGGCGCGGTCGCCGGAGCGGCGGTCGGCACCTACATGGACCGCCAGGAAAAGGAGCTCAGGGACAAGACCGCCGGCTCCGGGGTCGAGATCGACCGCCAGGGCGACGAATTGCTCCTGACCATGCCGGCCGGGATCACCTTCCCGATCAACCGCTACGACATCCAGCCGCAATTCCGCTCCACGCTCGACCAGGTCGCCTCGACCCTGTCGGCCTATCCCTCGACGATGATCGACGTCTACGGCCATACCGACCCGTCCGGCGGCGATTCGATCAACATCCCGCTGTCGCAGAACAGGGCGGGCGCGGTGGCCGCCTATCTCGCCGCTCGCGGTGTCGTCCGCGAGCGGATCGCGACCCAGGGCTTCGGCTCGTCGCAGCCGCTCGCCGGCAACGACAATTCCACCGAGGCGGAGCGGGCCGCGAACCGCCGGGTCGAGATCAGGATCGTGCCGGTGGCGCAGGGGGCCTAAATCCTCTCCGGCATTTGCCGGTGAGGGGATCAGGCGAAACCTGGTGGAGGGGTTCTTTCCCGACCCCGAAGAACCTCTCCACCGCCCTTCGCGCGGTCCACCTCCCCGTGAGATCGCGGGGAGGTTTTCTTCTACCGGCGGTCCCTGAAGAAGGCCTTGAGCATCTCTCCCGCCTCCGCCTCCCCAATGCCGGAATAGACCTCCGGCGAATGGTGGCAGGTGGGCTGGCCGAAGAGCCGCGGGCCGTGGAGGACGGCGCCCCCTTTCGGATCGGCCGCCGCGATGTAGAGCCGCGACAGCCGGGCCAGCGCCATCGCCCCGGCGCACATCGCGCACGGCTCCAGGGTCACCCAGAGATCGCAGCCGTCGAGGCGGGGCGTGCCGAGCGCGGCCGCGGCGGACCGCATCGCCACCATCTCGGCATGGGCGGTGGGATCGTTGTCGAGGCGCATCCGGTTGCGGCCGGCGGCGACGATCTTGCCGCCCGTCGTCACCACCGCTCCCACCGGCACCTCGCCGTCCGCGGCCGCGGAGCGCGCCTCGTCGAGCGCCCGGCGCATCGGTTCGGAGAAAGCGGCGGTCATGCCGTCGTCATTGCGGGGAGCGAAGCGACGAAGCAATCCGGTTACGGCGTCCGGGCCGCTTCTTCGCCCGCTCGCTTGAATGCCCTATTGCTGGTTGGCGGTCTCGCCGCCGCCGACGGTGACGCTCGGAACCTCGACCTGTCGGGTCTCCGTCTTGACCACCGGGACCTGGACGTTGGCCGTCGTCGTGCCGACCTGGGGGGTGTTCACCTTCATCTCGAACTTCGGAGCCTGGGCATTTTGTGTCTGGGTGAGATCGAGCAGGCCGAGCCAGACGGCGCCGATGACGAGCAGGATGACGAGGGCGACGAGCAGCAGCAAAGCGCGTAACATGGATCAGCTTCCTCCGTTCATCCGACAACGACGCGTACGCCATTCGGTTGCAGGTCCGCAACGACCGTTTCACCGGCGTAGCGCCAGCTTCAGGTTGACGAAAGCGCCTTGCGCCGCTATCCGCCCCGGCTTTCCGGGACCGTCTTACGGCTCCGCTTCAAACCAGGACGAGAGATCATGTCGCGCATTTGCGAGCTGACCGGCAAGGGCCGGCAGGTGGGCCACAACGTTTCCCACGCCAACAACAAGACCAAGCGCACCTTCCTGCCCAACCTGCAGAACGTGACCCTGATCAGCGAGTCGCTCGGCCGCGGAGTGAAGCTGCGCGTGTCCATGAGCGGCCTGAGGTCGGTCGAGCATGTCGGCGGCCTCGACAACTGGCTGCTGAAGTCGAAGGAGGACAGCCTGAGCCTCAAGGCGCGCCGGCTGAAGCGCGAGATCGCCAAGAAGCAGGGCGAAGCGACGGCCGCCTGACCCGTCATCCCGGCGGAAGCCGGGACCCCAGGCAACTCCAGGCCCGGCGCCTTTTCCGTCCCGCGGGCACGGCTTTCGCCGCGGTGGCGATTCGCGCCTCCGCTCAGTCGAGGGCGAACTTCATCAGCAAGGTCCGCTGGAACGGGCTGTAATTGTCGTCCGACGCGAGCCACAGGATCGTCCGGCCGCCTTCCCTCGTCACGCTGACCGCCTCGAAATTGTCGCGGGTGACCGCGCCTTCGAAAGCGGCCACCTCCCGCCCAGCGATCACGGCCCCGGGCTCGAGCCTCGGCAAGACGGCGACGGTCAGCCTGGCGGTGAAGCCTTCGAATAGAGACACCTTGCGGTTGAGCAGGATCATCCGGCCGTCCGGAAGCACGGCGGCGTCCGTGACCCGATAGCCGGCGGGCGGGCGGTAGCGGAGACGAAGAGCGCGCGTGCCGGGCACCGCGGGGTCGCCCGCGAAGAGGACGGCCTCGCTGTCGCCGCCCTTCCCTTCCGCGAAGACCAGGAAGCGGCCGTCGGGAAACCGGACCATCGCTTCCGGGCCGGAATTGTCGCTCCACTCTCGCATCGCCGGCGGCGCCGCCGACGAGCGGCGCTCGAAGCGCGACCGGCCGTAGCGCCACACCTCGTTGGACTGCTCATAGCCGAGCCAGGCCTGGTCGCCCTCGACGGCGAGCGACTCGATGTCGCGATAGACCTTGTCAACCGGAGGGCCCGGCCCATGCTCCACCATCGCGACCTCGGCCCGGGCCGGGTTCGTCCCGGGCGGCACCCGGAATCGGATCCGCCAGCCGGCGTCGCTGAAGGCCAGCGCTTCCCCCGCCTCGACGTGAAGCGCGGAGATGCCGCCGACGCGCGCGTCGTTGCTCGTCAGCGCCCAGCCACCGAGCCAGCTGAGCCGCCCCACCCGCTTTCCGGCCGGAGCCTCTTCGCGAAGCGGCACCGGCGTGAAAGTGACGAGCGTGACCGCCGGCGGCGGCTCGCGCTGCTGCAAGGCGGCCGGAGCGAAGGTCGCCAGCAGGACGAAGGCGGCAAGGAGGAACAGGATCCGCACTCCGCGCTAGCGCCCTCCTTTCGGGCAGCGCACCCTGTCGAAGCTGGTGCCGTCGCCGCTGATGCCGAGCCGCCTTCCGTCCCCCGACAGCCGCAGCTCGCGGCGGCTGCGCCATTTCTCGCCCTCCCCTTGATAATCGGCCTCGACCCGGAGCGCGCCGGACGGGAGCCGGGCCACGGAGCGGACAAGGCCGATGCTCTCGTGGAAGCGAAGCTCCCCGGCCGTCACGGTGAGGCGCCCGTCGGACGCTCGCCCACAGGCTTCCCGCGAGCTGTCGTAGACCCCCTGGAAGGCGGCCGGAATCCGCTCCGAGCTCGCCGGCTTCGGCCGAGACCGCACCCTTCCCTCGGCAGGCTCGCCATGCAGGCCGAAGGCGGCGATCAGAAGCCCCGCCGCCGCCAGAAGCCGATTCGCGCCCATCGCCCCCTCCCTTTCGCGCCGTCCGTGGCGCCAGAGCATCGCTTTACCGCATAAATGCAACACCCGCTCAGCCCAATCGTTCTGTCGGTCGAAGCGGGGTGGCGCTGTGGAGTAACTGTCATGAATAAGCTTCTTCTCTCGATGGCCGCCGTCGGAGCCATCGCCGTCGCGGCCCCGGCCGCCGCGCAGACCGGCTATTATGGTACCAACATCAACACCAGCGCCGGCATCTCGAACCAGATCGCCAACCTGGAAGCCCGCCTCAACGCCGGCATCCAGGCGCGCCTGATCGACCGCACCGAAGCGCGCGAGCTCCGCATGGACCTTCGCGACCTGAGGCGGCTCGAGCGTCAGTACAGCTATAACGGCTTCACCGACGCCGAGCGCCAGGACCTGAGGCAGCGGATTCGCAGCATCCGCCAGGAGCTCCGGACCGCCGACAACGGCCGCTACGACCGCGACAACCGCTTCGGAAGCTGGAACGACCCCTATTGGAACGGCGACGACGCCTATAGCGGCCGCGGCGGCCCCTACGAGCAGCCGTACGACACCTATTGCGACACCAACAACCGCGGTGTCATCGGCGGCGTGATCGACAGCGTCCTCGGCCGCAACGACAATTACAATTGCTCGCTGCGGGTCGGCGCCCGCGCGACCGGCAACCTCTATTCGGTGCCGTCGCAATATCGCTACCGCTATCGGGACGGCAACGGCGTCTATTACCGCTCGGACGGCCGCAACATCTACCAGATCGACGCCCGCACCCAGACGGTTCTGAGGGTCTACGACATGGACTAAGCGGCCATGCCGCTCAGCGAGAGAGGCGCTCCGGCTTCGGCCGGGGCGCCTTTTTTCTTTCCAGAGCCCGCCGTCCTTCGCGCGGTCGCCCTCCCCGAGCAATGTCGCGGAGGAATCAAGAAGCCGCGACGTAGACGAAGGCCTCGGCGCCGGATTCGAGCCTGACCCTTATCCGCTCGATCGGCCCCGATTCGTAGCGGTCCGCCGCCTCCATCTCGGCGGCGGTCAGGCTGAAGACGGTGCCCGGCACGCGGTCGCCCGGGTTCGCGCTGGGCCGGGCGATCGTGTGGACCGCGGCGCCGCTCGCCGCGACGACCCGCGGATCCGTGATCGTCATCGGCGACAGGGCGAACCCGGCCAGCGCGTCGGGCCGCCCTTCGAGCCGCCGGCCGAAGGTCGCGAGCTGGACATTCTCCTGGCGCAAGGTGCCGTAGGAAAAGAGCGGGATGTCGGCCTCGTCGGTCATCTTCCGAGGGCCACCCTAGCGGCAGCCCGCGGCCGTACAAAATAAAAGCTGACGCGAGCCCCTAAGTCCGCTAAATAGTTGAAGAATCTGTACAGCTTAGGGGATTGGGGATGAAGCGCTTGCGTTTTGGGACGGCTCTGGCCCTCGTTGCGATGCTGTCCTCCTGCGGTGGAGGCGGCGGCGGCGGCGGTGGCGGCGGCGGGTCGCCGCCGACCGGATCGGTTCCGACTCCGCCGCCCCCGCCCAGCTCCTCGGCCTGCTCGCTGAGCGCCCGGAAGGACTGGGCGCTCGCGCAGATGAAGGAATGGTATCTGTTCCCGGAGACGCTTCCGACGAACCTGAACCCGGCCGCCTATCCGACGGTCGACGATTATATCGACGCCCTTACCGCGACCGCCCGCGCCCAGCGCCGCGACCGCTTCTTCACCTACCTGACCTCGATCAAGGAGGAGAATGCCTTCTTCAACTCGGGGTCGAGCGCCGGCTTCGGAGTCCGCCTGACCTACGACACGGTCCAGAACCGGGTCTTCGTCATCGAGGCCTATGAAGGGGCGCCCGCGCTCGCGGCCGGGATCGACCGCGGCACCGAGATCCTCGCGATCGGCACCAGCGCCGGCAATTTGAAGCTGGTCAGCGAGCTCATGGCCCAGGGCGGCGCCCAGGCCGTGGTCGACGCGCTCGGACCGACGGATCCGGGGGTCACCCGGATCCTCCGAGTCTCGAGCTCGACCGGCATCCGCGAGATCAGCGTGACCAAGGCCGATTACGAGCTCACCCCTGTGTCGAGCCGCTACGGCGCCAAGATCATCGACGACGGGGGCCGGAAGGTCGGCTACGTCAACCTCCGCACGTTCATCAACACCGCCGACCCGGCGCT
The DNA here is from genome assembly GCA_035714565.1 of Allosphingosinicella sp. Taxonomy (GTDB): domain Bacteria; phylum Pseudomonadota; class Alphaproteobacteria; order Sphingomonadales; family Sphingomonadaceae; genus Allosphingosinicella. The sequence continues at coordinate 88,786 of DASTLX010000026.1, forward strand.
GCGCAACGCCTTCGCGGGCTTCAAGGCGCAGGGGGTGACCGACATCATCGTCGACGTCCGCTACAATGGCGGCGGGCTGGTCTCGATCGCGGAGCTGATCGGCGACCTGATGGGCGGCAACCGGTCGACCAGCGACGTGTTCAGCTTCACCACCTTCCGGCCGGAGAAATCGTCGTACAACTCGACCCGCTTCTTCCAGCCGAAGGCGCAATCGATCGCGCCGACCCGGATCGCCTTCATCGGCACGACCAGCTCGGCCTCGGCGAGCGAGCTGATCATCAACGCCTTCATCCCCTATTACCACAAGAACGAGGCGCTGGTCGGGACCAATACCTACGGAAAGCCGGTCGGCCAGATCGCGCTCGACCAGGCGGCCTGCGACGACCGGCTCCGGGTCGTCGCCTTCAAGACCGAGAACGCGGATCGCCAGGGCGATTATTATGACGGCCTGGCCGGCAAGGTCGAGGCGAGCTGCGCCGCGGGCGACGATTACGCCCACCAGCTCGGCGATCCGCTGGAAACGTCGACCCGGGCGGCGCTGGACTTCATCGCCGGACGGGTCTGCACTCCGATCAGCGCGAGCGCCGGCGGGATCACCGCCCAGGCCGTGAAGGGCAAGCGGGAGCCGCTGCTCCCCGATCGCCCGAGCGTCGTCCAGCGCGAGGCACCGGGCACTTTCTGATTTTTTCCACCCTCTCCCGCCGTTGCCGGCGGGAGAGGGCTGCGATCGGTCGATGAACCTGACCTGTGGACGCCGTTCAGGCTGACCTCACGGGGAAGGGCGCTGGGTGACGGGCAAGCGTTGGGGAGCGCCCGAAACAGGAGCATCGACATGAACAAGATCATCTTCACCGCCCTGGCCGCGACGTCGGCCATCGCGGCCACCGCGCCCGCCTCCGCCCAGTCCGGCTATGGCGGCAACGGCTACGCCAACGGCAACGTCGAGGTCAGGGCCGACCAGCTGCAGATGCGGCTCCAGGCCGGACTGCGCAGCGGCGCGATCACCCGCGCCGAGGCCGTGCCGCTTCGCGAGCAGCTTCGCCAGCTGACCCGCCTCGAGAGCCTCTATGCCCGCGACGGAATCAGCGGCCGCGAGCGCGCCGACCTCCAGCACAGGATCAACTCGCTTCGCCAGGGCATCCGCATGGCCGAGCGCGGCGCCGACGGCCGCTACGGCCGCGACGACGACCGCTACGGCCGGGACGACGACCGCTACGATCGCGACGGCGAGCGCTACGGCCGCGGCGACGTCGACAGCCGATACGACCGCGACAACGACGGCTGGGACGATCGCGACGGCAATCGCGACGGCCGCTGGGACGTCGATTCGCGCTACGATTCCAATCGCGACGGCTATGACGACCGCGACCTCAACCGCGACGGCCGCTGGGACAACGACCAGCAGTCCAACAACGGCGGCATCGTCGGCCAGATAATCGACCGGGTCACCGGCAATGGCGGCCTGCGGGTCGGCCAGCGCGCCTCGGCCGATCTCGGCGGCGTCCCTTACGCCTATCGCACCCAGTATCGGGACGGCGACAATTTCTATTACCGCTCGGACGGGCGCCAGATCTACCAGATCGACGCGCGCAGCCAGACGGTGGTCCGCATCTACGCGATGAACAGATAAGATATTTCACCGCATCGATCGTGAAAGGCGTCCCGGCCATCGGCCGGGGCGCCTTTCCTTTTGCCGCGCGGGTCGCTTCTGGACTTTTGCCCGGCATTGCGCATGATCCGCCATCGCCATCGTCAGGGGAATGACCATGGGAATGGCCGAAGTCCTGGTACCCATCTCGATTTTCGCCGCCGGCACGCTGATCGTCGCCCTGCTCACCCGGCTGGTCGCGACGGGAATGCTCAATCGGACGATAAGGGAGGCGCTGCGCAGCGACCCGGGTAGCGTCGCCCTGCTCGCCGAGAAGCTGGAGGCGCGGCAGCCCTGGGCGGATGCGATGGTCGGCTGGGTGTTCGTCGCCCTCGCCGTCGCGATGGCCCTGCTCGCCCTGACCGACGACGATCCGGGCGACCGTACGGAGATGCTTCGGGCGGCGATCATCCCGCTGGTGGTCGGGGTAACGGTGCTCGTCTACGTCCGACTCGCGGCCCGGAGCGCTCCCAAGCCCTGACTTTCGAGCCCGATTGAGTCCGCCGCGCCCTCGGTCCAGAACCGGGTCATGAAACGGGCCCTCGCTATCCTCGCCCCGCTCCTTCTCGCCCTCGCGGGGTGCGGCGGCTCGCCGTCGGCGGACCCGCCCTCGGCGAACGATTCGGCGCCTCTGGAAACGCCTGCGGCGCCCTTGCCCGACGTCGTGCGGATCCGCCTCGAGACCGAGGCCGGACCGATCGTGATCGCGCTGGACGCCAAAAACGCGCCCGTCACCGCGGCCAATTTCGTGCGCTACGTCGACGCGAAGAGATTCGACGGGACCTTCTTCTACCGGGCCGCGCGGACCAAGGGGGCAAAGGGCCGGGGCTTCGTCCAGGGCGGCATCCGCCACAGCGCGCGCCGCGCCTTTCCGCCGATCGCTCACGAGCCGAGCGCCAGGACCGGCCTCAAGCATGTCGACGGCACCGTCTCGATGGCGCGCGCCGCCCCGGCCGGGGCGATGGGAGACTTCTTCATCGTCGTCGGCGGAGCGATGCCGGCGATGGACGGCAAGCCCGGCGCGCCCGGCTTCGCCGCCTTCGGCCGGGTCGAGGAGGGAATGGACGTGGTCCGCTCGATCCTCGCCGCGCCGACCGTCGCCAATGCCGGCAGGGGACCGATGCGCGGGCAGATGATCGAAAGACCGGTGCGGATCGTTTCCGCCCGGCGCGAGCCCTGAGCCCCCGCGCAGCCCGCGCCGCCCGGTCGGCCGTGGACCGCCTGACGCCCCGCTGGACGGGGTCACCCAAAGCCTCGACGGTCGGGGCAGGAGACGCTGAACCTTTGGGCGTTCGGGCGGTTGGTCCGTCGACGCCGATCAGGAGACCTGCCCGTGACCGACAAGAGCCTTGCCGAGCTTGCCGAGAAGATGAAGGACATCGACTTCGCGATCCTGTCGACGAGGACCGCGAGCGGCGCGATCGCCGCCCGGCCGATGAGCAACAACCGCCAGGTCGACTTCGACGGCGACAGCTGGTTCTTCACCTGCGACGAGACCGGAACCGTCGCCGACGTCGAGGGCGATCCCCGGGTCGGCCTCGCCTATCAGTCCAGGTCCGGATTGCTCGGAATGCGCCCGTTCTTCCTCACCATCGAAGGCCGTGCGGAGCTGATCCGCGACAAGGCGCTCTTCGCGGAGCATTGGACCAGGGACCTCGACCGCTGGTTCAAGCAGGGCCTCGACACTCCGGGCCTGACCCTGATCAAGGTCAAGGCCGAGCGGCTCCATTACTGGGACGGCTTTGACGAGGGCGAGCTCGAACTGGCCCAGCGCGCCCACGCCTGACCCGGGAGGCCTTATGAAATCGTCCATTCGCAGGACCGCAGCGGCTCTGACGGCGCTCGCCGCCCTGGCGGGGATCGGCGGCGCCCCTCTTCCGTCCGCGGCGCCGGCCGTCGCCGCTTCCGCCCCGCAGCGCATCGGCGGCATCTGGGACCTGACCTGGAGGAACCGCCGGGGCGAGATCCGCAGAGGCTCGATGACGGTCGAGCAGCGCGGCACCCAGCTCGTCGCGACGGTCTACGACCGCGGCGGGGCCACCGCCACCGGCTCGATCTCCGGCTCATCCTTCACCCTCCAGGGGAGCCGGCTGGCGCTTCCCTTCACCGTCACCGGCCGGGTGCAGGGCCGGAAGATGACCGGCACGCTGGTCGCTCTCGGTGTCGTCGAGCGCCGTTTCACCGGGGTCCGGCGCGGGCGGCGCTAGGCGCGCCACCGCCCGGGAGGGAGGCGCGGTCAGGCCGGCTCGGCACAGCCGGTCCGGCGCTCGCCGGCGACGAGAAGCTCGGCCGCGAGCGGATAGCGGCGGTCGGACATGCCGTCGGAACAGCCGCGCTTCGGCCTGACCCTGAGCTCGAAGGGCCGGCCGCCGAGGGATCCCGACCAGGTGCCGCCGCCCGGAGCGGGCGTGAATCGGGTCCAGACCCGGCTGCCTTTCTGGTCCTCCGGGTGCGAATAGGTGACGCAGCGGCCCTCGACCCGGGCGTTCCAGAAAGGCTCGGTGCCGAGCGCCCGGAGCGGCGCGACGCTCACGGCCTTGCCGTCCTGGACCAGGCAGGGGCTTGCCGGCTTCGCCGCCCCGGGCGCGGGCTCCGCGGCCGCGGCGTCGACTTCGCGGCAGGCGGCGACGAAGGCGGCCGAGAGCGCCTGCGGCGGTGGCGGATGCGGCCCGCTGCGCTGCGCGCCGTAGCTTGCGGACACCGGGCCGCCGACCAGGGCCGCCAGGTCTTCCGGAACCGCGCCGGTCGCGCTGACCCCGCCGCGCTTGCGGTCGCCTCGGCTGTCGGCGACCAGGGCCGCGGACTCGCCGCCGCTCCCGAACGAAAGCCGCTCCTCGCTTCCGACAGCCTTGAAGGCGGGAACGTTGACCAGCAGGCTCTTTCCTCCGGCCGGGCAGAAAAAGCGGATCGCCGGACGCTCCGGCCCGCCCAGGACCAGGGCGACGCCCTCGCCGCTCGACTGGAGGTCCCAGCGCCCGACCGGCTTGTCGCCGCCCGTTCCGGCCGGGGCGGCGCCGGCTTCGTTGCCGCCCGGGGCGGGCTCGGAATCGTTGGCGGGCGCCGCGGCGGGACCGTCGCCCCGGCTCCCGCAGGCCGTCAGCAAGGCCGCCGACGCGGCGAGCAACAGGATCGTGCGCATTCCGGCTATCCTCTCCTAGTCGCCGCGCTTTTCGGGCGGCTTCAGCTCCTTCTCGACCGCCCGGCGCATCTCCGAGCGGCGAGACGCGGCATAAAGCGTGTTGTCGCCCGAATAGAGGCCGCGAAGGAAGCCCAGGTCCCAGGAGGTCAGGGTGATCGGCACCTCGGCATCGGAGGGCGCGTCTAGCACCTTGAGGATCGTCGGGGCGCTGGCGTCGGGAAGCCGCGCCGGGTCGGTCCGGGCGAAGAGTCGCATCGACGCGTAATCGGCCAGCTGAACCGTGGTGAGGCCGGCAAGCGCCTTGCGCTCGACGACCAGGGCGGCGGCGGCGAATTGCGGACGGCCGGGGGCGGTGACCCGCGACGGCAGCCGGGTCCCGCGGCTGACCCTGAGGCCGTCCTCGTCGGGAAGCTCGACGCCGTCGGAGTCGAGGGGAGGCCCCTGCAGCTGCCAGGCCGCGGCCGGGCCCGGCTCCCTCATGATCCGCCGCATCTCGCTGCGCGGAAGGTCGCCGAAATAATTGGGGTACCGCCGCTCGAGAGCCTCCAGGAAGGCGCGCTTGTCCTCGGTCACCAGCACCAGCATGTTGGGGATGCACTTGGCGCCGCCGACGGAGATGCCCGCCGTCCTTGCGACGAGCCGGATCCGGTCGACCACGGCCTGCTTGTCGCGCGCAGCGATGCCGAACGCCGCCGGACAGGCCGGCCGCTCGAAGCGGCTGAGCTGGCCCCGGGGCGGCGCCTGGGTCAGAGCTCCGACGAATTCGCGGACCTGCTGCTCCATGTCCCTGCCGGTGACGACGATGTCGGAATCCTGCGCCGGGGCGGGGCCGGCCCAGGCGGCGCCGGCCGCGAGCGAGGCTCCGGCGAGGAAGAGGCGGGCGAAACGGCGCATCATTGAGGACCCTCGCGGACGACGAGGCCCTGCCTTACCATCCGGCGCCCCGATCCGACAGACCGGCGATTGCTCGGATTTGCGCCCTGCCCCGCCATGGCGCCCTTCAATCCTTCGACACAGTGACCTTGAGGTAGGTGGCCGCAATCTCGGTGCGGTCCGGGCCGGCCCGGTTCTGAGCGTCGAACAGCTCGGCAAGCTCGGCCTGGAGCGCCTCCTCCCGGCCGTCCTTCGCCGCCGCGTCGAAGGCGTTCATGGTCGGGCCGTAATAATGGCGGAACATGGCGAGGAACTCGACCGGAGGCCCCGGATGGCGGAAAAGCCAGGTCGATCGCTCGCAAAAAATGGCCTCCGGCGCGATTCCGGCCGCGGCGAAGCGCTCGCGGACATTGTCCTCCACCCCCCAGGCGACGGGGCTGACGAAGCCCTCGGGCGGCGGCGGCGCGTAGGCGGCGCTGATCCTGAGGATCTGGGCGACGAGGGTGGGGTCGCCGGGGATCCAGTTGCCCATGACGATCCGGCCGCCCGGCCGGGTGACCCGCACCATCTCGCGGGCGACGTCGACCGGGCGCGGGGCGAACATCGCGCCGAACATGCTGAGGACGAGGTCGAAGCGGCGGTCGGCGAGGGCGCCGAGGCTGGACGCGTCGCCTTCCTCGAAGCGAAGGTTGGCGAGGCCGGCGGCGGCGGCCCGGGCGCGCCCGGCGGCGACGAGGTTGGAAGCGATGTCCACGCCGAGGACCTCGGCGCCGGCGCGGGCGGCGGGAAGCGCGGTGGTGCCGTCGCCGCAGCCGAGATCGAGCACCTTGTGCCCTTCCTCCAGGCCGAGCGAGGCGACCAGCGCCTCCCCGCTTTCGCGCATCGTCCCGGCGATTCGGGTGAAGTCGCCTTTTTCCCACAAAGCCTTGTTCGGGTTCATCCGTGCTTCCTTCCGCTGTCGAGGGTCCGCGGCGGCCCCCGGCGGCCGCGAGCCGGCCCTGTTGGGGGAGCCCTGTGTCAGCTCCGTGCCGCGGCGAGAGGAAAAGGGTCGCGATTGTGACCGAGGCTGGAGCGCGGGACAGCCCCGTCTCCGAGCATCGGGCGAGGCGCGGACGAGGCGCGTTGCGGTGGCGTTTCGCATTATCTATCCGCTCTTCCGGAGGTGGCGACGATGGGCGACGACATGGAAAGGACCGAAGAGAGCGCGCCGGAGCTGATCGATGCCAGGATCGCGGCCCTGGGCGACTGGCGGGGCGAGGCGCTGGCCCGGGTGCGGGCGCTGATCCGGGAGGCGGACCCGGAGGCGGTCGAGGCGGTGAAGTGGCGCAAGCCGAGCAACCCGGCCGGCGTTCCCGTCTGGGAGCATGCCGGCCTGCTGTGCACGGGCGAGACGTACCGGGACAAGGTCAAGCTGACCTTCGCGAGGGGCGCGGCGCTGGAGGATCCGGCCGGGCTCTTCAACTCCAGCCTCGACGGCAACACGCGGCGGGCGATCGACATCCGCGAAGGCGACCGGATCGAGGCGGAGGCGCTGAAGGCGCTCGTCCGGGCCGCCGTCGCCGAGAACCTGTCCCGGAGCCGGTGAGCCGGTGACCGATCCGCGGCGACTGATCGACGAGCTCCGGCTCGAGCCCCATCCCGAAGGAGGCTGGTATCGCGAGACCTGGCGAGCCGAGGCTGCGCCGGGCGAACGCCCTGCGGCCACCGCGATCCTGTTCCTCCTCGAGGCGGGCGGCAGATCGCACTGGCATCGGGTCGACGCGACCGAATTGTGGCTGTTCCATGCCGGCGAGGCGCTCAGCCTGAGGACGGCGCCGGGCGCCGCCGGCCCGGTGCGCGAGGCGCGGCTGGGCGGCGACGTCCTCGCCGGCGAGCGGCCGCAGCTTCGGGTCGCCCCCGGCGAATGGCAGTCGGCGGAAGCCGATCGCGGCTGGGCCCTGGTCTCGTGCATCGTCTCGCCCGGCTTCGACTTCGCCGGCTTCGACCTCGCTCCGCCAGGCTGGGCCCCGGCCGAATAGCCGCCCGTCGCCGAAGGCCGGACTGGAAGCGGACCAGCCGCGCGCGGGCCGCTTTTCGTCACCGATGCCAGCCGCGGCGCGCCGGCGGCTGGAAACCCGCCCGGCGCTGGCATAGGCTGGAGCCGATACCGGCTGGGAAAGGCTTTGGGATGCACCGGCTCGTCGCGGCCTCGGCCGCTCTCGCGCTTGTCGCGGCGCCGGCCGGCGCACAGGCGCCGCGGCCGGCCGCAGGGGCGATCGCGGGCACCTGGGACCTGACCTGGCAGACGCGCAAGGGCCCGCGCCGCGAGGGCCGTTTCGTCATCGCCCAGCAGGGAACGGCGCTGCGCGGCGAGATACAGGGGCGCGGCAGCGTCAAGGCGAAAGGAAGCGCCAGCGGCTCCGGCTTCACCCTGCGCGGCAGCCGGATGGCGGTCCCCTACACCATCTCCGCGCGAGTCGCCGGCGACCGGATGGAGGGCACGATCAGGATCCTCAGCGTCACCCGCCATTTCACCGGGACGAGGCGGCCCTGACCCGGTCCCGCCGCCCGGGCAAATCGGTCGATCGCCCGTCGAGTCTGCGTCAGTAGAGCCGGCCGCCGTCCGGGACCGCGTGCGACGGCTGGACGAGGACGACCTTGCCGTCGGAATCGGGGAAGCCGAGCGTCAGAACCTCCGAGCGCATCGGCCCGATCTGGCGCGGCGGGAAGTTGACGACGGCGGCAACCTGACGGCCGGGCAGGTCCTCGAGCTTGTAATGCTCGGTGATCCGGGCCGAGGAGCGCTTCCGGCCGAGGACGGGGCCGAAGTCGATCTCGAGGATGTAGGCCGGCTTGCGCGCCTCGGGGAAGGGGAGCGCGGCGACGATCGTCCCGACGCGTATGTCGACGGCGAGGAAGTCGTCGAAGGCGATCTCGGGCGCGGGCGGCGAGTCGGGGTCGTGGGCCATGTGCATGGGCGCGCAGTTTATCAGCCCCCGGGCCGGGGTGAAGCGTGACAAAAAATATCCGGCCTGTATCCGGCGGTCTTCGGCAGGACGGGATGCGGATGGAGGACGGCGCCCTGGGGAATCGGAAGGCACGCTCGGCGGCGCTGGAGTTGCTCGCCGCGCGGCCCGCGGGAGCGACGATATGTCCGAGCGAGGTCGCGCGCCTCCTCGCCGCCAGGTCCGGAAGGGCGGAGTGGCGGGATGAGATGACGGCGGTGCATTCGGAGATCGACCTGATGGTGGCCGACGGGCTGGTCCGGCTGAGCTGGAAGGGCGAGCCGATGGCCGAGCGCTCCGGGCCCTACCGGATCGGCCGGCCGGGGGCGGAGGCGGCGGACGGGGATGGCGTCGGGGAGGGGAGGCGATGAGCGAGGCCAGGAAGGGGTTGCCGATCCTGTCCTTCGCGGACCAGGCGGCGTTCGAGGCGTGGCTCGGGGCGCAGGGGCGGTCGAGCCCCGGCCTTTGGCTGAGGCTGTTCAAGAAGGGGTCCGGCTTCGCCGCGGTCTCCAAGGCCGAGGCGATCGACGTGGCCTTGTGCCACGGCTGGATCGACGGCCAGCTCGACCGATATGACGAAGAAAGCTGGCTGGTCCGCTTCACGCCGAGGAAGGCGGGGAGCAAATGGTCGCAGGTGAACGCGAAGCGGGCCGAGGCGCTGGCGGCGGCCGGGCGGATGACGCCGGTGGGCCTGGCCGAGATGGAGGCCGCCAGGGCCGACGGCCGCTGGGCCGCGGCCTATGCGCCCCAGAGCCGGGCCGAGGTTCCGGAGGATCTGAGGGCGGCGCTGGAGGCCAGCCCGAAGGCGGCGGCCTTCTTCGCGACGCTGAAGGGAGCGAACCGCTACGCCATCCTCTACCGGATCGGCGCGGTGAAGAAGCCCGAGACCAGGGCAAGGAAGATCGCCGAGTTCGTCGCGATGCTGGAGCGAGGGGAGACGGTGCACGGTTGAGGGGGCGCGGCGCCGGGCAGCGTTCACGCGGAGGCGCGGAGCCGCGGAGATCAGTCGGCGAACTGCACCAGGTCCCACAGGTTGCCGTAGAGGTCCTCGAACACGGCGACCTTGCCGTAGGGATGCTCCGCGGGCGGCCGGACGAAGCGGACGCCCTTGGCGAGGCAGGCCTGGTAGTCCCGGTCGAAATCGTCGGTCTTCAGGAACAGGAAGACCCGCCCGCCCGCCTGGTTGCCGATGAACTTCTCCTGCTCTGGGGAAGAGGCTCGGGCGAGCAGGAGGGCGGCTGCGCCCGGTGGGGCGCCGGGCGGCGCGACGAGCACCCAGCGCTTGTCCTGCTCGGGCTGATGCTCGTCCGCGACGAGGATGAAGCCGAGCTTCTCGCTGAACCAGGCGATCGCCTCGTCATAGTCGCGCACGACGAGAGCGACGTGGACGAGGGACCGGCTCACTTCGGATCGGCCGGCGGCGGCGATTCCTCGAGCTCCCTGGGAATGTCCGTGCCGACCTCGCGGGCCAGGGCTAGCCCGGCGGCGGCGGCGCGCTGCGCCGATTCCAGCTTGCGGTTGGCCGAATAGAGGTCGCACGCCTCGCTCGCCGTCTTGAAGACCTTCTCCTGGCGCTTGCGGATCTCGAGCCGCTTGGCCTGCCTGGCCGCCTCCTCGGGCGTGTCGCCGGCGTCGCAGTCGACCCGCTCGCCGGTGTGGGTCCCGCAATCCATCGGCCCCTCCGCCATCACCGCCAGCATCAGCGCGGGATAGGCCTGCTGGGCGATCTCGCAGCCCCGGTCGAGCCGCTTCAGGGCCTCCCGGTCGGCCGGCCCGGCGGCGGCGAGCGCGAGCAGGGCGACGAGCGAGGCGGCTGTGTTCATCGTGATTTTTCCATTTGTGAGCCAAGTATCCCGATCGCCCGAACCTCCCAAATCATGGCAAGGCGCCCTGACCCGGCGAGCCAAGGGTGCAAGCCGCGTTCCACGCTTCCGACACTCGCGTCTCAATCTGCGCAATTTTGTCCGCCGGGACGATACGCGCATTCGCTTCCATCTTAGACCAGGAAGAGGCGGAATACCCCAGTTCCTGCGCCATCTCCTCTAAGGAAAGTTCCAATATATCCCGCGCTATCCGCACAGGAAAAACGCCGAAAATCAAATTATTGCCGGCTTTACGACAATTGTTCGTATCCCGGCGAAACCGATCGTACGCCCGCTCGGCATCGTCAGCTGAAATCTGTGGCTTTCGCCCCTGCTCCCACCCATCCAAGGTTATCGGAGAGATGCCCAATGCCGTCGCAGCTTGAGCAAGCGTCAGCCGTGCCTCTTCCCTCTTCCCCCGGAGTTTCCGCCCCAAGAGCACGGGGTTAGCTGGATCGAATTGAATCAAGTCTGCCATAATACCTCCGAAAGGCGCGCGTTGGCGCGGAGAACCGTGAGGACCTCCCGCTCGCTGCCAAGCCTTTTTGCTCGTTAAGCCGCCAGCTGGTGGCGACAGCCAGCAGCCCTCAGCAATTCGGTGATCCGCAACCCCGCCGTCGCGAAGACTTCGTCCTCGACGACCCCGTCGGCGCTGAACGGATAGTTGGCGATCTGCTGTGCCGCGTGCGCGATGACATCGACGATCGAAATCAGCAGGTACCGAGTACCCTTGCAGCTGAGAGCCCGTCGCCTCAGCACCGCCACGAACCTCTCCATCTGCTCCAGCGCGATCAGGATATTGTGCTGTCGAAGCGGCCGTGAGTTCGGCAAGAGGTCGAGCCACTGCTCTCGCATGGACGCGAGGCGGTAGAGCGGACCCGCCAGGCGCGCCGGCAACGGCTCAAAGTCGTCGATAACCAGCTTCTCTCCATCAAAAGAGGTGGTGAAAATCGCGGGCTCACCCGCGATCAAATTAGCGAAGACGCGCTGCCGGCGTGGACCACCAGCCTTCTCGATAATGCGATGTGCTCGCTCCATGTGCCATTGTGCGTCCATTCGGTGTCTCCCAGGCGGAACAGGGCCCGGCAGGAACCATATGGCTGCAGAATTGCCACGTCAACCGAGCGTGGAGCCGAGTTCCTTGAACACGCCTCCATTCACGAAGACGCGAATCACGGCGTAGCCGGCAGATAGATTTCGCCGCCTTTCTCACGGAATTTCTCGCTCATTTCGGCCATGCCTCTCTCAGCTTCCGACGGCTCCAGACCCGTTCGGGCCGAGCTTGTCGAAGTCCCTTCCTGCTCCGTCCCTCCACCTTCGGTAATGAAAGAAGGCCCTTCGACAGGCTCAGGGCGACCGGTGGGGGCGGCGCTCGCGGCGAGGAAGGCGTCGGCGGGCTGGTTCTGCTTCGCGGCGAAGTCGCGCACTTCCTGGGTGATCTTCATCGAGCAGAATTTCGGGCCGCACATCGAGCAGAAGTGGGCGGTCTTGGCGCCCTCGGCCGGCAGGGTCTGGTCGTGATATTGCTCCGCCGTGTCCGGGTCGAGGCTGAGATGGAACTGGTCGCGCCAGCGGAATTCGAACCTCGCCCTCGACAAGGCGTCGTCGCGTAGCTTCGCGGCCGGGTGGCCCTTCGCCAGGTCGGCGGCGTGGGCGGCGAGCTTGTAGGTGACGACTCCGACCTTGACGTCGTCTCGATCGGGCAGGCCGAGATGCTCCTTGGGGGTGACGTAGCAGAGCATCGCGGTTCCGAACCAGCCGATCATCGCCGCGCCGATGGCGCTGGTGATGTGGTCGTAGCCGGGGGCGATGTCGGTCGTCAGGGGCCCCAGGGTGTAGAAGGGCGCCTCGCCGCAGGCTTCGAGCTGCTTGTCCATATTGGCCTTGATCTTGTGCATCGGCACGTGGCCGGGGCCCTCGATCATCACCTGGACGTCGTGCTTCCAGGCGATCTGGGTGAGCTCGCCGAGCGTGGCGAGCTCGGCGAACTGGGCTTCGTCATTGGCGTCGGCGATGCTTCCCGGGCGAAGGCCGTCGCCGAGGCTGAAGGCGATGTCGTAGGCCTTCATGATCTCGCAGATCTCCTCGAAGCGGGTGTAGAGGAAGCTCTCCTTGTGGTGGCTGAGGCACCATTTGGCCATGATCGAGCCGCCGCGCGAGACGATGCCCGTCACCCTTTTCGCCGTCATCGGGATGTAGGGGAGGCGAACGCCGGCGTGGATGGTGAAATAGTCGACCCCCTGCTCGGCCTGCTCGATCAGGGTGTCGCGATAGATCTCCCAGGTCAGCTCCTCGGCGACTCCCCCAACCTTTTCAAGCGCTTGATAAATAGGGACTGTCCCTATCGGGACGGGGCTGTTGCGGATGATCCATTCGCGGGTGTCGTGGATGTTGCGGCCGGTGGACAGGTCCATGACCGTGTCGGCGCCCCAGCGGATCGACCAGACCATCTTGTCGACCTCGGCGGCGACGTCGGAGGCGACGGCGGAATTGCCGATGTTCGCGTTGATCTTGACGAGGAAGTTGCGGCCGATCGCCATCGGCTCGCTCTCGGGGTGGTTGATGTTCGAGGGGATGATGGCGCGGCCGCGGGCGACCTCGTCGCGGACGAATTCGGGGGTGACGTAATCGGGGATCTCGGCGCCGAAATCCTCGCCATCGCGGATCGCCGCCTCGCGCAGTTTGGCGCGGCCGACATTCTCGCGGATGGCGACATATTCCATCTCGGGCGTGATGATGCCGCGGCGGGCATAGTGCATCTGCGACACGTTGGCGCCGGGGCGGGCGCGCAGGACGGTCTTGCGGACGTTGGGGAAGGGCTGGACTCCGCC
>DASTLX010000027.1:0-24750 GCA_035714565.1 Allosphingosinicella sp.
CTGGATGGCGGTGATCTTGGCGGTGATGTCGTCGGTCGCCCGGGCGGTCTGGCTGGCCAGCGACTTCACCTCCTGGGCGACGACGGCGAAGCCCCGGCCGGCGTCCCCGGCCCGGGCCGCCTCGATGGTGGCGTTGAGGGCGAGCAGGTTGGTCTGGCCGGCAATGTCGCGAATGAGGCCGAGGATCGATTCGATCGCCTCGACATGGCCGGAAAGGGCCTGGCTGACCCGGGCGGCGTCGGCGGCCTGGCCTCCGGCCCGGACGGCGACCTCGCCGGCGAGCTCGACCTCGCGGCGGGCGTCCTCGATCGCTCGGATGAGCCCGGCCGCGGTCTCGGCGGCGTCACGCATGGCGAGCGCCGACTGCTCGGCGGCGGCGGCGACCTCGGAGGTCTTGCCGAGCATGCCCCGGGCGGAGGCCGAAGCCTCGGACGCCTGGGCCCTCAGCATCCGGCTGTCGGAAGCGGTGCGCTCGACCGCGCTGACCACGTCCTCCGTGAAGCCCTTGCCGTGCGCCCGCCGGCTCTCGCGCTCGGCGCGGCCCTGGAGCAGGCTGAAATGGGCGGCGAACATGTCCGCCTCGAGCAGCGTCGACTGGGTGATGCAGCGCGACAGGCGGCCGAGCCGCTCGGGATCGTTGCCGAGCTTCTCGACCAATATGTCGAGGCCTTCCTCGGCGGCGGCGCTGATCGAGGAGATGAGCGCGGTCAGCGAGACGTGGGTCGACTGGGCCTCGAGCACGTAGCCGCCGACCATGTCGGCCCAGCCCTGGCCTTTGACGTCGGTATATTTGGCGGCGAGATAGGGGAGGATCTTGCGGACGTTCTCGTCCATCTCGGCCTCGGAGAAAGCGGCGTTGACCTCCGGGGCTCCGGCGAGATGGGTCCAGAAGCGGCGGGCGACCCGTACCGAATCGTTGGCGAGCAGCGCGGCGACCTCGCGGCAATTGCCCTCGAGGCTTCCGTCCACGTCGAACAGGGCGATCCGGTCCGCCACCATCACCTGAGTGAATTCCGCGCTCATTCGATATGCCTTTGCGCCCGCGCCTCGTTACCGGCCGGTTCTGGCCGCAAAGGGTTAAGATCGCGTTAGCCATTCGCTTCGGCGGCGATACGAAAAGCGGCTCCGGACCGAGTCCCGGCACGAAGCCGCCGCGCTCAAAGTGTCAGCTCGATCGGCTCGAACCGCGCGCTCCACGATACGCACTCGGCGCCGCTCTTCGCGGCATCGGCGCAGATTCCGTTCATCAGGCGCTGGAAGGACTCCTCGGAGAAAGGAAAACGCGCCCGAAGCTCCACCAGCCCGGTCCCCGGGCCGGACGTCACCTGAAAGGCGGGCCCGCCCGGGTGCCGGCGCTTCAGCTCGGAGGCGAGCGAGCGGGCCCTGGCGGCGCTCGCGGCCTCGATCCCGAGCTGAAACAGGATCGCCCGACCCTGGGCGACGGGGACGCGGGGCCCCAGCGCCCACCGCTCGCCCTCCGCCTGCCGGGTCGCGAATTTCGCCATGTAGCGCGAGAAATCCGGAACGGCGATCCTGCGCAGTCTCGCCCAGACCGCGGGATCCGCCCTGCCCAGCTTCGCCCGGGGATATTTGAAGCTCCCGGCCATGGCCCCGTGCTCGCCGCGGAAATAGACCCGGATCAGGTCCCGGCTCGAAGCGACGGCGACGAGCTCCTTCGCTGCGAAGCCGGAATTCGCCTTCATGTAG
Source organism: Allosphingosinicella sp. (assembly GCA_035714565.1). Lineage (GTDB taxonomy): Bacteria > Pseudomonadota > Alphaproteobacteria > Sphingomonadales > Sphingomonadaceae > Allosphingosinicella. Next base: position 1,708 of record DASTLX010000027.1, read on the forward strand.
CGGTGGAGGCCGTTCATGTCGTCGCCCGGGCTGTTGAACGCGTCGCCTGGATTGCTGCGCTCGATGGTGATGACGTTCAGAGGCTCCGCCGCGGCCGGAGCCGACCGCCTGAAATCGTCGGAGAGATAGACGACGACGTCCCCGATCCCTTCCTCGGCGATGAGCGCGGGGTGGAGGTCGTTCTTGTCCTGCGCGGACGGGGCGGGGGCTGCCGTCGACTGTAGCGCGGCCAGCGCGGCGCAGACGATGGGGACAAGGTTGGGATTCACGAAGGCCTCCAGCACTGGGCCGAACCGGCGCGGACGGCGACACGGCTTTGCAAAACCTTTATATTTCAGTCAACTGGCGGGCGACGTCCGGCCTGCCCGAGCCGCCCCGGATAATTTTCCGGCCGCCCTCGGACAATCGTCGCTCCCGACAATATCTTACCAGGCGCGGCGGGGCCGAGTTTCCCGAGCCATGGCGAAGATGGTTAATAAATGAACCAATATCAAAGACTTGGCGTTGTGCGGGGGTCGGGAGAAAGAGCATGCCCCCTGAAGCCTCCGCCGACCGCGACTATTCGCCGCCTCCGCACCAGGCGCGGGTCGACGCCATCCAGGCGGCGATCCGGGCGGAAGGGCCGGGCCGCCCCGGCCTGTTCCGGCCGCCGCCGGCCCGCCCCGCCCGATCGGAGCGGGCGGTCGACCTCCGGGTCGCCGAGGAAATGGAGCTCGCCGCCCGCCATATCGAGCAGGTCGGCGACGCCCTGGTCGCCGACCCCGCTTTCCTCCACCGCCACGGCGCCGCCCTTCAGGCGCTCGACCTCATCAACCAGAATCTGCGCCACCTGGCCGCGGTGGTCGCCGCCGCCGACAAGGAGCTCGCCGCCGAGCGGATCAGCCTCGAGGAGCTGAGGCGGAGGCTGACGAGAAAGTCGATCCGCCCGATCGGGAGCTAGGCCGTCCGGCATCCCGGTTCTGCCAGGCCATGGCGAAGGGTTTGGCCTGCGTATCGATTGCTCACCCCGGCGAAGACCAGGGATCGACTCTGTAGACCCCTCAACCTAAGTCTTGATCGAAATCTGAGGAGTGGCCGATGGAGACTTTGTTGTTTCGCGATCTTCGCTTCCCGCTCGCCATCGCGACGCTCTTCGCGGTCGGCGCCCTCTGGTGGGGACTGAGCCTTTCGACGCCTCCCAGCGACCGCCGGGACGACAATCTGGACCTTGGCCTCAATGCGCCGGGTGGGCCCCAGGGCTGGCAGCCGTCCGAGGAGTTCAAGGGCAAGACGAAGAACGGCGGCCGGGCTCCCCGGGGTGCCCGGGGCAAATAGGCCGCAGCTGCCGGACCGGATGCCCGGCCTCGCGCGCCGAAGGACGGTCACGAGGCGCCCCCGCCCCCGCTCCCGCCCTCGATCCGCCGGCGCATCTTCGCGTCGAGGCTGGACCGCATTTGCCGAAGGACAGGGTGGCGATCGGTGATCGCGCGCCCGTAGGCCAGGTTGAACCGGTAGTCGAAGCCGGGCGGATTGGCGCCGACCAGATGCTGAAGCATCGTCTCGATCTTGTCCAAGCCCTTGGCCATCACGCTCTCCGGCGTGTTGCCGGAGTCATATTCCGAGCACAGGGCCCGGATGCGCTGCCGGAGGTCTTCGGGAAGGGGCGCGCACAATAAGCGGAGCGCGTCGCGCTCGCGCGCCTTCCTGCCGTCGCCCGGGCCCTGGCAGGGCGCCGGAACGTCGCCGGTGATGGCTTCGGCGAGATCGTGGACCAGGCACAGCTGAAGCAGCCGGAGGAGATCCACGCCCTCGAGCTCGTCCCCGAGAAGCATGCCCAGCAGGCACAGGCGCCAGCTATGGTCAGCGCTGCTCTCCCGGCGGCCGCTCGCCGTCCTGCCGGTTCGAAGCGTGTCCTTCAGCGCCGAGGCCGACTGGAGGAAGTCGATCACGCCCTCCAGCCGCTCCGGATCGATGGCCTGATCGGTGCTCATTCCGCGGGCCTATCGCGGCCGCGCCGCGGAGGGGACGAATAAATTATGCGCCCCGGATCAGCCGATCGTCGTCGTCAGCCGGCCGACCCGGCCGTCGGCGAGCGGCAGGGTCTCCCAGAGGACCCGGCTCGGCGGCACCGGAACGTCCGACCGCCCGTTGCCCCCGGTGCTGAGCTCGAGGCACTGATAGGGCCGCTCGAACCAGCCGCTCCCGAACAATCCCGCCTCCGCGGCCTCGATCTCCGGACTGGCGAACGGCCACAGCGACCGGCCGATCAACTCGGAGACGTCGAGCCCCCAGCTCGCGGCCCGGCTTCGCGAAGCCGCGAGCAGCCGGTGGGTCGAGTCGCAGATGAGATGGACGGGGCGCCCCGAACCCTCCACCAGCCGCCTGAGCGCCGAATCCCGGTCGTCGCCGGCCGAAGCGGCGATCAGCCGGACGATCCGCTCCCTCTGCGCCGGATCGGGCCGATGCGCCCCGCTCTCCCACCGCGAGACGCATCCTTGGGAAACGCCAAGCCTCTCGGCCACCGCGCTCTGCTTGACCATGTTCAGCCGCCGGAATCTCCGAAGCGCGACGCCGATGGGAAGGTCGGTGATCATGCGTCCTGGGTGGAGGGGCGACCGAGCGCGGTCAAGGGACCAGCCGGACCATTGCCAGAATCGGCACCAGGCCGTCCGAGAACGGCTTCAGATCGTTCCCATCGCCGCGCGGCGACCGTTCAGGATCTCGGCGCGAGCCGGAAGCCTGGTGGTCGCACGGGCCAGGCTCGACCCACCCCTCTGGCGCTGATATGGGTGCAGCCTGCCTTCAGGGGGAGGAAGACAGTGGCGAGTTACGCGTTCCTGGCCGGTCTTGTCGGATCCGCGATGGCGGTCGGGGCTCAGGCGCAGCCACCCAGAGCAACACCTCCGGACTGGGATTTGCGACCCGTCTTCGCCGATGCCGCAGCGGTGTCGGCCGAACGGAGCGCGATCGAGACATTGCTTCCCTCGCTCGGCCGGTGGAAAGGCCGCTTGACGGAGCCGGAGGCAATCCGCGCCGCACTGGACCTCCGATCCGCGGTCAAGGCGCGGGTGGCGCGCCTCTACTTCTACTCGAGCATGCGAACGTCGCGCGACGCCGGCGATTCGGCCGCGCAAGCGGAGGGCGCGGCCGCGGGCGCCCTGTTCGCCCGCCTCAATGAGGCGAGCGCTTATATGGAGCCCGAGTTGGTAGCCCTCGGCCCTTCGAGGCTGGCGGCGCTCGCCGCCGATCCGCGGCTGGCCCGGCATCAACTCACCCTCGAAAAGCTCGGCCGCCGCGCCGCGCATGTCCTGCCCGCCGAGCAGGAGGCGATGGTTGCCGGCGTCGCGCCGCTCCAGACGGCGCCGGCGACGGTCCGGGACATCTTCACGAATGCCGAATTGCCGTGGCCAAGCATCACGGTCCGCGGCGAGAGCCGCCGGCTGAGCCCGCAGGCGTATCGCAAGACCCTGAACGAGCCGGACCGCGAGACTCGCCGCCGCGCCTGGGAAAGCTTCACGAGCACGCTCGGCAGCTTCAAGCGGACGCAGGCGGCCCTGCTGTCGTCCTATCTCGGTGGCCAGGCCTGGGAAGCGAAGATTCGGCGATGGCCCCGGCAAGCCGACCTCATCACAGCCTCCGATCCCCTGCCGCCCGGCGCCTTTGAGGCCTTGACCGGTGAGGCGGAGGCCGCCGCGAAAGGGCCGATGCAGCGCTATGTCGCGCTGAAGGCGCGGTCGATGAACCTGCCCGTCCTCGCCGCCTACGATCTGGCAGCTCCGCTAAGCCCGGACCTGCGACGCTTCACCATCGAAGACTCCAAGCGGATGATTCTGGAGGCCGTCGCGCCGCTTGGATCGGAATACCGAAACCGACTCGCGACGGGCCTCTCGGCGAAGTTGATGGACTGGCATCCGCAGCCGACGAAAGGACCGGGGGCCACCACCTTCTACGTGGCGCCGGACATACCCGGCTACGTCGAGGTCTCCTTTACGGGGGACTATGACGACGTGGCGGCCGTCGCCCATGAATGGGGCCACTGGATGCACTGGGACTATTCACGTGCGTCCGGCAGGCCGTTCGAGACGCTGTTGCCGCCGATCAGCGTGGGCGACGTGCCTTCCTTCGTTCATGAAATGCTTCTCGCCGACCGCCAGATCGCGACGGCGCCCGACCGGGCCTCGCGTATCGTGGCGCTCAACGCCGCGATCGATGCGCTTCGGCGGACTTATTATTCGGTGGTCGCTCAGGCGAGCTTCGATCTTTCCGTGCGCGAAGCCTCGGACCGCGGCGATCCGCTCGATGCCGATCAGGTGTCGACGCTCTATTGCGCCGCTCAAAAGAAGTTCGCGGCCCCGAGCGTCGCCTGGGATCAGCGCGACTGTCTCGGCTGGGTCAGCGAGCCCTATGTCTATTTCGACCTGTATTTCTACCGTTACCTCCTGGCGACCAGCGCCGCCGCCTGGTTCGCCGATCGGATCGGGCAAGGAGATCAGGCGACGATCGCGCGTTTCAAGACGCTGCTCGCGGCCGGCGGATCGGCCGAGGGCCCGAAACTGTTGGAGGCGGCCGGCTTCGAACCGGGCAGTCGGGACTCCTACAAGGCCATGACTCAACGGCTGGACCGGCTGGTCACGCAGCTCGAACAGGAGCTCGCAATCCCCAAGTGAGCTCGAATAGCCCACTGCGCGAGTGGATTTCCGCGCGACTCACCCGCCCGCCAGGAATTCGTCCAGCTGCTCGAAGCTGCCCGACCACCCGCCGTTCATCGAACCCATCATGCTCGCGAAGAACGCTTCTTCCTCGGGCGTCGAGTCCAGCGGCGTCCAGCTGAGATCGATCCGGGTGCCTTCGCCCTCGTCGGCGAAGAGCACGGTGGTCAGCATCTCGAGGGGAAAATTTTCGGCGAAAGGCGCCCGGATGCGATTGCCTTCCGCGTCGGCGAACCCGTGCACCCAGACGAGCCGGGCCATGGGCTCTATCTCCCGAAAGACGAACTTGCTGTACATCGTGCCGCCGTCGGGCATGTCCATCCGGCCGCGCCACTCCCCGCCGGGCCGAAGATCGAAGGCGAGGAGCGTGCCGGCCGACCCCTTGGGTCCGAACCATTGCGCAAGCGCCTCGGGATTCGTCCAGGCGTCCCACACGCGAGCTCGGGGCGCGGCGAAGGCGCGTGAGATCGCGAAGCGCGGCGTGTCGGTCATTTAAGCGTCTCCAAGTTCGGGGTCGGTGAGGAAGGTTTCCAGGCGATCGAAACTGTCGCTCCACAGGTCGCGCAGCCCGTCGATCCACTGGCGGGCCGTGTCCAGCCCCTCCGCCTTCAGCCTGCGCGGCCGCGCCTGGGCGGCGCGCGATTGCTCGACGAGGCCGGCTTCCTCGAGAAGCTTCAGGTGGCGCGAGACGGCGGGCTGGCTGATTCCGAGCGGACGCTGGAGCTCCGCCACGGTCGCCTCGCCGCGCGCCAGGCGGGCCAGGATCGCCCGGCGGGTCGGATCGGCGAGGGCGGAAAACTGAGCGTCAAGCTTATCCATAACAAGATCATTATATAACGACATTGTGATGATCAAGGGGGTCGTTACCGGTCTCTCACCGGTTTGCCCGGCGCGCAGTCTTGCCCGGCGACCCCGATTCGTCCAGCTTTCCGACAATCGACCGTCGGCGTGAAGAAGGATCGGACATGAACAAGGTTGCAACTTTGGCCTCGGCTCTCGCCTGCGCCTCGGCCGCCACGGCGGCGGCGGCGTCGCCGCCGGCGACCGACATTTGCGGGGAGGCGGCGCCCGCGGAGGGATCCGAGCAGCCCTCGGCGGCGGCGGTGGCGCGGCTGGCGAAGGACTGGTTCGACAGGATCAACTCGGCGGACGATGCCGCCTATGTCCGATTCCTGGAGGAACGCGGCCCCGTGCTGCGCGGCGGCCGGGAGCAATGGCTGCAGTTGCGGGACTTCATGCGCGGCTTCCAGCTGTGCGGGGTCAAATCCGTGGAGGCCGACGCCGTCGAGATGTGGATGTTCGATCCCAATTTCGACACCTGGGCGGTGATGCGCTTCAAGCCCGGCGCGGCCGAAGCCGACAAGGCCGGGCTGGTGGCCCACTGGGCGACCGACGAGGCTCCGCCCGGAGCGGTCCGGCCGGCGAAGCTGGCGCCGGCCGCCCTGGTCCAGGCGCTGGCTGCGCGCGCCGCGAGCCGGGCGGGGGAGAACCGGTTTTCGGGGGCTGTCCTGCTGGCGCAGAACGGACGCGTGCTGTTCCAGAAGGCCTATGGCCTGGCCGATCGCGAGCGCCGCAAGCCGAACAGGCTCGATACCCAGTTCCGGTTCGGATCGATGGGCAAGATGTTCACGGCGATCGCGATCATGCAGCTGGTCGAAAAAGGCAGGATCGACCTCGACTCGCCGATCGGACGCTACCTCCCCGGCTACCCCAACCAGGATGTCGCGACCAAAGTGACGGTCGCCAATCTCCTCAGCCATACCGGAGGGACGGGCGACATTTTCGGGCCGGAATTCCAGCGGCGGAAGGCGTCGCTGCGCAGCGCCAAGGATTATGTCGACCTCTATGGCGGCCGAGCCCCCGAATTCGCCCCCGGAAGCCGCCAGGCCTACAGCAATTACGGCTTCATGCTCCTCGGACGGATCGTGGAGCAGGTCTCTGGCCTGCCCTACGACGACTATCTTCAGCGGAACATCTTCAAGCCCGTCGGCATGGCCTCGACCGGGAATCGCCCCGAGAGCGAAGTCCTGCCGCGCCGCGCCGTCGGCTATATGGGGTCGGGCGCCCGGCTGAGGAGCGCCGACGACACGCTTCCCGTCAACGGCACCCCTGCCGGCGGCGGCTATTCCACGGTCGGCGACTTCAATCGGTTCATCGGCGGCCTGACCGCCCATCGTCTGCTGCGCGCCGAAACGCTCCGCAAGCTGATCGAAGGCGGAGTGACCATGGCCGACGGGAAGTTCGCCGGGTTCGATTTCGGCGGGACGATGGGCGATGCCGGCCGATTCATCGGCCATGGCGGCGGCGCCCCGGGAATGAGCGGTTCGCTTCAGCACTTCCTGGACAGCGGGATGACGCTGATCGTCCTCGCCAATCGCGATCCCGGAACAGCCGAAAGCATCGCGCTCTTCGCCGCTCACCGGCTGCCCGCCAAGAAGTAACGGCTCCTCAGCGCCGGAAGGCGAGCCTGAAGCTCCACCACAGCAGGGCCAGGATCGCGGCGCTGATCGCGGCGCCCCAGAACCAGTAAGGCAGAAGCAACGCGTCCGCGATGGCGCCGGTGTCCGACCGGTGAAGCTCGCCGCCGGCATTTCCGCCCGGGCTGAACAGATAGTCGAACTGCTGCCACGCGCCGATCGCCGCCTGCACTCCGATGAGCTGGATGGCGAAGCTGCGCCACGCCACGGAGCCGCGCAGGGCGAGCAGGGCGATCGCCGCTCCCAGGGCGGGAAGGACCAGCCAGCCCGCGGGCGACCGCACCCAGATCAACGTGGACGCGACCAGAGCGAAGCCCAGCGCCGCCAGGGCGAAGCGAGTGGCGGCCTCGGAGCGCGAGGCGACGATCAGCGCCGCGCCCGCGACCGCCGGCCCGAGCGGCCCGCTGGCGGCGATCAGGGCATCGGTCGACCCGTAGCCGTCGGCGGGACGCAGCGACTCGGCGACTCCCGACCCGTCCGCGAAGATCAGCAGGCGCTCGAACCCCCGCCCCGCCAGCATCGCGGCGAGGCCGTGGCCCATCTCGTGGAACCAGGTCGCAAGGATCGTGAAAGGATAGAGGAGAAGGCTGCCGAGCTCGGTCTGCCAGAGCAGGACCGAGCCGAGCGCGATCCAGGTCAGAAGCGCGACCCGCTCTCTTCGGTCCTGGCGGGCAAGGCGGCTGGGCATCGAGGTTCCAATGGAAGCGGTCGGGATGTCCGCGGACCGGGCTCGCACGAGCGTCGAGGAGCGCTCGCTTGCCTTTAATGGCTCCGTTCCCATTCTCGACGCAACCCGAGATAGCCGGCGCGCCGGCCAGGTCGCCGGCCAGGCGGCGGCCGGATTACATCGTCACGGCCGATCGGATATGGCGGAGGCTCGTCGGGGGACGAGGGTCTGGCCAAGCCGCGCCGGCAGCTTGAAGAGGGGGGAACGCGATGTCCGTCGACGACCGCACAGGGCTGGAGCGATATAAAGATCTGTATCTGTGGATGATCATCCCGATGGCGATCATGCAGATCGGGATATTCCGCGATTATTGGGGCGACCTGACCGACAACGCCTGGGCGGTCCACATCCATTACTGGACCGCGACCCCGTGGTACCTCTTCCTCATCCTCCAGCCTTATTATGCCGTGCGCCGGCAATTCGACCGGCACCGGACCTACGGCATCATAGGCTTCTTCCTCGCCGGCGGAGTGGCGTTGACCGCGCTGGGCGCGCTTCACCGCGACATCGCCAACGCCGAGCGCTCGGCCCGCATGCCGGAGGTATTCGGGCCGTTCGAGCCCTGGTTCTTCTACGGCATCGCCATGGTCGAACTGGTCATGATGTCGGCCTTCATCGTCGCCGTCATCCAGGCGATCCGCGGCCGGCGTTCGCTGCACGATCACGCCTGGTGGCTGATATCGAGCGTCTTCATCATCATGATGCCGTCCCTCGGCCGCGGCGTCGGCGTGCTTTGGGGGATCGTTTTCGGCAAGGACGATCCGGGCCAGACGACCTATTCGATCTATATCACCACGACGATCATCGTCGCCCTGCTGTTCTGGGCGGCGAGACGATATGGCCGGGTCAATCACCCCGCGACCTGGCTGGCGCTGGGAGCCAATCTCTTCAACCTGCTCTTCGAGCCGCTGGGAAGATGGGAATGGCTGCAAGGCGTCCTGAGGATGATGATCAAGGGCTAGCGCCGGTCCCGATGACGGTCACGCACCGCCAGGGAGGCGGGAACGAGCGCGCGATCGGCGCGGGACCTACGTCCTGTGGAGGCTCGTGCCGACCCTCACGTCGCGCGCCGCTCCGCCTTCCGGGCCGGGCGCGAACCGTCCGGGTTCCCGTCGGCCAGGCCTTGCACGGGTCGGGCGCCAGGATCCTGCGCTTCTTCCCGGCCTCGAGCTGCTCGTGGCGGGTGGGCCAGCAGCCGAGGACCGAGCCGTCCGCCGCCACCCGCAGATTCGCCTCGGTCGCAGTGAGCCACTCGCCCCAACCGACGGGGTTCATCGCCGGCGGCGGGCGGCCGTCCACGGTGATCATGTCGAAATAGGTCTGGAGAACCCACCCGCTCTTCGCATCGGTGCCCGACGCCAGCAGCGCCGCTAGGGCGTTCGCTGGCCCTATTCGATCCGTGTTACCGCGACGGCGGAGCAATCGGAGTTTTTGATCCTCGCCGTTACCCCGGACACGTTCATCCCGCCGAACCCGTTCTGCGCGCGGTAGGTCATGACGAGCTCATGTTCGCCCTTCTTGTTCACCGGAAGGATCTTGGTTTCGACATGCTCGAACGATTTCGGATTGCGAAGCCCCGCCTTGACCGACTCGACGACGCCCTTGTGGGAGCCGTCCCAACTGCTGAGGCAGTGGAAGCCCTTCTGCTTCCTCGTCGCCTCTTCGGCCTCCTTCTGGGCCTTGACCTTGGGATCCTCGGGCATCGCGGTCGAGAACACGCTGATCGCGCCGATCGCGACCACGCCGAGGCCGAGGCAGCCGAGCAGCCCGAGCTTGCGCTTGGGGCGGGCCGCGACTCCGGCCGGTCCGGCCGCAGGTGCCGCGCTCGCGCCGGCGGCGGCGAATTCGTGCCCGCAATGCTTGCAGACGAGCGCCTCCTTCTTGACGGCTTCGGCGCAGCGCGGGCAGATTTTTTCGTCGGAATTCATTGCATACCCCTCTTTTTCGGGGAGCCGTTCTAACGGCTCGGAGGCGCGGCGCAACACGCTCGAACTCGGGCGGCCGTGGCCAGGGACGGCCCGGGCCGGCAAGATTAGGAAGGCCGGATTCGTAGCCCTCCGGCCCGAGCCCGAGCTCGCGCCCAGGAGGCGCGGCGATCCCGCCCGCCCCTTGCATCCCCCCGCTTTCCCCCTAAAAGCCGCAGCCAACAGGAAGGCGCTCCATGTCCCGCAACCCGAACCGACCGCTCTCGCCCCATCTCTCCGTCTACAAATGGGGGCCGCACATGCTGGTCTCGATCCTCCACCGGATGACCGGGGCCGGGCTCGCCACCGTCGGCGCCGCCGCCCTGGTCTGGTGGCTGGTGGCAGCAGCCTCGGGGAAGGAGGCCTATGAGAGCTTCGCCGGCTGGGCGACGTCGTGGATCGGCATCGCCGTCGCGGTCGGGCTGAGCTGGGCCTTCTTCCAGCACCTGCTCTCCGGCCTTCGCCACCTCGTCATGGACATCGGCGCCGGCTTCGAGATCCAGCGCAACAAATTCTGGGCGACGATGACCCTGGCGGGAGCGCTCCTGCTCACCGCGGGCCTGTGGCTCTATATCGTGATCGTGAGGGGGGCATGAGCGTGGCGACGACAGAGACCGGCGAGCCCGGAGCGAGCCCGGCGACCGACCCCGGCGCGGCCCGGCCGCCGCTCGAGACCCCGCTGGCTCGGGCGCGCGGGCTCGGCTCGGCGCGCGAGGGGGCCGAGCATTGGTGGCACGAGAGGGCGTCCTCGGTCGCCGTCCTCCTGCTCTTCGTCTGGCTGATCGTCTCGCTCCTGAGGCTGCCCGCGCTCGACCATCGCGGAGTGACCGAATGGCTGAGGGACCCGCTCGCCGCCGTTCCGATGCTGCTCCTGATCGCGGCGACGTTCTGGCACCTGAAGATGGGGCTCCAGGTGATCATCGAGGATTATGTCCACGACGAGGGCAACCGGTTCCTCGCCCTCCTCCTGCTCGCCTTCGCCGCCTATGGCGGGGCGGCCTTCGCGATCTTCGCCGTTCTGAAGATCGCTTTCGCGGCTTCCGGCATTCCGCGCTGAGCCCCGCTCGAGGCCGGCCAGCCCGGCCCGCCAAAGCGGCGTGAAGTTTCCGATAAGGAGGCTTTCCGTCCTGGCCGGACATAGAAGGGCGGCCCGCGCCCGTCTCCGCCGGTCCGCCCGCGAATCCGTTCCCGTCCTTTCTGCTCTCCCGAGATATTACCCCTCGGCCTAGCCAAGTGGCGCCACGACCGCAGGTCGTCCCACCCCATTGCGCCCGCCGCGCAGGCGTGGGAGACTCCGGCCGGGGGGACATGAAATGGCGAAGATGCTCGACCTCGGCCGAAGCTGGAAGGCGCTGTCGGCCTTCCTCCTCCTCGCACTGATCGCCTTCTGGCCGACCTATCTGTCGCAGCCGCGGTCCTCGGGCGGCTTCACCCATCTCCACGCCGCCGCCGCGACTCTGTGGATGCTGATGCTGATCGCCCAGTCCTGGGCGATCGACCGGCGCCGCGTCGCCCTCCACCGCGCGCTCGGCAAGGCCTCCTACGTCCTCGCGCCGCTGCTCGTCCTCTCGGTCCTTCTCCTCGCCCACCATCGCATCGCCACGGCGCCGCCCCCGGCCTTTCCGATCCAGACCTACATCCTCTACCTCCAGGTCTCGCTCGCCGCCCTCTTTGCCTTGTCCTACGCCCTCGCCATCGCCGCCCGACGCTCGGTCGCCCGCCATTCGCGCTTCATGATCTGCACGGCCCTGACGCTCGTCGACCCGGTCGTCATCCGGATCCTCTTCTGGATCGCCCCGGAGCCGAGCTGGAACTACCAGTGGCTGACCTTCGGCCTCACCGACCTCGCCTTCCTCGTCCTGATCGCCCTCGAACGAAACAACCGCGCGGGCCGGGGAGTCTTCCCCGCCATGCTCGCCGTCTTCGCCGTCGCCCAGGCGCCGGCCGTGCTCGGCCTGACCCAGGGCGCGGCGTGGCAGGCCTTCGCGCGGTGGGTGGCGGGGATCTAGGGGGCGGGGCGCGGGATAGCGGGCCAGTCTGAAATCGAGTCCTCAAGCCCCCCGCCGCTGAGCGAACAAGCCTCGTTGCGCGCCCAGGGCGGACGGGCCTCAGACGTCGAAGACCTTCTGCACCTCGTCACCGAAATGGTTGATCACCTTGACGCAGACTCGGCCGCTCCTGGGACGCGGGAAGGCGCGTGAGACCGTGGAGTTCAGCTCCGCCCAGGCCGCGTCGTCTATCTCCGCCTTGAGCGCCCGCTTCAGGCTCTCATAGGGGTCGCGGCCGAGGAAGTAGGCCTGGCGCACGAAGAAGCTCTCCTCGTCATAGTCGTCGTCGATGAACCAGCAGGCAATGTCCTCGGCCGGATCGTCGGAGCTGCGCACCTCGCCCGAGGTCGGATCGAAGATGTCGACGCCGTTGATGCGGATTCGGATCAGGTCGCCCTCGGCCGGCTCGATTGCGATGTCGGGCTCGCCGAACACGACGAACAGATTGCCGGCGCCGGTGGCCTTGAGCTTGTCGCCCATGCGCAGGTCCTGGTTCATCCGCGCCTTCAGCACCGTCAGCCCGCCGAAGTTCAGCCGGCTCTCGTCGACCTCGGGCGCGAAGGCGAAGCCGCAGATGATGAGCGTGTCGAACAGGTCCGCCGACTCGCGCGCCGCCCGCCGGACGAACTCGTAGCCGACCGTGTCATATTCCGGCCCCACCGCCACCGCCGCCCGCTTCTCGGCGCCGCTCTCCAGATAGCGGCCCTCGAAGGCGACGTAGCCCTTGCGGCTGGCGAACGGCTTCAGCCATTCGAACTTGATCGCCTCGCCCTTCTTCGAATTCTGGACGCCAGCCGCCTTCAGATTCTCATACACCACCTGCGCGAAATCGGTCTGCCCTTCGCCGGAACGGGTCGGCGGACCGTGCGGACCGCGGTCGCCGGGGCATTCCTCCGGGCCTTCGTCGCCGTCTCCGGCCGGCGCCGCCAGCAGGTTGGGATCCTCCTCGAGCGGCAGCACCCGGTGCGGCGAGAGGCTCTCGACCGTGAACGGCCCGGCCACCCGAACGACGCCCTTGGCCTTGTACGGGCGGTCGTAGAGCAGCTCCACCTCCGCTCCGCGGGCGATCGACGCATCGATCTGGGACCCCCGCTCGCGGCGCAAAGCCGACCAGGCGGAGTGATCGGCCTTCGCGGCTTCGGGCCAGGCGGCGTCCGCCTCGCCGGGAACATCCCATTCCTGCCAGCCCTTTCCGAGCGCCGAGTTCATCCGCTCGAGCAACGGGTCCATCCGCTCGCTGAAGCGGTCCCAGATGACGTCGATCTCCGAGTTGTTGGCGATCGACTTCAAGGTGATGTGGGGCACGCTTTCGTAGACGAATCCCAGTCGCAGTTCCGCCTTGGGGCCGGCGCGCGACGCGGCCTCCGGCTCCCCGGATTCGCCGCCGCCGCCCGGCGCGCGCTCACCGGAATCCCGGAGCCGGTACCAATCATATTTCGCGCTCATCAGCCGAGTGCGAGCCAGAGCGAGCGCGACCCGGCTCGTGTCGATCGTTATCCAGCGCCGCCCCCATTGCTCGGCGACGAAGGCCGTCGTCCCCGAGCCGCACGTAGGGTCAAGGACGAGGTCGCCGGGATCGGTCGCCATCAGGAGGCAGCGTTCGGCGACCTTTGTATTGGTCTGGACGATATATTCCTTGGACAACAGACTCACCGTGTCGTCCCACAGGGCGTTGATCGCCGAAACCGGGTAATCCTCGTGGAAACGGCGATATTTTATGGTGTTTTCCGAGGCGTGTATGCGGGCGGCCTTCGACAGGCGCTCCATCCCGGCTTTCGACGTCTTCCAATGCCGGTTCGCGCCGCAGCGATAGGTGCGGCCGGCAATATCGATATCGTAGCTTAGGTTCGGAGAGGCGCCGGAGGATACGAGGGGCTGATTGATGAAGTAGCGCGCGCCCCTCCCGGCAACGAAATTCCTTGCCGAGACCGTCGTCCCGTCCGGCAGCATGGCGGCGTTGTAGTAGCTGTCTTCTCCGACCGGCTTTTCCCAGAACAGCTGCCGGTACTTAACCTTGCTCACGTCCTTTGCGTACCAGAGGATGGTGTCGTACAGGTTGGACAGGAGCTGGGTTTCGAAACCGCTGGACGTTTTGAAATGTATCTCGGCCGCGAAATTCTCGTCGCCGAATACCTCGTCGAGCAGCGCCCGTATCCTGTGGACGTTCGCCGTCCCGATCTGAACGAAGATCGAGCCGCTCTCGGTGAGCAGGTCGCGAGCCGCCGTCAGCCGGTCGCGCATGTAGCTGAGATAGGAGTTCACGCCCTCGACCCACGTGTCGCGAAACGCCTTCACGACTTCCGGCTCGCGGGAAATGCTTTCGGCCTGATTCTCCTTGACCTCTCGGCTCTTCGTCGAGGGCTGCCAGTTGGAGCCGAACTTGATCCCGTAGGGCGGATCGAAATAGATGCACTGCACCTGTCCCCGCAGCTTCTCGCGCTCCGCCAGGCTGCCCATCACGAGCAGGCTGTCGCCGAGTATCATCCGGTTCGACCAGTTGCCCTCGTCGTGATAGTAGCTGCCCGTCGCGTCTTCCTGCCAGCCTTCGGGCAGCCCGTTGAAGTCGTCGAAGAAGCTCGACTGCGGATCGCCCGCCTCCGGCGACCGAGTCTTCGCGCGGCGTTTCAGGTCCGCGATCAAGGCCTCGGGCTTGATCTTCTCCTGGATGTAGATGGGCGGCGCCTGGACCTCGAGATCGCCCTCGTCCTCCCGGTCCTTGCCGCGCCAGACGAGCTGCGGATCGAGATCGGGATTGCGCGGATAGCGAAGGGTCTTCGGCGCCTTCTCTTCGTCGGGCACCAATCCCTGGTTCTCCGCCGTCGGAATGTTCCGCCGCTTCGCCTCGCCATGATCGTAGGCGTCCACCGGGCCGCTCGTCACCGGGCGCTTGCTCACGCAGGATCCTTCACTTTGGCGAAGCCGCGGATCGCCGCCTCGGCTTCATGGATGTTTCCGCTGTTTATCTCGGCGAACGCCCAGCGCCCGAACCGCCCGAGATTGTTGACGGCAGGCAACCACATCGCGGTCGCCGTATCGGCCTTCGCCGAGTCCTGATTGTCCTTCAGGCCTTTCACCTCGACGATCAGGTGGAGAGGGTTCTCCGCGCCGTGCCCGTCGTCCAGCTTCAGGATGTAATCGGGCCGATAGTGCCGCTCCTGGCCGTCCCACCAATAGGGAATCTCGAAATGGAGGGCGTGGTTCTTCACGTAGCTCAGGACCATCTCTTCCATCTGCTCGAGCCTCTCGGCGAAGGCGAGCTCCCATTCGCTGTCGCCGACGACATGGGTGACCGGGCTTCGCGTCGTATCGAAGATCAGCTTTTTCGAGGTGGTGAAGCCGACATGGTCGGTCGAGCCTTCCGGGTTGTAGGTGTCGAGGATAGGCAGTTGCAGCTCGGCGGCGTCGGGCTCGCTCTTCAGCCCGCGCGCGGCGGCCTGATAGATCAGCCGCGCGCCGGTGTCCGCGAATTGCCGCCATTTCATATATTGTTTGGGCACGTTGCCGCGCGTGACGAGATAGCGGTCGAACCAGATTTCGGCGGCCTTCACCAGCTCAGGATAGCGCCAGACCTCGACATTGCCCTCGTCGTCCTTGAACCAGGTGCGAAGGGCATGGCCCGCGACGTCGAAGATCACCGACTTGATCCTCAGCCTTTCGGCATTGCCCTTGAGGTCGAACCGGATCGACTCGCCGACGAACGGCTCATTGGTCGTGGTCGTGGGTATCATGTCCGGCGTCAGCTCGAACCGGCTGGTCTCGTCGAAAACGGGCTTCATCCGCCGGCGCGGGAAGACGACCCGATAGCCCTGCACCCGGGGGAAACGGATCTGGAGGTCGGGGCGGTCCCGTCGCGACTTGACGTGGGTGATTCGCGGCGGCGGCTTGGGGGCGGTGCCGCCGCCAGTCTGGGCGAAGGTGAAGGGGATTCCGAGCACGTCGGCATATTCGACCGCGAACAGGCCCGTCTCGGGATCGGTTTCGTAGGAGACCCGCCTGAGACCGCGGCCGACGACCTGTTCGCACAGAAGCTGCGTCCCGAATGCGCGAACGCCGAGAATGTGGGTGACCGTGTTGGCGTCCCATCCTTCGGTCAGCATCGAGACGGAGACGACGCAGCGTATCTCGCCGCCGAGCTTGCCCGGCCGGCCCACCGTGTTCATCACCTCGCGCAGGATGTCGGCGGAGCCCAGCTTGTCGGCATTGGCCACGCCGCGCCGCGACATTTCCGATTTGAAGGCCTCGATCTCGCTCTGCGCCGCCACCAGGAATTCGTCGGACAGCGCCTCGCCGGAATCGAGCTGCTCGCTGTCGATGAGCAGCGACCGCATCGGCTGCGCGCGGCGATGGCTTGCGTCGATGTTCTGGAAGAGGGCCAACCTGCCGGGCACCATGCGCGGCGGCCCGCCCTGCGGGTCCGGTATCTCATAGCCGGCGATGTAATCGTAGACGAGCTTGGACGTGGCGGTGTTGTTGCACACGACGATGAACACGGGCGGACGGCCAAGCAGGGGCTGGGCCTCCCAGCTCTCGAACACCTTGCGATAATGTTGGTAGAGGGCGTCGAGCGCCGATTCGAGCAGGGCCGGGAGGCCCGCGCCGACCAAGGCTCCTTCCTTCTGCTTCGAGCGCCCCTTCCTGGGCAGCGTCTGGGTGCCGGCCTGGATGTTGGCGTAGAGGTTGCGGAATTTGGGCAGCTCTCCGGCGAGCCTGTCGTCAAGCGTCGGCAGGCGCGGGACCTTGACGATGCCGCATTCGATCGCGTCGAGCAGGCCGAAATCGGAGGCGACCCACGGGAAGAGCGTCCCTTCGTCATAGCCCGACCCGCGCAGGAAGAACGGGGTCGCCGAAAGGTCGAACACGGTCTTCACGCCCAGGACGCGGTCGAACGCCTCGATGCCCGAAATCCAGATGCGCGCTTCCTCGTTATTCTTCTTCGCCTCATCCTTATCCTCGGCGGCGAGCCTGGCGGCCTTGTCGGCCGCCGCCGTCACATTCTGGCGATAGCAATGATGAGCCTCGTCGTTGAGGACGAGGATATCGCGGCGCTGCATCAATTCCTTGGCGACTCGAGCCACCATCTGGCCTTCGGTCTCGACGAAACGCTTTTCACCGTCCCGCCCGCCGAGGATCTGGCGATTGAGCTTCGACAGCTCCTCCGTCTCCCGAAGCATGAAGGCGTGATAATTCGTGATGACGATACGCGCGCGGCGGACACCGTCGAGTAGGTCCGGTGTAACGATGTCCAGGGCTTCGTAGATGTTTTCGGGCTCGCTCGGCTGGAGAACCCGCAGCCGGTCGCGGATCGTGAGGCCCGGACATATCACCAGAAACGCGTCGGTGAATTTCCTGCTGTTCGGCTGGCGAGCCTTGTTCACGGCGTGCCAGGCGATGATCATGGCCATGACGGCGGTCTTGCCGGAGCCCGTCGCCATCTTGCTGGCCAGGCGGAACAGGCCGGGATTGGCCTCGTCATTGGCTTCCTGGATCTTGCCCCGGAACCGCTCGGGCTCGACCTCGGTGAGATAGATCAGAGTCTCGACCGCCTCGATCTGGCAGAAGAAGAGACGCCGGCTCCGATCCGCCCGGCTCCAGTGCTGGAGGAGGCGCTGCGTCTCGGGTGTCGTCCCCTTTCGTCCGCCGGCGCGCCACAAGGCGACGCGTTCGCGGATCTCGTTGACGAGCCTGTTCTGTCTCACGGCGGTTGCGCCGTCGTCGAGCTGCAATTCGCCGTGCTTCACCCTGCGCCGCGCCGCGGGGACGGGAACGACCTGAATGCTCTCGCGCCGGCCGTCGAGCACGAGGCCGGTCGGCTGGCCTTCGTCATCCAGCTGATATTGCCGCTTCGGCTCCTCGAACGGCGAGTTGATCACGGGATTGTCGACGAAGCTCATGGCCCCGCGTCTTGGCGGCTCCGATGCGGACGGGCAAGCCCAACCCACCCGCCCCTTGCAGCCCCCCAGGCGGGCCCGGGGGGCGCGGCGGGGCCCGCCGCGGACTCGGCCCTTGCGGAGCCCGGCCCACCCGCTACCATCCGCCCCGGGGAGAAGCGGCAAATGAGGCAGAGGCTCGCGATAGTGGTTGCGGCGGTCGCGGTCGCGGCCGCGGGCGGGGGCATCGTCCTGCTTCGGCCGGCGCCGGCATCGGGGCTCGAGAACGGGCGGTTCGAGGCGGATTGCTGCGGCACGCTCGAGCTTCGCGACGGCGAGATGCTTCTCAACGGCCGGCAGACGGTGGGCTACGACGTCGGCCGCGATTCCAGGGGCCCCTATCTCCTCCCCCGGACCTATTATGTCGGCGGTCTCGACGCCCGCGGCTTCGAGGTCGACGGGACCCGCCCCGCCCTCAAGCTCCGCCTCGACCGTCTGCCGGGGCCGCGGACGATCCAGCTTCCCGCCGACGGCCCCGACTTCCTGCTCAAGCGCCGGCCCGCCCCGGCCCGCCCCCGCGGCGACTGAGGTCGCCCGCCGGGCGCCGCCGTCCTTCGGGCGCTCCGCGCCTTCGAGCGGGACCCCGCACCGCCGCCCTTGCAACCCTGTGCGTGAGGCCTAAAAGCACCGCCATCTCCTCCCCAAGCCTTGCGAGCGCCCCCAGATGCCCACCCCCTCCGCCTACAAGATCGTCGACCACCGCTACGACGTCGTCGTCGTCGGCGCCGGCGGGTCGGGGCTTCGGGCGACCATGGGGTCGGCCGGCAAGGGGCTTCGCACGGCCTGCATCACCAAGGTGTTTCCCACCCGGTCGCACACCGTCGCGGCGCAGGGCGGGATCGCCGCCTCGCTCGGCAACATGGGGCCGGACCACTGGACCTGGCACATGTACGACACGGTCAAGGGCTCCGACTGGCTCGGCGACCAGGACGCGATCGAATATCTGTGCCGGGAGGCGCCGGCGGCGGTCTACGAGCTCGAACATGCCGGCGTGCCCTTCTCGCGCACGACCGAGGGCAAGATCTACCAGCGCGCCTTCGGCGGCATGATGCAGAATATGGGCGCGGGGCCGCCCGCCCAGCGCACCTGCGCCGCCGCCGACCGGACGGGGCATGCGATGCTCCACGCGCTCTACCAGCAGTCGCTCAAGTACGACGCGGACTTCTTCATCGAATATTTCGCGCTCGATCTGATCATGGCCGAGGACGGCTCGTGCCGCGGGGTCGTCGCGCTCAACATGGAGGACGGCTCGATCCACCGCTTCAGGAGCCACGCGGTGGTGCTGGCGACGGGCGGGTACGGGCGCGCCTACTTTACGGCGACGTCGGCGCATACCTGCACCGGCGACGGCAATGCGATGGTGCTGCGCGCCTGCCTGCCGCTCCAGGATATGGAGTTCGTCCAGTTCCACCCGACCGGAATCTACGGCGCGGGCGTGCTCATCACCGAAGGCGCGCGCGGCGAGGGGGGGTATCTCACCAACTCCGAAGGCGAGCGCTTCATGGAGCGCTACGCGCCGTCGGCGAAGGACCTGGCGTCGCGCGACGTCGTCTCACGCTCGATGGCGATGGAGATCCGCGAAGGCCGCGGCGTCGGCAAGGGCAAGGACCACATCTACCTCCACCTAGACCACCTCGACCCCGCCATCCTAGCCGAACGCCTCCCCGGGATCACAGAGACCGGAAAGGTGTTTGCGGGGGTCGATTTGACGCGCCAGCCGCTGCCAGTGGTCCCGACCGTCCACTACAATATGGGCGGCATCCCGACCAACTATCACGGCGAGGTGGTGACGCTGAAGGCCGGCGATCCGGACAGCGTGGTCCCCGGCCTGTTCGCGGTCGGCGAAGCGGCCTGCGTCTCCGTCCACGGCGCCAATCGGCTTGGCTCGAACAGTCTGATCGATCTTGTCGTCTTCGGACGCGCCGCGGGCATCCGGCTCGGCGAGACGATCAAGCCGGGCACCGCCCACCCGCCGCTCCCCAAGGGGGCGGACGACCTCTCCCTCTCCCGTCTCGATCACTTCCGCTTCGCCTCCGGCTCCAGCCCGACGGCCGAGATCCGCAACCGGATGCAGCGCACCATGCAGGCGGACTGCGCCGTCTTCCGCGCCGAGGCCACGCTCGCCGAGGGGCAGGCGAAGATCGACGAGATCTACACGCAGATGGCCGACATCAAGACAACGGACCGATCGCTCATCTGGAACACCGATCTCGTCGAAACCCTCGAGCTCGACAATCTCATCGCCCAGGCGGCGGTCACCATGCACAGCGCCGCCAACCGCAAGGAAAGCCGCGGCGGCCACATGCATGAGGATTACCCGAACCGCGACGACGACAATTGGATGAAGCACACCATCGCCTGGTTCGAAGGCTGGGGCGGCAAGGGCGGCGGGGTCCGCATCGACTACCGCCCTGTCCACGACTACACGCTCACCGACGAGGTCGAGTACATCAAGCCTAAGGCGCGCGTTTACTGAGGCGCGTGGTCGCGCTGCCGGTCAGCCTCCGTTGAAGGCGAGGTGCGTGATCGTCCCGCTTTCGACGTCATACTCCGCCCCGAAGAAGGACGGGGCGCCATCGCAGGCGATGGTCGGCTCGCGGCGCCAGTTCCGGCCGGGGGCCGCGAGACCGGCCTGGTAGAAATTCCCGTAGATGAGCCGCCGGCCGGCCCGCAGCGTGCCGACATATTGGCGGTGATATTCGGTCGCGAAGCGCGAGAGATCGAGCGCGGGGCCTTCTCGCGCGGCTGCGGCGGCAGCGGGGAGCGCCGCTTCGAAGCGCGCCAGGTCCTCCGCCTCCGGCTGCCACCACCCCTCAGGCGGCGGCGGGGAACTCCGCGAGCACTGGCGGTATAGGGCCGCGGCAACGTCCGCAGGCAGCACCACGAAGCCGCCTGCGGGCGCCGCATGCGCGCCAGGCGGCGCCAAGCGCGGCGCCGCCCTGCACGCAACGAGGCAGGCGAGCAGGACGAGGCAGGCGATCGGGCGGCGCATGCCTCAGCGTGTCGCACCGAAACTGAAGAACGGCAACAGCTGCGGCACTGCGCGGTTGACGACGAACCGTGCTCCTCGTACGACGAGCTGAGTTGCAGCAGCCTGGAGTTGTCACCGTGAACGCCATCGTCCAGGAGCGCACCCCGGGTGCCAAGCTCGGCCTCGTGATCCTCGTCGCCTTCCTCCTCTCCTTCCCCCTCTTCGCCGTCTGGATGATCGTCTACGACCGGCAGAGCCAGTCGGAGTTCGCCCAGCAGTCGATCGCCGAAGGTTGGGCGGGTCCGCAAAGCATGTCGGGGCCGCTCCTCGTCATCCCTTATTCGATCACCGCGACCGAGAAGGTACGTGAAGGCGACCGCGACGTCACCCGCACCGTCGAGACTCGGCACGAGCTGACGCTGGCGCCCGAGATCGTCCAGCTCAGCACCGACGTCAGGCCGGAGCGGCGCACACGATCCATCTACGAAGTCGTGGTCTACGATGCATCGGTGCGCGGCCGCGCCCGCTTCGCCGTGCCGCAGGATCTCGCCCGTCTAGGCGTCGATCCGGCGCGGCTCGACTTTTCCAGGGCTGAGCTGCGCTTCGGGCTCTCGGATCCGCGCGGCCTCGGCGCCAACCCGCAGGTGAGCTCGGCCGGGCAGAGGCTGCGGCTCCAGCCCGGCGGCGGCGGCGGCTCCGGCTTCTTCGCCTGGATCGACGCGGGCGCGCTGCGCAGCGGCGCAATGCAGTTCGATTTCTCCTTCGATTTCCGGGGCAACGGCTCGCTCGGGCTCACGCCGCGCGCGGGCGACACGGTCTGGCAGCTGCGCTCCCCCTGGCCGCACCCCAGCTTCCAGGGCGGCTTCCTTCCGGCCTCACGAACGGTGAGCGCCGACGGCTTCGAAGCCGTCTACCGCGTCGGCAACCTCGCGCTCGGCCACTCGCTGGTCTCGACGCGCCCAGCCAACGCCCCACCTGTGCCGATTCAGCAGGTACAGGCGCCCAACTCAAATGCGCGCTACGCGGACGCCCAGACGGACGCTGATGCCAATGGCGGGCCGTCCGCCGGCGCGCAGGTGAGCCTCGTCCAGCCGGTCGATCTCTATTCGCAGGTCGACCGCGCAACGAAATACGGCTTCCTTTTCATCGGCTTCACCTTCCTCGCCTTCCTGCTGTTCGACGTGATCGGCGGCGTCCGGGTATCGGCGGTGGAATATCTGCTGGTCGGTGCGGGCCTCATCCTGTTCTTCGTCCTCCTTCTCGCCTTCGCCGAGGTGATCGGCTTCACCCTCGCCTACATCGTCGCCTCCGCGGCGATCACAGGCCTCAACACGGCCTATTCCTCGGCTGTGCTGAGAAGCTGGAAGCGGGCGGCCTACATCGGCACGCTCCTGGCGGCGCTCTACGCGGTGCTGTTCGTGCTGCTCAGCCTCGAAGCCTATTCACTGCTGATCGGATCGCTGCTGCTCTTCGCAGCCCTCGCCGGGGTCATGTACCTCACCCGCAACCTGAACTGGGGCGCGATCGGCGCCGGGACCGGCGAGGAAGCAGTCCCGGCGCGCACGACCTAGGCCGACACTGCCGCCAGCGCCTCGCGGATGCGGGCCATGTCAGCGCGGAACGAGCGGTCCAGTGCGTCGGGCGCGAGCGCGGCGCGCTCCGTTACCATCGGCATGGAGAGGCCGATGCGCAAAGTCGCGCCCCAGCCGCCGCCGGGCAGCGTCACGCATTTGACGGGCTGGCCGAGGCGGACACCGTGGCCGAGCAGGGCCTTGTGCCAGCGGACGGCGTCTTCGAACGTCGCGCTGCCGCCGCCCAGCCGGGAGAGATCGAGCGTCGACAAGGTGCGCATCTCGATCGGGTGCGTGTCGGCCTCCTCGCGCTCGCCGGGCGGATAGGGCGCGACGCGGCGGGCGGGCGTCGGCTCGATGATCTCCTTGCGGACGGCGGCGTGGAAGGAGAGGATGACTCGCGTCACGGTGTCGAGGCTCAGGCGCTGGAAACGCTCGAGTTCGAAGATCGCGGCCTCCAACCGGAGCAGCAGGCCGGTATTGGCGCCGTCGGGTAACGCCCCCGCCCCCGGCCAGGCCGCCGGCCATTCGGCGCGGCGGAAGATGGTGGCGAGCCCCGCCGGCAAGGAAGGGGCGGCCGCCGCGAGACCCGGCGGCACGAGCGCGAAGCCGCTGAATGGCGGGCCGCCCATGAACTTCGAGCCGGTCACGAAGACGATGGCGCCGCGCT
>DASTLX010000028.1:0-1511 GCA_035714565.1 Allosphingosinicella sp.
CTGGATGGCGGTGATCTTGGCGGTGATGTCGTCGGTCGCCCGGGCGGTCTGGCTGGCCAGCGACTTCACCTCCTGGGCGACGACGGCGAAGCCCCGGCCGGCGTCCCCGGCCCGGGCCGCCTCGATGGTGGCGTTGAGGGCCAGAAGGTTGGTCTGGCCGGCAATGTCGCGAATCAGGCCGAGGATCGATTCGATCGCCTCGACATGGCCGGACAGCGCCCGGCTCGCGGCCATCGCCTGGCTTGCTTCCTCGCCGGCGCGGACGGCGACTCCGGCCGCCACCTCGACTTCCTCCCGGGCCTCCTCGATCGCGCGGATGAGCCCGGCGGCGGTCTCCGCGGCGTCGCGCATGGCGAGCGCCGACTGCTCGGCGGCCTCGGCCACCTCCGCCGTCTTGCCGAGCATTCCGCGGGCCGAGGCGGCCGTCTTGCCGGTCTTCTCGCGCAGCCTCGCGGATTCGCCGGTCGTCGCCTCGACGAGAGCGGCGACGTCGCGCTCGAACGCCTCGCTGCTCTGCCCGCGCGCCGCCGCCGCGCGATTGGCCTCGAGCAGAGCGAGCTGGGCGAGGATGATGTCGCTTTCGTAAGCGGCGAGCCGCTGCAGCGCCTCGATCGCCCGGCAGAAGCCGGCCTCGTCCTCGAACCGCGCGCGGAAGGCCGCGCAGAGCGAGGCGACGAGCCGGGCCCGCCGGTCCATCTCCTGCGGCACGGAGGTCCCGCGCGCGTAGATGTCGAAGCCCAGCCGGGCGACCTCGTGGATCCAGTCCGGATCGACCGGCCGGGAGAAGCTCTCGCGGGTTCGCCGGGCCGCGGCCTCGCCGCCGCTGGCGAGGACCGCCGATTCGATCAGGTCGCCGGCCTGCGCCCACAGCCAGCCGAGCTCGCGCTCGAACGCGCCGCCGGGATTGTAGGCGCGCAGCCGATGCGCGACCTGCTCGTCGGTCAGCTTCTGCAAGATGTTCCCGTCCCCGTGATGGAAGGCGTCGGCCATGACCCGAAGCTCCGCTGCGTCGGCGGCGGGATTAGCAGCGTCGCGGTAAAGAAAGCTTAAGCACGTGAAGCCGGCGAAAGCCGGGACGGCGGCTAAGCCGCGAAGCGCTTGACGAAATCGGCGGCGGCGGCCTTGAAGCGCGCCATCTCTTCGTCGACATGGCCGAAATTGCTCGTCACCCCGTCGATCTCGCGGGCGACGTTCTCGGTGTCCTCGCGGATCGCGGCGATGGTCGCCGACATCGAATCGGCGGCGAGCGCGGTCTCGTCGACCGCGGCGGTGATCATGGTCACCGTCTGGGCCTGCACCTCCATCGCCTCGCGAATCCGCTCGGCCGAGGTCTGCACGTCCTCGACCGTCTTCTGGATCGAGCCGTTGGCCTCGACCGTCTGGCGGGTGGCCTGCTGGATGGCGGTGATCTTGGCGGTGATGTCGTCGGTCGCCCGGGCGGTCTGGCTGGCCAGCGACTTCACCTCCTGGGCGACGACGGCGAAGCCCCGGCCGGCGTCCCCGGCCCGGGC
>DASTLX010000029.1:0-70960 GCA_035714565.1 Allosphingosinicella sp.
CGCAGTGCGGCGTCGAGGTCGCGGGCGCGGAACGGCTTCTGAAGCACCGGCCGGTGGCGGTAACGCTCCTCGATGCCCTTGATGCCGTAGCCGGTGGCGAAGAAGAAGGGGATGCTCCGCTCGGTCAGCAGGGCCGCGACCGGGAAGGACGTCTCGCCGGCAAGGTTCACGTCCAGCATCGCAACGTCGAATTCGGCCTCCCCGGCAAGCGACAGTGCCGCATCCAGCCGCCCCGCAAGGCCGGCCACCTCGTGGCCGAGGTCGAGCAGCATGTCTTCGATGTTCATCGCCACCAGCATCTCGTCCTCGACGACGAGGACCCGCAGGCGCCGCTCAGCCAATCGCCGGCTCCTCGGCCCGGATCGAGGCGAGCGAAGCCTCGATGTCGCAGCGCAGGCCGGAAGGCTCGAAGCGCAGGGCCGCGGCGCCGCCGAGGTCGGTCGCGAGGCCGCGCTCGATCAGCCTCGACCCGAAGCCTCGCCGGGTCGGGGGGACGACTTGCGGTCCGCCGCTCTCCCGCCATTCGAGACGAAGCCGGTCGCCGTCCAGGGTCCAGCCGATCGAAACCCGGCCGCCCTCGGCCGAGAGCGCTCCATATTTGGTGGCGTTGGTGCCCAGTTCGTGGAGCGCCATCGCCAGGGCGAGCGCCGCGCGCGGGGTCAGCCGGAGCGGCTCGCCCCCGATCAGGTCGAACCGCCCGGCCTCGCCGGCCAGATGCTCGATCGAATCCTTCACCACCCGCTCGAGCGAGGCTCCGCCCCAACTCTCCTCGGTGAGGAGATTGTGGGCTCCGGACAAGGCCATCAGCCGGGCTTCGAAGCGGGCTCGCGCCTCGGCCAGCGAAACGTCCCCGCGCAGGGTCTGGAAAGCAATGCCCTGGACGCTCGCCAGGGTGTTCTTCACCCGGTGGTTGAGCTCGTTGATCAGGAGCAGCTGATGCTGCTCGGCGCGGGCGCGCTCGACCGCGGCCCAGCAGCGCTCGGCGACGTCCCGGGCGATGGCCGCGTCGGACCTCTTCCAGAAGCGCGGCCTGGGCTCGTGAACGTAGAGCAGCGCCTTGAGCGCGCCCTCCCGCACCAGCGGAACGGTGATCAGGGCGCGCACTCCGGCCGCTTCCCAGGCGGCGGTGCGCTCGGCGGAGCCCAGCGGCAGCTGGCGGATGTCGGGGATGGCGAGGAGCTGGCCGGCCCGGAACAGGCCGAGCGCCTCCTCGCCGAAGCTGGCGATGGCCGTTCGCTGGCCGGCGAGGCTCGGCACGGCGGGGTCGCGGGTCCAGTCGCGCTGGACGAAGGCGATGCCCTGAGCCTCGTCGATCTCGGCCCAGCCGACCCGGGCGGCGCCGAGATAGGAGCCCAGCAGCTCGACCGCGGCCTGCTTGGCCTCCTCCGGATCGTGGATTCCGCGCAAACGGTCGGCGAGCCGCACCTGGAAGGACAGGCGCCGCTCGAGGCTGACCGTCTTCGTGACCTCATTGGCCTGGCCGAGGACGCCCGCCACCCGCCCGGCCTCGTCGACGATCGGCCCGAGGTGGCAGTTCCAGTAAGTCTCCTCCTCGATCCCGTCGCGGACCAGCCGGAGCGTCTGCTCCACGACGAAAGCGCCCTCGCCGCTCGCCTCGACCCGGTCGAGCAGCGGCGCCACGATAGGCCATAGAGAGTGCTCGGCCTCGGCCGCGGGGACTCCGATCCTGGGCTCCTCGCCGACCAGCTTGCTCCAGGCGCGATTGTGGATGAGCCGCCGTTCGGGGCCCCAGTAAAGCGCGGCCGCGAGCGACGACCGAAGGCAGAGCGAGACGGCGAAGGCGAGGCTCGGCGGCCACGAGTCGCGAGGGCCGAAGGGTGTCGCGGCCCAATCGCCGCCCGGCACGCTCTCGCCCATCGGCGCGTCGGCCGGCGGCAGGGGCGAGGGTGAAGCCATGAGTGAACTCTCGTCGTTGGACGGCCGTGATAGCGGCACCGGGCGCGGCGACAAAGGCTTGAAGGACAATCGTCATCCCGAACCCGGTTCAGGGTCCAACGTCGAGCGACGGGGCGGTCGTCGAACCGGATGCTGAACCAGGTTCGGCAGGACTGCTGGTGTCGCTCAGACTATTTCGAGAGCGCGAAATCGACCCGGATCTGGACCTCGCGGGTGCTGATTCCCGCCTGGACCGGCGGAGCCTCCCGCGCGACGGCCCCGGCCTGCGCATCCATGGCACCCTCGATTCCCGGCATGTAGATCGGGCCTCCGGAATCGCCGCCGTCCCGTATCGCCAGCACCCGGGCGACCTTGAGCCCCGCCGCCTGGGCATAAGCTTCGGCCCGGGCGCGGGCCGCTCGATAGGCGGCGGCATAAGCCGAGCGGCCGGCATTTTCCGGGTCCGATACCCGCAGGTTCGGCCCGGACAGCACGTTGGCGCCGGCCGCGGTGATGGCCGCCAGCGCCTCCCCGGCCCGCTTGATGTCGCGGACCCGGACCTCGATCAGGTTGTTAGCCTGGAAGCGACCCCGGTTCGGGCCGTAGTCGATCCGAGCCAGGGTGATCGAGCGGGTCTGGAGATCGTCCTCCTTGACCCCGAGGCGCTGGAGCGCGGCGGCGACCTTGTTGATCGTGGCGCTGTTCTGGGCGCCGGCCGCGGCCGAGGTCGCGGCGATCGTGTCGACCCCGACGGTGAAGCGCGCTTCGTCCGGCCGCGTGTCGGCCCGCCCCGAAGCCGAGACCTGGACGAGGACCTCGTTGCGCGCCACCCCGCGCGGGTCGGGCGGCGCTTTCGAGCAGGCGCCCAGGGAAATAACCAGGCCGAGAGCGGCAAGCAGGCTTCGCATGGTCGTTCCTCCAGTCGTTCGACGCGATATAACATCACTTCGTCGCACCGGGCCAGCCCGTGCGCCCCACCTCTTGAAATGTGGCCGAAATGTGGCTATCTACCTGTTATGCAACAACTTATTCGCTTCGCAGCGTTCGCGCTGGCCGCCCTCCTTGTGATCCTTCTCGCGGCTCCGGCCTCGGCCCAGGAGCAGGCCGAAGGGCAGAGCAAGGCGGATTATCTCGCCTGGCTGTCGCGCGATGCCGGCGCCCGGGCCGAGGTCCTGTCGTTCAAGGCCTTTCTCGAGGCCGGCGACGTCGGCGACGTCGTCCCGACGTGGCAGCTGGTCCGCACCGCAAGCGCGTGGCGCGATTGCGGAGGCCCGCGGTTCGAGGTCGCCCCGGTCGACGAATGGGTCCACATCTCCGAGACGCTCGAGTTCATCAAGGCCGAGGTCGAGCCGGTGATCGGCGACGTCCAGCCCGTCTCGGGCTTCCGCAACGCCGAGCTGAACCAGTGCGCCGGCGGCGCCAAGGCGAGCGCCCACCGCCATTTCTACGCCCTCGACCTCGTTCCGGTCGACGAAGACGTCTCCAGGACCGCCCTGATCCGCGACATCTGCCGAATCCACCAGTCGAGCGGCCGCGAGTTCCGGATCGGCCTCGGCTTCTACACCGGAATGCGCTTCCACCTCGACTCCAAGGGCTACCGCAAGTGGGGCGCCGACGGCAGCGGCGCCACCAGCCCCTGCGTCACCGGCAATTACGCCTGACCGGCCGAGGCCCCCGCAAACCCTCGGCGGCTCCTGGCTGCTTGACGAAAAGCGCCCGCTGGACAAAGTTGACGGCGGGGAGACCGGTGTCGGCATTAAGGTGGTCTAGACGGCGAGCGTTGGCCGCTCTGGCGGTCGCGGGCGGATGCGCCGTGACGGTGATCATTCTTGTGGTGACCACCGCGACCGAAACGGGCAAGGGCTTGGCCGCCACATTCGCCCTAATCGCGGTCGGCGTCTTGGCGGCCGCCGCGGCCTTGCTCGCAAGCGATGCCGCACCGGGTCTCGACCGTCATTGGACCGCGTGGCTCAAGCCGCGTCCCACCGCCATTCTATTCTTGGCCCTGTTTGCCGCCCTCGGCACCATGACCGATGCGCTTTCGCTTCTCGAGCCGAGGCCGGCGGTGGAAAGTTCGCCCGGCAAGATCGAGGATGAGGTGGGAAAGATCCTGGCGCGGATTCCGTCCTCTCCGGGCGAAGTGCCTCGGGTCTCCCGGAGGCTCCCCGGTCGCTGGGGGGAGATAGGCTGCCGAGTCGTATACCGGTTTCGAATCAACGAAAAAGCGCTCCTCGTCGACCTGGTCCGGCGTCCTCCCGATGTGCGCTACTGGCAACTGGTCGCTACCATCACCCACGAGGAGGGCGATGTCATGGAGGTTCGCGCCGAAGAACCCGAAGCTGCGCGGGGCGACGCCGCCACCTTCACCTATGTGACCAACGGCGTCACCGAGCACCTGATTTGGGACGATCAGGGAGGATCGGTCCCCTTGAAGTTGGATCGGTGCGGCGGACGCGGACGAACGTGAGACTGCGCGCGCCGAAATCGCTGGCCCTTGCCGCGGGGCTCATGTTGGGCCTCGCCGTTCCGGACGCAGCCTATGCGAGGACGCTGCCCGCCGATTTACGGCCGCTGTCGCCGGCGGAGGGGCGCGAGCTCAACGCGCAGGTCAAGCAGCTGTCGATCCAGCTGGGAGTCCGCGAAAAGACGCTCCGGGCTATCGCCCAGATACTCGGTTCGAATCTTCGCCACACCAGCTTTTCCGAACTGATCGAGCAGGTCAGGTCGCAGGCGCGCCGGGCCGCCGAACTCCAGAACCAAATCCGGACGTTGAGCGCGCAAGTCGCCTCCCTTTCCGACCCCAAGGTCCGGGACCCCGCTGAGCAGGGCCTGATTCGCGCGACCGAGGCGTTTCGGGAGGGGCGCTTGCAAGACGCCGACCGCCACCTGGCGGCCTTGGAGAACTTGCGCCGATCCGAATCGGAGGCCGCTCGAGACGTCTGGATCGCCTCGGTCCAGTCGCGAGCGAAACTGGCGGAGCTGCGTCTCGACTTCGATTCGGCCGCCGAGCTGCAGCTGGCGGCGCAGGCCGAAGAGCGCAGGCTCTCCGCCACACGGCAGTGGCGGTTGGCGCTGGGGGCGGCGACATCGCTGGCGATGGGCGGCGAAGTCCTCGGCGACAGGGCCCGCCTTAACCGGGCGGTGTTGCTCTACCGCGAGCGCGTGCTGCCGCTCGCCCCTCGCGAAGAGCGGCCGCAAGATTGGGCGACCACGCAGAGCGCGCTGGGCGATGCCCTTCGCATCCTTGGGACGATGGAGAGCGGAACCGAGCGCCTCAAGGAAGCCGCCGCGGCCATTGAGGCCGCCTTGGCCGAGCGGCCTCGCGACCGGCTGCCCGACGAATGGGCGAGCAGCCAAAATCAGCTCGGCATGACTTTGCGAGTTCTCGGCAACAGGGAAAGCGGAACGGAATCGCTCGTCCGCTCTGCGAAGGCCTATCGGGCTGCCCTGGAGGTCTACACACGCGAGCGGAGTTCATGGGAGTGGGCCGCGCTGCAGAACAATCTCGGCCTCGCCCTTTCGTCCCTCGGCGAACGCGAAGGGAGCGTTGCCCGCCTCGAGGAAGCAATCGCAGCTTTTCGAGCCGCCCTCCATGTCTTGTCGAGGGAGGAATCGCGGGAACTGTGGGCCAGCATCCAGAACAATCTGGGCCTGGCGCTCGAAGAGCTCGGAGGTTGGGAAATCGGAACGGAACGGCTCAAGGAAGCCGTCGCCGCCCACCGGCTTGCTCTCGGCGAACACCGACGGGACATCGAACCCCTGGAATGGGCCGGGAGCCAGAATAATTTGGGCAGCGCCCTCTGGCGCCTGTCGGTGCGGGAACAGGATTTGAGCCAGCTGCAGCAAGCTGTGAGCGCATTGCTCCAAGCACTCGAGGTTCGCACCCGCGAACGAGTCCCCTTTTCCTGGGCGACCACTCAGAGCAATCTTTGCGGGGCCTATCTAGACCTCGGAGTTCACACGAACGACGAGATCATGCTGAACAAGGCCGCCGATGCCTGCCGCGCCTCTCTGCAGGAGTTCACCCGTGAGCGCGTGCCGCTCGACTGGGCGAGCGGTCAGAACATGCTTGGCAGCGTACTGACCCGGCTCGGCGCTCGCGAGCCCGGTCGCGGCCGCCTCGAGGAAGCCGTCAAGGCGTTCCGCTTGGCTCTAGAGGAAAGACGACGCAGCGTCGTTCCGCTCTCATGGGCGAGAACGCAGAACAATCTCGCGGTGGCGCTGCAATTTCTCGGCAAGCGGCCGGGAGCGGAGGCGCGCTTGGCCGAGGCCGAGGCCGCGTATCGGGAGGCGCTTAAAGAGATTACAAGGGAGCGGACGCCCGGGGAATGGACAAACACCTCAGCCGACTTCGCGGCACTGCTGCTGCGCATGGGCGAAGCGGAGACGGGCACCGGCCGGCTCACCGAATCAGTGAAACTCTACATCGACCTGTTGAGCGACGTCGCCGACCACCCGCCCATCGCGTACCGATGGTCCGATTCGTTCCTGAACATGGCCCGCGGCATGGCCGTTCTCGCCGTCCGAACCGACAACAGGCCGCTGCTCCAGTCAGCCGCGGAGGTCGCCAGCCGCATACGGCCGGAGGTCGAACGGGCCGCCGACGCTGACGGGCTGGCCAAGGCGGACGGGATCATCGCTCTGGCCAGGGGAAGCGCTGCAAGCGCGCCGAAATGAACGAGGCTATCATCTCAAGCTCGCTTCCGTCGCACCGCCCGTGAGCGCGATCGAGGCCGTGGCGGCCCTGCTCGGACTGGTCAACGTGTGGCTGGTCGTCCGGCGGAGCGTCTGGAACTACCCGTTCGGGATCGCGATGGTGGCGCTCTACGCGCGCATCTTCTTCGAGGCGAAGCTCTACAGCGACGCACTGCTTCAGCTCTTCTTCCTCGTCGTCCAGCTCTACGGCTGGTGGAACTGGACCCGCTCGCGGGCGGAGAGCGGCGAGGTCCGGGTGCTCCGGCTCGGCGGCCGCGCGCGGCTGGGCTGGGGCGCCTCCTGCGCCGGCGCGACCCTCGCCTGGGGCGCGCTGATGCATTTCCACAGCGACGCCTCCTATCCCTGGTGGGACGCCGCGGTCGCCATCCCCAGCGTCGCCGCCCAGATCCTGCTGTCGCGGCGCTTCGTCGAGAACTGGTGGCTGTGGATCCTCGTCGACCTGCTCGCCGTCGGCCTCTACGCGGCCAGGGACCTGTGGCTGACCGCGGGCCTCTATCTGGTCTTTCTCGGCCTGGCGGCCTGGGGCCTCGCCGCCTGGCGCCGGGCGGGGCCGGTGCCGGCGTGACCCGGGGCTTCCTGCTCGGCAAGTTCATGCCGCCCCATTCGGGGCATGTCTTCCTCTGCGAGACCGCCCGGGCGCTGGTCGACCGGCTCACCATCCTGGTCTGCTGGCTGCCCGACGACCCGATCCCCGGCCCGCTGCGCCTGGCCTGGATGAAGGAGCTCTTCCCGGATTGCCGGGTCGTCGGCCACGGCGCCCCGGCGCCCCAGGTGCCCGGCGACGATCCCGCTTTCTGGGACATCTGGCGCGGCATCGTCCGCGACGCCCATCCCGAGCCGATCGACTTCGTCTTCGCGTCCGAATCCTACGGGGGCCGCCTCGCAAGCGAGGTCGGAGCGAGCTTCCACCCGGTCGACCCGGCGCGCGAGGCGGTGCCGGCCTCGGCGACGGCGATCAGGGCCGACCCCTGGGGTAGGTGGCGGCACCTGCCGGGGCCGGTGCGGCCTTATTATGCCCGGACCATCTGCCTCCACGGTGCCGAGAGCACCGGCAAGTCCTGGCTCGCGCCTCGCCTCGCCCGGCATTTCGGAACCGGTTTCGTTCCCGAATACGGCCGCACCTGGTGCGAGACGTTCGGCACCGATCTCGCCATGGCGGATCTGGTCGCCATCGCCCGGACCCACGATTCGATGACCCGCTCCGCCCTTCGCCGCTGCGAGCGGCGGCTGATCCTCGACACCGATCCGCTCATGACCGCGGTGTGGGCCGACATGCTGTTCGGCCGCCGCGATCCCTGGTTCGATCGCTGGCAGTCGACGGCCGACCTCTATCTCCTCCTCGACACGGACCTTCCGTGGCGGGACGACGGCACCCGCCTGTTCGGAAGCGACCTCGACCGCCGCCGCTTCCAGGACCTGGCCGAGGCGGAGCTGGAGCGCCGCGGAGTGCGCTGGGCCCGGGTCGGCGGCGTGGGGGATGAGCGCCTGGCCAACGCCCTGGCCGCGATCGCGGCGGCCGGGCTGGGCCGCGAGTAGGTTCCGATTCGGACCCAAGTCCTGCCCGGCGTGGCGAAATAGCATTTGCAATGTAGGATTTGTTCCTGTTCTGTTTGCCCCTGGCAGGACCTGTGGGGCCTGTTCCGGGTGGGTGCGTAGGAAGCCGGGGGGCGGGCCCGTGGCCGTTCCCCGCGCCCGCCGGCGGCGACCCCGGACCCGTTCCGGGGATGAGCAATCCGGTTCGGCCCTCGGGCGCGTGCCGGATTGCTTCGCTGCTTCGGAGGCCAGCACCCGTCCCTTGACCGACCATCGGAGCCCTCGGCCGTGAAGTTCTTCATTCCCTATGCCGCCGACGACGACCATGCCGAGGCGATCTGGTCGGAAGCCCGGTCGGACCTTGTCGACATCGGCCTGCCGACCACGCGCCGCCGGATCTGGGCGCTGTCGCTCGGCGGGCGGCGCTCCGGCTGGCTTCTCCATGTCGGGCGCGAGATCCGCGACGGCGAGGGTCCGGCGATGATCATCTTCGAGGCCGCCAATCTCGACCGCTATTACGTCTGCACCTCGTGGCGCGGGGTGCTTGGCGGAGAGCCGCACGTGCTCGGCCTCTGCGAACATGGCCGGGCGATCGACTTCGATGCGCCCGGATGAGCGGCGTGGACGCCGAGGGTGGGGCCGAGCCGGCGCGCCACCACTGTGGCTTTTTCAACACAGGCCGGCCGCAATTCTAGGCTAATACCTTGCCAACGCAATACAATTGTCTACTTCTCCGGTTCTGATCGCAGGATGCGACAGTTGAAAGGGTATTATAGACCATGAAGAAGATTGCACTGCTCGCGAGCGCCGTGATCCTGCCGCTGGCCGTTCCTGGCGTTGCGCAGGCCGCTGAATCGAGCGCTCATCCCTATGTCGGCGCCCAGGTCGGCATGCACGACCTCCAGGTCGACGAGGACGACATCGACACCGCCGGCTTCGATCTCGACGACAACGCCATCACCTACGGCGCCTATGGCGGCGTCGACTTCGACCTCGGCAAGTCCGCGGTCATCGGCGTCGAGGGCAATTTCAGCCTCGGCAACGGCCCGATCGATTCCGAATATGGAATCGCCGGCCGCATCGGCCTGCGCACCAAGGGCGGCACGGTGATTTTCGCCCGCGCCGGCTATCAGTGGATCAACATCGACGGCGCCGGCCTGATCGGCGTCGATGAGGACCTGATCGACGACGACGATCTCGGCGACGCCGGAACGATCGACGATTACCTCGTCGGCGTCGGCGCCGACATCGCGCTCGGCAAGGCGATGGGTCTGCGCGTCGCGGTCGACACCGTGTCCTTCGACACGCTGCGCCCGAGCGTCGGCCTTCACCTGCGCTTCTGATCAGGTCGCCAGGTTCGAGAAAGGGAAGCGGCCGGTCGCCTGATCGGCCGCTTCTTTTTTGTCTTTCGCCCTAGCGCCGCGCGCGAACCTCGCGGATCGAGAAGCCGACGATCTTGCCGTCCCAGCGGCACTGGAAGGAGCGGCGGCGGCCCTGGGCCTCGGCGCTTCCCCAGACGACGAGCCTGGCCGGGCTCTTGTAGACGGTGTCGATGATCCGGACTTCGCCATATTGCGAGGCGCGCTCGGTGCAGGCCGAGCGCGCGGCCGGGCCGGGATCCTCGGCCGGCACCCGCTCGGGCCCGTCGGCGGCCCTGACCGCGGCGCCGACCGCGCCCGCCGCCAGGCCGGCGGCGCAGCCGCCGAGCGGAAGGGCGGCTAGCGCCAGAAGAAGCAGG
Source organism: Allosphingosinicella sp. (assembly GCA_035714565.1). GTDB lineage: Bacteria > Pseudomonadota > Alphaproteobacteria > Sphingomonadales > Sphingomonadaceae > Allosphingosinicella. Next base: position 9,884 of record DASTLX010000029.1, read on the forward strand.
GCTGTGCGCATTTGCTTCCCCCTGCCACTTCCGCGCCCGCGCCGCAATCTAGCGGCCGGGCCACGCCGCTAGCCCCGCTCCGGCTGCGGCCGGTGCGGCACCAGCACCAGGGTCCGCCCCTCGACCCGCCACGAGGCGAGCTTCGACAGGAAGTTCATCCCGATCACGTCGAGGTCGCCGAAGGCGGGCGAGACCACGACCCTCAGGTCGCGGGCGACGATGTTGCCGAGCCTCATCTCGCCGACGCTTCCGGTCCGGGCCGGCGCCATGCCGTTCGCCGTCCTCAGCACCACCGGCACCGGACGGGGCCCGCCCTGGACCCCCGCCGCCGCGGCCGTCGACTCCGAGATCGCCGTCACGGTCGCGCCGCTGTCGATCAGCATCCGCCGCTTCACCCCGTTGAGGGTTGCCGAGGCCCAGAAATGCCCGTCCGCGGCCATCGCGATCCGCACCTCGCGGCCGCTGACCACCTGCGGGTCGAGCCCGAACCGCTCCGCGACCCGCGCCAGCTGCGGCTGGTAGGGCGCCTGCTGGACGAGGATGAAGAGCAGGAAGGCGACGAGCGCCAGCAAGACAGCGAAGCGGAGCAGGCGCCCGACCACGGGCAGCCGGAACAGCAGCATCAGCACCAGGGCCCCGCCCAGTGCATAAAGGGCGATCTGAGGCCAGTCGGGGGTGGCTTCGGGCATAGCCTGTCAGATGAGCGTCCCGCGCCGCATTGCAAGCGCCGGGCGCCGCTGCGGGATTCCCACGGTGCCAAGGCCGGCCCGATCGCTCGAAAAAATGTGCGGTCGAATGAGAAGGCGTCGGCGGAATCCCGGCGTCGGCAAGCGCGAAGTCGAGGGGTGAGGGTGGGGGCCGCGTTTCCAGTGGAGGCCGGCGCGGACCGCCCAGTCAGATGTGTTTCAACGGCAGCGCACTTCCAAGCGCACATTTGCAATGAAAGTGCGTGAATTCGCCAACATTCCGTCTGAGAATGCGCATTTATCGGATACCTTACCTTCCGAAATCCCGCGGCGACGGCGCGAGACAGGGGGTTATGGTGTTGAAAAATCGGCTTCTTCGCACGGTCGGCCTCTCCCTGCTCGTGGCGGTCAGCGCCTGTGGCGGCGGTGGCGGCGGGGGAGACGGTACGCCGGTCCCGCCGCCGACCGCGTCCCCGCCGCCGCCGCCCGCCCCGCCGCCCCCTCCCTCGTCCACCGCTCCGCCGCCGCTGCCGGGCCCCGGCCCGGCGCGGCCGGCGAGCGAGTGGCAGGGCTTCGTGAGCTCCACCGTCGAGCAATATTTCCAGCTCGACCCCGCCTTCGCCGTCTATCAGGGACGCCACGACTTCGACGGCAAGCTGCCGGACTGGAGCGCGGCGGGAATACAGAAGGTGATCGATTTCTGGCGCCTGATCTACAGCCAGGCGCAGGGGTTCAACGGCCTCGACTCCAGCCAGCAGTTCGAGCGCGACCACCTTCTCCACATCATCCGCGGCCAGCTCTTCTGGCTCGAGGATGCCGAGAGCCCCTATACCAACCCGACCTTCTACGTGAACGGGGGCCTCGACCCGAACGTCTACCTGACCCGCGAATATGCCGATCCGGCGACCCGGATGAAGGCGACCATCGCCTTCCTCAAGGCGGTGCCGGCCGCGGCGGCGAGCATTCACGCCAACCTGAAGATGCCGCTTCCGACGACCTTCATCAATTACGGCGCCGGCGCCTTCAAGGCCCTGGCGGCCTCTTACGTCAACGACACCAAGGCGGTGTTCGCGGGCGTTGGGGACTCGGCGCTGCAGAAGGAGCTCGCCGATTCGTCGGCGAGCGCGGCGGCGGCGATGAACGACCTTGCCGCCTGGATGAGCCAGAATGCCGCAGGCTCCGGCCAGACCTATGCTCTGGGCAGCGCCCGCTTCTCGAGGATGCTGGCCGCCAATGACGGGGTCGACATCCCGCTCGACCAGCTTCGCCTGATCGGCGAGGCGGACCTGAAGAAGAACCGGGATGCCGTCGCGGCCGCCTGCGCCCAGTTCGCCCCGGGCGACACCGTGCCGGGCTGCATCGGCAAGCTCAACTCGATCGCTCCGGCCGGGGGCGCGCTCGCCGCCGCCACGCAGCAGATCGACGAGCTTCGCAGCTTCGTTCTGGCCAAGAACCTCGTCACCATCCCCGGCAACGAGCAGGTGCTGGTGCGCACCAGCCCCGCCTTCCGCCCGGTAATCTATATCGATCCGCCCGGGCCCTATGAGGTCGGGATCCCGTCAATCTATTATATCCCGGCCGGCTCGGGGATCTCCGAGCCCGACCTGCTCTTCGTGACCGCGCACGAAGCCATGCCCGGCCATTTCCTCCAGTTCCTCCACGCCAACCGCGCATCCTCCCTCGTCGCGCGCCTGTTCGTCACCGGCGGCTATGCCGAGGGCTGGGCGCATTACTCCGAAGAGATGATGTGGGAGGCCGGGCTTCGCGGCACTCCCGAGGCGCATCTCGGCATGCTGCTCAACGCGCTTCTTCGCGACTGCCGCTTCCTGTCGGCGATCGGCCTTCACACCCAGGGCTGGTCGGTCGCCGACGCCCAGGCCCTGTTCCAGCAGCAATGCTATCAGGGCGCGGGCGGCGCCAACCAGCAGGCGCTGAGGGGGACCTACGACCCGGGCTACCTCAACTACACGATGAACAAGCTCATGATCCGCAAGCTGCGCGACGACTGGACCGCCACCCACGGCGGCGCTGCCGCGTGGAAGGCGTTCCACGACCAGTTCCTGAGCTACGGCGGACCGCCCGTCCCGCTGGTCCGCTCGGCCATGATGGGCGGCCCACCGAAGGCCGTCTTCTAGCGGCCCCACCCGGACGCGAGCGCCGGCCTTATGCGGCGCCGGCGAGCGTCGCCCGGCGCGGCGGGCTACTCGCCCGATCGAGCTCCCGGAACGGCCGGGCCTTACCGCGCCGTTCCCCGTCATCCTGAACCTGTTTCGGGATCCGGGGCCGAGCCGCTTCCAAGCCGGCGGGCGTCGCATCGCGCCCGCCCTTTCCTCGGCCGGCGGGGGCTGGAACTTTGAGGGAAGACGCGAAGGGAGGAGAAGGAAGTCGGCCGTGGCCTCTCGCTCTTCGTGCCTCCTCCTGAAGTAGACGACGAAAACGCGTTTCGCGAAAGCCTTCCACGGCCGTGCGAACCCTTTTCGAGGAAAGGGGCAAAGGCGCAAAGGCGACCCGGATTTGATATTGGGGACGAATGAAGGTCTATCTAACCAAGACTTGGGGTTTCAGCTCTCCGTCCGGCCCCCTCCAGTTCAGCACCGCCGGTTGGCGGACCACCGCGCGCAGGCTGCTGGAGCCCGGCGATCTGGTCGCCATCGTCGGAACCAAGGGCCCGGAGACGGACGAAGCGGAGCGCGGCAAGGTCCTCGGGGTGATGGAGCCCACTCGTCATCTCGTGAGCTCGCTGGACTACGATCTGGTCCGTGGCCCGCAGGATTTCGATGCGTCCGGTCGCTACAAATGGCCCTTCGGACTGGAGCTGGCCCGCGCCTGGCGCATAGACGATCCGCGTCCGCTGCTTTCCGACATCAGCCCGCGACGGTTCCAGATGGATTCCGCGCAAGGCATCGTCCTGCTCGACGATGCCGACGCGCGAGCCATCCTCGCCCTGCCCCGGACTGAAGTGGGTCTTTTGAGCTCGGTGGCGGCGCGCGCGCGCGTCGAAGGGGCGGATATCGCCCGGCGCAAGGCGACGCCGCCGCCGACGACGCAACGGCGCGGCATCATGCACATGCGCAAGGCGCCTGCCTTCGCCTACGCTATGGAAATCGTCGGCGCGGCGAAACCGGCGGTTAAGATCGGGTGGACGTTCAACTGGATTCAGCGCGAGCGCCAGTTCAACCACAAAGCCATGCCGGCGCTGGGCGGGCTGCGATACAAGACCCGATTGCACCACCTGTTTGGCACCGCACGCGAGGCCTTCGGAATGGAGCAGGCTCTGCTGCGGCGCTTCGACGCGCTCCGCCACGGGGACAATATCGAAATCCTCACGCCCGTCGGCATGGCCGAAGTCGATCGGGCCTGGGCCGATTATCTTGTAAGCCTGCGCTAGCCGAGGAGGGATCCGCGACCGCCGCCAATTGCCTTCGCATGCTCGCGGCGTGGGCGAGACATGCCCGTGGATCGTCGAAACCGCCGGCATCCCCCGATGTTCGCTGCGATCGCGCTCGTCCGCCGCGGATCGCCCTCAAGGGTCCCGGCTTCTCGCATGTGCCGGGGCTCGATCTCCAAGTCTGGCCGGACCCTAGCGGCCTAGGTTGGCGGCACCCGCCTGCCCTGCTAACGCGCGCGTCGAGATGACCGAACTTTCCAGAATCCGCAATTTCTCCATCATCGCCCATATCGACCACGGCAAGTCGACGCTGGCCGACCGGCTGATCCAGTCGACGGGCGGCCTCACCGAGCGCGAGATGACCAGCCAGGTGCTGGACAATATGGAGATCGAGCAGGAGCGCGGGATCACGATCAAGGCGCAGACGGTCCGCCTCGACTATCGCGCCCAGGACGGCGAGGACTATGTCCTCAACCTGATGGACACTCCGGGCCATGTCGACTTCGCCTATGAGGTCAGCCGGAGCCTCGCCGCCTGCGAGGGCGCGCTGCTCGTCGTCGACGCCGCCCAGGGGGTCGAGGCGCAGACCCTCGCCAACGTCTACCAGTCGATCGAGCACGACCATGAGATCGTGCCCGTCATCAACAAGATCGATCTTCCCGCCGCCGACGTCGACAAGGTCCGGAAGGAGATAGAGGACATCGTCGGCCTGCCCGCCGACGACGCCGTGCTGACCTCGGCCAAGACCGGGATCGGGATCGCCGAGGTGCTCGAGGCGATCGTCACCCGAATCCCGCCGCCCAGGGGCGACCGCGAGGCGCCGCTCAAGGCGATGCTGGTCGACAGCTGGTACGACCCCTATCTCGGGGTCGTCATCCTCGTCAGGGTCATCGACGGCTCGATCCGCAAGGGCCAGAACGTCTCGTTCATGGCCGCAGGAACCACCCACCTGGTCGACCGCGTCGGCGCCTTCCGGCCCAAGATCGAGCAGCTTCCCGAGCTCGGCCCGGGCGAGATCGGCTTCATCACCGCCCAGATCAAGGACATCACCGAGACCCGGGTCGGCGACACGATCACCGACGCCCGCCGCCCGGCCGCCGAGGCCCTGCCCGGCTTCAAGCTCGTCCAGCCGGTGGTGTTCTGTGGGCTCTTCCCGGTCGACGCCGCCGACTTCGAGAAGCTCCGCGAATCGATCTCCAAGCTCCGCCTCAACGACGCCAGCTTCAGCTTCGAGATGGAGACGAGCGCCGCTTTGGGCTTCGGCTTCCGCTGCGGCTTCCTCGGCCTGCTCCACCTCGAGATCATCCAGGAGCGCCTCACCCGCGAATACGACCTCGACCTGATCACGACCGCGCCGAGCGTCATCTACAACGTCCACCTCGGCCATTCGAAGGAGGAGCCGGCGAAGGTCATCCAGCTTCACAACCCGGCCGACATGCCCGACCCCAACCGGATCGAGAGCATCGAGGAGCCCTGGATCGAGGCGACCATCTACGTCCCCGACGATTATCTCGGCCCGATCCTCAAGCTCTGCCAGGACCGCCGCGGGATCCAGAAGAACCTGACCTACGTCGCCGGCCGGGCCCAGCTCACCTACGAGCTTCCCCTGAACGAGGTGGTGTTCGACTTCTACGACCGCCTGAAGAGCATCAGCCGCGGCTACGCCAGCTTCGACTACCACCAGATCGGCCACCGCGAGGGCGACCTCGTCAAGATGAACATCCTCGTCAACAACGAGCCGGTCGACGCGCTGAGCATGATCGTCCACCGAGCGGCGGCGGAGGCGAGGGGCCGCCACATGTGCGAGCGGCTGAAGGATTTGATCCCGAGGCACCTGTTCAAGATCCCGATCCAGGCCGCGATCGGGGGGAAGGTCATCGCGAGGGAGACGATCGCCGCCCTCCGCAAGGACGTGACGGCCAAATGCTACGGCGGCGACATTTCGCGGAAGCGGAAGCTTCTGGATAAACAGAAGGAGGGAAAGAAGCGGATGCGGGAATATGGCTCGGTGAGCATTCCTCAGGAGGCGTTCATTGCGGCGCTCAGGATGGGTGAGGAGTGAGATTGGCCGGACGCCGTACTGCGATCCGGTTCAAGGTTTGAAGATTCCGGCGGAGTCCCGCCCGGCCCAGGCTATGTGCATTATGTCCACGGTCTCGGCCGAGACCCGATAATAGATCGTCGCGCGCCGCTCGAAAGGTACGGACCGCAACCCTGGCGCCAGTTCGTCATGAGGGCTGCCGCGGTTCGGGAAGTGCGCGAGCTTCTCGCACGCGGCCCGGAGGCGCCGGTCGACGGCCTCGGCCCGTGCCAGTCCGTCCTGCCCCGGAGATGTAGACGTAGGTTTCGACAAGGTCCTCCTCGGCTTCCTCCGAGTAGCGAACCTCAAGCGCCACGCTTCGCCTTATACTCCGCTATCCGGGCGTCGACCCGCGCGAAGGCCTGGGCGGCGGGGCTTGGCGGCCGAGGATTGGCGAGGGCTTTTCGGATGCGCGCAACGGTCGCAGGATCAATCGAATCGGACGCTGAGTCGTGGGCCGTTTCGCGATTCTCCTCAGCTTCTGGAGGTATCCCGGGGGCGCGCCGGTCCATGTGTATCTCCGATCGAGCGCAATTTACGGGAGCAGCGGCGGAGCGGCAAGACGGGGTAAAGGCGTATCCGAACATAGTTTGCAGCTTGGGAGCTATCCCGGAACCGCGGCGGTGGCGCGGGGTGGCACATGTGCGAGCAGCCGAAGGATTTGATTCGCCGCCACTTCTTCAAGATCCCCATCCAGGCTGCGATCGTGGGAAAGGTGATAGCGAGGGAGACGATCGCGGCCCTGAGGAAGGACGTGACGGCGAAATGCTATGGAGGCGACATTTCGCTGAAGCGCAAGCTTCTGGACAAGCAGAAGGGGGGGAAGAAGCGGATGCGGGAGTACGGTTCGTGAGCATTCCGCAGGAGGCCTTCATCGCGGCGCTGCGGATGGGAGAGGAGTAAGTCGCCCCCCCCCCTGAACTTGTTGCAGGTCCAGCTGGTCACCTGGGGCCCGGTCGTCATGGCCTTGGAACAGGAAGCGAGCGAAGTCCTACATTGCAAATCCTATTCGATCCGATTCGGCTGAGGGTGCGGCGGGCGAGGGCGCGGGCTGGGGAGCGACAGCGGGTGGGTCGACTGTCGCCGCGGCTGGCCTATCATGGCGCCATGGAAGCCGAGGCCGACTCCGAACCGCCCGACGAAAGGGACGACGCCCCTCCGCCGCCGCCGAGCGCCTTCGGGCTGCCCGCCCACCCGATCGGCTGCGGGCTTCTCGGCGGGGCGCTGTTCGCGATCGCCTTCGCTCCGGCGGTGCTGCTCGTCGTCGCTCCCAATCGCTGCTTCGATTTCACCGCCGACTGCCCGTGGCCGCCCGAGGGGACCGGGCTCGGACTCGCCCTGACCGCCTGGGCGGGGGCGGCGTTCGGGCTCGCGACGGGGTGGCTGGTGGCCCGGCGGCTGGCCCTGTGGCGGGAGGAGCGGAGCGTGAGGCCGGCGCTCTGGGTGGCGTTCGTCGCCCTGTTCGCGATCGCCTGGGGGCCGGGGAGCGTGCTCCTCTCGCTGCTGCTCCTCGCGATCGCCGCGGCGAGGGGATAGGGCCGCTGCCGCGGGATCGGTGGGCCGGGGGCTTCTAGCGAAGCTTCATCTCCAGCTTCGGCGGCGGGTCCTTCGGGGGCCTGGTATGGTCCCAGGAAATCAGAAGGCCGCCGGCGACCGCGGCGACGACGAGGTGAGGCAGGAAGACGCCGGGATACCAGACCGCGATTGCCCGGCGCCGCCACCAGCGATCCGCGTCGTCGGTGCTGTCGTTCCAGGAACGCGCGATCTGGAAAGGCGGGGTCGGGGCGGCCGCTGCGGCCGGATCCGCGCGGAACCAGGCCTCGATCGCCTCGATCCGGGGGTAGAAGGCCTGCTGGTGGAGCTTCCACACCCAATCGATCATCCAGAAGGCCAAGGCGGCTATCGCCGCGGCGAGCAGAAGCCACTTGTTCTGCTGCTGATAGGCGAGCCCGACGCCCGTCGTGCTCAAGGTCACGCTCCAGGCCTTGATGGTCAGCGAGCGACCGTCGAAATCCTCGACGGTCTTCTGGAGCTGGAGATATTCGTCCCTGAGCAGCGCCTCGCGATCCGCGACCATGTCGGCTCCCCCCCGATCCTGAACGGCAACCTTACCAGCTTCGGCCGGCCGGGGGCAGAGGGGCTCGCTCGCCCCGGCGCTTGATCCTAATTAAGTTGCCACCGCCCGGCAAAGCGCCCACGGCTTCGCCGAAGCGGCCGGCACGGCCGGGCTCCCCACGAAGGAAAGCGCGATGAGCAATGCCGAGGAATATCAGGCGAAAGCCGACGAGGCCCTGAGCCAGCTCGGCGAGGCCAAGAGCGAGGCCGAGCGGCAGCGCCTGCGCCGCGCGCACGGCGCCTATCTGAAGCTCGCCACCCACGGCGCCGAGGCGGCGGCCCGCGCGGCGATGCGCGCGCCGCCCAAGCCGCGGCCGGAGAAGCAGCCGCCGCCGGCCCGCCCGGGCGCCAGCTACTTCAAATAAGGCGAGGCTTCAGATCGACCGGTCGTCAGTGGCCGGCGGGCTGTCCTCGGCCGGAGTCGGGGCGGCCGAATTCCAGCGCTCGGACAGGCATTTGGCGAGATCGGCCATGGCGTGGCGGCTGCCCGCCAGCGGAAGCGTGTCGACCCTGGCGCCGTCGCGGCGGATGCTCATGCCCTCGGCGCTGGTGAAGGCGCTGAGGAAATTGGCGCGCCCGCCCGGCTCGACGGTGAAATAGAGGCCGGGGCCGTCGGAATCGATATGAGCCCGGGCGGTGGCCTCGACCGGCATCGCCCGCGCCCCGGCGAACTCGACCTGGAGCGGGGTCTTCTTGCCGTCCTCGACTTCCCAGCCGCGATTCTGGAGGAGGAAGCCCAATTTCTCCTCGCCGGCGAAGGCCCAGACCGAGAGCATCGTGCCCTTGGGCGACACCGCCTGGACCATGCAGCCGTTGGGCATCGCGGCGAGCGCCCAGCCTTCCGTCTTCTCCTGCTGGGCCGTGGCTGCGCCGAAAGGCGCTGCGGCGAGAAGGGCTGCCATCACATAACGCAACATAAGGGTTCCTTTTCGGCACCCGCCCGCTTCTACCTGTCGGAAGCGAGAACAGACCGCGCGCGATTTTGGTTGCACTCGGCTCGGCGCATACCGGCCCCGGCCCACAGCGCCGGCGCGGCGGCGCGGCCGCTCGCCGGGAAGGGGATCAGGCTTCGGAAGGAGTCGGCGAAACGGCCGTCGATCCGGATGCTGAACGAGAGGCCGCCGGTCTCGTCGGCGCCGTGATACTGGTTGACCGTGTCGAACCAGGCCGAATGGGAGGCGACGTAGAGCTTCTCGCCGGTATCCGGATCGAGCATGTAGAAGGGCTTGTCGTAATTGGTCCTGAGCCAGATGAATTCGTGGCACAGGTCGGGATCGTCGTGGTCGCGATGCGCGGGCACCGCTCGGCCCGAATCGTCGTAGATGATCAGCATCCGTCCGGTCGCCGCGAAGGGCAGGGTGGCGATGAACGCCATCAGCTCGGGAAATTCCGAGGCCTCCTCGCTGGGCCCCCACACCGACGTGTCGTCGAGATCGTAATAGGACTCGACGCCGTGGCCGCGCTCCGACTCGGCGAGATAGACCATGCGCGGGCCGGGCCGGTCGGGGGCGCGGCCGTCGAGAAGGAACGGCCCGGTGTAGAATTGGAGGTCCCGGGCCCGGGCCAGCCGCCGCCCGAGCCGGTCCCGCAGGCAGCGGTCGAGCCCCTTCAGGCGCCCAACGTCGATATACGGATCGAGGTCGACATAGCTGGGATAGCGCGGCTCGTGGGACGCGGACGGAACCGCATCGCCGCTGCTTTGTTGTTTTATAAAATATTCGCCCATCTTAACCCTGGTTAATGTCTTGGTTCCATTAAATAATCACAGCAGCTTCTCAAGCTGAACAACAAAAAAGCATAACAAGTTCCCGCCACTCTGATCGCCGTTCTGGCGAGTCTTTTTGCTGCCTGGAAGAAACATGAAAGTATATGTCAGTGGCCTCTATTGCGGGGGCAACCCGCAGCCGGGCGTCGGCATCGTCCGGTCTTTGCGCCAGGGCTATCCGAACGCGGTGCTGATCGGTGTCGAATACACCAATCGGGTGTCGGGCATCCACTGGGAGGAGCTGGACGATCTTTGGATCCAGCGTCCGTGGGACGAGCTCGACCTCGACCTCTATGCCGAACGGGTCAGGGAAGTGCTCGACGGCGGCGCCTTGTGGATCTCCGGTAGCGACCTGGAGGCGATGTGGCTGGCCTCGGTCTTCCCCGACGGCCATCCCAATCTGCTCGCTCCGCCGGCCGCGGCGCTGAAGCGGATCGCGAAGCCGGCCGTCGAGGCGCATGAGGGTCTTCCGGTCCGGATCCCGCCCTTCGTCTCGAGCGACCTGTCCGACTGGGAGCTCCACGCTTTCTGCCGCGAGCATAATTGGCGGGTCTGGTTGAAGGGTCCCTATTACGACGCCGCCAGGGTGCCAGGCTGGGACGGCTTCGTCGCCGCCCGCGCCGCCCTGACCAAGGTCTGGTCGACCGAGAAGCTGTTCCTCCAGGCCCATGTCAGCGGCTATGAGGAATCGGTGATGCTGGCCGCCTACCGGGGCGAGCTTCTCGCCTGCGTCGCCATGCGCAAGCGCGACGTCACGGCCGAGGGCAAGACCTGGGCCGGCGACGTCGGCCCGGTCGACCCGGCCTTCGAGCGGGAGCTGAGGCGGATCGTCCGCGAACTGAACTGGACGGGCGGCGGCGAGCTCGAGATGGTCCGCGACGTCGCCGACCAATGCTGGCTGCTCGAGATGAACCCCCGCTTCCCGGCCTGGGTGCACGGCGCAACGATCGGCGGGCACAACCTTCCGGCCCTGCTCGTGCAGGGCGCCACCGGAACGAGGGCCCGGCCCGCCGAAGCGCAGGCGGCCGAGTTCACGCGGATCGTCCTCGAAGTCCCGGTCCGCGCCGACTATCCGCTTCCCGCACTGCCCGAGCCCTTCGCCGGAGCCGTCGGGCATTCGATGAAGCATCCCTCCGGCCTCACCTCGCTGGCCGAGCGGCTGCACAAGAAGGACGCCGAGCTGATCGGCCTGGTCGGCGGCGAGGCCGGACCGGAACCGGACGGCCGGCCCGACGTGCCCGAAGTCTATCTCGCCGACATCGGGGCGATGGCGCTCGACTCGCTCCAGACCCCGCAATTCCTTTTCTTCGAGAAGACCGCGGAGAGCCTGTTCAGGCGCGCCTCGGACCGGGCCCATCGCCTCAGCACCAACGAGGTCCAGGTCGCGAGCGGCTATTCGATCAAGACCAATCCCGACGAGCGGCTGATCCGCCTCGCCCTCGACAACGGCTTCTACGCGGAGTGCATCAGCCTCGCCGAGGCTCAGAAGGCGATCGAGGTCGGTTTCCGGACCGACCAGGTGATCCTCAACGGTCCGGGCAAATGGTGGCCCCAGGGAATGATGCCGAAGGAGCGCATGCACGCCGTCTTCTGCGACAGCGTCGCCGATCTCGATCGCTGCGTCGCGGCGATTCGGGCGGGCGAAATGTCGTCGAAGCATGTCGGTATCCGGATCCGCACCCCCAACGTCACCTCCCGTTTCGGAATCCCGCTCGACAGCCCGGAGACCTTCGCGAAGCTGATCGAATCGGTCGGCCGGCTTCCGACCGACGCCGCGTTCGGGATCCACTTCCACATGGCGAGCTCGAACATCGGGGTCGCGCAATGGTGGCACCTGTTCGAGTCGATGCTGAAATGGTGCCGGTCGATCGAGAGCCTCACCGGCCGAAGGATCGAGCTGCTCGACATGGGCGGCGGCTGGTTCCCCGACGACTGGCATTCCGACGACGAGAGCAAGTTCGCCCGGGCGGTGGAGACGGTGAGGGCGCTTCTGCCCGGCGTCCGCCAGATCGTGTCGGAGCCCGGCAAGGCGATGGCCCAGCCCTCGATGGCGCTCGCCATGCGCATCCTGGAGATCCAGGAGCATGAGGAGGATTATGTCGAGGCGGTGGTCGACGGCTCGATCGCCGAGCTCCCGATGTACGCCTTCCAGCCCCACCGGATCCTTCGCCAGTGCGGCGAGACCGGCGCCCTCCAGCCGCTCGGGCGCGGCAAGACCCATTTGATGGGCCGGCTCTGCATGGAGCATGACATCGTCGCCGCCAACGTCTCGCTGCCGGAAGGCACGAGGGCGGGCGACATGCTCATCTTCTGCGACGCCGGCGGTTACGACAGGAGCATGTCCTATGTATTTGGCCGAGGCTGAGGCACGGATCGACGTCCGGCCGGAAAGCGCCGGACCGGCGCCGCTCGCGAGCGACCGCTGGCAGCATTTCCCGCACAGCACCCTTTCCCACCATGGCGAGGCCTGCTGCGAGATCGCTCGCCAGTGGGTGGTCGCGATGGACTTCGCGCAATTGAACGGCGCCGAGCCGACCAGCGGACCGCGCTGGCTCCGCCAGAAATATAAATGGGGCCCCTCGCCCTGGCCGATGCACTGGTGCGACGCCGTCAAGCGCAAGACGATCGATTGCGGCACCCATGCGGCGCTCGCGCTCGAAGCCTTCCGGGCGCGCGGCCTCGAAGCCTTTCCGGCCCAGCTCGTCCAGCGCTACAGCACCGAGGCCTCCGATCAATGGCAGGCCAAGTGGAGCGGCGAGGACGTTTCGTGCCACTGGCTCGACGGCGAGCACATCTACCACGAGGCGACGGCCCTGCTCGTCGGCGAGGACGAAGTGAAGATCTGGGACGGCAGCGCCGGCAGCTGGGTCAGCCCCCGCGAGAGCGCGGGCTACGGGAGCCCGGTCGCCGTGCGGATCTGGGCCGAGGGCCATTTCGGAGGCGGCGACGGCCTGCGCTGGGGCGAGCGGCGGCTCAAGCCGGGCGCATGGGTGCAGATCTAGCCACGGACCGTGCCCCATCGGAGTCACCCTGAACTTGGCTCAGGGTCCAGCCCTCCACGCGGCCCGCGGGTCTCCGGACTGGATGCTGAAACGAGTTCAGCATGACGGCGGGGGTCCCGGCGCCGCCGCCCCTCACCCGCAATCGGGGTTGAAGACGTAGCCGGCGGCGCGGACGGTTTTCAGGCATTCGGGCTTGGCGGGGTCGCGCTCGATCTTCCGGCGGATGCGGGCGATCCTGGTGTCGATCGAGCGGTCGAAGGCTTCCATCTCCTTGTTGTGGGCGAGGTCGAGCAGCTGGTCGCGGCTGAGCACCCGGCGCGGATGCTCGGCGAAGCATTTGAGCAGGTCGAACTCCATCGAGGTGAGCGGGACCTCGGTGCCGTCGGCCTCGAAGAGCTTGCGGGCCTCGAGGTTGAGGCGGCATTTGCCCATCTGGACCTCGCTTCCCATCGTCGCCGGAGCCTCGCCGCCGCGGGTGGCGCGGCGAAGCACGGCCTTGACCCGGGCCAGCAACTCCCTCGGATTGAACGGCTTGGTGATATAGTCGTCGGCGCCGATCTCGAGGCCGACGATCCGGTCCACGTCGTCGCTTTTCGCGGTCAGCATGATGATTCCCGCGTCGCCCAGGCCTCGAATCTCCCGGGCCAGGGTCAGCCCGTCGTCGCCGGGCATGTTGATGTCGAGGAGGGCGAGGTCGATCGGCCTCGTCGCCATCAGCTCGCGAAGCGCGGCGCCGCCGTCGGCCTCGCTGACCGAGAGGCCGTTGCGCCTCAGATATTCGGCGACGGTGGAGCGGACGTCCTCGTCGTCGTCGACCACGACGATATGGGCGGAAATGTCGTTCATGCGTCTACCCGGGGCTGGAGGATTGAGGCGATCAGGCAGCGCACCCCGATCTTGGTGAAAGGCTTTTCGAGCACCGGCCGGCCGCAGCCGCGAAGGAAATCGTCCATGCTCGATCCCAGGGTGTCGCCGGTGACGAAGCCCATCCGGTCGATGAGGTGCGGCTTGGTCTCGGCGAGCCGGGCGTGGAGGTCCGGACCGCTCACTCCGGGCATCCTCAGATCGGACAGGATGAGGTCGTATTCGCCGCGGTCGATCGCCATCAGCGCGGCGGCGCCGTCGCCGGCGACGGTGACCTTGTAGCCCTCGCGCTCGAGCAGCTCGCGAAGGGTCTCGGCGACGTCGGACTCGTCCTCCACGACGAGGGCGCGACCGCCGGCGGACGCCTCCGCCGCGGTCTCGGCGGCGATCGGAACCGCCACCAGCCCGCCGTCGGTCGCGGCGGGAAGGGCGATCCGGAAATGGGCGCCGCGGCGGCTCGGCTCGAGCGTGATGGTGCCGCCATGGGCCTCGACGATGCCGTGCGAGAAGGAGAGCCCGACCCCGGTTCCCACGCCCTGCGGCTTGGTCGTGAAGAAGGGATCGAAGATGCGACCCTTGAGCTTCTCCGGAACCCCGGGCCCGGAGTCGGTGACGTCGAGGAGGACCTCGCCGCTGTGGCTTACCGAGGTCCTGACGGTCAGCGTCTTGTCGAACGCGCCGCCGCTCTGCATCGCATGCTGGGCGTTGACGATGAGGTTGACCAGGACCTGGTGGAGCTGGTCGCGGTCGCCCAGCACCTTGGGAAGCATCGAGCCCAGGGTGACCCGGACTCCGATGCCGGCGGTGCGAAGCCCGTATTCGGCGATCTCGAGAGCGGTGCCGACGACCTCGTTGAGGTCGACGAGGCTGCGCTGGGCGTCCTTCTGCCGGGCCATGGCGAGGAAGGTCTGGACGATCCGGGCGCAGCGCTCGGCCGCGGCGGCGATCTTCTTGCCGCGGACCTCGAACGCGGTGCCGACGCTGTCCTCCTGGAGCATCTCGGCCTGGCCGACGATGGCGGCGAGCGGGTTGTTGAGCTCGTGGCTGACCCCGGCGAGGAGCGAGCCCAGGGCGGCCAGCTTCTCCGACTGGTGGAGGGCGTCGCGCGAGCGCGCCAGCTCCTGCTCGGCGCGCTTGCGGTCGGTGATGTCGACATGGATCCCGGTGACGAGGATCGCCTGCCCTTCCGAATCCCGCACCACCGTGCCGAGCGAATGAACCCAGCGGGTGTCGCCGTTCGGCCAGATCACCCGGTGCTCGAGCGAGACCGAATCGTTGGGGAACCCGCTTCGGGCCGCTTCCACGACGACGTCCCAATCGTCGGGGTGGATGAAGGCCTTGAGGGTGGTTCCGTCGAGGTGCATCTCGCCGTCGACCCCGTACAGCTCGCGCGAGCGGGCGCTGTACCAGGTCTCGCCGGTCCTCGGATCGATCGTCCAGAGGCCGAGATTGGCGCCCTCGACGGCAAGCTCGAACTGGCGCCTCGTCTCCGCCAGCTCCTGCTCGCTGCGCTTGCGGTCGGTGATGTCGAGATGGATCCCGGTGACCATCGTCACCGCGCCCGTCGAGTCGCGCTGGGCCTGGCCGAGCGCGTGGAGCCAGCGCACCTCGCCGGTCGGCCAGATCACCCGGTGCTCGAGCGAGACGACGTCCTCGGGGAAGCCCTCGCGATAGGGCTCGCGCACGGCCTCCCAGTCGTCGGGGTGGATATAGTCCTTGAGGACCGCCGCATCGATGGGCATTTCGGGGTCCATCCCCCACAGCCGCCGCGACGTCTCCGAATGCCAGACCGTGCCGGTGGTCGGGTCGACCGACCACAGGCCGAGCCCGGCGCCCTCGACGGCGAGATCGAGCGTCCGGCGGGCCTCGTCGCGCTCCTCCTCGGCCCGCTTGCGGTCGGTGATGTCGAGATGGATGCCGCTGACGCTGCGGGCGATCCCCTCCGGATCGCGGTTGAGGGCGCCGAGCGAATAGATCCAGCGGGTCGAGCCGTCCGGGCAGTTGACCCGGTACTCGACCTCGACCCGGTCTTCCCTGAAGCCGTGCAGATAGGGGTCCGACACCTCCTGCCAATGGTCCGGATGGACGGAGGCGCGGATGACGGCGGTGCTCATCTCGGCGTCGGGGGGGAGGCCGTACATCGCCTTGGAGCGGTCGGAATACCAGGTCCGCCCGGTCTCCATGTCGAAGGTCCAGGTGCCGAGCTTGGCGCCCTCGACCGCGAGCTCGAGCCGACGGCTCGATTCGGCGAGCTCGTCATTGGCCCGCCGCGCCGAGAGGTCGCGCGGGCTGAGCAGGAAGCGGCGCTTGCCGCCGATGACCAGCGAGGTGACGCTGATCTCGAGCGGGACGACGTCGCCGCACTTCATGACGACGTCGACCACCACCCGCAGCCCGGTGGTGGCGTCGCCGCCGGCGATATAGGCGTGGAGCGAGTCCTCGTCCTCCTCGCGCGAGGGGTTGCGCTCGATCAGGCTCCAGACCGGCCTGCCGATCACCTCGCTCCGGAAATAGCCGTAGGCCTCCTCGGCGGCGCGGTTGAACTCGAGGATGTCGCCCTTTTCGTCGAGCAGCAGGAGGCAGTTCAGCGAGGAGCTGATGACGCTCGCGACGACGCAGGCAATCTCGCCCTCTTCCACCCTCGTTCATCCCCCCGGACTCGGCTCGCCGCGCCTCTATAGCCGCCCGGGCGAGCCGCAGAAACGCCTTTCTGTAACAATTGACACAACTTTCCGCGCTCCGCGGAATAGCCCGGACAAGAGTCGGCTCCAGAAGGGCGAGGTCGCGGCGCTGGTTGCCGCGGCGATTTTTGGAGACACGAAATGACCGCCATCAACGCCCGCAAGAGCCGCCTGCAGCTCGTTCTGCTCGCCGCGGCCGCGCTTGGGTCGTCCTCCGCCGTCCTCAGCGGCGCCGTGACCGTCCTTGCCATGCAGCAGCCCGCCCACGTCTCGACGCTCGCCTGAGCGGCGCGACCTGGAAGGGATGCGAATGTACCATAATTTCGACTTCAGAGACGTCCTCGCCAGCTCGGTCAAAGCGGCCTGGCAGGTCGAGGACGTCCTACCCCCAGGCGCCGAGCTCGACTTCGGGCGCCGCTTCCTCCCGGAAGCCATAGCGCGCACCGACCGCATCGCCTTCCTGAGCGACGACGAGAAGCGCGTCCTGAACCAGATTCGCGGCCACGAATATCTGACCATATTCGGCCTCGTGGAGGAGTTCATCCTCCCCTTCGTGCTCGACCATGCCCGCCCGCAGCTCAACGGCGACGATCACCGAGTCCGCGCCCTGCTCAACTTCGCCGGCGAGGAAGCCAAGCACATCCACCTCTTCAAGCTTTTCCACCAGCGCTTCACCCAGGCCTTCGGAACGCCCTGCGAGGCGATCGGCCCGGCGGAGGCGATCGCCGCCGAGGTGCTCGGCCACGACCCCCTGTCGGTGGCGCTGGTCATCCTCCACATCGAGTGGATGACGCAGAGCCATTATGTCGGCTCGGTCCGCGACGACGGCGAGCTCGATCCGCTGTTCAAGAGCCTCCTCAGGCACCATTGGATGGAGGAGGCGCAGCACGCCAAGCTCGACACGCTGATGGTCGAGGCGCTGGCCGACGGCCGCGACGAATCCGGGATCCAGGCCGCCATCGACGGCTATCTCGAGATCGGCGCGTTCCTCGACAACGGCTTCGCCGCTCAGGCCTCGCTCAACCTCGACGCCTTCGAGGCCGCGACCGGCACCAGGCTCGGCGCCCAGCGGCGCGAGCACCTTCAGGCGCAGCAGCACCAGGCGCTGCGCTGGACCTATCTCGGCTCGGGCATGGTCCACCCGAAGTTCACCGCCACCCTGGCGGCCCTTTCGCCCGCCGCCCGCGACCGCATTGCCGCCGTGGCTCCGGCCTTCAGCTGATCACCGTGGAGAACAAGAACATGCTCGATTCCCCAATGCGCCCGCCGGTCAACGGCCTCGACCTCGCCGCTCTCGACGAGACCGTCGCCGCCGTCACCGCGGATCCCAGGCTGGGCCAGGTGGCCTTCCGGGTGAAGACCGAATGGAAAGGCCAGACCAAATCCGAATCGACCGTCGATTCCTACACGCTCGCCGGCGAGGTCGTCCCGCGCAGCTTCACGATCGTCGCCGACGAGCCGCACGAGCTGCTCGGCACCAACGCCGCGCCGAACCCGCAGGAGCTGCTGATGTCGGCGGTCAACGCCTGCATGATGGTCGGCTATGTCGCCCAGGCCTCGGTCCGCGGGATCACCCTCGACGCCTGCCGGATCGAGACCGAGGGCGAGCTCGACCTTCGCGGATTCCTCGGAATCGACGAGAGCGTCCCGGCCGGCTACCGGCGGATCGCCTACACCGTCTTCCTCGAGGGCGACGGCACTCGCGAGCAATATGAGGACATCCACCAGGCGGTGATGGCCACCTCGCCCAACTACTTCAACATGGCGCAGCCGATCCAGATGGTCGGACGGCTCGCCTGAACGGTCCCCTGACCCCTAGGGAGACTGGGCCCCGGCGGTGAAAACCGCCGGGGCTTTTTTGTGAAATCCTCCCTGCCGCGAAGCGGTGGGGAGGGGCAAGGCGCGCCAAAACCTGGTAATTCCAGACCTCTACCCTCCACGTGCCTCGCATGGTCCACCTCCCCCATCTTCGATGGAGAGGATTTCCGCCCTCCTGTAACAATTGAAACCAAGTTCAACTTGGTGTGGCATTGGGCTGACACAGCGTCCCGCCAAAAGGGTCTCACCAGCCGGGGAGGCTGGAGCCAGGCAGGAGACGGTTTGTGTATTTGTACCGTGAGACGCGTATGTTGCTCGTTCTGCCTGGCGCCCTCTTCCCCGGCTGCGGACGACGCCCTTAGGCCTGCGCGCCGGGGCCGTCCGGAACCACCTCAACCGATCAACGAAAAGTCTCCGCCCGGCCGTTGCCGGAGCGGTCAGGGAGTAGAATGAAATGAAGACCACTCTGTATGCGTTGGCCTCCGTGGCCGCCCTTGCCGCCGCCGCCACCCCGGCCGCGGCCGAAGGTTTCCGCGCCGAGATCCACGGCGGCTGGGACCATGCCAAGGCCGACGACACCGGCCCGAACGACAGCGACAGCGGCATCGTCTACGGCATCGGCGCCGGCTACGATTTCAAGATCGCTCCGAAGGTGGAGCTGGGCATCGACCTCAGCGCCGACCTGAGCACGATGGAAGAGTGCGAGACCGGCGTCCTCCTGCCGAACGACAAGGCCTGCCTCGACGCCGGCCGCGACCTCGCCGCCGCGATCCGGCTCGGCTACAAGGTCGGCGATCGCGGAACGCTCTATGCGCTCGCCGGCTACACCAACGCCCGCTTCCGCTTCGACTACACGACCCCGGCGGGCGTCACGACCCGCGACGGCCGCAACCTCGACGGCTTCCGCCTCGGCGCCGGCTATCAGCACGGCTTCGGCGAGAAAATGTACGGCAAGGTCGAGTATCGCTACTCGAACTACGAAGCCGACGTGACCCGTCACCAGGTGCTGCTCGGCGTCGGAGTCAATTTCTAAGTCTCCCCATCGCCCCTCGGGAGACTCGGCCCCGGCGGTTCATCCCCCCGCCGGGGCCATATTTCATCCTCCCGATCGGAGATGGGAAGGGGGACCGCACGGAGTGCGGTGGAGGGGTGAATGGCGCAGGAAGCAGAGGGTCCGGTGGGATCCTCCCGGGTCCGGCGCAGCCACCCCTCCACCATGTTCTCGTGGTCCCCCTCCCCATCTCGCGATGGAAGGATTCCTCAGTCCCGGCCGCCGCCTCCGCTGTTCTGGCCTCCGGTGCGGCTGTCCTCGTTGCGGTCGGCGCGCTGCTTCTTGTTGCCGCCGACATCGTCCTTGCCGCCCTTGTTGAAATCGCCCTTCTTCTTGTCGTCGGTCATCATCCTCTCCTTCGGTGGGAGAACGACCGGGTCAGGCGGCGGTTTCTCGAGCGAGGATTTCCTCGGCCACGCGATGGGTGCGCTCGTTGTCGACGTCGATGGCGAGACGGCCGTCCTTGGCCACCAGCGGCCGGATGCGGACCCCGAAGCGCCGCGAGAAATGGCGGAACATGCCGTCCAGGGTGACGAGGCCGGAGGCGTAGAGGAACAAGGCGGTCAGCCCCAGGGCCCGGACCGCGTCGGATTTACGCTTCGCGAACTGGCCGCCGTAGCGGAAGCTCTCGATCGCCCGGAAGGCGTCGGCGCTGGTCAGCCAGAAGAGGTTGCAATTGGAATAGGCGCCGCCGCGGAAGGCGTAGAAGCGGCGCTGGCCGTCCGGATGGGCGGCGACGATGTCCTTCTTCTCCGCCATCATGACGATCCCGTCGACTCCGGGCTCGGCCCCGGCCGCCGCGATGGCGCGGAAGCCCTCGACGCTCATCAGCACGTTGTCGGCGGTGCACAGGATGAGCGGGAAGCCCGTCGTCCGGCTCGCCTCGACGACGCTGTCGACGATATGATGCTCCGCGCCGACCGCGGTGAGCCGCCCCTCGGCGCTGAGCCGGGCGACCGTGGGCTCGGCGGCGATGACCGCGAAATCCTCGACCGAGACGAACAGCGGCGAGTCCGGGAAGGCCTCGGCGGCGGTCCGGAGCACGCGCCCGACCATCGCTTCGCCGGCGACCGGCACGAGCGCCTTGTGGCTGACTCCGAGCTTGGCCGCGAGCGGATCGAGCGAAGCCGAACGGCGCCCTGCGAGGACGAGGATTCGGGGTTGCTGTTCGATCAAGGGGGAGTGGCCTCGGCGGATTGGGGGATGGCCTCGATGCGGCGCAGGGGCGATATCCGCCCGGCGCTGCGGAAGCAACTCTAGCGGAGCATTAGCCTGCTCCAGCGCCTGGCGGCGGCGCTGGTCAGCGGAAGCCGGACCATTTCGCCGAATCTGGCTCGAGCCCCGCACGAGATGTAATCGCTGATTCGGGGATCGCCGTGGTCGCCGAAGCCGTCGCCATAGGCCTCGGCCCGGTCGCCGCGGATGCGCAGGACCGGCATCGGCCGGCTGCGCCACTCGGGCGGATCCCGTTCCCAGGGCTCGTGAGGGCCGGAATACCAGCCGGTCGCGCGGTCCAGCCGGAGGCCCTTGGCGGCGAGGCCGCACATGTGGTCGCCGCCGCCGACGGCGTCGCCCTCGGCGTCGATCCGCCCATCAGGGCGGACGGTGACGAGCATTCTCGAAATCGGGTTTCCGGCCAGAACCGGGACGAGGCGCCTGTAGAGCGCGGTGGCGCGGAAGGCCGGGTCGAAGTCGACCGGGGTTTCGACGAACAGGTTCGCCGTGCCCGGGCGAAGTCCCGAGCGGGTGCCCGCGACGGGCTTGGGAAGCCTGTCGCGCCGGCTGTGGACGAAGGGCTGGAGCGCCCTGAACTCGGCCAGCGTCAGGGACGCCTCGGCGTCGCCGGCCCGGACGATCAGGGGCCCGAGGCGGCGGGCCGGCCCGATTTCCGTCAGCTGGTGGAGGCTCACCCGGGTTCCGCCGATCCGGGCGCCGGTCCAGTCGACCTCGGCCCGAAGGCTGTCGACATCGGCGCCGCGAAGATCGGCTCCGCGGAGGCTGACCGTGCCCCAGTGCGAGACGCAGGCCGTGTCGCTGCCGCCGGCGCAATCCACCCGGAAGCCGCGCAGGTCGGCGCCGTCGAGCCTCACCCGCTTCAGGCTTCCCATCGGGCCGCCCCTCAGCATTCCGCCCCTCCAGTCCGCGCCGAGGGCCGTCGCTCCGTCGAGCTTCACCGTATCGAGCAGCAGGCCGCGCATCCGCGAGCGGTCCAGCCAGGCGCCGCTGAAGTCGGCGCCGATGAAGCCCACTCCGCTGGTCTCGGCCCCGCGCCAGTCGCTTTCGGTGAAATCCGAGCCGAAGAAGCAGAAATTGCGCAGCCGGCGACCCCTGAACGGCGCCCTCGAGAAATCGCCGCCCTGGACGAGGATCAGGGCGTCGCCCCAGGCGGCGCGGAGGTCGGCGAGGCCGGCCACGCCCCAGATCGCCCGGCCGTCGACCCGCCAGGGCGCGTTGCGCAGGTTCCAATCCTTCGACAGCGCCTCCCGGCAGCCCTGGGCCGCCGGCAGCGGGTCGGGCGGCGGCGGCAGCTCGGGCCGCGCCTCGGCCGCCGGGGCGGCCGGCGGCGCCTTCACGACCGGCCGCGGCGGGGGCGGGCGCGGCTCCGCGCGCTCGATGAGGCCGATCCAGGCGAGGAAGGCGAGGATCAGGCCCATCGCCAGCCGGTCACGCCGCCCGCCCCTCCATCGCCTTCTGGCGCCGGCGCTGGACCGACGAGCCGAGCCCGATCGCCTCGCGATATTTGGCGACGGTCCGGCGGGCGATGTCGAAGCCCTTGGCCCTGAGCAGCTCGACGAGCTGGTCGTCAGAGAGGATCGCGTGAGGCTCCTCGGCCGCGATCAGGGCCTTGATGTGGCTCTTCACCGCCTCGGCCGACACGGCGTCGCCGCCGTCGTTGGACTGGATGCCGCTGGTGAAGAAATATTTGAGCTCGTAGAGGCCGCGGTCGCAGGACAGATATTTGTTCGAGGTGACCCGGCTCACCGTCGATTCGTGCATCCCGATCGCCTCGGCCACCTGCCTCAGGGTGAGCGGCTTCAGCTGGGCGACCCCGTGGCGGAAGAAGCCGTCCTGCTGCTTGACGATCTCGCTGCACACCCTGACGATGGTCCGGGCGCGCTGGTCGAGCGCCTTCATCAGCCAGTTGGCGCTGGCCAGGCATTCGCTCAGCCAGGCCTTGGAGCGGCGGTCGGCGCCGCCGGTCAGCTCGGCATAATAGCGGCGGTTGACGAGCAGGCGCGGAAGGGTCGCCGAGTTGAGCTCGATCGCCCATCCGAAGCCGCGGCGGGCGACGAAGACGTCGGGGATCGCCGCCTCGACCCGCTCCGACCCGGCGAAGCGACACCCCGGCTTGGGATCGTAGGCGCGAAGCTCGCGGACCATGTCGCCGAGATCCTCGTCGTCGACTCCGCAGATCCGCTTCAGGGCCGAGAAATTGCCCTTGGCGAGATAATCGAGATTGTCGATCAGCCGGGCCATCGCCGGGTCGTAGCGATCCGCCTCCTTCGCCTGGAGCGCGAGGCACTCGGCCAGGCTCCGGGCCGCGACTCCGGTCGGGTCGAAGGTCTGGACCATGGCGAGGACCCGCTCGACCTCGGCCAGGGCCACGCCGAGCCGGCCGGCCAGGTCCAGGGTCGAGGCGAGCAGATAGCCGGTCTCGTCGATCTGCTCGATGATCTGGCCCGCGATGAGCAGGTCCGCTCCCGACAGGCGCTCCCCGGCCTGGGCGAGGAGATGGGCGTGGAGCGAGACCTCGTCGGCGGCGAAGCTGTCGAAATCGGTGGCTTCGCCCTCATATCCGCCGCCGCCACCCAGCCCCTCCATCCCGAGGCCGCCGTCGAGGGCCCGGTCGGAGGCGCTGTCCTGATGCAGGTTCTCGTCGTTGACGTCGAGGTCGAGCGGCGCGTCGCCCGAGCCGAACGCGTCCGCCGCCGGCGCTTCGTCGGGGACCTCGACTGGCGCCTCGGCGGCCGGCGCCTCCTCGCCCGCGCCCGCCTCGAGCAGCGGGTTGCGCTCGATCTCCTCGGCGATGAAGCTCTCCACCTCGAGGTTGGACAGCGCCAGCAGCCTTATCGCCTGCTGGAGCTGCGGGGTCATCACCAGCGACTGGCTCTGACGAAGATCGAGGCGGGGCCCGATGCTCATTTTCTCGTCATCCCGGCGCAAGCCGGGACCTCGGCAAGGAAAGGGCTCGACGGGTCTCCCCGAGGTCCCGGCTTTCGCCGGGATGACGGGCAGCGGTGCGCATTCCAAACCATCGCTAAAGCTCGAAGCTCTCGCCGAGATAGAGACGGCGGACGTCGGGGTCGGCGACCAGCTCCTCCGGGCTTCCGGCGAACAGGACCTGGCCGTCGTAGATGATGCAGGCTCGGTCGACGATGTCGAGCGTCTCGCGGACGTTGTGATCGGTGATCAGCACCCCGATGTCGCGCTTCTTCAGCTCGATGACGAGGTCGCGTATGTCCGAGATGGAGATGGGGTCGATGCCGGCAAACGGCTCGTCGAGAAGCATGATCGAGGGGTGGGCGGCGAGCGCCCGGGCGATCTCGCAGCGCCGCCGCTCGCCGCCCGACAGCGCCATCGCCGGAGCGTCGCGCAGGTGTTCGATGTGGAACTCGGCGAGGAGTTGCTCCAGCCGCTCGCGGCGGACGGCCTTGTCGCGCTCGGAGACTTCGAGCACCGCGCTGATGTTCTGGGCGACGGTCAGGCCGCGGAAGATCGACGTCTCCTGCGGCAGGTAGCCGAGGCCGAGGACGGCGCGGCGGTACATGGGCAGGCCGGTAATGTCCTGGC
Source organism: Allosphingosinicella sp. (assembly GCA_035714565.1). Classification (GTDB taxonomy): domain Bacteria; phylum Pseudomonadota; class Alphaproteobacteria; order Sphingomonadales; family Sphingomonadaceae; genus Allosphingosinicella. Next base: position 34,125 of record DASTLX010000029.1, read on the forward strand.
CGTCGAGGAGGATCCGGCCGGCGTCCGGCTTCACCAGCCCCATCACCGAATAGAAGCAGGTCGTCTTGCCGGCGCCGTTGGGCCCGAGCAGCCCGACCACCTCGCCGCGGTCGACATGGAGCGAGACGTCCTTCAGCACCCTTTTGCGGTCGTAGGACTTGGCCAGGCTGACGACGCAAAGCCCGCGCCCGAGCTCGGCGAACACCTCGGCCTCGCGGGCTCGGGGAAGGGCGGCGGCGTCATTCATCTCGTCCGCAGGCTTAAGCCATGCGCGTTAAGGGGTAAACTGGCAGGCTTCGTGCATGGATGAAAAAATAGCGGAGGCTGCAGTCATCCCGGCGACGCGCCTCGTCGCCTCGGCTCAGCTGCCCGACTTCTGGGGCACCGTGAACCGGCCCGTCACTCGCCCGCCCTGGCGCGTGGTTCCCGGCGGGCCGCCGCCGTCCATGACCGCGCGTCCGCTGTCGAGATCGATAACCAGCCGTCCGCCGTTCACGTTGGCGTCGCGCTGGACCAGGCTGACGTCGCCGATCAGAGTGATGATCCGCGCCCGGGTGTCGTAGATGCCGATATTGCCGCGCGCCGTTTCCGACGGGCTTTTGACGGTTACTCCGCCGGTCGCGTCGATGCGGCGCAACTCGACTCCGCCGCCGCTTGAATAAGCCACGGTCAGCCGCGGCGCGGTCAGGGTGAGATCGCCCTGGCGGACCACGACGTTGCCGGAAAAGATGGCGCGGTCGGCTCGGTCCTGGACCTCTATGCGATCCGCCGCGACATCGACCGGGGCGTTGGTCTTGTGGCCCTTCAGAGCTGAAACCTGCCCGACCGCGGCGGCCGGACCGAGGAGGATCAGCAGGAGGAAGGGGACGTAGCGTTTCATGCCCTTCATCTGATAGCCCCCTGCACAATATGCAAGCGCGGACGGCCGGTAAGGACCACCCGCCGCTGCGGCAGGTCCACCGTCATCCCGCCGGCGGTGAAACGGCCCAGCCTCATCTGCCCCTCGACCCCGCCGCCGCTGACCGCGACGTGCTTGTTGAGGTCGAGGGCGACGTCGCGGGTCTCGAGGCGGTAGCCGTCGGCGGCGGTGAACAGGATCGGGCCGAGCACGTCGACCTTCTGGCTGTCCATGTTGTAGCGGGCCTTGTCGGCCGTGATCGTTGCCGGCCCCTCGTCGAGCTGAATCCGGGCGGACATCCCGCCGATGTCGACGACCGGATCGGACGATTTGGCCTGGACCGCCTGCGCCGCCTGGATGGAGAAGGCCCGGCCCTTGTCGTCGAGGCCGCGATATTCCGCTTTCTGGGTCTTCAGCCGCTCGCGGGCGACGTCGACCTTGTTCTTGTCGAGGAGGAAGCTGATCTCCTTCTCCTTGGAGAGGGGCGAGAGCAGCAGGTAGGCGAGGAGAAGACCGACTCCGGCCGGAAGAACGATCTTCAGGAATCGCATCAGCCAGTCGTGAAGCCCGCCCGGGGCCGCCCAGCCGCGCTTGGCCCGGCGCCGGTCCTCGGCGAGCTCAGACATGGGCGAAGATGTCGACCTCCGCCCAGCCGGCGAGGTCAAGCAGGGCGCGGTGCGGGAGGAAGTCGAAGCAGGCCTGGGCCAGCGGCATCCGGCCCTCGCGCGCCAGGCGCTCGTCGAGCTTCTCCTTCATCTGGTGGAGGTAGCGGACGTCCGAGGCGGCATAATCCTTCTGGGCGTCGGACAGATCGGGCGCGCCCCAGTCCGACGTCTGCTGCTGCTTGGAGATGTCGATCTGGAGGAGTTCCTTGATCAGCTCCTTGAGACCGTGCCGGTCGGTATAGGTGCGGATCAGGCGCGAGGCGGTCTTGGTGCAATAGACGGGTCCCGCCATGACCCCGAGATAGGCCTGCATGATGGCGAGGTCGAAGCGGGCGAAATGGTAGAGCTTGAGCCGCCCGGGATCGCCGAGGACGGCCTTGAGGTTGGGCGCCGAATAGTCGCTCCCGGGAGCGAAGCGGACGAGATGCTCGTCGCCGCGGCCGTCGGAGATCTGGACGAGGCACAGGCGGTCGCGGCCGGGGAGGAGCCCCATGGCCTCGGTATCGACGGCGACCGGGCCGGGGGCGAGGACGCCCTCGGGCAGGTCTTCTTCGTGGAAATGGACTGTCATCCGCTTCGCATAGGACGAAGCGCCTTGACGCTCAATCACTGGTCGCTTCGTGGCTTGATCGACGCGCCGCGCACCGTCACAGGAGCGCGAACAACCGGAGCCTCTCCCCATGCCTTCAGGTCTCGCCGCCTTGCTCGACGACGTCGCCGCGATCGCCAAGCTCGCCGCGGCCTCGATCGACGATGTCGGCGCCGCCGCCGGGCGCGCGGGGGCGAAGGCGGCGGGGGTCGTGATCGACGACACCGCGGTCACTCCGCGCTACGTCACCGGCTTCACGCCCGACCGCGAGCTTCCGATCATCGCCCGGATCGCCAAGGGCTCGCTGAAGAACAAGCTCCTCATCCTCCTCCCGGCCGCGCTGGCGCTGAGCGCCCTCCTGCCCTGGGCGATCATGCCGCTGCTCATGCTGGGGGCCGCCTATCTCTGCTTCGAGGGCGCCGAGAAGGTGTGGGAGGCGATCGCCGAGCCCGACCACAGCCTGGCCGAGGAGGCCGCCGAGCTGGGCAGCGCCGACCACGAGCGCGAGATGGTGTCGGGCGCGGTGCGGACCGACTTCATCCTCTCCGCGGAGATCATGGCGATCGCGCTCGCCGAGGTGGCCGACCAGGCCTTCGCGACCCGGGCGATGATCCTCGCCGTGGTCGCCGTGGCCATTACCGTCGGAGTCTACGGCCTCGTCGGGCTGATCGTGAAGATGGACGATATCGGCCTCCATCTCGCCGAGCGGCGCAACCGCGGCACCCGCGCGCTCGGCCGGGGGCTGGTCCACGCCATGCCCAAGGTGATGGCGGCGCTGTCGACGATCGGGATCGCGGCGATGATCTGGGTGGGCGGCGGAATCATCGTCCACGGCCTCGAGGTGTTCGGCTTCGCCGCGCCCGCGCACCTGCTCCACGACTCGGGGGCGGCCGCCGGCCACGCCGTTCCCGCCCTGGCCGGGGCGATCGAATGGGCGGTCGGGGCGGCCGGTTCCGGGCTGCTCGGCCTGGCGCTCGGCGCGCTCATCGTGCTCGTCCATCACAAGGTCGCCCGGAAGCATTGACGGCGGCGCTCCGCGTCCCTGTGGAAAAGCTCTCGCGGCTGACAATGATTTGAGTTATAGGAGTCGGCGGTGCGCCATTTTCGGGGGCGCACGAGACCGTTGGCGCGACAGCCCCGCGCGGTGGTTTGCACGTGAAGACAGGGGCGCGGAAAGTATTGACGGGCATGGGTTTCGACAGAGGGCGCCGCGGCGAGCGCGGCGGGCGCGGCAGAGACAAGCGCGACGGTTTCGGCGACGAGAATTTCAGCGGATTTGAAGAGCGCGGCGGCGGCGGCTTCGGCGGCGCTCCGGGCGGCGGCGGCGGCTACCGCGGCGGCGGCGATCGCTTCGGCGGCGGCGGTGGCGGCGGCTATGGCGGCGGCGGCGGAGGCGGATTCCGCAGCGGCGGCGGTGGCGGCTTCGGCGGCGGCGGCGGTGGCGGCGGGTTCCGCGGCGGCGGCGGCGGCGGCGGCGGAATGCCTCCCCAGGTCGTCGGCCAGGGCAAGGGCGTCGTCAAATTCTTCAACGGCCAGAAGGGCTTCGGCTTCATCGTCCGCGACGATGGCGGCGAGGACGTGTTCGTGCACATTTCGGCGGTCGAGCAGGCGGGCCTCACCGGGCTTGCCGACGGCCAGCCGCTCGAGTTCACGCTCGTGGATCGCGGCGGCCGAGTCTCCGCGACCGACCTCAAGATCGAGGGCGAGCCGATGCCGGTGCAGGAGCGCGCCCCGCGCGAGGATCGCGGCGGCTTTGGCGACCGCCCGGGCGGCGGGGGCGGCGGCGGGCCGCAGCGCCAGCTGACCGGCGAGAAGGCCCAGGGCACGGTCAAGTTCTTCAACGCGATGAAGGGCTTCGGCTTCATCAGCCGCGACGACGGCCAGCCCGACGCCTTCGTGCACATCTCGGCGGTCGAGCGGGCCGGAATGGTCAGCCTCAACGAGGGCGACCGGGTCGAGTTCGAGCTCGAGATCGACCGTCGCGGCAAGACCGCGGCGGTGAACCTCCAGCCGATCCAGTAACCTCCTTCACGGAGGCGAAATCAGCCGGCCGCTCCGACGGGGCGGCCGGCTTTTTCTTTGCCTGCGGAGTTGGCGGGCGACGCCGTCGGGCTGAGCTGGTGGAGGCCCTTTTTCCTCGCCGGAAAGAGTGAGCCCTTCGACAGGCTCAGGGCGAACGGGCACGGCGATTCGCCGGCCGTTCAGCGCTTTCGGGCTCAGGACGGACCGTCCCGCCGCCGGAACGGGTAGAGCGATTGCGCCCGGTAGCCGTGGGGCACCGCTTCCGGCACCCCGTAGCCGCTCGGCCACCGGCCCTTGGGCAGCAAATGTGTCCCGAACAGTCGGTCGAGGATCGGGAAGTGGACGGCGAAATTCTTGTCCACGGCCTCGGGTTCGATGGCGTGGTGCCAATGGTGATAGCGCGGAGTCACCAGGAAGCGGCCGAGCCAATCGAAATCGCCGCGCAGATTGGCGTGGACCAGCGACGAATAGACATAGACGAAGCCTATATAGGCCTGCATCACCGACGGCTCGAAGCCGAGCGTCAGCAGCGGCAGCGACGTGATTCCCCTCAGCGCGACGATCTCGATGAAGTGCATGCGCGCGCCGGCGAGCCAGTCCATCGACCGGGCGCTGTGATGGATGGCGTGGAAGCCCCAGAGGAAGGGAATCCGGTGGAAGGCGCGGTGGAACCAATATTGGGCGAGATCGGTCACGATCATCGCCTCGAGGAACTGGAGCGCCCAGGGCTGCGACGACACCGCCGCCCGGAAATCCGCGAATCCGTCGGTCGTCGCCATCACGAAGTTGGAAGGCGCGAGCGCGAGGAAGGTGATCAGCTGCACCAGCATCGAGCTGACCAGATAATAGAACAGGTCCTCCCGCCACTCGGCGCGGAACAGCCGCTGGTCCGATCGGTGCGGGAACAGCCGCTCGATCGGCGCGAACATCAGGCCCGTCGCGATCATGTTGACGGCGAAGAAGTCGACGCCGAAGAACAGGCCCCAGTCGCGTCCCTCATGCGGCTGCACCTGGGCTCCGCCGAGCAGGGTGGCGAGCAGGGCCACCGCCAGCGCCGCCGCGCCCACGGCCTTGCGCGACCGCAGCATCAGGCTGAGCAAAGCGAGCCCGTAGGCGGCGAGCAGCACCGCGTGGACCGCGGCCCGAAACCCGGTCCAGTCGCGCAGCCGCTCGAGCTCGGGAGTCGCGAAGACGCCAGGCCAACGCAGCGAGACCACCAGGCACAGCCCGAAGAGGGCGAGCAGGAGCGCGAAGAAGCCCGCGAACCAGCCGCTCCCGATTCGGCGAGCCGCCACCGGCGCCTCCAGGTCGCGCTGCAAGTCCTTCGCCCAATTGCGCATCATCGTCCCCCGTTTCCCGCGTCGAATCATGGGGGATGGGTGGTTAACGTTGTCGCTACGCCGGACGCCGGTTCGTCACGACGATCAGGCCGGGTTCTATTCCGGCCCGGCGAACCTCCAGGGCAGCGTCTCCCCGGCGTGGAAGGGCACCACCCGGGTCCCGGCCGCGGGCAGCGAGTCGGGCACCGTCACCGGCGACCGCTCCAGAACCACGCGTCCCTCGTTGAGCGGCAGGCCGTAGAAACGCGGCCCGTTCTCCGACGCGAAGGCTTCCAGCCGGTCCAGCGCGCCTTCCTCCTCGAACGCCGCCGCGTAGCTTTCGAGGGCGAAGGGCGCGTTGAAGATTCCGGCGCAGCCGCAGCCGGATTCCTTGCGCTCGACCGAATGGGGGGCGCTGTCGGTGCCGAGGAAGAATTTGGGCGAGCCGGAGGTCGCCGCCTTGCGGACGGCCAGGCGGTGCCGCTCGCGCTTGGCGACCGGGAGGCAGTAGGCATGCGGCCTGAGCCCGCCGGCGAACAGGGCGTTGCGGTTGATGTGGAGGTGCTGGGGCGTGACCGTCGCCGCGATATTGCCGCCGCCGGCCAGGACGAAATCGGCGGCGTCGGCGGTGGTGATATGCTCGAACACCATCTTCAGCGCCGGGAAGTCGCGCGCCAGCGGCGAGAAGACGCGGTCGATGAAGACCGCCTCGCGGTCGAAAACGTCCACCTCGGCATCGGTGACCTCGCCGTGGATCAGAAGCGGCATCCCGCAGCGCTGCATGGCCTCGAGGACCGGATGGATGTTGCGGACGTCGGCGACCCCCTGGGCGCTGTTGGTGGTGGCGTGAGCCGGGTAGAGCTTGGCCGCCGCCCAGGCGCCGCGCTCGAAGCCGCCGCTCACTTCCGCCGGGTCGGCGCCGTCGGTCAGGTAGCAGGTCATGAGCGGGACGAAGCCCGGGGCGGCGGCCCGGATCCGTTCCCGATAGGCCTCGGCCATGGCCGCCGTCGTCACCGGGACCTCGAGGTTCGGCATCACGATCGCCCGGGCGAACTGGCGCGCGCTGTGGGGCGCGACCGCCCGGAGCATGTCGCCGTCGCGCAGGTGGACGTGCCAGTCGTCGGGGCGGCGCAGGGCGAGGCGGGTGGGTTGGTCCATGGTTCCTTCGCGGTCATCCTGAACCCGTTTCAGCGATCCAGGTGGATGACCGCCGCGATGCTCGAAACCGGACCCTGAAACAAGTTCGGGGTGAGGGTTTGGGCGGTGCGACGGTTGGAGCGGAGCGCCGGAGCCCCTAGATGTGTCCCATGACCGCAACCACCCTCGCCGACCGCTCGGTCCTTCGCGTCGCGGGCGAGGACGTGCGCGGCTTCCTCCAGGGGCTGGTGACTCACGACCTCGCCCTGCTCGCGCCGGAACGGCCGCTCTGGGCGGGGCTCCTCACCGCGCAGGGCAAGGCCTTGTTCGATTTCATCCTCTGGGCCGATGGTGAGGACGTTCTGATCGACTGCGAGCGCGAGGCGGCCGGCGACCTCGTCCGGCGGCTCGCGCTCTACCGGCTTCGGCGGAAGATCGCGATCGAGGCGGTCGACGGCCTTGCGGCGCACTGGGCGGAGCAGGGCCGCGGGTCGCCCGACCCGCGCCTGCCGAGCCTCGGCCGCCGCTGGCTGGCCCCGCCCGGCGAGCCCGCGGCGGGCTGGCTCGCTCACCGGCTCTCGCTCGGAGTGACCGAGGGCCGCGCCGAGCTCGGATCGGACAGGACGCTCTGGCTCGAATGCAACGCCGCCGAGCTGAACGGGGTCAGCTTCACCAAGGGCTGCTATGTGGGCCAGGAGAATACGGCCCGAATGAACTATCGCTCGAAGGTCAACCGGCGGCTGGTCGTCGTCCCGGCCGAAGGGCCGGGGGAGCGGACCAGGATCCACTATCCGGAGCTGGCGCTGGCGGTCGAGCACCGGCGGGTCGAGCATCTGGGCGCCGCCCTGGTGCCGGGCTGGCTGGCCGCCGCGCTCCGCGCACCGCCGTCGGCCTGAACCGGTTTCCAGGGTTCCGGGCGGCGGCCCTCAGCCCTTCACCCACTTAACCTTCGGATCGTTGAAATCCATCACGTCGTTCAGCTCCCTCACGTTGCGATAGCCGTAGCCGTAGAGGTGGGTGAAGGTGGAAAGGTTGAGCGCCAGCCGGCCGCTCTTGAGCATGACCGGCGGCCGATCGTTGCGGAAATTGTTGTTGCAGTAGATCAGGATCGGCCGGTCCGGCCGGCCGATCACCTCGGCGAGGCGCTCGTCGCTGAACTCCGGCAGGGGCACGTTGACGGCGCCCCTGATGTGGCCGGCGGCGAACTGCTCGGCCGAGCGGGCGTCGAGGATCAGCACGTCCGGCTCGCCGGCGGCCGCGGCGAACGCGGCCCAGTCGATCAGCCTGGCCCGCCGGTAGGGCTGGACCTCTTCGATCAGCGAGCGGTAGCCGTCATAGTCGATCTGCGGATTGAGCGGCGGAGCCGGGGTCGCGGCAAGCAAGGCGGCGAGGAAATGGAGCATGGGGCCCTCCTTTCGCAGCCGAAACTAGAACGGGTAAACTGTCGCCGCCGTGAACGCGGTCAGGCGGTCTCGGCGAAGGCGCGGACAGGGAAGGTGCCCATGCCGGCGACCCCGGGCGGAGCGGCGGTGAACCGGAAGCCCCCGAGCGGCAAGGCTTCCAGGCCCCTCATATGCTCGCAGATCAGCGTCCCGGCGCCGAGCAGAATGGTGTGGACGGGGCGGCGGCGGGTCCGGGTGTCGTCGATATTGTAGCTGTCGATCCCGACCAGCGCCGCGCCGCGCTCCGCCAGCAGGCGCGCCGCCGCCTCGGCGAGGAACGGATGGCCCGATTGATAGGCTTCGGTTCGCCAGTGCCGGTCCCAGCCGGTGTGGACCAGCACCGCCTTGCCGGCGACGTCGAGGCCGTCGAACAGCTCGGCGCCCGCCTCCGTCGCGGGGGCGCGAACGCAAAGGCCGTCGAGGCCCGCGAGCCGCTCCAGCGCGACGGCGGCGAGGTCGTCGCCGTCGGCGTAGCGATGGAAGGGCGTATCGAGATAGGTGCCGGTGTTGGCGACCATGTCGATCCGCCCGATCTGGAAGCTCGACCCGTCGTCATAATTGGCGGCGGACGATTCGCGGTCCCAGAAGTCGCAGATGTGCGGGGCGGGCAGGCCCTTGTAGGTGACCATGCCGTCCTCGATGCGATGGCTAAGGTCGATCAGCATCGAACAGGGCCTGGCAATAGGCGCGGTGGGCGGCGAAGGCCTTGGGCTTCTTCTGCTGCAAATGCCGGTAGAAGCCCTCCGCGATGCGCAGGTCGCCGCTGTCGACCTGCTCTTTGGTGCGCCCGATCTTGCGGCCGGTATCGGCCATGATCATGCCCCAGGTCATCATGTCGGCGAACTGGGCCGAGGTCGGCTCCTTCTTGACGGTGAGCTTGAGCGAGGCCGCGCAGGAGACGGCCTGGCGGTACCAGAGCTCGGGCGGCGGCTCATAGTCCCCGCCCGCCTTGGCCGCGATGGCGAGCAGCAGCATATCGATCATGACGACGTCCCCTCCGTCCGGCGGCCCTTCGCGATTCGCGCCAGCGCCTCGGCTCCAGTCGCCATCCTTATCCGCTGAGCGGGGCGGACGAAATGGCCCTGTGCCCGCGGCCGGTAGCGGCGCGACCGGCGGCGCTCAGGCGGCGAGCTTCCTCAGCACGTAATGGAGGATCCCCCCGGCCCGGAAATATTCGAGCTCGTTCAGGGTGTCGATCCTGACCCGGGCGGTGAAGGCGAAGGCCGAGCCGTCCGCCCTGGTGACCTGCACCTGCAGCTCCTGGCGCGGCTGGAGGTTCGCTATCCCGGTTATGGTGAAGGTCTCCGTGCCGTCGAAGATCGGCACCTCGCCGACGAACTGGAGCGGGACCACTCCCATTCCGACGAGGTTGGAGCGGTGGATGCGCTCATAGGTCTCGGCGATGACCGCCCGGACGCCGAGAAGGTTGGTGCCCTTGGCCGCCCAGTCGCGCGACGAGCCGGTGCCGTATTCCTTGCCCGCGACGATGACGAGCGGCGTCCCTTCCGCCTTGTAGCGCATCGCCGCGTCGTAGATTGGGAGAGTCTCGCCGGTCGGGATGTGGCGGGTGAGGCCGCCTTCGGTGCCCGGAATCATTCGGTTTTTTATGCGGATGTTGGCGAAGGTGCCGCGCATCATCACTTCGTGATTGCCGCGGCGCGCTCCGTAGGAGTTGAAGTCGCCGCGGGCGACCTGGCGCTCGGAGAGGTAGGCCCCGGCCGGGCTGTCGACCTTGATCGCACCGGCGGGCGAAATGTGGTCGGTCGTTATGGAATCGCCGAAAATCGCCAGCGGCCGCGCATTCTCGATGTCCGACGGCGGAACCGGCGTCATCGTCATGCCCTCGAAATAAGGCGGGTTCTGGATGTAGGTCGAGCCCGCCGACCAGGCGTAGGTCTCGCCCCCCGCGACCGGGATCGAGCGCCATTGCTCGTCGCCCTTGTAGACGTCGGCGTAGCGCGAGCGGAACATGTCGCCGTGGACATGGGCGTCGATCAGCCGGCGGATCTCGTCGTTCGACGGCCAGACGTCCTTGAGGAAGACGGGCTGCCCGTCCGAGCCCGTGCCGAGCGGCTCCTCGATCATGTCGCCCGCGACCGTGCCCTTGAGCGCATAGGCGACGACGAGCGGCGGCGAGGCGAGGTAGTTGGCGCGCACGTCGGGCGAGACCCGGCCCTCGAAATTGCGGTTGCCCGACAGCACCGAAGCGGCGACGAGGTCGTGCTTCGCGATCGCCGCGGAGATCGGCTCGGGCAGAGGCCCCGAATTGCCTATGCAGGTCGTGCAGCCGTAGCCGACCAGGTCGAAGCCGATCGCGTTCAGATCCTCGCTCAAACCGGCGCGGTCGAGATAGTCGGTGACGACCTGGCTTCCCGGGGCGAGCGAGGTCTTCACCCAGGGCTTGGAATCGAGCCCCTTCGCCCGCGCCTTGCGGGCGACGAGCCCGGCGGCGATCAGCACGGCCGGGTTGGAGGTGTTGGTGCAGGAGGTGATGGCGGCGATGACGACGTCGCCATGGCCGAGGTCGGGCACGTTCGGATCGCCGGCGCAGGGGTGGCGCTGCTCGAGCTCGGAAAGGGCGTGGCCGTATTCCCTGGTGAAATTGGCGACGAACTCCTCGTCGACCCGGGACAAAGGCACCTTGTCCTGAGGGCGCTTGGGGCCGGCCAGCGAGGGCTCGACCTGGTCCATGTCGAGCTCCAGCGTGTCGGTGAACAGCGGCTCGTGATAGGCGCCCGGCTCGAGCCACAGGCCCTGCGCCCTGGCGTAGGCCTCGGTGAGCGCGATCTGCTCTTCCGAGCGGCCGGTCAGCCGCATGTAGTCGAGCGTCTTGCCGTCGACCGGGAAGAAGCCGCAGGTCGCGCCATATTCCGGCGCCATGTTGGCGATGGTGGCCCGGTCGGCGACCGAGAGGGCCGAGACCCCGGCGCCGTAGAATTCGACGAAGCGCCCGACCACCCCGCGCGCGCGGAGCATCTGGGTGACGGTGAGGACGAGGTCGGTGGCTGTGATCCCCTCCTGAAGGCTTCCGGTGAGGTGGAATCCGACCACCTCGGGGATGAGCATCGAGACCGGCTGGCCGAGCATCGCCGCCTCCGCCTCGATCCCGCCGACCCCCCAGCCCAATACGCCGAGGCCGTTGACCATGGTGGTGTGGCTGTCCGTCCCGACCAGGGTGTCGGGATAGGCGATGGTCTCGCCCGACGGGTCGGCCGACGACCAGACGCCGCGGGCGATATATTCGAGATTGACCTGGTGGCAGATGCCCGTCCCCGGCGGCACCACCTCGAAATTGTCGAACGCCTTCGAGCCCCATTTGAGGAACTCGTAGCGCTCCATGTTCCGGTGATATTCGAGCTCGACGTTCTGGGCGAAGCTCTGCGGAGTGCCGAAGGCGTCGACCATCACGCTATGGTCGATGACGAGATGGACCGGCACCTGCGGGTTGATCTGCGCCGCGTTGCCGCCGAGCCTCGCCATCGCGTCGCGCATCGCGGCGAGGTCGACGACGGCCGGGACGCCGGTGAAATCCTGCATCAGCACCCGCGCCGGCCGGTATTGTATCTCCTTGGTCGAGCTCCTCTCCTTCTGCCAGTCGACGAGGGCCTGGATGTCGGCGCGGGTGACGGTCTTGCCGTCCTCGAAGCGGAGCAGGTTCTCGAGCAGCACCTTCATCGAGAAGGGCAGCCGCGACACGTCGCCGAGCTGGGCGGCGGCCTTCTCGAGAGAGTAATAGGCGTAGGTCCTGCCGGCGGCGGTGAGGGTGGAGCGTGTGTTGAGGCTGTTGTTGCCGACGGCGGTCACGTGATGGGCCCTTTCCGGGTTCGACGGCGCATGTGTGTTGCTTCACACGCGCCGGAGTCGTCGATGTTTCGCAATGTGCGAAATTTGAGCGCGCTCTAGCAACGCACGGCTGGGGTGTGAAGGGCACGCCTTTTCGTCTGCCGGGCTTGATCCGGCATCCAGGGTCCGGCCGCGAGGCGTCGCTTCGAGCGTCTTTCCGCGGTCGGATTGCGATCTGGATTTCTGCGATGGAGGCGCGGAGGCGCAACGCGGCAACGAGGACGGAGTCCCGCTCTACGTCGCGCCCTTTGCGCCTTCGCTCTGAAATTGTACGGCGGATGCCATGGTCGAGGAATTCGAGACCTTCGCCGCCTTCGCCCGCTCGCTCGCCCGGGCCGCGCGGCGCGAAACGCTTCCCGGCTGTCGCGCGGGCCTCGCGGGCGTCGAGAACAAGCTCTCCGAAGGTTTCGATCCGGTGACCGAGCACGACCGCAACTCGGAAAGGGCGATGCGGCGCCTGATCGAGGAGCGCTTCCCGGAGCACGGCATAGCCGGCGAGGAGCTGCCCGAGCGGCCGGCCTCGGGGCGGTGGTCATGGTCCCTCGATCCGATCGACGGCACCCGAGCCTATATCTGCGGGCTGCCGAGCTGGACGACCCTGATCGCGTTGCTCGATGACGGCGATCCCGTGCTTGGGGTGGTCGACGTTCCGAGGCTCGACGAACTCTATCTGGGCCATTCCCGCGGCGCCTGGCTGGCCGGCGGGGAGGGAGGGGAACGGCGGCTTGCCGCGAGCGCGTGCCGGCGCGTCGAGGACGCCCGGCTATCGACGACCGACCCCTATCTCTTCGAGGGCCCCGAAGCGGAGGGATTCGAGAGGCTCAGGCGCTCCGCGCGCCTGACCCGCTACGGGCTGGACGCCTACGGCTACGCCCTCGTCGCCGCGGGCACCCTCGACATCGTCGCGGAATCGGGCCTGAAGCCGCACGATTATCATGCGCTCGTCCCGCTCGTCCGCGGAGCGGGCGGCGCCGTCTCGAACTGGAGCGGCGGGACTGACCTGCGCTCGGGCCAGATCGTCGCCGCCGCGAACGAGGCCCTGCTCGAGCAAGCCTGCCGCCTGCTGAGCGCCTGAGGCCCGGGGGAGCCAGGCCGAGCGGCTAGGCTCGATGCCGTCGCTTGAGCGTCGCGGCGACCTCGTCCCAGCCGAAGCCCCGCGCCTCCATCAGCACCGTCACATGATAGAGCAGGTCGGCGGTCTCCTCGACGCAGCCCTGCCGGTCGCGGCCGACCGCGGCCAGGGCGAGCTCGACCCCTTCCTCGCCGATTTTCTGGGCGATCCCGGCCGGGCCGGCGGCGAGCAGTCGGGCGGTGTAGCTTTCGGCCGGATCGCTCGCGGCTCGTCCGGCGACGATCCGCCTGAGCGCGCCGAGGAACCCTGCGCCGTCGGCGGTTCCGACGAAGCAGCTTTGGGTGCCGAGGTGGCAGGTCGGCCCCATCGGCTCCGCCTCGACGACGAGCGAGTCGCCGTCGCAGTCGGCGAATATGGCGCGGACCGCCAGGAAGTTGCCGCTCGTCTCGCCTTTCTCCCAGAGCCGTCCCTTCGAGCGGCTGTGGAAGACGGCCCGCCCCCTGGCCAGGGTCGCGGCGAGCGCCTCGCGGCTCATGTAGCCGAGCATCAGCACCCGGCCGGTCGACGAGTCCTGGGCGACGGCCGGGAGGAGGCCGTCCATCTTTTCCCAGGCGAGGGAGTCGATATCCTGGGCGCTCAGCGGCGCATTTCGATCCCGCATGACTCGAGATACTCCTTCAGTTCGCCGATGGCGATGAGGCGGTCGTGGAACACGGTCGCGGCGAGCGCTCCGCTCGCTCCGGCGGCGAAGGCGTCGCGGAAATGCTCCGGAGCGCCGGCCCCGCCAGACGCGACCACCGGTACCGTCGTCGCGGCGGCGACGGCGGCGGTGTGGGAGAGGTCGTAGCCGGTTCGGACGCCGTCCCGGCGCATGCAGTTGAGGACGATCTCGCCGGCGCCCCGCTCCGCCCCCTCGCGCACCCAGTCCAGGGTGAGGCGCCCCGAATCGCGGGTCGAGTCGGGCGAGCCGGTATATTGCTTGACCCGGTAATCGCCGCCCGACTCGAAGCTGTCGACGCCGAGGACGACGCACTGGCTGCCGAACTCGCGGGCGAGCTCCCCGATCAGCGCCGGCCGCTCGAGCGCGGGCGAGTTGATCGAGACCTTGTCGGCGCCGCAATCCAGGCAGGCCGCGGCCTGGTCGCGGGTGCGCACCCCGCCGGCGACGGCGAACGGTATGTCGATCGCCCGGGCGATCCGCTTTATCCAGTCGAGATCCAGGCTTCGGCCCTCGGCGCTTGCGCCGATGTCGTAGAAGACCAGCTCGTCGGCCCCTTCGTCGCGGTAGCGGGTGGCGCTCTCGACGATGTCGCCGGCGTCGCGATGGTCGCGGAACTGGACGCCCTTGACCACGCGGCCGTCCTTCACGTCGAGGCAGGGGATGATCCTACGCGCAGGCATCGAGCGCCTCCGCGAGGCCGATCCGGCCCTCCCACAGGGCCTTGCCCACGATCGCCCCGGCGGTTCTCAGGCGGCGCAGGTCGTCGAGTGAGGAAACGCCCCCCGAGGCCTGGATGGCGAGATGGGGAAGGCGCTCCGCCGCTTCCTCGAGCAAGTCGAAGTTGGGGCCCGCGAGCATGCCGTCGCGGCCGATGTCGGTGAGGAGGAGATGGCGCGCCTGCGGGTAGAGCGCGGCGACGTCCCAGAGGCTGAGGCCCGAATCCTCGGTCCAGCCGGCGGTGGCGACGACCGGCGCGCCCGCGGCCAGGCGGACGTCGAGCGAAAGCGTGATCCGGTCGGATCCGAACTCCTCGAAGAAGGCGCGGACGAGGTCGGGCCGCTCGACGGCAAGGCTGCCGATGACGACCCGGCGGACGCCGGCGCCGAGCATCCGGGCGATCTGATCGCGGGTGCGGAAGCCGCCGGCCACCTGCAGGTTGAGCGGCGCTTCCCGGGCGAGGTCCGCGATCGCCTCGTGCTGAACCGGCGCGCCGGCCCGGGCGCCGTCGAGGTCGACGACATGGGCCCATTCGGCCCCGGCCGCGGCGAATCGGCCGAGCGCCTCGGCGGGGTCTCCCGCATAGGCCGTCGACTCCTCGAACCGTCCCTGCGCCAGGCGGACCACCCGGCCGCCCATCAGGTCCATCGCGGGATAAAGGATCATCGGCCGAGCCAGTTGCGAAGGAAGCGCGCGCCCGCCTCGCCGGAGCGCTCGGGGTGGAATTGCGCGCCGAGCCAGTTGGCGCTCCGCACGACCGCCGGGATCTCGCGCCCGTAATCCGCGCTCGCAACCGTCGCCGGCCCCGGATCGCACGCGTAGCTGTGGGCGAAATAAAGATAGTCGCCCGGGTCCAGGCCGATCGTCTCGTCCCGGACGGCGAGCCGGCTCCAGCCCATGTGGGGAACCGGCCGGCCCGTCGCCGGCTCGAGCCTTCGGACCCGGCCGCCGATCAGCCCGAGGCAGGCGGTCTCCCCTTCCTCGCTCGCCTCGAAGAGGAGCTGCATGCCGAGGCAGATTCCAAGCGCCGGCTGGCGGAGCGCCCGCAGCACCCCGGCGAGGCCCCGCGCCTCGATCTGCTCCATCGCATAGCCGGCGGCCCCCACTCCAGGCAGGACGACCTTGTCCGCCGAGGCGATCTCCTGCGTCTGCGAGGTCACGACGGGCGCGATCCCGAACCGCTCGAACGCGATCCCGACCGAGCCGATATTGCCGCAGCCGAGGTCGATGATGGCGATGTTCACAAAATTCCCTTCGTACTCGGCACCCCGTCGCCGTCGCGCCTCAGCGCCTGCCGAAGCGCCCGGCCGAAGGCCTTGAAGCAGGCTTCCGTCCGGTGATGGTCGTTCTCGCCCTCCACCCGGACGTGGATCGCGGCGCCGAGGCTGTCGGCGAGGCTTCGGAAGACGTGGCGGGTCATCTCGGTCGGGTAGGCGCCGATATGGCTGGCCCCGAAGCTTCCCTCGAAGACGCAATAGGGGCGCGCGGACAGGTCGACGAGGACGTGCGCCTCGGCCTCGTCCATGGGCAGCGAGAAGCCGAACCGGCCGATTCCGCGCCGGTCGCCGAGCGCCTTCGACAGGGCCGCGCCGAAGGCGAGGGCGCAATCCTCGATGCTGTGATGGGCGTCGATGTCCAGGTCGCCTTCGCAGGAGAGGAGGAGCGAGAAGCCGCCATGCGCTGCAACCTGGTCGAGCATGTGGTCGTAGAAGGGGATTCCGGTGTCGATCCGGCGCGGCGAACCGCGGTCGAGATCGACGGCAACGGCGATTCGGGTCTCCTTCGTGTCGCGGACCAGCTCCGCGCGCCGGCCCGGAACCGCCCCGCTGGCCACGCCGAAGGCGGCGAGAGCGGCGATATTCTCGGCCTCCGTTCCGACGGTCAGTCGGACTCCGCCGGGCGCGGCGTTCGGCCGGAAGCGAACCCGGATACCGAGCCTGGCGAGCTTGCGCGCCAGCGCATCCGGATCCTCGACCTCGAGGAACAGGAAGTTGCCGCCGCCCGAGCGCACCTTGCCGACGAGAGGCGAACCGGCGAGGCGCTCCGCCATCCGCTCGCGATCGGCCGCGAGTCGGGCGATCCGCTCCGCGTGGACGGCGCGGCGCGACGGCGCGAGCGCGGACATCGCCGCTTCCACCGACAGGCTGGGCAGCGGATAGGGGGGCAGCGCCCGGGCGGCGACGGCGATCAGCTCCGAATCGCCGATCAGCCCTCCGACTCGGGCGCCGGCCAGGCCGTAAGCCTTGGACAGGGTCTTCAGGACCACGAGGTTGGGGCGCACGGCCGCCTCCCGGGCAAGGCTGGGCGTCCCTGAGAATTCCAGATAGGCCTCGTCGAGGACGACAAGGGTTTCGGGCAGAGCGTCGGCCACGCGCAGCACGTCATCGGGATCGATGGGATTGCCGGTGGGATTGTTGGGCGAGCAAAGGAAGACGAGCTTCAGCGAGCGCTCGCCCTTGACCGAGTCCAACAGCCGCTCGCGCCGGAAATCGAAATTTTCGTCGAGCCGGGCCTCGATCACCCGGGCGCCCTGGAGACGGGCGAAATGGGCGTAGGCGGAAAAGGTGGGAAGACAGACCGCCACGGCGTCCTCCGACGGCCGGCAGAAGGCGCGGACGAGGATGTCGATGGCGTCGTCGCCGCCGCGGGTGAGGACGAGATTCTCCGGCGCGACTCCGTAAAGCGCCGCCATCGCGCGCCTCAGCCGCGCCGGCTGGGGTTCCGGATAGCGGTTGAGCCCGGCCGCGAGCGGGCCGTCCTGAAGCGGCGCGTAGGGGTTTTCGTTGGCGTCGAGCTTGATCGCTTCGGCGCCGAACGCACCGTCCGCATTGGCCGCGATGTCGAAGGCGTCGAGGGCGAGGATTTCGGGCCGGGCCAGCCGCATCGCGAGCGAGGTCATGGCAGCGCTTCCTCGAGCCGGGCATCCGCGGCCCGGGCGTGGGCCTCGAGCCCTTCCAGCCGGGCGAGCGCGGCGGCCGGGGCCGCGATCCGCCTCGAGGTCTCGCCCGTGACCGCCTGGACGCTGATCGCCTTGAGAAAGCTGTAGACCGATATTCCGCTCCAGGCGCGGGCGGCGCCGTCGGTCGGGAGAACGTGGCTCGAGCCGGCCAGATAGTCGCCGAACGTCTCCGCGGCGTCGCCGCCTGCGAACACCGCTCCAGCGTTGCGGACCAGGGCGATCAGGGGCTCGGGGTCGGTCACGGCCAGCGAGAGATGCTCCGGGGCGTAGAGATTGGCGATCTCGATCGCCTCGGCCAGGTCGGCGCAGAGGATGGCCCCGGCCTCGCCGATCGAGGCCTCGGCGAGGGCTCGGCGCGGCAGGGTGGGGAGCTGCGCCGCCACCTGTGCCCTCACCGCCTCGATCAGCCCGGCCGCCGGGGTGACGAGCAGGACCTGCGCCGAGGAGTCGTGCTCGGCCTGGCTGAGGAGGTCGGCGGCAACCTTGACCGGATCGGCGGCGGCATCCGCGACGACCAGAAGCTCGCTCGGGCCGGCCGGCATGTCGACGGCCGGCCCGCCCGGAAACGCGGCGACGAGGCTCTTCGCCTCGGCCACCCAGGCGTTGCCGGGCCCGCATATCTTGTCGACGCGGGCGATGTCGCCGGCGCCGAAGGCGAGGGCGGCGACGGCCTGGGCGCCGCCGGCCGTCCACACCGCCTCGATTCCGCAAATCTCCGCCGCCAGCGCGATCAGCGGATCCAGCCCGCCCTCCGGCCGCGGCGGAGTGACCGTCACGATTTCGCGAACGCCCGCGGCGCGGGCCGGGAGGGCGAGCATGAGCAGCGTCGAGAACAAGGGGGTCCTGCCGCCGGGAACGTAGAGGCCGACCCGGTCGATGGGCCGCCAGATCTTGCGCACCGTGAGCCCGGGCATCGTCTCGACCCTGTGTTCGGCGGGAAGGCTGCCCTCGTGGAAGGCGCGGATGTTGGCGGCGGCGAGCCCGATCGCCGTCAGCTGCTCCGGCGCCAGGCTCCGGCGCGCCTCCGCGGCGAGCGGCGCCACGGGCACGAGGCGCGGCGGCTCCCCGTCGAGCCGCACGGCCTGGGCGCGAAGGCCCGCCCAACCCCGGCTCCGGACGTCCTCGACGATGTCGCGAACCGCGGCCTGCATGGCGGGGTCGCTGCGCTTCGCGGGACGGGCCAGCGCCTCGCTCCGCCCGGCCGGGTCGAGCCGGCTCCAGTCGAGACTCCTCACATCATCATCTTTTCGATCGGGAGGACGAGGATCGCCGAGGCGCCGGCCGCCTTCAGCCTTTGCAGGGTCTCCCAGAAGACCGATTCCTGGCAGACGGCGTGGACGGCGAAATGGCCGGCCCGGCCATGGAGCGGAAGGATCGTCGGAGCCTCGGCGCCGGGCAGGAGGGCGCTGATCTCCCGAAGCGCCTCGCCCGGGGCGTTCAGCATGATATATTTGGACTCCTTGGTGGCGAGCACGCCCTGGATTCGGCTGAGCAGCCGTTCTCCCTGCTCCCTCTTCGCGTCGGCGACCGGCTTCTTCGTCCGGATCAGCACCGCTTCGCTGTCGAACACGGTCTCGACCGCGCGCAGGCCGTTCGCCTCCAGTGTGGCGCCGGTGGAGACGAGGTCGCAGATGAAGGGCGCGATTCGGAGCCGCGGCGCGAGCTCGACGGCTCCGTTCATCTTGACCACCGTCGCGGCGACCCGGTTGCGGTCGAGGAAGCGCTGCACGATGCGCGGGTAGGTCGTCGCGATTCGCGCGCCGGCCAGCGAAGCCGGGCTTTCGTAAGCGACCGATTCGGGCGCCGCCAGCTTGAGCGTGCAGCGGCCGAAGCCGAGCGGAGTCACGCGTTCGATTGAAAGCTCCTCCTTGCCGAGCTCGAATTCCTCCAGGACGTTGTCGCCGACGATGCCGAACTCGCACACTCCGTCGCCGACGAAGGTCGGGATGTCGTCGTCGCGGACCAGCATGAGGTCCGCCGGGAAGTTCTCCACCCGGGCCGTCAGGGCGTTTCGGCCGTTCTGGATGCGAAGGCCGGAATCCTTGAGCAGCCCCCGGCTGAAGTCGGAAAGCCGGCCCGATTTCTGGATGGCGATATGGAGCCGCGTCTCGTCAACCAGCATTGCCGCCCCCCAGAGCGTCGATCGCCCGCCGGTAGCCCGCGTTGCGCTCCTCGCGCAGAAAGCGCGCCACCCGGACGACCGTGGTCGTGCTGACTCCGGTGGCGTCGTGTATCTCCCGGTAGGACAGGGGCGTGCCGTCGAGGAGGCGGGCGACGTGCCAGCGCTCGGCGAGCGACCGGATTTCCGCCGGCGTGCACAGGTCGATGAGGAGCCGGCCCATCTCCGCCGAGTCGCGCGGAGTGAGGAGCGCGGCGCATAGATCGGCGACGAGGACGTCCGGGTCCCGAGTGGGAGCGAGCGTTCCCGGCTTGCTGGCTGACATGCTTTTTGTTCCATCGTGCTATTACAGTGAAACGTCCTAGCGGCGGCGGTCGCCCTGCACAACCCGCTTTCGTCGACGAGCCCGCCGCTGGGTTCGCCGGCGATTTTGCTGCTGGGCGAGCCGTGCTAAGCGGCGGGCCGGGACCGGCCCGGCCGCAGACCAGGGTGACCAGAATGGAGGGGCTGCTCGCCTCGATCGATCACAGCCCGATCGCCTCGGTGATCACCGACGCCCGGCTTCCCGACAATCCGATCGTCGCGGTGAACCGCGCCTTTTGCGCCCTTACCGGATACGCCCGGGAGGAGATCGTCGGCCGCAACTGCCGGTTCCTGGCCGGACCGGAGACGGAGCCGGCCGCCCGAACGACCCTGCGCCGAGCCGTCGCCGAAGGGCGGCCCGCGCTCATCGAGCTCACCAATTATCGCCGGGACGGCACCGCCTTCGTGAATGCCGTGATGGTCGCTCCGGTCATCGGCGAATCCGGCGAGCTGGCCTATTTCATCGGCTCGCAGATGGAGGTCGACCCCGGCGCCGGCTCTTCCGGCCCGCGCCGGCAGCGCGCGCAGGCGCTGGTCCGGACTCTCACCCCGCGCCAGCTCCAGGTGCTGGAGCACATGATCGCCGGCTATCGCAACAAGCAGATCGCCGGCTTCCTCGCGATCGACGAGAAGACGGTGAAGATGCATCGCGCCGGGCTTCTCGCCAGGTTGGAGATCGGCAGCTCCGCCGAAGCGGTCCGGATCGGCGTGGAGGCCGGAGTCCAGCTCAATGATCCCGGCTGATCGCGAAGCGCGCGATCGCCGCGAGCAGGCCCGATTCGCTTCCGAACCCCTGGAGATGCTCGACCGCCTGATCGACGAGCAGCCGCGCCTGGCGGCGGGCGCGGTCGGGCCCGAGGATGGTGACGAAGGTGGCCTTGCCCCGGTCGCCGTCCTTGCGGAGCCGCTTGCCGACCCGGGCCTCGTCGCCGTCATGGTCGAGCAGGTCGTCGGCGATCTGGAAGGCGAGGCCGAGGCAATGCGCATAGCCGCGAAGGCTGGTGCGGGCTTCGGGCGAGGCCTGGCCCATGATCGCCCCGGCTTCGACGCACCAGCCGATCAGGGCGCCGGTCTTGAGGCGCTGGAGCCGGGTGATGGCGTCGAGGTCGAGCGCCTCGGCCGGAAACAGGTCGAGCATCTGCCCGCCCGCCATTCCGCCGGCGCCGGCGGCCCGGGCGAGCTCGCAGACCAATTCGGCGCGGATGTCGCCCGCGACGGGCATGGCCGGGTCGCCCAATATCTCGAACGCCAGCGCCAGGAGGGCGTCGCCGGCGAGGACGGCGGTGGCCTCGTCGAAGGCGCGGTGAACGGTCGGCTTGCCCCGGCGCAGATCGTCGTCGTCCATGCACGGAAGGTCGTCGTGGATGAGCGAGTGGACGTGGACGCATTCGACGGCGAGCCCGGCCCGGATCGCGCTCCCGCGCGGGACTCCGAACAGGTCCGAGGCGGCGATTGCCAGCAGCGGCCGAAGCCTCTTGCCGCCGCCGACGGCGGCATAGCGCATCGCCTGATAGAGCCGGCGGCGCGGATCGGGCGGGTCGGGCAGAATGGTCTCGAACAAAGCGTCGATATCGGCCGCCGCCCGGCGCATCGACGAGCCGAGCGCGACTTCGGCCCGGACGCTGTCCATCATCGTCATCCGATCGCCACCCGCTTGAACTCGGTCGTCTCCTCGATCGCGCTCACTTCCTCGATGCGCAGGCGATAGCTCGCGCCGAGCGCGGCCAGGATGTCGGTTACGACGCTTTCCGGGGTCGACGCCGCGGCGGTGATTCCGAGCGCCCCGCGCCGCGGCAGCCGGGACCAGTCGAGCTCTTCGGGGCCGGCGATGCGCTGGACCGCGGCGCAGCCGGCCGAGGCGGCGAGCTCGGCGAGCCGGCAGGCGTTGGACGAGAAGCTCTCGCCGGCGACGATCATCGCGTCGGCGCGCGCGGCGATCGCCCGGACCGCCGCCTGGCGGTTCGTGGTCGCATAGCAGATGTCGCCCATGGCCGGGCGGGCGACGTCCCAGAAGCGCGAATGGAGCGCGGCGGTCACCTCCGCCGCCTCGTCGACCGAATAAGTGGTCTGGACGGCCAGGGCGAGCCGGGCGTCCGTGGGGAAGGGAAGCGAGTTGACCTCGGCGGGCGCGCGGATCACCGAGACGGCGCCCGCCGGGGCGTGGCCCAGGGTGCCGACGATCTCGGGGTGCCCCTCATGGCCGACGAGGACGACGTGGCGCCCGTTGCGGTGATGGCGGCGGACCTCGCGGTGGACCTTGGCGACGAGCGGGCAGACGGCGTCGTAGGCGACCAGCCCGCGGCGCTCGGCCTCGGCGGCCACCGCCGGCGCGACCCCGTGCGCCGAGAGGATGACGACGGCGCCTCGCGGGACCTCTTCCAGCTCCTCGACGAAGACCGCGCCCTCCGCCTCGAGAGCCCTCACCACCCGAAGATTGTGGACGATCGGCCGCCGCACATAGACCGGCGCGCCGTGGACCCGGAGCGCGTCCCTGACCGCCTGGATCGCCCGCCGTACCCCCGCGCAGAAGCCGCGCGGCGCGGCCAGCAATATGTGGAGCGGAGGGAGGCCCTCGCGGGCTTCAGAGTCGATCATCGCAGCCTTGCTCGTCGCCCCCGCCGGCAAGCCTAGGGGCGCGCGAAGGGCGAATCCACATGGACTAAAGCAGGTATTGCATGCGGACGGTTTCGCGAGTGAAGCCCGGTCCCAGATCGATGCGTACCTGCCGAAACTTCGGCGCCCCGAAGCGCACCACCGGATTTCGCGAAAAGCCGAAGCCCTCGCGCGGGATGCCGATCAGCGTGTCCAGCTTCCGGTTGCGGTTCTCGTCATGAAAGACCGCGAGCGCATAGCCGCCGGGAGCGAGACCCATGATCCGGATCGGACCGTTGGCGGCCGGCGCGGTTCGGGTCACCGCCCGCGGATCGCTCCGGCAGTCGGGGAAATGAGCCGGCTCGCGGGTCAGGCAGAGGTGAAGCAGGCCCTTCCGGTTGCGGAGCTTCTCGATCGAGACCTCGAAGTCGGCGGTCGGAGCCCTGGCCCCGACGAGGGCGAGGAGCAGCGGCGCGAGGAGCAGAGGGCGGTACATAGCGCGTTGCGCTACCCCCCCGGCGAGGGGCTCGCCATATGGCCTTTAGGCTGGGGCCGGCGATGACCGACCGGCTGATCATCGCGGGCGGCGGCCTCGCCGGCGGCCTCGCCGCGCTTGCCCTGGCCGAGCGCCGCCCGGAGGTGGACTTCCTGATCGTCGAGGAGGGCCGGCGCTTCGGCGGAAACCATGTCTGGTCCTTCTTCGACGGCGACCTGGCCGGCGCGGGCCGTCAGCTCGTCGAGCCGCTCGCCCGGCATCGCTGGAGCGACCACGAGGTCCGCTTTCCCGATCGCCGCCGGACCCTCGGCTTCGGTTACAACAGCGTGAGGTCGGCCGACCTCGATTCGCGTCTGCGCTCGACTCTCCCCGCGGAGCGATACCGGCTCGGCAGCCGGATCGCGGAGGTCTCGCCGGACCAGGTCACGCTTGCGAGCGGCGAGCGCCTCGAGGCGGCGGCGGTGATCGACGCCCGCGGCGCCGGCCCGCTGCCGGGGCTGGACCTGGCGTGGCAGAAGTTCGTCGGCCTGAACTGCCGCTTCGAGCGGGGGCATGGAGTCGCCCGGCCCGTCATCATGGACGCCTGCGTCGAGCAGGACGACGGCTACCGCTTCGTCTACTCTCTCCCCTTCAGCCCCACCGAGCTGCTGGTCGAGGACACTTATTACTCGACCTCGCCCGTCCTCGACGTTCCGCTGGTGCGCTGCCGGGTCGGCAGCCATTTGCGGCGCCGGGGGCTGGAGCCGGCCGAGATCGTCGGGCAGGAAGCGGGGGTCCTCCCCATCCTGCTGGGCGGCCGCCTCGACGACCTGTGGAGCGGCTCCGACCCGCCGGTCGCCCGTCTCGGCCTGCGCGGCGGCTTCTTCCATCCCACGACGGGCTATTCCCTTCCCGACGCGGCCCGCAACGCCGTCCTGCTCTGCGAGCAGCCCGAGCTGACCAGCGCCGCGCTGAACGCCCTCTTCCGCCGGCGCGCGTCCGAGCTGTGGAAGCAGCGCCGCTTCTACCAGAGCCTCAACCGGATGCTGTTCCGGGCCGCCGAGCCGAGGCGCCGCTACCGGGTCCTCGAGCATTTCTACAGGCTGCCGGAGGCCTTGATCTCGCGCTTCTACGCGGGCCGGCTCACCGCCCTCGACAAGATCAGGATCCTGAGCGGCCGCCCGCCGGTTCCGGTCGGGCGAGCGATGACGGCGATGCGCGAGCGGCGGGCATGACCCGAAGCGCCGCGGTCATCGGCTCGGGCTTCGGCGGGCTGGCGCTCGCCATCCGGCTTCAGTCGGCCGGGATCGACACCACGATCGTCGAGGCCCGGGACAAGCCCGGCGGGCGGGCTTATTTCTGGGAGAAGGACGGCCACGTCTTCGACGCCGGCCCGACGGTCATCACCGATCCCGCCTGCCTTCGCGAATTATGGTCGCTCTCCGGAGACGACATGGCGCTGGACGTCGAGCTTCTCCCGGTCTCGCCTTTCTACCGGCTTTCCTGGCCCGACGGCACCGTCTTCGACTATGTCAACGACGACGCCCGACTCGCCGAGCAGATCGCCGCGCTCGATCCCGCCGACGTGGAAGGCTATCGCAAGTTCCTCGCTTATTCGGCCGGGGTCTTCGTCGAGGGCTATGAGAAGCTCGGCGCGGTGCCCTTCCTCGACTTCCGCTCGATGCTCAAGGCCGCCCCGCAGCTCGCCCGCTACCGGGCCTGGCGCTCGGTCTATTCGATCGTCTCGGGCTTCGTCCGCAACGAGAAGCTGAGGCAGGCCCTTTCCTACCACACCCTCCTCGTCGGCGGGAATCCGATGACCACGAGCGCGATCTACGCGCTCATCCACAAGCTCGAGCGGGACGGCGGAGTCTGGTTCGCGCGGGGCGGCACCAACGCGCTGGTGAGCGGCCTCGTCCGCCATTTCGAGCGGCTCGGCGGCGAGGTCCGGCTGGGCGACCCGGTCGAGCGGATCGAGGCCGAGGGCGGCCGAGCCACCGCCGTCCGCACCCGAAGCGGCTGGAGCGGCCGCTTCGACGCCGTCGCTTCCAACGCCGACGTCGTCCGGACCTACGAAATGCTCGGCCATGAGAGAGGCCGCCAGGCCGCGGCCCGGCTCCGGCGCAAGCGCTTCTCGCCGTCGCTGTTCGTCGTCCACTTCTCGACCCGCGGCGCGTGGCCGGACCTGCCGCACCACAACATCCTGTTCGGGCCGCGCTACAAGGAGCTTCTCGCCGAAATCTATCGCGGCAGGGGGCTTCCAGACGACCCGTCCATCTATCTCCATCATCCGACCGCGACCGACCCGGCGATGGCGCCGCCGGGGAAGTCGACCTTCTACGCTCTGGCCCCGGTGCCCCATCTCGGCCGGGCTCCGCTGGACTGGGAAAGGGAGGGGCCCGCTTATGCGCAGCGGATCCTTCGCATCCTCGAGGAGCGGGCCCTTCCCGGCCTCGCCGGGCGGCTCGAGCTCCTGTTCCACTTCGGCCCGGCGGAGTTCGAGAGCGAGCTGGGCTCGCATCTCGGCTCCGCCTTCAGCCTCGAGCCGCTCCTGACCCAGAGCGCCTGGTTCCGGGTCCACAATCGCGACGACGAGATCCCCAACCTCTATTTCGTCGGAGCTGGCACCCATCCGGGCGCCGGCATCCCCGGCGTCGTCGGAAGCGCCAAGGCGACCGCGGGGCTGATGATCGAGGACCTCGCCGCATGAACCGGTCCGAGCTCGTCGCGGCGGCCGGCGAATCGATCCGCCTGGGCTCGAAGTCCTTCCACATGGCGAGCCGGCTCTTCGACCGCCCGACTCGCGAGCGGGCCTGGCTGCTCTATTGCTGGTGCCGGCATTGCGACGACGTCTGCGACGGCCAGGCCCTGGGTTTCCGGACCGACCGCGCGCAGGGGAATGTCGCCGCCGTCGAGATCCTCACCGGCCAGGTTCTCGCCGGAGGGACGGTCGGCCTCCTGCCGTTCGACGCCCTGGCCACGCTGCTCGCCGAATGCCCGGTTCCGCCCCGCTACATCCTGGACCATGTCGAGGGGTTCAAGCTCGACGCGGCGGGCTGGCGCCCGAGCGACGAAGCGGACCTGCTTCGCTATTGCTACCACGTCGCCGGCGCGGTGGGCTGCATGATGGCGATCGTCATGGGGGTCGGGCCCGGCGAGGAAGAGACGCTCGCCCGCGCGTCGGACCTCGGGATCGCCTTCCAGCTCTCGAACATCGCCCGCGACCTGCGCGACGATCACGAGGCGGGGCGCTGCTACGTGCCGGCCGAATGGATCGAGCTTCACGGCCTCGACCTCGGCGACCCCTTGCGGCGGGACCGCAGGGAGGCGCTGGTCGCGGTCGCGGGCCGGCTCACCCGCCTGGCCCTGAGATACGAGGCTTCGGCCCATGCCGGCGTCGCGCGCCTGCCGTTCCGGGCGCGGTGGGCGGTGCTGGCCGCGGGCCGGGTCTACGGCGCGATCGGCCGCCGGGTCGCGGCGCTCGGCCCGGCGGCCTGGGACTCGCGGGTGGCCGTCCGGCGCCGCGAGAAGCTCTCCTTCCTTCTGCCGACTCTCGTCGAAGCGCTGAGGGCGCGCTGAAGCGATGGCGCATTTCGCGTTCGTCGCTCCGCCGCTGCGCGGGCATTACCGGCCGCTGTCCATCCTCGCCGCCGAGCTGATCGGGCGCGGCCATCGAGCGACCTTCCTCCATCACCCGGACGCGGCGCCGCTGGTCGAGGCGGAGGGCGCGCGTTTCGAACCCCTCGCCCCGGGCTCGGCGCCGGTCGCGAGCTGGACCGACCCGATGGCGAGGATCCGGGGCCTGAGCGGCCTCGGCGGCGTGATGGACGGAATGGTCCGATTCACGGACATGTTCTGCAGCGAGGCGCCGGCGGCCTTGCGCCGGATCGGCGCGGACGCGCTGGTCGTCGACCAGCTGGAAGCCGGCGGCGGCCTCGTCGCCGAGCATATGCGCCTGCCCTTCGCGAGCATCGCCGTGACCGTGCCGATGAACCGCGAGCCCGGAGTGCCGCCGCCTTATGTCGGCTGGCGCTACCAGCCCGGCGAACGGGCGCTGCATCGGAACCTGGGCGGCTGGCGGGTGGCCGACTGGCTGATGCGCGGCCTCGGCGACTCGATCGAGCGCAATGCCGCCCGGCTCGGACTGCCGCGCCGTCGGCGGCTCGAGGACTGCTTCTCCTCGCGGCTTCAAATCTCTCAGCTCGTGCCCGGCCTCGATTTCCCGAGAAGCCGCCTCCCGGCCGCCTTCCATTACACCGGCCCCTTCCGCCGCGACCCGGCGGGCGAGCTCGAGCTTCCGCCGGGCGACGGGCGTCCGCTCGTCTATTGCACGCTCGGCACCCTTCAGGGGTCGCGCTCGGGGATATTCCGGAAGGTCGCCCGGGCCTGCGCCGGCCTCGACCTTCGGCTCGTGATCAGCCAGGGCCGCCGCGGCCGCCTCAGGCCAGGGGATCTGCCCGGCGATCCCTCGATCCACGATTGGGTTGATCAGGAGGCGGTGCTCGCGCAGGCGGACCTGGTCGTCTGCCACGGCGGCATGAACTCCGTGCTCGAGCCGCTTGCGAACGGCCTGCCGATGGTCGTGATTCCGCTCGCCTTCGAGCAATCCGCGATCGCCGCGCGCCTGGCTCGTGCCGGAGTGGCCCGGGCGCTGGGCCGGCGGAGCTCGGCGCGATCGCTGGCCGGCGCCATCGCGGAGGTGAGGACCCGGGCGGATTTCCGGGGGCGTGCGCGGGCGATGCGGCTCGAGATGGGCGAGGCGGGAGGCGTTCGCCGAGCCGCCGGCCTCATCGAGTCGGCGCTGGCCTGAGCCGGTCGGCCGGAAGCCTCCACCAGGGCGTGGACGGCGAGCGGTGATGCTCGTGATGGTAGCCGAAATGGAAACAGGTCAGGAGCGAGGCGAGCCGGCCGTAGTCGCTGCTCCTCGCCTTGTGCCGGTCGCCGAACGGATCCGGCCCGGCGCGGTGCGGGAGGAAGGTGCCGAACAGGAAGAGCTGCAGCGACGAGAGGATCGCGGGCAGCGCCCAGAAGAGGAGAAGGTTGGGATAGGGGGCTCCGAGCAGCAGGACGTAGGCCGCGGCCAGCGCCGTAAGCGCCGCAAGCTCGCGCAGTCCGAAATATTGCCGGAAGAAGGCCAGGTACCAAGGCCAGAAGGCGGAGGGATGGTCGACGCTGAAATCGGGATCGGCGGCGGTTCCAGGGCTCTTGTGATGCTCGAAATGCTTGAGCCGGAGCCGGTCGAACGAGAATCCGGCGTAGAGGGCCAGGGCGATCCGGCCGGCCCAGCGGTTCACTCCCGGGCGGCCCGGCGCGAGCGAGCCGTGCATGGCGTCGTGGGCGACGATGAAGAGGCCGACGTCGAGCCAGCACAGGAGGAGCACGAGGACCGGCGTTCCGGCTCCGGCGGCTTCCGGCCGGAGGAAGAAGATCGAGCCGACGTGGAGCGCCGCCCATGCCCCGGCGATCGCCGCCGCCAGCGCAAGCCCGATCGCCGTCTGGCGGGCGCCGCTCACGCGGCCCTCCGGCCCGCGCGCAGCCGGCTCCGCAGGCGCCGCACCGGCGGCGCGTAGAGAAAGCCGAACGAGACCGCGCCGGTCCGGCCCTTCACCGCGTGGTGGAGCCGGTGCGCCTGCACGAGCCGCTTTAGATAGGCGTTGCCCGGCTTCGCCCGGAAGCCGAGGCGCCCGTGGGCAAGCCCGTCGTGAAGGAGAGCGTACAGCAGGCCGTAGACGAGCATCCCCGCTCCGACCCACCACAGAGGCGGCCACAACCGCGCCATCGACGTGAAGAAGAGGAGGCTGAGGCCCGCGAAGGCGAGAGCGTAGAGGTCGTTGGTCTCGAACAGTCCCGAGCGCGGCTCGTGGTGGGAGCGGTGCCACCGCCAGCCCCAGCCATGCATCACGCGACGGTGGAAGGCGGCCGCGAAGGCCTCCATCGCCACGACCGTCGCGGCGACGATCAGGGACCGGGCCAGCACATGCTCAACCATGGCGGCGAAATAGGCGCGCGGATCGCCGCCGTCTACGCGCCGGGGCCCGATACGGTACAAAGCAGGTAGGAACGCGCGCTCGCTTTTCCGGTTTTTCCGGGTCGAGGCTGGAAGGAGCTTGCGACCGATGGCGACCGCCCGCGAGATTGAGGAGCGCTTCTGGAAGGCGCTCAGATCGGACATGACGATGATGATCGGGCTGGACGGCGTCGAGGACGGACATGCCCGCCCGATGACCGCCCAGGTCGAGGAGGATGCAGCCCCATCTGGTTCTTCACCTCGAGGGACAACGGGCTGGTCGAGAGGCTGGCGCAGGGCAATCGGGCGATCGCCACCTTCGCCGCGAAGGGGCACGACCTCTTCGCCACGGTGCACGGCTCGCTGCGCGTCGACAAGGACCGCGCCGCGATCGACCGGCTCTGGAATCCCTTCGCCGCCGCCTGGTACGAGGAGGGGAAGGACGATCCCAAGCTGGTGCTTCTGAGGCTGGACGCCGAGCGCGCGGAAATCTGGCTCGACGGATCGAGCTTCGTCGCCGGGGTCAAGGCGCTGCTCGGGGTCGACCCGAAGAAGGATTACCGAGACAAGGTCGCCGAGGTCGAGCTCGGCCGCGGCTGAACCCCCCGCCCACGCCCCTTCCGCGAAATCGCGCCCGAAGGCGACCTCGGCGGATGGCGGCGCTGGCGGAGACGGAGGGATTCGAACCCTCGGTAGGAGTAATCCCCCTACGGCGGTTTAGCAAACCGCTGGTTTCAGCCACTCACCCACGTCTCCAGGCGCGCCGAAGCAAGGCCTATAGAGGCCGGAATCCCTTCGTTCAACCATGACCGGCATAGCCGGGGCGCGGCCGGCTCAGTCCCGCCCGGTCGCGTAGCGGCGGATGGTCGGGCCGACTTCGCGGACGATGGCGTCGAGCGGCAGGGCGACGACCGGAGGGAGCTTGAGGACGTAGCGGGTGAGGGCGAGCCCGAGCAGCTGGCTGGCGACCAGGCCGGCGCGGCGGGCCGCGGTCGAGGGCTCGCCGAGGCCGGCAATGGCCGGAAGGACCTGAGCCGCGAATATGTCGCGAAGCCTGGCCGCCGCATCCTCGTTGGAGGCCGCCGACCGGAGCAGGATCGGAAGCCCGCCGCCCCCCGCGCTCCCCTCCCACTGCGCCAGGAAGTGGCGGACCAGGGCTTCCCCGACCGCGACTCGGGGGACCTGGCCGAGGTCCGGCATGCCCAAGTCCGGAACGGCGACCCGGGCGAAGAGGGCGTCCTTGCTTCCGAAATAGCGGATGATCATGGCCGGATCGACCTCGGCCCGGCGCGCGATCTCGCGCAAGGTGGCCCGCTCGAAACCGTTGATCGCGAACGCTTCCCGGGCCGCGGCCGCGATCCTTTCGCGAGCCCGGTCGGATTTGGGAGTGCTTCGTCTCGGCTCGCTCACCGCGATCTTTTGCCAACGCTTGTTGACAAATGCAAGCGGCCAGAATAGTCAACGCTTGTTGGCAAAAAGGAGCCGAAACGATGCTGCCTGCAAAAACGGATGTCCTGATCGTCGGCGCCGGCCCGACCGGCCTCGCTCTCGCCGTCGCTTTGCGGCAGGCGGGCGTCGACCACGTCCTGATCGAAGCGCTCCCCGAGGCGCAGGCCCTGTCCCGCGCCGCCGTCATCCACGCCCACACGCTTGAGGCGCTGGGCTCGACCGGCGTGGTCGAGACGCTCAGGCGGGACGGCCTGGAGCTCTCGAGCTTCACCGTCCGGGACCGCGATCGCCCGCTGCTCGAAATCGGCTTCGACGGGCTCCCTTGCGCGATCAGGGGCCTGTTGATGGTCCCGCAATCGGTCACCGAAAGGCGGCTCGCCGAGCGCCTCGAGGCGCTCGGCGGCCGGATCCACCGCAACGTCGCGGCGATCTCCGCCCGGCGACGGGAGGGCGGCGCCTCGGTCCGCCTGCGGACTCCGGCCGGGGAGCGCACGGTCGAGGCGCGCTATGTGGTCGGCGGCGACGGCATGAACAGCCTGGTTCGCAAGGCCGCCGGAATCGGCTTCGAGGGCCAGGCCTACGGCCAGTCGTTCGTCCTCGCCGACATCCGGATGGCCTGGCCCCTCCAGGCCTGCGAGGTATCGCTCTTCTTCTCCCCGGGCGGCCTCATGGTCGTGGCCCCCCTCCGGGACGGAATCTTCCGGATCGTCGCCACCGTCGACGAGGCCCGGGAAGCCCCGTCGGCCGCGGACGTCCAGCGCCTGCTCGACGCCCGCGGCCCGTCCGGCGGAGGCGCCCGAGTGGAGGAGCTGGTCTGGGGGTCGCGCTTCCGGGTCCACCACCGCCTCGCCGACACCTATCGCGAGGGGCCCTTCCTGCTCATGGGCGATTCCGCCCACGTCCACAGCCCGGCCGGCGGCCAGGGCATGAACACCGGTCTGGTCGACTCGGTCGTCCTCGCCGAGGCCCTGGCCCGGGTGCTTCGCGCCGGGGCGCCGGACTCGCTCCTCGACCTCTATTCGGCGACGCGCCGGGAAGCGGCCAGAGGGGTCCTCGCCCTGGCGGCGAGGCTGACCGGCCTGGCGACACTGCGCCCGGCGCCCCTGCGCGGGCTGCGCAACTTGCTGCTCCGGCTCCTGAACCGCAGCGGCCGCTTCAAGCGCAAGCTTGCCCTGGATCTGTCGGGGATCAGTCGCCGCCACCTCGCCCGCCTTCCGGGCGAGCCGGCTCCCCCCGTCCCTTCGGCGACGGCGGCGCCCGAATGGGCGCGGGCCGAGGCCGCCTGACGGCGGTCCGGCGGCGGCAATTTCCGCACCCCGAAGCCCGGAGTCCTACGGTGGGAACGGCGCCGGCTCCGCCGAAACGGCCCGGGCGCAACCGTTCCGGCGCGATATCGACTCGGCTCGTCGTCCGTTCATTGCAGCGAAAGCCTTGAGGGCATTAGTTTCCTTCCCGGAGCGCAAGGGGGAGTCGACGACATGCTTAGGCCCGTTTTCCTGAGGCTCGCGGCCGCCGCCGCGCTGACCCTGGCCGCGGCTTCCGCGCCGGCACAGGTCGCCACGGTCGATCCCAGCAGCGTCGCGGAGCCGGCCCGGTCCGAAGCCCCCGCCGAGCCCGGCTGGGAGAGCGACCAGCCCGAATATCAGCCGGTCGACTCGGGCTCGCAGGACCCCGCGCCCCGGGAAGATTCCGCCTTGGACGCCGCGGCGTCGCAGAATGCGGCCGCGACCGGCACGGCCCACCAGCGCGCGAGCCAGGCGGCCAAGGGCGAGACCATCCCGATGAAGAGGGTGCTCGGGGCCGCCGAAGGCGTGTTCGGCAAGGGCGCCGAAGGGCTGGCCGACCTGATCGAGGACATATTGCGCGACCGCGGCGACCCGACCGGCTACATCACCGGCCGGGAGGCGGGCGGGGCCTTCATCGCCGGAGTCCGCTACGGTTCGGGAATGCTCCACCACCAGATCGAGGGCGACCGCAAGGTGCACTGGACCGGGCCGTCCGTGGGCTTCGATTTCGGGGCGAATGCCGACAAGGTGTTCGTCCTCGTCTACAACCTCCACGACAGCGAGAGGCTGTTCCGGCGCTACCCGGCCGGAGAGGGCAAGGCCTATGTCGTGGGCGGCTTCACGGCGAGCTACTTGCGGCGGGGCGACGTCGTCCTGATCCCCGTCCGGCTGGGAGTCGGCGCCCGGCTGGGGGTCAATGCCGGCTACATGCGTTTCAGCCAGAAGAGCAAGTGGCTGCCGTTCTGACGGGACAGACCTGAGCCAGGGGCCGGACCGCGACCCGGCGAAAGCCGGGGTCTCGGAGATATCCGCCGAGACTAGCCGTCCTGAGGTCCCGGCTTTCGCCGGGATGACGGGGTCAGGCCGCTTCGCTCAGAGCCATCGGCCCGTGGCCGCGGCTGTGGGTGCCCGCGCCGCGGCTCGTCGCGGTCGCGAGAGGAAGCGCGGTCGCGCAGAAGCCGCATTCCGCCGAAACCCGGCCGACATACCAGTGCGTGCGGCCGCAGCCCGGACAGTGGTTCACCTCGTTCTCGCGATACTGGATGCAGTAGCCGCGGTGCTGGGGGTCGTGCGGGAAGCTCTCGTCCTGCATTTCGAGAATGAAGGTCGCCATCGTCAAAACCCTTCGCAAAGGCATGTGGGCGACCTCGCCTGTCCGATGCCGGCCGGCTTGTCAGCCCCTCGAAATCGGGCGTTCCAAAAGGGGATGCGAGGCGGACAAAGGTTAATGGCCGGACTCGCGGCCTTGCGCCCGAGCGCGGTTCAGGTGACGAGCCGCTTCAGCCCCTCGATCGTGTCGGCCTCGGCGGCCGGCTTGTCGGTGCGGATCCGCGAGATCCGGGGGAAACGCATGGCGAGGCCCGACTTGTGGCGCTTGCTGGCGTGGATCGAATCGAAGGCGACTTCGAGGACGAGGCTCTTCTCGACCTCGCGGACCGGCCCGAAGCGCTGAATCGTATGGTTGCGCACGAAGCGGTCGAGCCACAGCAATTCCTCGTCGGTGAAGCCGAAATAGGCCTTGCCGACCGGGAGCAGCTCGCCCTCCAGGGTGAGGCAGCCGAAGGTGAAATCCGAATAATAAGAGGAGCGCTTGCCGCTTCCGCGCTGGGCGTACATCAGGACGCAGTCGGCGGTGAGCGGATCGCGCTTCCATTTGTACCAGAGGCCGACCCGGCGCCCGGACGTATAGGGACTGTCGCGGCGCTTCAGCATCACGCCCTCGATCGAGGCGTCGCGGGCGCCCGAGCGGATCGCCTCGAGCCCCTCGAAGCTCGACGCCTCGATCAGCGCGGAAAGGTCGAACCGCTCCGGGTCGAGCCTGGGGACGAAGGCCGCGAGCCGGGCGCGGCGCTCCGCCCAGGGCAGGGCGCGCAGGTCCTCGGGCCCGTCGAAGAGGATGTCGTAGAGCCGGACGAAGGCCGGAAAGTCCTTCAGCATCTTGGCCGAGACGAGCTTGCGCCCGAGCCTCTGCTGAAGCGCGTTGAAGCTCGCCGCGGCGCCGCCGTGCGCGTCGGCGCCCTGGAACTCGCCCTTGACCAGCAATTCGCCGTCGACCGCGCCGTCCTCGCGGAAGCTTTCGGCGATCTCGGGGAAGCTTCGGCTGATATCGTCGCCGGCGCGGCTGTAGAGCCTGGTCTCGCCGCCGGCGCGGACGATCTGGACCCTGATCCCGTCCCATTTCCACTCTGCCGCATAATCGTCGAGCGACAGGCGAAGATCCTCGAGCGGATGGGCGAGCATGAAGGGCCGGAAGACGGGGACGTTCTCCGCGGTCGGCTGGGCGCCGCGCCCCTCGGCCCAGTCGAACAGGGGCAGATAGGGCGGCGCGAGGCCGTGCCAGACCTCCTCCACCGAATCGACGTCGAGGCCGAAGGCCTGCGCGAGCGCGGTCTTGGCGAGCCGCGCCGAGACTCCGATCCTGAGCTCCCCCGTCGCCAGCTTGAGCAGCGCGTAGCGCCCGCTGGAGTCGAGATGGTCGAGCATCCGCGCCAGCGCGCCGGGCGCCTCGGCCCGGCCGAGCGTCTGAAGCCGCTCGACGACCGCGGCGATGCGCAGGCTACCGTCGTCGATCTCGGCGGGCTGGTCGATCCGCTTGGGCCACAGCAGCGACACCGTTTCCGCCATGTCGCCGACATAATCCCAGCTCATCCGGAAGAGGATCGGGTCGATCCGTTCCTCGACGATCGCCCGGATCGCCGCCGGCTTCACGCCCGGCAGGTCGAGCTCGCCGGTCAGGGCCGCAAGCGCATGGCCGCGATCGGGATCGGGCGTGCGCTTCAGGTAATCGCCAATCAGCTTCAGCTTGGCGTTGCGCGACCTTGTGTAGACGAGGGCGTCGAGGAGCTGTGAGAAGTCGCGCATCGCGGGCGTAACGGTTTCGTGACGAGGCCGTTGCCTGCCCCGTCGTTCCGGCGGAGGCCGCAATTCATGAACACGGGCGGTCGAAACCTCATTCGGCGGTGTTCATGGATCCGGCCTGCGCCGGGATGACGGTCTTCCTACGCCTCCAGCTCGATGTCCCAGTAGAGATAGTCGCGCCAGCTCTCGTGGAGGTAATTGGGCGGGAAGCTTCGGCCGTTCTCCTGCAGCTGCCAGCTGGTCGGCCGGTAGGGCCGGCGGTTGAGGTTCATATGGGCCTGGAGCGGGGTCCGCCCGCCCTTCTTGAGGTTGCACGGGGCGCAGGCGGTGGCGACATTCTCCCAGGTGGTGCGGCCGCCCTGGGCGCGCGGGACGACATGGTCGAAGGTCAGCTCCGCGGGCGACGCGCAATATTGGCATTCGAAGCGGTCGCGAAGGAACAGGTTGAACCGGGTGAAGGCGGGATGCTCGCTCGGCTTCACATATTGGCGAAGCGCGATCACCGAGGGCAATTGCAGGGTGCGGGTCGGGCTGTGCACCTCGCGGACATATTGGGCGACGATGTCGACCCGCTCGAGGAACACGGCCTTGACCGCGGTCTGCCACGGCCACAGGCTGAGCGGGTAATAGCTGAGCGGCGTATAGTCGGCGTTGAGCACGAGCGCGGGACAGGCGTCCGGATGGCGAAGAAGGTCGGGATGGTACATGCGCCGCGCCTCTGCCCTCGTCCTTTCGAGGATGGCGCCCGGCCTGTCGCACTCAGGACGGGGAGCCCTCCCCGGTCCAAGCCCCCCTCCCACCGGAAGGTGACGGCGTCATGACAGCATGGCGCGCGACTCTGGGTCAAGAGCGGCGATGAAGGTCGTCACCCGTTTCGCGCCGAGCCCGACGGGTAAGTTGCATTTGGGCCACGCTTTCTCGGCGCTTCTCGCCCACGACTTCGCCCGCGGCCGCGGCGGCGCTTTCCTGCTGCGCATCGAGGATATCGATCCGGGCCGGGCGCGCTCAGAGCATGTCGACTCCATCATCGAGGACCTCGCCTGGCTGGGCATCGACTGGGACGGCGAGATCGTCCTCCAGTCGGAGCGGCTGCCGCTCTACGCCGACGCGCTCGACCGGCTGAAGGCCGCCGGCCTCGCCTACCCCTGCTTCTGCACCCGCTCGGCCATCGCCGCCGAGATCGCGGCCAGCGCCGCCGCCCCCCACGGCCCCGACGGACCGCTCTATCCCGGCACCTGCCGCGCCCTTCCCGATGAGGAGCGCGAACGCCGGTCGGCGGCGGAGCCGCACGCCTGGCGCCTCGACGTCGCGAGAGCGAGCGCGCAGGCCGGCCCGCTCTACTGGCGCGATGGCGACACCGAGGTCCAGGCCGAGCCGGAGGCGTTCGGCGACGTCGTCCTCGCCCGCAAGGATGCGCCGACCAGCTACCATCTCGCCGTCACCGTCGACGATGCCGCACAGGGCGTGACGGACGTGGTTCGGGGGCGTGACCTTTATTCGGCGACGGACGTCCACCGCCTGCTCCAGGCGCTGCTCGATCTTCCGACGCCGCACTACCACCACCACCCGCTCCTGCTCGACGCGGAGGGGCGGAGGCTGGCGAAACGCAACCGCGCGGCGACTCTGGCGGAACTGCGGGCGGCCGGGGCGGAGCCGGCGAAATTGCGCGCGGACCTCCTCTCAGGGCGATTGCCGGCTGGATATTCGGCCGAGGGCGCCTAGATAGGCGCCATGGACATCCTCCTCTTCATCCTCATCCTGGTCGCCGCCGGAGCAACGCTCTTCGTTCTCGCCAAGGGCATTATTGGCATGGCAAACGGGAAGGACATTACCGGGGTCCGCTCGCAGGAGCTGATGCGCAAGCGCGTCATGTACCAGGCGATCGCCATCGTCTTCGTGGTGCTGTTCCTGCTCGTGGCGAGCGGAAGGTCCTGACCTGGTCCGCCTCAACAAGATCTACACCCGCACGGGCGACGCCGGCACGACCGGCCTCGTCGACGGCTCCCGACTACAAAAAGATCATCCGCGCGCGCAGGCGATGGGCGACGTCGACGAGGCGAACAGCGCCATCGGCGTGGCGCTG
>DASTLX010000030.1:0-45118 GCA_035714565.1 Allosphingosinicella sp.
ATAGACGAGCCAACCGCGTCCATGACGTCGATCGAGCCGGTCTTGCTCAGCTCCCAGGGGCGCAGGTTGAAGGCCTGCGGCTTATGGGTGAGCGCGCCCACCGGGCAGAGGTCGGCGACGTTGCCCTGCAGCTCCGAGCGCATCGCGTGCTCGAGGTAGGTCGTGATCTCCAGATCCTCGCCGCGGCCGATGGCGCCGAGGTCTTCCACGCCCGCGACCTCGGTCACGAACCGAATGCAGCGCGTGCAGTGGATGCAGCGGTTCATGTTGGTTTTAACGAGCGGGCCGATATACTTGTCCGGCACCGCGCGCTTGTTCTCGTGAAACCGCGAAGTATCCACGCCATAGGCCATGGCCTGGTCCTGCAGGTCGCACTCGCCGCCCTGGTCGCAGATCGGGCAGTCGAGCGGGTGGTTGATGAGCAGGAACTCCATCACCCCCTCGCGCGCCTTCTTGACCAGCGGGCTCATCGTCGAGATTTCCTGCCCGTCCGCCGCCGGAAGCGCGCAGGAGGCCTGCGGCTTGGGCGGCCCCGGCTTCACCTCGACCAGGCACATCCGGCAATTGCCCGCGATCGACAGCCGCTCATGGTAGCAGAAACGCGGAATCTCCTTCCCCGCCAGCTCGCAGGCCTGGAGCACGGTGGCGCCCGCCGGAACGTCGATCTCCAGTCCGTCGACTTTAACTTTTGGCATCGTCGAACGTCCCGTCGGCTTGGATGAAGGCGCATTTCCGGAGACCGCCCTGGCTCGGAAGCAGGACCGAACCGCGCTCGGCGGCGAACATGAACATGATCGAGAATAACTGGGCCTGGCTCGTATCCGACCCGAAGCCCCAGTCGTATCCCGCGGGGTTCTTCATCTCGGTGTCGTTCAGAAAATAGCGGGTGCAGCGATAGGCTTTCGGGTCGACCTTGTCGGGCCCGACGCTGGCCGGGCGGATGGCTTCGAGCGACCTTCGGACGGCTTTCGCGTTGAATTTGCGCGGTCGAACGTCGCCGGGCGCGGTCATCTGGCCGAAGCATGCGGCCTGGAGCCGGAACTGGAGGATATATTCCGGCGGCACGGGAGTCCGGGCCGACGGGACGTGGACCCCTCCGTACGGGTCCTCGGGGACGGGCATGGCGAGCCAATTCGAAGTGGACGTCGGCACCTGCTCCCAGATGCACCTTGCCCACGCGTCGTCGGTCTTGCCCGCCGCGGCCGGCGACGCCGGAAAGGCGAGAGCGAGGGCGAGCGCTGCGAACAGATTCAGGCTCCGGGTCGTTTCACCGCCGCCGGAGCGACCATGGCCCCCGCGGGCATTGCGAGCGGCCGGCATCACTTGCGCGCTCCAAGCTGAGGCGCGGCGCGCAACAGCCAGTTTAGTCGCCAGTAGACCTGGTTGCCGTCCACGCGGTCGCCCAATTTCTTGAGGGCGGGGCCGCATCCGTTACGTTCCGACAAGCTCTTGGACAACATGGCGCGGAAAGCCGGATCCGATACGGAGCTGACCTGAAGGGCTACGGAGCCGCCGGGATTCGACTCCAGCGAGCTCAGGCTTTTCCCCGCCTCGATATCGGACTCTCGAAGGAAGGCCATGGCCTCCTGCGGCGCGACCCGGAGGAAGCAATCGCCGAGGGCATCCATGGGCCCCGGCCGCGCGGTCCCGCTGAAGGGGCTTTCCGCGAATTGCCGCACCGAGGCGACGAAGACGTCGAAATCCAGTCGCGACCCGTCGGCCAGGCAGCCTTTCAGCAGCTCGCCGAGCGCGTTCAGGAAGGCGCCGCCGGCGGCCTGCTGTTCGACCGAGACCTTCCTCGCGAGAAGAGAACCGAACCACCGGGCCTCGTCGGGGTGGTTTTCGATGGCGCACCGGGCCAGGTCGTCCGACGGCGCCGACTTGTCCGAAACGGCGGTCTTGGCGCCGGCCGCTTGCGCCCGGGCGGCCGGGGACGAGGCGATCGAGCAGGCCAGGGCCGCCGCCAGCAAGGCGAGCTGAGCAGCGCGCCTCATTCCGCCGCCTCCAGCGCCTGTCCGCGGCGCTCGACGATCCGCCGCTCGAGCTCCGGCCGGAAGTGGCGGATCAGGCCCTGGATCGGCCAGGCGGCGGCGTCGCCCAGGGCGCAGATGGTGTGACCCTCGACCTGCTTCGTGACGTCCCACAGCGTGTCGATCTCGTGGATTTCGGCATTGCCCTCGACCAGCCGCTCCATCACCCGCCACATCCAGCCGGTGCCCTCGCGGCAGGGCGTGCACTGGCCGCAGCTCTCATGCTTGTAGAAATAGGAGATCCGGCTGATCGCCTTCACCACGTCGGTCGACTTGTCCATGACGATCACCGCGGCGGTGCCGAGGCCGGAGCCGAGGTCCTTGAGGCCGTCGAAATCCATCGGGGCGTCGATGATCTGCTCGGCCGGCACCAGGGGCACGGACGAGCCGCCGGGAATGACCGCGAGGAGATTGTCCCAGCCGCCGCGGATCCCGCCGGCATGGCGATCGATCAGCTCGCGGAACGGGACCGACATGGCGTCCTCGACGACGCAGGGCCTGTTCACGTGGCCGGAGATCTGGAAGAGCTTGGTGCCCTCGTTCTTCTCGCGGCCGATGCTCTTGAACCAGCTCGCGCCCCTGCGCAGGATGGTCGGGACGACCGCGATCGACTCGACGTTGTTGACCGTCGTCGGGCAGCCGTAGAGGCCGGCCCCCGCCGGGAAGGGCGGCTTGAGGCGGGGCATGCCCTTCTTGCCTTCGAGGCTCTCGAGCATCGCGGTCTCTTCGCCGCATATGTAGGCGCCGGCGCCGCGGTGGACGAAGAGGTCGAAATCGTAGCCCGACTTCGCCGCGTTCTTGCCCAGCAGCCCGGCGTCATAGGCCTGCTGGACCGCGGCCTCGAGGGTCTGCGCCTCGCGGATGAACTCGCCGCGTATGTAGATGTAGCCGGCGCGGGCGCGCATCGCGAAGCCGGCGATGAGCGCGCCCTCGATCAGCTTGTGCGGATCGTGGCGGATGATCTCGCGGTCCTTGCACGAGCCCGGTTCGGATTCGTCGGCGTTGATGACCAGGAAGTTGGGCCGGCCCGGGGTGGGCGCCTTGGGCATGAACGACCATTTCATGCCCGTCGGGAAGCCGGCGCCGCCGCGCCCGCGAAGGCCGCTGCTCTTGATCGCGTCGATGATCGCGTCCTCGCCGATCGCCATCAGCGCCTTGGTGTCGTCCCAGTCGCCGCGCGCCTGCGCCCCCTTCAGCCCCCAGTCCTGGAAACCGTAGAGGTTGGTGAAGATGCGGTCCTTGTCGTCGAGCATCAGCGCGGACCTTCCAGCATCTTGCGCACGCCGAAGAACACCGCCGCCACGACGGCCGCGGCGATGGCGAGGCCGATGAGCTTGAAGCCGAAGAACACGAGCTTCACCAGCAGCCAGAGCACCAAGAGACCGACGACGACCGAGACGGCCAGGGAGCCGAGGGACTTCATGCCGACACGCTCGCCCCAGCGCGGGCTGGGGCTCCATCGGGTGAAAGGCGCGGGTGCTCTTCACCCGCCGGGATGCCAGCCTGCGCTGGCATGACGGAACGAGTCATGCCTGCGTCTCCTCCGAAGCCCAGCGGCTCCGATAATCGTAATTCTCCGACACCATCTCGGGCAGGCTGGTCACTCCGCCCTCGGGATCGCTGGTCCGCCGGTTCACCCCCTGGGGCCCCGGCTTCGGAGTCTCCCCCCGCGCCAGCGCCTCGAGGATGGCGGTGGTCGTCTCGAAGGTCAGGTCCTCGTAATTGTCGTCGTTGATCTGGACCATCGGCGCATTGGCGCAGGCCCCGAGACATTCGACTTCGGAGAGGGTGAAGAGCCCGTCCGCCGTCGTCTGGCCCTTCTTCATGCCCTTGGCCTTGCAGGCCTCGAAGACATGGTCCGAGCCGCGCAGCATGCAGGGCGTGGTCCCGCAGACCTGGACGTGGAAGCGGCCGACCGGCCGTAGGTTGAACATCGTGTAGAAGGTCGCGACCTCGTAGGCGCGGATATAGGGCATGGTCAGATAGGCGGCGACATATTCGATCACCGGGATCGGCAGCCAGCCCTGGGTGCCGGTCTCGGCGCCGACCTGGCGCTGGGCGAGGTCCAGCAAGGGGATGATCGCGCTCTGCTGCCGCCCGGGCGGGTAGCGGTCGATGAGCAGCCGGGCGCGGTTGTCGTTCTCCTTCGTGAAGGCGAAGGCGCCCCAGCGGGCGCGGACCTCGTCCATGTCGATGGAGGTGGGAAGGATGTCAGCCATCGTCGCGTTCGTCCTTCTCGCGGCGCCGGCGGCGGCGGGCGCTCGCCGCGGCGAGGATGAGCAGGATCAGCACGGCCCCGGACGTGCCGACGACATTGCCGCTTCCGCCCGGCTCGCCGGGGGCGGGGTCGGTGTTGGTCTTCAGGATCATCATCGTCGCGAAGGCGACGACCAGCGCCGCGACGAGGGCGAGCAGCCACGTCCTGCGCCGGCTCACCGGTCGATCTCCCCGAAGACGATGTCGAGCGAGCCGAGGATCGCGGTGACGTCGGCGAGCATGTGGCCGCGGGTCATGAAGTCCATCGCCTGGAGGTGGGAGAAGCCCGTCGGGCGGATCTTGACCCGGTAGGGCTTGTTGGTGCCGTCGGCGACGAGATAGATTCCGAACTCCCCCTTTGGGCTCTCGGTGGCGACATAGACCTCGCCCTCGGGGACGTGGAAGCCCTCGGTGTAGAGCTTGAAATGATGGATCAGCGCTTCCATCGACTGCTTCATCTCGGCGCGCTTGGGCGGAACCACCTTCCGGTCGAGCGACGCGATCGGTCCCTGCGGCATCGCCTCGAGGCACTGCTTCATGATCCGGACCGACTGCCGGACCTCCTCGGCGCGGACCATCATCCGGTCGTAGCAATCGCCCTTGGTGCCGACGGGCACGTCGAACTCGACCCGGTCGTAGACGTCGTAGGGCTGGGCCTTGCGGATGTCCCAGGGGATCCCGGCGGCGCGGATCATCGGGCCGGAGAAGCCCCAGGCGATCGCGTCCTCCTTGGAGACGACGGAGATGTCGACGTTGCGCTGCTTGAAGATGCGGTTGTCGATGACGAGGCTCAGGCTGTCCTCGAACATCGGCAGCAGCTTCGAGTCCATCCAGCCGCCGATATCGTCGAGAAGGGCCTGCGGAACGTCCTGATGGACCCCGCCGGGGCGGAAGTAATTGGCGTGCATGCGCGCGCCCGATGCGCGCTCGTAGAAGTTCATGATGTCTTCGCGCGGCTCGAACAGCCACAGGTTCGGAGTCATCGCCCCGACGTCCATGATGTGGCTGCCGATGTTGAGCAGGTGGTTCGACACCCGGGTCAGCTCGGCGAAGAAGGTCCTCAGATACTGGGCGCGGAGCGGGACCTCGAGGTCGAGCAGCTTCTCGATGGCGAGGACGTAGCTGTGCTCCATCGACATCGGCGAGACGTAGTCGAGCCGGTCCATGTAGGGCACGGACTGGATATAGGTCTTGTACTCGCAGAGCTTCTCAGTTCCGCGGTGGAGAAGGCCGACATGCGGGTCGACCCGCTCGACGATCTCGCCGTCGAGCTCGAGGATGAGGCGGAGGACTCCGTGCGCAGCCGGGTGCTGGGGGCCGAAGTTGATCGTGTAGTTGGCGATCCGCGATTCGGTCGCGCCCGAGCGGGCGACCTGCTCCTCGTGGGACATGTTCTCGGCGGCGAGGGTCATGCCCACACTCCGTTCGGGCCGATCTTGTCGAAGCCCATATCCTCAAGAGAAAGAAAGCCCTTCGACAAGCTCAGGGCGAACGGATTCCTGCGTCCCACCCTCACGTCTTGATCTCCCCGGCCTTGAGCGGGGTCGGAGCGCCCGGAGCCTCGGGGGCCTTCTCGTCGCCGGGCAGGATGTACTGGGCACCCTCCCACGGGCTCAGGAAATCGAACGGGCGGAAGTCCTGGGCGAGTCGGACGGGCTCGTAGACCACCCTCTTCTGCTCCTCCGAATAGCGGAGCTCGACATAGCCCGAGAGCGGAAAGTCCTTTCGGAACGGGAAGCCGCGGAAGCCGTAATCGGTGAGGATCCGGCGAAGGTCGTCATTGCCGTCGAAGATGACCCCGTAGAGGTCGAACACCTCGCGCTCGAGCCAGCCCGCCACCGGCCAAAGCCCCGTGACCGATGGCACCGGCCGGTCCTCGTCGGTCGAGACCCGGACTCTGATCCGGTGGTTCCTCGTCAGCGAGAGCAGATGGTAGACGACCTCGAACCGCTCCGCCCGCTGCGGGTAGTCGACCCCCGCAATCTCCATCAGCTGCTGATATTCGAACCGGTCGCGCAAGGTCCGGCAGACCTCGACGAGGCTCTCCCGGCGGACGGTCAGCGAAACTTCGCCGACGGCGTCCCGAGCCT
Organism: Allosphingosinicella sp.; assembly: GCA_035714565.1. Lineage (GTDB taxonomy): Bacteria > Pseudomonadota > Alphaproteobacteria > Sphingomonadales > Sphingomonadaceae > Allosphingosinicella. The sequence goes on from DASTLX010000030.1 coordinate 6,377, forward strand.
CGATCAGCGCCTCGCCCAGAGCGGCCGCGACCTCGTCGATCAGGCCTTCGCGGGGCGCGATTCGGGGAGCGGAATTATTCACCGGCGCCGCCTCCCCACCCGTTCGGGCCGAGCTTGTCGAAGCCCTTCTTCTTCCGTTTCTCCGGAAGAAGGAAAGAAGAGCCCTTCGACAGGCTCAGGGCGAACGGATGTGCGGACGGAGCGGCCTGCGCTTTCACTTTCGACCCCTACCGCTCTATCGTCCCGACGCGGCGGATCTTCCGCTGCAGCTGCATCACGCCGTAGAGCAAAGCCTCCGCGGTCGGAGGGCAGCCGGGCACGTAGATGTCGACGGGCACGATCCGGTCGCAGCCCCGGACCACCGAATAGGAATAATGATAATAGCCGCCGCCGTTGGCGCAGCTTCCCATCGAGATGACGTAGCGCGGCTCGGACATCTGGTCGTAGACCCGCCGCAGCGCCGGCGCCATCTTGTTGCAGAGCGTCCCGGCGACGATCATCACGTCCGACTGGCGGGGCGAGGCGCGGGGCGCCACCCCGAACCGCTCGAGATCGTAGCGCGGCATGTTGGCGTGGATCATCTCGACCGCGCAGCAGGCGAGCCCGAACGTCATCCACCACATCGACCCGGTGCGGGCCCATTGGAAGAGGTCCTCGGTCGAGGTGACGAGGAAGCCCTTGTCGCCGACTTCGCTCTGCAGGTCGGCGAAGAAGCTCGGATCCGGCTGCTGGAGGTCGGCCGGCCGCTCGTTCTCGTGCCTCGGGTCGAGGATCACTCCCATTCGAGAGCGCCCTTCTTCCAGGCGTAGGCGAAGCCGAGGGTGAGCTCGACCAGGAAGATCATCATCGCGGCCCAGCCGGCGACTCCGATATGGCCCAGGGTCACGGCCCAGGGAAAAAGGAAGGCCGCCTCGAGGTCGAAGATGATGAACAGGATGGCGACGAGGTAGAAGCGGACGTCGAACTGGGCCCGGCTGTCCTCGAAGGCCGGAAAGCCGCATTCATATTCGGCGAGCTTGTCCGCATAGGGATTGGCCGCCCCGGTCAGCTTCGAGACCATCATCGGCAGGACGACGAAGGACAGCGACAGCGACAGGGCGACGGCGAGGAAAAGGAGGATAGGCAGATATTCGGCGGCGGTGGACGCCATCGAGGCTCTCCGAAGGTGCGAAGTTGCGCGGCTTCTAGGGCAGCGGACCCGCCATCGCAACACTCTTGGGGGACATTGACAGTGGCCGATGGGCGGAACAGTCTGCACCCCGCAGGAAGGGGGATATTCATGGGATACAAATGGCTTGCCATGGCCGCGCTCGCGGCGGCCTGGACGGTTCCCGCCCAGGCGCAGATGGTCAAGGGACAGGACCCGGCGACGCTCGTCAAGGCGCTCCAGAAGGAGGGCCTCGCCGCCAAGCTCGGCGCCGACAAGCTCGGCGACCCGATGATCACCAGCGGGATCGGCGGGACGACCTTCCAGATCTTCTTCTACAATTGCACCAAGAACAAGGACTGCGCCACGGTCCAGTTCCATTCCGGCTACGACCTGAAGACCCCGGTCGCCCTCGACAAGATCAACGAATGGAACCGGAGCAAGCGTTTCGGCCGGGCTTTCCTCGATGCCGAGAACGATCCGATCCTCGAGATGGATCTCGACCTCGACGACGGCGGCCTTTCCCACGCTCTGTTCATCGACAACGTCCAGTTCTGGGGCAGCATCCTCGGCGAGTTCGAGAAGCATATCGGCTATCGGACCTAAGAAATCCTCCCTGCGATTTCGCGGGGAGGGGGACCATGCGAAGCATGGTGGAGGGGTAAGCAGGGTCCGATTTTCCCCTCTACTACGCGCTTCGCGTCGCAGTGCCCCTCCGTGAGCGAGCTCAGAGAGGACTTTGTTTGCCCACGCCCGCGCCACGCTCCCCGTCGCCGCGGCGACCGGACTGGTCAGGCTCTCACCGCTCCCGCCACCAGCTTGTGAAGCCTGGAGTGGAGCTGGTCGTTCGCGGCCAGGACCTGGCCCTTGGCGAGCGCGGTGTCGCCGCCGCGGAAGTCGGTGACGAAGCCGCCCGCCTCGCGGACGAGGAGGATGCCGGCGGCGACGTCCCAGAGCTGGAGGTCCTCCTCCCAGAAGCCGTCGAAGCGGCCGGCCGCGACCCAGGCGAGGTCGAGGGCCGCCGAGCCGAAGCGGCGGATCCCGGCCACTTCCGGGCCGACGGCGTCGAGTATCTTCTGGAACCGGTCGAGATGGCCGTGGCCCTTCCAGGGCACTCCGGTCGCGATCAGAGCGTCGGCGAGGTCGCGCCGGGCCGAGACCCGGAGCCGGCGCTCGTTGAGCCAGGCGCCCCTGCCCTTCTCAGCCCAGAAGCTCTCGTCGGTGAGCGGCTGGTAGACGAGGGCCTGGGTGATCTCGGGCCGCCCGCCGGCGCCGCGCGGGTCCTCGACCGCGATCGAGATCGCGAAATGGGGAAGGCCGTGGAGGAAGTTCGACGTTCCGTCGAGCGGATCGACGATGAAGCGCGGCTTGTCGGGATCCCCGTCGATCGAGCCGCCTTCCTCGAGCGTCAGCCTCCAGTCGGGGCGGGCGTGACGGAGCTCCTCGACGATGGTCTGCTCCGCCTTCTTGTCGGCCATCGAGACGAAGTCGGCGGGACCCTTTCGGCTCACCTGAAGCTGCTCGACCTCGCCGTAATTGCGCCTGAGCTGCGGCGCGGCCTTGCGCGCCGCGCGCTGCATGACGGTGATCAGGCCGGAATGGGATACCATTCGAATACTCCCCCCTCCCTGCAAGGGAGGGGCCGGGGGTGGGTGCCGCCGAAGGCGGCCGAAAACTCGGAGATGGGAAGCAGGCTCGCTGCGCTCGCCTACCCACCCCCGCCCCTCCCTTCCAGGGAGGGGAGGAAGATTAGTCGGCGCGCCTCACGTAAGTCTGCTCGTAGACGTCCACCACGATCCGGGTGCCGGCGCCGATATGCGGCGGGACCATCACCCGAACGCCGTTCTCGAGCAAAGCGGGCTTGTAGCTGGACGAGGCCGTCTGCCCCTTCACCACCGCGTCGGCCTCGACGATGGTCGCCTCGATCGTGTCGGGAAGCTGGACGGAGATCGGCCGCTCCTCCCACAGCTCCATGACCACGTCCATGCCGTCCTGGAGGAAGGCCGCGGCGTCGCCGAGGAGGTCGGTGGGAAGCGTGATCTGCTCGTAGCTTTCCTTGTCCATGAAGGTGAGCATGTCGCCGTCGCGGAACAGGAACTGGAAGTCCTTGGTGTCGAGCCTGACCCGCTCCACCGTCTCCGCCGAGCGGAAGCGGACGTTGTTCTTGCGGCCGTCGATGAGGTTCTTCATCTCGACCTGCATGTAGGCGCCGCCCTTGCCCGGCTGGGTGTGCTGGATCTTGACGGCGCGCCAGATGCCGCCCTCATATTCGATGATGTTGCCGGGACGGATGTCCACGCCGCTGATCTTCATGTCTGTCTCTCGGGAGATAGTGGAAAAGAGCCGGGCCGGGCCTTAGCGGGCGCACGGTGAACGGGCAAGGGAAGGTAGAGCCCCGGCTCCTCGGCCCTCCGCGTCACCCTGAACTCGTTTCAGGGTCCGGGGTGGATGCGGTCCGGAGCCGGCGGGCACCTGCGAACCTTCGAGCCTCGCCCCAACCTGGATGCTGAAACAGGTTCAGCATGACGCTGTGCTTCCCGCCGCGCATTACTTTTTTCCCACCAGCAGCGGATAGGGATTGACCGCCGAGCCTTCGTGCCAGTCCTCCCCTTCCGCCATGCTGTGGACGGCGAAGTGGAGATGGGGGCCGGCCGGATTGGCGTTGCCGGTGCTTCCGACCGTGCCGATCGGGTCGCCTCTCCTCACCGACTGTCCTTCCTTCAGTCCCGGCGCATAGGCGTCGAGATGGGCGTAATAATAGATCCACTTGCGGTCGGGCGACCGGACGTAGGCGGTGATCCCGCCGCCGCCCTTGCTGAAGAAGAGCTTCTCGACCGTGCCCTCCGCGGCCGCGACCACGGGGGTGCCGTGAGGCGCCATGATGTCGATGGCGTTGTGGACCCGGCCGCCGCTGCGCGACTGGGTGTAGGTGTCGGCGAGGGCGTCGGGCTTGATCCCGGCGACCGGGATGGCGAGGCCGGCGGGTCCGATCTCGAGCTCCGCCTTGGTCGGCGGCGCCTGCGGCTCGGCCTGGCGCGGTTCGGGCACCTTGCCGGGGCCGGTCACGCTGACTCCGCTATAGGCCATGAACCAGAAGGCGCTGGTCAGTGCGCAGGTGACGATCGCCGTGACGAGGACGACGACGAAGGTTCTCAAGCGTTCCACCCCCGTCCAACGCAACTTATTCCTCACCCGTTCCGTTCGAGCGTCCGATGCGTGGACTCGTCCATATCGGCTGCTCGGGCTGGATCTACCGCCACTGGCGCGAGCTCTTCTATCCCGCCCGGCTCCCCCAGCGCCTCTGGTTCGCGCATTATTCGGACACGTTCGAGACGGTGGAGCTCAACACCAGCTTCTACCATCTGCCCAAGCCGGAGACCTTCGCCAAATGGCGCGACCAGGCGCCGGAGGGCTTCCGCTACGCCGTCAAGGCGCCTCGCTTCATCACCCACATGAAGAAACTGAAGGACTGCTCGGAACCGGTCGAGGAGTTTCTGGGCCGGGCCCGCAACCTCGGCTCGACGATCGGCCCCATCCTCTACCAGCTGCCGCCGCGCTGGGCCTGTAACCGCGAGCGGCTGGAGGAATTCATCGCCCTGCTTCCGGCCGACCTCACCCACGTCGTCGAGTTCCGCGAGAAGAGCTGGCTGACCGCCGAGGTGCTCGCTCTGCTCGACGCCGGCGGGATCTCCTTCTGCGCGCACGACATGCCGGGCCTCGCCACCCCGCGCTGGGCGAGCGGGCCGATCGCCTATGTCCGCTTCCACGGCGGCACGGGCAAATATGTCGGCCGCTATACCGACGAGGCCCTGCTCGCCTGGACCGACTGGATCGTCGGGCAGGCGCTCGGCGGCCGCGACGTCTGGTGCTATTTCAACAACGACATCCACGGCCACGCCATCCACGACGCGCTGACGCTGAGGTCGATGGTCGGGCAGGCGCTCCGCTGACATTCGTCGTCCCGGCGAAAGCCGGGATCTCGGGCCGCTCCGCCGAGCCTTCTTGTCATGGGGTCCCGGCTTTCGCCGGGATGACGGGAATCAGGATCGCGCTCGCTCTTCCCCGAGCAGGCTTGCGAACTCCGCGACCGCGGCTTCCGGCCCCTGCGCATGGCCCCACACCGAGCCGCATACGGCCAGGAAGTCCGCGCCCGCCTCGACGAGCACCCGTCCGTTGGCGGGAGTGATCCCGCCGATCGCCACGCACGGTATCTCGAACAATCGCGACCACCAGGAGAGGATGGCCGGTTCGGGCCGGTGCGTCGTCGCCTTGGTCGCGGTCGGAAAGAAGGCGCCGAAGGCGACGTAGTCGACGCCGGCGTCGCCCGCCTCCATCGCCAGGTGGCGGCTGTCGTGGCAGGTCGCTCCGATCTGGGCGGTTGGGCCGAGCCGGGCCCTCGCCTCGCGCGGGTCGCCGTCGCCCTGGCCGAGATGGACCCCGTCGGCGCCGATCCGCTTGGCCAGCGCCACGTCGTCGTTGACGATGAAAGCGACCTCGCGCGCTTCGCAGATGCGCTGCAGGGGTTCGGCGAGCCGGGCCGCCCGGTGCTGGTCGACGCCCTTCACCCGGAACTGGAAGGCCGCGACCGGGCCCCCGTCCAGGGCCCGCTCGAGCTGCCCGGGAAAGTCGCCGCCGACCTCGAGCGGCGAGATCAGGTAGAGCTGGCAGGGCGGCCTGGACGTCGGCTCGAACAGAGCGGCGAAGTCCGGATCGAGCGGGTCTTCCATCGCCTCAGGCGTTCGCATCGATGCGTTCGCCGCTCAAGCAGCAAAAGCGGGCCGGCTTGCGTCCGGCGCCCCAGCGCTCGACGATCTCGGTGAAGCCGGCCGCTTCCATCAGCCCCTTCACCTCCGCGGGCTCGAACAGACGGAAGCCGAACCGGTGGCCCGGCCATTTGCGTAGCTCCGCGGCCGGCTCGAAGACGAGGGCGAGCCGGCCGCCGGGCTTCGTCACCCGAGCCAGCTCGGCCAGGGCCGCGGCGGGATCGGGCCAGAAATAGAGGCTGTTGACGCTGACCGCCTTGGTCACCGTCTCCGGCGGCAGCGGAAGGCTCTCGGCGGACGCTCGGAGGAGGTGGAGCCGGCCGCGGCGGACGTCCCGGGCGAAGCGGTCGCGGGCGCGGGCGATCAGAGCGTCCGACAGATCGGCCCCGAACACCTCTCCCTTGGTGCCGAGCAGTAGCGAGCGCAGCAGTCCGCCGCCGCCGAAGCCGACCTCGAGCACCCAGTCGTCGCGCTCCAGCCGAAGGCAGGCCAGGGCGAGCGCGTTCATCTCCCGGCTGATCCGGTCGAGCCACGGAGCGATCAGGAACCGCCCGACGGGTCCCGACGGCCGCGCGAACTGGCGGGCCAGGAAGCGGTGGAGGCTTATGCCGCGACCTTCTCGGTCGAGGCGCGGTGGATGTCGGCGATCGCCTGCCCGAGCGAGCGGTCAAATTCCTCGTCGCTCATCTGGTGGCGAAGGTCCTCGAGCAGCGCCCGGCTGAAGCTTGCGATCATGCCCCGGTTCCTGGCCAGCTCGGCGCAGGCCTCGGCCCGCCCGTAGCCGCCGGAAAGCGCGACCACTCGAAGCACTCGGGGATGGTCGACGAGCGGCTCGAACAGCCCCGGGGTCGCCGGGATGCTGAGCTTCAGCATCACCCGGTCGTCGCCGGGCAGCGCCTCGAGGCCCTTCAGAAGCTCGTCGAGCAGGATTCGGTCGGCCTGCGCCCGCTCCGGGCTCTTGATGTTGACCTCCGGCTCGAGGATCGGGACGAGGCCGGCCGCGAGCACCTGGCCGGCGACCTCGAACTGCTGCCTGACGGCAGCCGCGATGCCGTCCGGGTTGGCGAGGTTGATGACCGAACGCTCCTTGGTCCCGAACACACCGAGCTCCCTGGCCCGGGCCAGCAGGGCGTCGAGGCCGGGCATCGGCTTCATCAGCTGCACTCCGTCCGACTCCGCTTCGAGCCCCTTGTCGATCTTGATGAAGGGAACGACGTGGCGGGCCTTGAGGACGTCGGGGACCGGCTTGCCGTCGATCTTCCCGTCCATCGTCCGCTCGAACAGGATGGCGCCGATCACCTTGTCGCCGCTGAAGGAAGGCGAGGTGATGATCCGCGAGCGCATCTGGTGGATGAGGTCGAACATCTCCTCGTCGGAGCTCCAGGCGTCCTCCTCGAGGCCGTAGCCCTTGAGCGCCTTGGGCGTCGATCCGCCGCTCTGGTCGAGCGCGGCGATGAAGCCCTCGCCCTTCTCCATCTGCGCCGCCATCTTCGCGTGGTCCATCTGCCTGCGTCCCTCGTGATTCGTGAAAAGGTCGAGCGTCCCGTATCCCAGCATGGCGCGGGGTTCAAACGCCCCGTCCCGGCGCGCGGCGATCGCCGGGCGCTTATCCCGCTTCGGTCCGGCAGCGGTCCGGCAGCGGCCCGGCAGCGGCCCGGCTCCGCTCCGGCACGGCTCCCGCTCCCTCCCGGCAACGACCCGTCGGAGGCCGGCGCCCAATCCGCGGGTCGGCACTTGTTGCCGGAAGGCTTTGTTCGTGGTATGTTCTTGCATGAACGGATCCAGCCACTGTGGGCAAACCCGCCGAACCGGCTTCCCGCCGCGCCGGGCGAGGCTGGCCGGAGATCGGAAAAAGCGATCGAAACCGCGGGGGTTGATCGGAGGAATTTTGATTTGTCGGCGACTTTCCGACCTTCCGACGCGAAAGGGCCGCCCGACGGCTCAGGCGGCGGGCGGGCCCTTGCGTTCGGTCGAGTCCGGCCCGAGCGCCTTCACGCCCGGCAGCTCCTTGCCCTCCATCCATTCGAGGAAGGCGCCGCCGGCGGTCGACACGAAGGTGAAATCGCCGGCGACGCCGGCATGGTTGAGCGCCGCCACGGTGTCGCCGCCGCCGGCGACCGAGACGAGCTGGCCCGCCTGCGTCAGCGCCGCGGCGGTCCGGGCGAGCTGGACGGTGGCTCGGTCGAAGGGCGGGGTCTCGAAGGCGCCGAGCGGCCCGTTCCAGACCAGGGTCCGGCAGGTCTTGATCGCGTCGGCGAGCGCCTCGACGGCGGCCGGGCCGATGTCGAGGATCATCTCGTCGGCGGCGACCTCGTGGACGTTGCAGGTCCTGAGGCTCGGCGGATTGGCGGCGAACTCGGTGGCGACCACGACGTCGTACGGCAGATGGACGGTGCAGTTCGCCCGCTCGGCCGCTTCGAGTATCTCGAGAGCGGTCGGGGCGAGATCGTGCTCGCACAGCGACTTGCCGACGTCGACCCCGCGCGCGGCGAGGAAGGTGTTGGCCATCCCGCCGCCGATGATCAGATGGTCGACCCTGGCGACCAGGTGGCGGAGCACCTCGAGCTTGGTCGACACCTTGGCCCCGCCGACGACCGCCGCCACCGGCCGCTCGGGCTCGCCCAGGGCCTTCCCGAGCGCCCTGAGCTCGGCCTCCATCGCCCGCCCGGCAAAGGCCGGAAGGAGGTGGGCCAGCCCCTCGGTCGAGGCGTGAGCGCGGTGGGCGGCCGAGAAGGCGTCGTTGACGTAGAGATCGCCGAGCCGGGCGAAGCGGCGGGCCACTTCGGGGTCGTTCTTCTCCTCGCCGCCGAAGAAGCGCGTATTCTCCAGGATGGCGACGTCGCCGGGCCGGAGCATGGCGACATTTTCCTCCGCGACCTCCCAGTCGACGTAGCGCACCGGCCGGCCGAGCACGGCCTCGTAAGGCCGAGTGACCAGCGAGAGCGAGAAGTCCGGGCTTGGGACCTTGGGCCGTCCGAAATGGGCGAGGAGGAGGACGATCGCGCCCTTGTCGGCAAGCTCGGTCACGGTCGGCAGGGTGGCCCGGAAGCGGGTGTCGTCGGTGACCTCGAGGTCCGCCATCGGGACGTTGAGATCGACCCGGACGAGGACCCGCTTGCCGCGGACGTCGCCGAGATCGTCCAGGGTCTTGAAGGACGTCATGACGCCCCCGTCATCCCGGCGAAAGCGCGCTCCTCGGTTCGGACACGCGCATCGGGTCTCCCCGAGGCACCGGCGTTCGCCGGTATGGCGGTGCTCATGATCGCCGCCTCAGCCCAGGCGCGCCATCGCGGCGGCGGTGTCGACCATCCGGTTCGAGAAGCCCCATTCGTTGTCGTACCAGGAGAGGACCCGGACGAGCCTGCCCTCCAGGACCGCGGTCTCGAGGCTGTCCACGGTCGAGCTTGCCGGGCAATGGTTGTAGTCGATCGAGACCAAAGGCTCCTCGCTATAGTCGAGGATTCCGGCCAGCGGGCCGCTCTCGGCCGCGGCGCGCAGCGCGCCGTTGACCTCGTCGAGGCTGGTCTCGCGCTTCGGGGTGAAGGTCAGGTCGACGAGGCTGACGTTGGGAGTGGGGACCCGGATCGCCGAGCCGTCCAGCTTGCCCTTGAGCTCGGGGAGGACCTCGCCGACGGCTCGGGCGGCGCCGGTGGTCGTCGGGATCATCGACATGGCGGCGGCTCGGGCGCGGCGCTTGTCCGAGTGGATCTGGTCGAGGATCTTCTGGTCGTTGGTGTAGGCGTGAACGGTGGTCATCAGGCCGCGCTCGATGCCGATGACGTCGTTCATCACCTTGGCCACCGGGGCCAGGCAATTGGTCGTGCACGAGGCGTTGGAGACGATCGTGTGGCCCGCCTCGAGCCGGTCGTGATTGACCCCGTAGACCACCGTCAGGTCGACACCCTTGGCCGGCGCCGAGATCAGGACTTTCTTCGCACCGGCGGTAAGATGGGCGCCGGCCTTGTCTCGGTCCGTGAAGAAACCCGTGCATTCGAGGACGAGGTCGACGCCGTTGTCGCCGTGGGGAAGCCTGCCCGGCTCGCGCTCGGCCGTGACCTTGACCCGGCGACCGTCGATGACGAGGTCGTTGCCGTCCGCGCGGACCTCTCCCGGCCAGGCGCCGTGGACCGAGTCGCGCTTGAACAGGAGGGCGTTGGATTCGGCGTCGGCGAGATCGTTGATCGAAACCAGCTCGAGGCCGCTATCGGCCTTCTGGAGCAGGGCCCGGGCCACCAGGCGACCGATCCGGCCGAATCCGTTTATCGCAACTCTCGTCGCCATGTCATTGATCTCCTTGAGATTTGAGAGCCGCGACGATCCGCGGCGCGATCGCCTCGGCGGTGAGGCCGAAGCGCTTGAACAGGTCTTCCGCCGGCGCCGAGGCGCCGAAGCGGTCGAGGCCGATGGCGAGGCCCCCGGGGCCGACATAGCGTTCCCAGCCGAGCGTGGTGCCGGCCTCGATCGAGACCTTGAGGACGTCGGCCGGCAGAAGGTCGCTCCGATAGGCCTCGTCCTGGCCGTCGAACAGCGCCCAGCAGGGCATCGACACGACGTCGGCGCCGATCCCCTGCCCTTCGAGCGCGTCGGCGACGGCGACCGCCACCTCGACCTCGGAGCCGGTGGCGATCAGCACCGCCCGCCTCGGAGCTTTCGCGCCAAGCAGGCGGTAGGCGCCTCGGGCGCTGAGGTTTTCAGCCGGCTCGAGCCTGAGCTGAGGCAGGTTCTGGCGGGACAGGGCGAGCACCGAGGGCCCCTCGCGCCGCTCCAGCGCCAATGCCCAGCATTCGGCCGTTTCCACAGCGTCCGCAGGGCGATAGACGGCGAGGTTCGGAATCAGTCTCAGGCTCGTCAGATGCTCGACCGGCTGGTGGGTCGGACCGTCCTCGCCCAGGCCGATCGAATCGTGGGTCATCACGTAGACGACCCGGACGCCCTGCAGGGCCGAGAGGCGGATAGCGGGGCGGCAATAATCGGAGAAGACGAGGAAGGTGCCGCCATAGGGGATGACTCCGCCGTGCAGGGCCATCCCGTTCATCGCCGCGGCCATCCCGAACTCGCGGATCCCGTAATAGATGTAGCGGCCGGAATAATCCTCTTTCGTCAGAGGCTTCTGGGTCTTTGTTTTAGTGTTGTTGGAACCCGTGAGGTCGGCCGAGCCGCCGATCGTGTCGGGCAGGCAGGCGTTGATCGCCTCGAGCGCCAGCTCCGACGCCTTGCGGGTGGCGACAAGTTGGGGAGTCGCGATCAATTGCGACAAATGTTCGGAGATGGAGAATCCTCGCGGAAGCCTGCCTTCCATCCGGCGCACGAACTCGTCGCGGCGGGGCGAGGCCGCCAGCCGGGCCCGGTACTCGTCATGGTCCCGGCGCGAGCGCCCCCCGGCCTCGCGCCAGGCGCTCAGGATCGGCTCCGGTATCTCGAACGGCTCGCTGTCCCAGACCAGCCGCTGGCGCGCCGCGGCGACCTCCTCCGGGCCGAGCGCGGCGCCGTGGGTGGCGGCGGTGCCCTGCTTGTTGGGAGCGCCCCAGCCGATGATCGTCCGGCAGGCGATGAGCGAGGGCCTCGGGTCGGCCAGCGCCTCGTCGATGGCGCGGCGGATGTCGGCGAAGTCGTGGCCGTCGCACGAGACGGTGTGCCAGCCGCTCGCCTCGTAGCGCCCGATCGTGTCCTCGGAGCGCGACAGGTCGGTGCCGCCGTCGATGGTGATGCGGTTGTCGTCCCACAAGACGTTGAGTCGGCCCAGCCCGAGATGGCCGGCGAGCCCGGCCGCCTCGTGGTTGACCCCCTCCATCAGGCAGCCGTCGCCGGCGATGGCCCAGGTCCGGTGATCGACGAGGTCGTCGCCGAAGACGGCGTTGAGGTGGCGCTCGGCGATCGCCATCCCGACCGCCATGGCGAGGCCCTGCCCGAGCGGCCCGGTCGTCGCCTCGACCCCCTCGAGCATGAAATTCTCGGGATGCCCGGCGCAGGGGCTGCCGAGCTGGCGGAAAGCGGCGATCTCCCCGATCGTGGGATGGGCGTAGCCGGTGAGATGGAGGAGGGAATAGATCAGCATCGAGCCGTGGCCGGCCGAGAGGACGAAGCGGTCGCGGTCGTGCCAGGCGGGATCGGCGGGATCGTGCTTCAGATATTCGGTGAACAGGATGGTGGCGACGTCGGCCATCCCCATCGGCATTCCGGGATGGCCCGAATTGGCGGCCTGAACGGCGTCCATCGACAGCGCTCGGATGGCGTTGGCGAGCAGTCTCGGATCGGCGGCCATGCACTTTCCCAAGAGGCGGCGCCCAAGCGGGGCGCGAGGAGAGTCGGGAGGATTCTCCGGCAAGAGCGCTCCTTTATCGGCGGAGGCGCGCCCGTCAACCGCAGGGCGGCGGTTTTCAAAGCCGGCGAGGCCGTGCTATGCACAGGGCCATGGGGCAGGACCGGGTGGAACAGGCTATCGGCCGGATCGAGCGCGCTCTGGCGCGGATCGAGGCGGCCGCCGGCCGGAGCCCGGACTCGGCCGCGTCGGCCGACGGAACCCTGCGCGAGGCCCATGAGGCCCTGCGCGGCCGGGTCCGCGACGCACTGTCCCAGCTCGACGGGCTGATCGAAGCGGCGGAGGCGCGCTGATGGCTTCGGTCGAGGTCGAGATCGCCGCCCGCAAATATTCGGTCGCCTGCCGCGACGGCGAGGAGGAGCATCTCCGCTCGGTCGCCGCCATCGTCGATTCCAAGGCCCGCGACGCCGCCTCGGCGCTCGGCAGCCTCAGCGAGTCCCGCCAGTTGCTCTTCGCCTCGCTGCTGCTCGCCGACGAGCTCAAGGAGCACCGCTCCGGCCAGCCCCCGGCGCCCCGGGCCGAGCCCGATCCCGCCCTCGCCGAGGCGCTGGAGCGTCTCGCCGGTCGGGTCGAGAGCCTGGCGGAGCGGCTCGAGCGGAGCGCCGGGGCTTCATAAGCCGGCGAAGCGGCCATTCGGACCGTCATCCGGGACTCGATCCGGGATCCATGAAGACGGGCGGCGCCGAACCGGCTCGATCCGCGTCATGGATTCCGGCTTTCGCCGGAGTGACTCGGAAGGACGAACCGTTGTCAGTCGCGGCCGCCATCCCTAGATAGGCCCCGACGGGTACTGCCCGGTGCGAGCTTTAGAACATCCCTGGGCGATAAGCATCCTCGGGGACTATCCCTGGTCGGGCCCTGGTCCGGCACATATGGCCCCCACCTGACGTTGACGCGTCAGAGGATATTCAAGCACACGGCCATGGTGGTCCCGTCACCCTCCCCTTCCGACAAGCCCGTGCTTCGCCGCGAGGCCCTGGCGCGGCGGCGCGCCTATGCCGCCTCGCTGGCGCCGGGGGTGCGCGGCGCGCTCGAGCTCAAGCTGGCCGAGATCGTGCTGCCTCGGCTGATCGGCGCCCGGATCGTGGCCGGCTACCACCCGCTCAGGGACGAGATCAGCCCCTACGCCATCCTGGATCGGCTTGGCGGAGGCCAGCGCGCCGTCCTTCCCTGGTTTCTCGATCGCGACTCCCGGATGCTGTTCCGCGAGGCCCCCGCGGTCCAGCCGAGCCCGTGGGGAGTCCTCCAACCGTCCGGCGAGGCGGACGCCCTCGCCCCCGACGTCGTCCTGGTGCCGCTGGTCGCCGCCGACCGGCGCGGCGCCCGGATCGGCCACGGCAAGGGCCATTACGACCGGGCGCTGTCCCACCTGCGCGAGGGCGGGAGCGTCCTCGCCATCGGCCTCGCCTGGGAGGAGCAAATTTTGGACGACCCGATCCCGGCCGACCCCTGGGACGTGCCGCTCGACGCCATCGCCACGCCGCGGGAATGGATCCCATGCCGGTGAACGCCCCCAGACCGAGCTGGCGCAAGCCCGTGGGCATGCTCCTCCTCCTGCTCCTGATCGCGGCCTGGGGCTTCGTCGTGGTGACCCTCGCCGAGGCCCTGCCGGCGATGCCCTGGCCGCTCAAGGCGCTGTTCTTCATCGTCGCGGGGATCGTGTGGATCCTGCCGCTCAAGCCGATGCTGAGGTGGATGGAGCTTGGGAGATGGCGCAAATGAGCGGGCCGGCCCCGACGGGCGCCAAGGCGCTTATCCCCAATCCGGCGCTGAAGCCGCTCGAGTTCCTCGTCGGCGAGTGGCGGACGGCCGGGACTCATCCGATGGTTCCGGGGGAGACCCTGACCGGGCGGACCTCCTTCGCCTGGCATGAGGGCGGGGCGTTCCTGATCATGCGCTCGCAGGTCGACCGGCCGAAGTTCCCGGACGGAGTGGCGATCATCGGAAGCGACGAAAGCACGGGTAAGTTCGCCATGGTCTATTTCGACGAGCGCGGAGTCTCCCGGATACTCGACGTCGCCGTCGGCGACCGGAGCGTGACGTGGCGCCACGACGATCCGGAATTCACCCAGGCGCTGACCATCGCCGCCGAGGGCGACGGGCTGGTCAGCAGGGGCCGGATGTCGCGAAAAGGGGGCGAGTGGGAGGACGACCTGTCCCAGGTCTTCACCCGCGAGGGTGCGGCGGCCTGATCCGTCATCCCCGGCTTGACGGGATTTCAAGCGGCCGCGTTCATGGTTTCCGGCCTTTGCGGGAACGACGAAGGGCGGCGGCTATTTTCCGATTTCGCGCCAGCTCTTCTCGTTCAGCTCGACTCCGTGCTTCCTGGCCGCCGCCTCGATCCGCTTCCAGGCGGAGTCGCGTTCCTCGTCGCTGACTCCCTTCACCTGGTTGAAGCGAGCGACGGCATTGCGCACGTGGCTCGCATTTTCCAGCGGCTCCTTGCGCTGCTTTGGAAAGGCGAAGTCGCTGGATTCGAGGTCGTCGCGGTCTTCGGTGCTGAGCTTGGACATCGGATCTCCCTTCCGCATTCGCGCGCCGGCGGGCCGTTCGTTCAACCGGCGAGGCCGGCCGCCGTTCCGGAAGACCCCTGCCGCGGGTCAGGAAAGAGGGCTTTTCAAGGGCTTGCCGGGGCGACTAGGAAGCTCGTCGGAACGAGAGGACCCCTATGCGCAGAACCCATTGGCTGACTGCCGCCGCCGCGCTTGCTTGCGCCCTTCCCCTCGCCGCCGCCGGCGGCGCCCAGCCGCCCGCGCCGGCCCCCGCCGGGAGCGAGGATTCCCGGCTCTACGCCTTCCTCGACAAGGAATTCGCCGAGGAGTTGAAGGAGCGCCCGCAGCTCGCCACCCAACTGGGGATGAAGGAGGGTCGGGACCGGCTCGACGACATCAGCGACCGCGCCGCGCTTCGCCGGCTGGAATGGCGGCGCGCCAGCGTCGCCCGGATGAAGTCGCAGTTCGACCGCTCGAAGCTGTCGCCGGGCGCCCGGACCAATTACGACATCTGGGCGCTCGAGCTCGACCGCGCCGAGCTCGCCTACCGCTACCGCCGCTACTCCCCCGCCCTCTATTCCTTCCTTTATTCGGCGCATTCCCGGCTTCCGGACTTCCTGATCAACACCCACAACGTCCAGGACGCGGCCGACATGCGCGCCTATGCGGCAAGGCTTCGGGCGATGCCGGCGGTCCTGGACGAGGCCGTCGCCCAGAGCCGGGCGTCGGACGCGATCGGAGTCCGGGCCCCGAAATTCCAGGTCGAGCGGGTGATCGCCGGAAGCCGGGCGATCACCGGCGGAGCGCCGTTCGCGGACGGTCCCGATTCGCCCCTCTGGGCGGACGCGAAGGCCAAGGTCGGCAAGCTTCGTTCGGACGGCAAGGTCACGCCCGCCGAGGCCGACGCTCTGCTCGAGGAGACCCGGACGGCCCTGCTCTCGATCCGGCCGGCCTATGAGCGGATCATCGGCTGGGCCGAGGGCGCGCTCGCCGCCGCACCGAGCGGACGGGTGGGGGCGATCTCGCTGCCCGGCGGCGCGGATTATTATGCCGCCGCGCTCAAGCTCAACACGACGACCGACCTCACGGCCGCCCAGATCCACGCGATCGGCCTGAGCGAGGTCAAGCGGATCGAGGAAGAGCAGGATTCGCTCGCCCGCCAAGCCGGCTTCAAGGACCGGGCGGCTTATTATGCGGACCGAGAGCGCCGCAATCCGCCCCGGCCGTGGACCGACGAGCTGCGCGCCGAATATCTGCGCGACGCCAACGCCGCGATCGCGCGCAACCGGACGCTGCTGCCGAAATATTTCAACCAGCTGCCCGCCCACCGGATCGAGGTGGTGCGCGAGCCCTCGTTCAGCGAGGTGGCCGGGGGCGCCGCCCATGCCGCGGCGCCGAGCCCCGACGGCGCCCGGCCGGGGCGGGTCTATGTCCACCTGCTCGGGGTCAACAGCGATCCGGCTCCCGACGCCATCGTCGACCTGATGTGCCACGAGGGGGTGCCCGGCCACGTCATGCAGGGCGACATCCAGGTCCGCCAGAAGTCAGGGCCGAAATTCCGGCAGTCGGCCCGCTACGTCGCGTTCGGCGAGGGCTGGGCGCTCTACGCCGAGGCCCTGTGCAAGGAGATGGGCGCCTATCCCGACATCGCCAGCGACTTCATGAGGCTCGAGGCGGAGCTGTTCAGGGCGGCGCGGCTGGTCGTCGACACCGGCATCCACGCCAAGGGCTGGAGCGAGGACCGGGCCGTCGACTATATGGTCGCGACCGGCCGGGCGTCGCCCGACCAGGCCCGGTCCGAGGTCCGCCGCTACATCACCCTCCCCGGGCAGGCGACCGGCTACAAGATCGGAATGCTCAAGATCATGGAGCTGCGCCGAAAGGCCGAGCGCGAGCTCGGCCCGAGATTCGACATCAAGGCGTTCCACGATCTGCTGATCGGCTCGGGGTCGCTGCCGCTCTCGATCCTCGAGCGCGAGGTGAACGGCTGGATCGCGGCGAGGAAGTGAGGGCGCGGCCCCGCATCCCGGGCTCGACCCGGGATCCTTGAACGCCGCCGGCGCGCGGTTTCGAACGGCGGCGGTTACGGATTCCGGATTTCGCCGGAATGACGGGGTCAGTCCGGCTTCGCCAGCGCCTCGCAGAGGCTGTCGGTGGCGAGCGCGATCCGGGATTCGGCGGTCTTGCGGTTGGAGGGATCGTTGCGCACTTCCCTCGTCTCGGTGTTGAAGGCGAGGAGGGTTCCCACCCGCTGGTCGGGGCAGAGGCTGAGATAGGCCCTGAAGCCGTTCTGGTCGCCATTGTGGCCGACGAAGCGGACGCCCCGCCCGCGGTCGATGAAGAAGGACAGGCCGCTCTGAGTGGTCGCGGCCATCCGGCCTTGGGTGAAATCCTCCCCGGCGGCGATTTGGGGGCGCCACATCTCCTCGAGCGAGGAGCGCCTGAGAACGAGGTCGTAATCCGCCTGGCGCGCCGGATCGCCAAGCAGGAAGGCGACATATTTGGCCATGTCGGTCATCGGCGCGTTGAGGCCGCCGTTCGAGACGGTCACCCCGGTGTCGACGTCGAAGGGCGCGGCGATGCGCCTGCCGTCGCGCAGACGATAGGAATGCGAGCGGTGGCGCAGGAGATGGGGCGGGGTCCGGTCGAAATAGCTCGAGTGCATGGCGAGCGGCTTGAGGATGTTCTTGTCGACATAGACCTCGAAATCCTCGCCCGAGAGACGCTCGATGACCTGCCCCAGATAGACGATCCCGGGATTGGAGTAGCTGAACCGGGTGCCGGCCTTGAACTCGACCTGGGTATAGGGAAGCATCGCCTCGAGCTGGGCCCAGCTCCTGGGCTCGAACGGCTGCCAGTCATGCTCGCGCCAGGGCCATGTGCCGCCGCGGAAGCCGGCGCTGTGGCTCATCAGCTGGCGAAGGGTGATGGCGGCGGTGTCGCCATAGGGATTGTGCACCGCCGCCAGCTCCGGGACGTAGCGGACGATCGGATCGTCGAGCTTCAGCAGCCCGCGGTCCCGAAGCTGCATGATCGCGATTCCCGTCATCGTCTTGGTGATCGACGCCCAGTGGTAGATGGTCTCGGAGTCGACCGGGACGCGGGCCTCGGCGTCCTGCTCGCCGAGATGGTCGGCGGCGACGGTGCGGCCGCCGCGAACGAGGTAGAAGCTGCTTCCGGCGATCCCCGAGCGGCGCGTCTCGGCGCGGTGGAGCTGCCGGAAGTCTGCGAGGGCCGCCTCGAAGCCGCGCTCGCCGGCGGCGGCGGGTTCCGCGGCGAGGAGGAGAAGGATGAAGGCGAGCGGACGTTGCATGGGCCGAAATTCTTTCCCTCATTGCCGACGGCCGAGGCCGCCATCCCGAAATCCGGGCCGTCATCCCGGGCTCGACCCGGGATCCATGAGCACCGCCGATCGAGATTTGCGCCGGCGGCGTTCATGGATTCCGGCTTTCGCCGGAATGACGACGTGTTTCAGCGGTCAGGTCCTCCACCCGCGCTGAGCTTCGGCGCCGCACATACAAGTTCAGCATGACGGGGTGGAACCCGCGACGCTATAGGTTTTTCCAGGAGTGACGATGGCCCCACCCGACCCCAGGCTTCACCGGCGCTCGATCGTCGTCGCGGCGCTGTCTACGATGGTCGAATGGTACGACTTCACCTTGTACCTCTATTTTTCGACCGTTCTGGCCAGGGTCTTCTTCGGGCCCGGCGCTCAGTCGCTGGTCGCGACCCTGGGCGGCTTCGCCGTCGCCTATCTGATGCGGCCGGTCGGGGCGCTCGTCTTCGGCCATATCGGCGACCGGCACGGCCGGCGGCGGATGCTCCTGCTTTCGATGGCGATCATGTCGGCAGCGATGCTGGCGACGGCGCTCCTGCCCACTCATGCCCGGATCGGGCCGCTCGCCGCCGCCCTCTTGATCCTCCTGCGCTGCGTGATGGGCTTCTCGGTCGGCGGGGAATATACCGGGGTGGTCGCCTATCTCCTGGAAGGCGCGCCCAGGACCCGCCGCGGCCTGATCGCGTCGCTAGCCGCGGCGTCGAGCGAGGTCGGGGCGCTTCTCGCCGTCGGAGTCTCCGCGCTCACGGTCAGCTCGATGTCGAACGCCGACCTCGAGAGCTGGGGATGGCGGATCCCCTTCCTGGTCGGGGCGGCTCTTGCCGGCGCCGTCTGGCTGGCGCGCTCGACGATGAACGAATCGCCCGATTTCGAGCGGCAGCGGGCGGAGGGCTCGATCCCGCGCTATCCGATCCTCCAGGCGCTTTCGAGGCAGCGCTCGGGAATCGCCCGCGGCTTCGCCATCTCGGCCCTGGGCTCGATCACTTATTATGTCGGCATCAGCTACGTCCCGGCCTTCCTCACCTCGGCGGGCTCGGCGACCGAGGCGCAGTCGCTGTGGCTGTCCACCCTCGCCGCGGTCGCGGTCATCCTGGTCACCCCGGCCGTCGGCCTGCTCTCCGACCGGGCCGGGAGGAAGCCGGTGCTGCTCGCGCTGGCGGCGCTGAGCGCAGCGCTTCCGATCCTGATGTTCTCGCTGATGGCGAACGGGTCGATCGGCCAGGCCCTGTTCGGAGCGGTGGTCCTGGCCCTCGTCGCCGGCGGAGTGAGCGCGGTCGGGGCGGTGGCGACCGCCGAGCAGTTCACGGGCGAGGCCCGGGTCAGCGGTCTCGCTTTGGGTGCGACGGTCGCGACGGCGATCTTCGGCGGCCTCACCCCCTGGCTCGCCCAAGTCCTGATCGAGGAGACGGGGCGGAGCGAATTTCCCGGACTGATGATCGCGATCGTCGCCCTTGGCGTCGCCCCGGTGTTCCTGACCATGCGCGAAACCCGTCCGGGGTGAGCCCGGCCGCGCAGGCGAAACATCCAGGGAAATGGCGCGAGTGACGGGGCTCGAACCCGCGACCTCCGGCGTGACAGGCCGGCGCTCTAACCAACTGAGCTACACCCGCGTGGGAGCCGGCGAACTATGCGCTGGCCCCTCCCCTGTCAACCGGCGGCGCGCCTCGTTTCGGGCGACAGGCCGGATTCGCGGTGCGAACTCGATTTTGAACGCAAAGACGCAAAGGCGCGGGCGGCGCCGAGCCCTTAGGGCTTGCCGGACGCGGCCCGGTCCGCGTCGCCATGATCGTCGTGGTGGGACCCGGTCAGGGTGCCCTCCTCGAACAGGAAGCCGGCTATGTCGGGCTTGCCCGCGGCGTCGAGGACGGTCTTCATGATGATCAGCAGGGGCACCGCCAGCAGCGCCCCGGTCGTCCCCCACACCCAGGCCCAGAAGCTCAGCGCGACCAGGATGAGCAGCGGGTTGATGGTGAGGCGCCGGCCGACGAAGAAGGGGGTGATGAGGTTCGCCTCGACCAGATGGACCCCGATGAAGCAGAGCGCCGGAAGGAAGGCGTACCAGGGGTCGGCGAAGGCCATCAGCCCGCCGAGCGCGAGCAGGAGCGCCGAAGCGATCGGCCCCAGATAGGGAATATAGTTCAGCACCGCGACGATCCCGCCCCACATCAGGGGCGTGGGCATGTCGAGCAGATAGAGGATCAGGGCCACGGACAGGCCCATGGCGATGTTAACGATCGTGATCGTGCCGAGATAGGTGGAGGTCGCGTCGACGACCTCCTGGATGGCCCGGGCGGTGGTCATGGCGCCGTCGAAGCTCGACCGCGCGGTGATGGTGCGCCGGCGCATCCGGGTCCAGCCGGCGAGGAAGAAGAAGATGACCAGGACGGCGAAGAACATCTGAATCGCCGCGAACGGCGCCGAGGTGGCGATGATGTCGAGGAGGGAGTTGGGAGTCTCGAGCTGCACCGTGCGCGGGGTGGCGGGATGGGAGCCGAACTCGTCGACGATGTCGTTGATGAATCGCTCGAGGTCCGAATAGACCTGCATCAGCGGAGAGAGCGTGTCGCGCACCCGGCCGATCCGCTCGGGCAGCAGCCTCACCCACTCCGCGGCCGGGAGGACGATCGACGCGACCGCGACGTTGGCCATGGCGATGAGCACGAGGACGCAGGTGAAGGCGGCCAGCGTCGAGGGCACGCGCCGCCGCTCCAGCCACTCCAGCATCGGCACCAGGGCGATGGCGATGACGAGCGCGGCGGTGACGGGAAGGAAGAATTCGGCTCCGGCGCGGAGCGCGAACGGGAGTGCGATGGTGAGCCCCGCCCCGGCGATCAGGGTCAGCGCGGCGAGCAGCCGGTCGCGCCGATAGGCGACCGCCTCGGGCTCCCAATTGGGATCGGAATGCTCGATCGGGGCCACCGCCCTTGTCGCTTCGTCGCCCTGCAGCTTGTTCATCTTGCTTACCGATGCCCTTCGATCTTGGCTTAATCGTGCTGACTAATCCGGCGTTAACTTTTTTTTAGCGGGTCCCCCCGCATTAGCTCCGTAATCGGACCAATCCGGGCCGTCATGGGTGGGGACCCAGCGATGCGATATCAGGCCACGAGCGCCAAATCACCGGCGTTCCGCAAATATGCCACTTTGGCCGCCGTCACGGCGGTCTCGTCCGGTATGTTCGCGAGCCCGGCGCTCGCGGCGGGGACCCCGGCCGGCACCAACATCACCAACGTCGCCACCGCGACCTACGAGCTTCCCAACGGCGACGAAGCGACCATCGATTCCAACGTCGTCACGCTCAAGGTCGACGAGCTGCTCGACGTCAGCGTCGCATGGGCCGACCCGTCGGACGTTTCGGCCCCGGCGGGCGGAACCGGCCAGCGCCTCAAGTTCACCGTCACCAACGGCGGCAACGGCGCCGAGAGCTTCACGCTCGCGACCGTCGCCAATGGCGGAGGCGACGACTTCGACCCGTCGGTCACCTCGATCGTCCTCGATACCAACGGCAACGGCGCCTACGATGCCGGGGTCGACACCGTCTATTCGGGCGGAACCAACGATCCCGAGCTCGATCCCGACGAATCGCTCACCGTCTTCGTCCTCTCGACCATCCCGGCCGGCGCCGGCGACGGCCATCGCGGCCGGATCGACCTGACCGCGGTCGCCAAGACCGGATCGGGCGCTCCGGGCACCAGCTTCGCCGGCCAGGGCCAGGGCGGCGGCAATGCCGTCGTCGGAGCCACCGGCGCCGATTCGGAGGACGACGGCTACTACCGTGTCGCCAGGGCGAGCGTCGCCTTCGTCAAGAGCGCCGCCACCGCCGACGCCTTCGGCGGGACCGCCGCCGCGCCCGGCTCGACCGTCACCTACACGCTCGCCGCCACCGTGAGCGGCACCGGCAGCCTCGCCAACCTCAGGATCAGCGACCCGGTGCCGGCGGGAACCACCTACAAGCCCGGCACCCTCACCCTGGACGGCTCGGCGCTCACCGATGCGGCCGACGCCGACGCCGGCAGCTTCACCGGCGCCGCGATCAGCGTCGGCCTCGGCACCGTCGCCGCCGGCACCACCAAAACCATCACGTTCCAAGTGAAGATCGACTGAGAAGGATGACGCACATGAAGATCTGGCTCGCGCTTCTCGCGCTTCTCGCTCCCGCCGCGGCGAATGCCGCCGACCCCGTGTCGCTGACGAGCAAGGTGTTCGTCGAGCGCGTCAAGCCCGGCGCCGACGGCAAGCCCGTCACCGTCCGGGAGGAACCGGGCGTCGTCACTCCGGGCGACAGGCTGGCCTTCGTGCTCAGCTACCGCAACTCGGGCGCCCAGCCGGCGACCGGCTTCACGCTCACCAACCCGATCCCGCCTTCGGTCGCCTTCGCCGGCACCGACGATTCGAGCGCTTCCGTCTCCGTCGACGGCGGCAAGAGCTGGGGGACGCTGGCGTCCCTCAAGGTCGTCAACGCGGACGGCACCAGCCGCCCGGCGGTTGCGGCCGACGTCACCCACATCCGCTGGTCGCTCGGCCGGCCGATCGCCGCGGGCGGCGGCGGGGAGCTCAGCTTCCGGGGCGTGGTCGAATAATTTCCTAACCCGCATCCGGGCGCCGGCGGGGGGGGATTTCGGCGCCCACGCAAACACGATTGGACCAGAGATGACCAGAAACATGCGATTGCTCGCCTCCGCCAGCGTGCTGGCGGCGACGGCCGTTGCGGCCTCCCCCGCCTTTGCGGCGGGGACGACCGCGGGGACCACCGTCACCAACAGCGTCACCCTCGATTACAAGATCGGCGGGATCGACCAGGCCCAGCTGACCGCCAGCAACCAGTTCACCGTCGACCGCAAGGTCAACCTGACGGTGACGGAGACCGGCAACAGCGCGACCACGGTCACTCCGGGGCAGACGGCCGCGGTGACGACCTTCAGCGTCAGCAACTCCTCCAACGCTCCGCTCGACTTCGCGCTCGCCGCGAGCCAGCTGGACGGCGGGACCGCTCCGCACGGCGCGACCGACAATTTCGACGTCAGCGGCGTCAAAATCTATGTCGATACCAACACCAACGGCAGCTACGACCCGGGCACCGACCTGGAAGCGTCCTATCTGGACCAGGTCGCGGCCGACACCAGCAGGACGGTCTTCATCGTCGCCAACGTGCCGATCGGCCGGGCCACCGGCGACGCCGCCGGGGTCCGCCTGAAGGCGACCGCCGCCGAAGCCACCGCCGCGGGTTCGCTCGGCGCCACGGTCACCCAGACCCCCGGCGCCAACACGAACGAGATGGACACCGTCTTCGCCGATACCGACTCGAACGGCAACGTCGCCCGCGACGGCATGCATTTCGCGGTGGACGATTACGTCATCCTCGCGGCGAGGCTTACCGCGACCAAGACGAGCCGGGTGATCAGCGACCCGTTCAACGGCACCACGGATCCCAAGATGATCCCCGGCGCCGTCGTCGAATATTGCATCGCCGTGGCCAACGCCTCGGGCAGCGCGACGGCGGACGGGGTCACCATCTCGGACGACGTCCCGGACGAGACGACCTACGACGCCGCGTTCGGAATCCTCCTGAACGGAACGGTGACGGGTAGCACCTGCAACCCCGACGGCGGCTCCGGCGGCTCGTACACCAACGGCATCGTCAGCGGCACTCTCAGCGGCATCGCCGCCGGAGTGACCCGGACGCTCGTCTTCCGGGTGAGCGTGAACTAAGGCGCAAGGGGGGAGGAGCGGCAACGTGTCCCTGGCACGGAGCCCCCTCCCCTCCCTCACCATGGGACGCACCACTCCATTTCTGGGGGCGATCTGGCTCGCCCTGCTGACGGCGCTCTGGCTCGCCGCACCCGCGCCCGCGCTCGCCGCGGGCGTGCTGAGCCACCGCACCATATCGAACGTCGCGACGATCGAGTGGGAAGCGGCCGGCGGCAAGGTCAGCCAGCAATCCAACCGGGTCGACATCAGCGTCGGCCCGACGACGTTCCCGCTGTCGCTGTCCGTCTATCGATTCGCGTCCAACTCGGCCTCCGTTTCGGTGCCGGTCACTGCGCCCTTGTGCGGCCCCGACGGGGCCCGGGCGGCGCTCGCACCCGCCTGGAGCGGACAGCAACTCTCTCCCGCGTCCCTGTTCGAGGTCAGCGAGATCCAGCCCGGCGAGCCCTTCCTATTCGTGGTCGACGACGGCGGGCGCAACCACGACCCCGCCGCGGTCGAGACGATCGACGTCGTCGTCCGGGCCGCCAGCGGCGACAGCCAGGCGCTGACGGTCTTCGAGACCGCCGCCGATTCCGGCAAGTTCGCCGGCTTCATCCAGACCGCTCAGATCCCGCCCGCCGGCGCGGTCGACGATTGCCACCTTAGCGTCGAGCCCGGCGACCACCTGACCATCGAGAGCCTCGGCGCCGACCATCGCACGACCGCGGCGACCGCGACGCTCGAGGTGCTGGCCGACCCGTTCGGCTTCGTCTTCGACAGCGTCGACGGCAAGGTCCTCTCGGGCGCCCGGGTCACCCTGATCGACGAAGCCACCGGCCAGCCGGCCCATGTGTTCGGCGACGACGGCGCCTCGGCCTATCCGAGCACGGTCGTCACCGGCGGAACGGTCACGGACAGCCGCGGGACCGTCTACGATTTCTCGCCCGGCCTCTATCGCTTCCCGCTGATCCGGCCGGGCGTGTACCGCCTCCGGGTCGAGCCGCCGCAGGGCCACACCGCCCCGTCGGTGCGCAGTCCGGCAGAGATGGCGGGCCTGCGGACGCCGAAGGGCAAGCCGTTCACCATCGTCGACGCGTCCTACGGCCGGCCGTTCACCGTCAGCGGCCCCGAACCGGTCCGGATCAGCATCCCGGTCGACGGCCCGCGGTCGCCGATACAGCTCGTCAAGCAGGCCTCGCGCGAAAACGCGGCGCCGGGCGAGGCGGTGGCGTTCACGATCACGGTCGGCAATCCGGACGCCCGCCTCGCGACCGGCAGCATCAAGGTCACCGACCTTCTGCCCGCGGCGCTTCGCCTTCGGCCCAAGACCCTTCTGGTCGACGACCAGACCGCCGCGGCGGAGATCGCCGCCGACGGATCGAGCTTCACGGTGACCCTGCCCAACCTGCCTGCCGGGGCCAGCCGCCGGATCAGCTACGCCGCCGAAGTCAGGCCGGGCGCGGCGCCCGGCGACGCCGTCAACCAGGCCCAGGCCGTGGGCGCCGGGGGCCTTGCGAGCAACGTCGCCGACGCCACCGTCCGGATCCGGCGCGACGAGATCGCCGGACGGATGACGATCCTCGGCCGCGTGACCGACGGCGGTTGCGGCGCCGACCCGAGGACCGCCCCCGGAGTGGCCGGCGTCCGGGTGATGCTCGAGGACGGCAGCTACGCCGTCACCGACCGCGACGGCCGCTATCATTTCGAGGGCGTGATGCCCGGGACCCACGTCGTCCAGCTCGACGACATGACCCTTCCCGCCGACCGCGCCGCCGCCGACTGCGCGCACAACAGCCGCTCGGCGGGCCGAGCCTTCTCCCGCTTCGTCGACGGCCGCGGCGGCGCCCTGAAGCGGGTCGACTTCAAGCTGGTCGAATCCGCGCCGCGGGCGAGCCAGGCCGCGGCCGCCAGGCCCAGGCCGGTCGCCATGACCGATCCGGCCGCCGCCGGCGCCGAGCGCGACTGGCTCGCCGGCCAGGAGCCCGGAATCGCCTGGCTGTTTCCGGAGCCCGAGCACAATCCGCGCGCGCCGATGGTGCGGGTGGCGATCAAGCACCTTCCGGGGCAGAGCGTGAAGCTGTTCGCCGCCGGCCGGGCCGTCGACCCGATCGCCTTCGAGGGCAGCCACAAGAACCCGGCGGGGACCGCCGCGGTCAGCGTCTGGCGCGGAATCCCGGTCGAGGGCCGGCAGACCGAGCTCAGCGCCGAGGTGCGCAACGCCGACGGAAGCGTCGCCGAGACGCTTCGCCGCACCGTCCGCTACGGCGCCAGCCCGATGCGCGCCGAGCTGCTTCGCAATCGGTCGGTCCTGGTCGCGGACGGGGTCAGCCGGCCGGTGCTCGCCGTCCGTCTCACCGACCGCGACGGCCGGCCGGTGCGCCACGGCCTGACCGGCGACTTCGAGGTGCCGGCGCCTTATTATCCCGCCGTCGAGGCGGATGCGCAGCAGGCCCGCCAGCTCGCCGGGCTCGAGCGGGCCCGGCCCTTCTGGCGGGTCCAGGGCGAGGAAGGCGTCGCCTATATCGAGCTCGAGCCGACGACGGCCTCGGGAACGGTGAGCCTCCGCTTCAACTTCCGCGACGGCGAGGCCCAGCGCGAGCAGAGGATCGAAGCCTGGCTCGACCCCGGCCAGCGGCCCTGGACGATCGTCGGCCTCGCCGAGGGGACCGTCGGCTACAACCGGCTGCAGGGCAAGGTCGAGGATCTCGGCGAGGCGGACGACAAGGACCTGGTCGACGGCCGGGTCGCGCTCTACGCCAAGGGCCGGGTCCGCGGTAAATGGCTGATGACGCTCGCTTACGACAGCGACAAGAAGGAGGACGAGACCCGCTTCGGCGGAGCCATAGATCCCGACGCCTATTACACCGTCTATGCCGACCGCAGCGAGCGCCGCTTCGACGCCGCCTCGGTCCGCAAGCTCTATCTGAAGCTCGAGCGGCCGCAATTCTACGCGCTGTTCGGCGATTACGAGACAGGTATCGACGAGCCCGAGCTCGCCCGCTACGTCCGCGCCTTCAACGGGGTCAAAGCCGAATATCGCTCGGACCGGGTCTCGGCCACGGCCTTCGCCGCCGACAGCCCCAACCGCCACCGCCACGACGAATTGCAGGGCAACGGCCTGAGCGGCCCCTATGCGCTGAGCGCGCGCAACCTCCTCGCGAACAGCGAGCGGGTGTGGATCGAGGTCCGCGACCGGCTCCGCTCGGACCGGATCGTGGAGCGCCGGCTGCTGTCGCGCCATGTCGACTACGACATCGACTATCAGGCGGGCACGCTTCGCTTCCGGGAACCGATCCTCAGCAGGAGCTCCGCTCTCGACCCGCAGTTCGTCGTCGCCGACTACGAGGTGGACGGAATCGCCGGCCGCACGGTCAATGCCGGCGGCCGCGCGAGCTGGCGCAGCAAGGACCGCAAGATCCAGGTCGCCGCCACCGCGATCAGCGATTCCGACGGCACGGCGCGAACCCGCCTCGCCGGCGCCGACGTCCGCTACCGCCCCGACCTCTCCACCGAGATCCGGGCCGAGGTCGCGGTCAGCGACCATGAAAGCAAGGCCGGCCCGGCGGCGCCGTCGGCCGGCACCGCCACCGCCTGGCAGGTCGAGGCCGAGCATCACGGCTCCAGGCTCGACCTGCTCGCTTATGCGCGCGAACGCGAAGCCGGCTTCGGCCTCGGCCAGACCAATGCCGGCGAGAACGGCACCCGCAAGTTCGGCCTCGACGCCCGAGCCCGACTCGGCGACACTTGGTCGCTGCTCGGAAGCGCGTGGCACGAGGACTATCTCGGCAGCGACGCCCGCCGCATCGCCGCCCGCACCCTCGTCGAATATCGCCGGCCGGACTTCTCCGCCCGCGCCGGCCTCACCTTCGCCGACGACCGGCTCGCCGACGGCCGCACCGCCCGCTCGACCCTGCTCAATTTCGGCGCGACCAAGCGCCTGCTCGACAACAAGCTGGAGCTGGACGGACAGACCGAGATTCCGCTCGGCGACAGCGAGAGCGTCGACTTCCCGGCCCGCCACCGGATCAGCGCCCGCTACGCCGTCAGGAGCGACATCCAGCTCGTCGGCGCCTACGAGATCGCCGACGGCGAGAGCGTCGACTCGCGCACCGCGCGCCTCGGCTTCGACGTCCAGCCCTGGGCCGGCGCCCGGATCGCGCTCAGCGGCAATGTCCAGGACATCGCCGAATACGGCCCGCGCAGCTTCGCCGCCTTCGGCCTCTCCCAGTCGGTGGCGCTCGACGAGCATTGGTCGGTCGACGCCTCGATCGACGCCAACAAGACCCTCGGCGGGATCGACCCGGCCCGGGTCCTCAACCCGCTCCACCCGGTCGCCAGCGGCGGCTTCGTCGGCGGCTCGGCGGGCACGATCACCGAGGATTTCACGGCGCTGACCGCCGGCGCGACCTACCGCGCGGACCGCTGGAGCGTCACCGGCCGGGCCGAATATCGCGCCGGCGACCAGGGCGACCGCTATGGAGTCACGGCGGCGGCGCTGCGCCAGCTCGGCGAGGGCGAGGCGGTCGGCGGAGCCCTCAATTGGTTCGTCGCCAAGGGCCCGAACGGCGCCGAGACCCGGACCGCCAATTTCCAGCTGAGCTGGGCCCACCGCCCGGCCGGAAGCCGCTGGTCGTGGCTCGAGAAACTCGAGCTCCGCGAGGACCGGGTGACCGGCGCCGTCGCCGGCCAGCCGGGGCCGATCGGGATCCCGCTCAACATCAGCGGCGACGCCCGCTCGCGCCGGCTCGTCAACGCGCTTTCGGTCAACCGCACCGACGGCCGCTCCGAAATCTCGGTCTTCTGGGGCTCGCGCTACGTCTCGGAGAAATTCGGCGACCAGGATATAGGCGGCTGGAGCAACCTCGTCGGCGCCGATTTCCGCTTCGACCTCGGCGACACGATCGACGTCGGCTTCGCCGGCACCGTGCGCGGCGGCCTCGGCGGCGACGGCCTCGCCTGGTCGGCCGGGCCGAGCCTCGGCTTCACCCCGTTCGAGAACGGCTGGGTCTCGGTCGGCTGGAACTTCGCCGGCTTCCACGACCGCGACTTCGAGGAAGCCCGCTACACGCGCAGCGGGCCCTATGTGACGATGCGCTTCAAGTTCGACCAGCTGAGCCTGCAGTCGCTGGGGCTGGGCGGCCGGTGATGGCCTGGCTCCTTCGCCTCTGCCTGCTCGCGCTCGCCGCGATCGCGTTCGCCTCGCCGGCCGAGGCGCAGCTGACCTTCCAGCTGCGCACCGGCGATCCGGCGACGAACGTCCACTCGATGCCGATCGACAGCAACAATTGCACCGCCGCCGGCCCTCGCGCCATCTATATCGGCGGAGTGATCACCAACGGCGGGGCGACGACGGTCAACAACATCGTCGCGACGATCAGCGGCATCACCGGCAATTTCTCGCTCGGCCAGACGCCGTCCCAGTCGGTCGGCTCCCTCGGGCCCGGCCAAAGCACCGGAGTCTATTGGTTCGTCCGCTACGGCTGCAGCGTGTCCACCGTCACGTCGACGATCTCGATCGCGTCGACGGCGGCCGCCGTCTCCAGGAGCGTCGGCTTGAGCACGATCAGCTCGATCAGCGCCAATGCGGGCGGCAACGTCCTCTCCTCGACCCTCGGCCCCGGAGCGGTGGTCGGCCAGACCATCTATTTCGACGCTTCCTACGATTTCGGCGGAACCGACGTCGGCGACGAGTTCATCCTCCAGCCTTCGGGAAGCCAGCTGTTCGACGCCGTCTGCTTCCGGCTGGTCGGGACCGAGATCCGGGCGAGCAACATCGCTCCCATCACCGTCGGCACGCTCAACAAGATCTATTTCCGCCAGACCCAGAAACAGTCCGGCAACGGCTATTTCGCCGACGTGCGCTACTTCTTCGAGTACCAATGCGCCGGAGCCTCGACGACGGCCCGGCCCTACGCCACGATGACCTCGGGCAACGCGCTGAAATATACCGGCAATTACGACGGGTCGGGAAGCATCAGCATCGCCTTCCCGGGCGCCACCAATCCGTTCACGATCAGCAAGAGCTCCGACATTTCGAGCGCGATCGCGGGGTCGGCTGCGACGGTAAAATATACGGTTACGGTCACCAACCCCTCGGCTTATGCGAGCCGGATCTCGCAATTCGTCGACACCCTCCCGGCCGGCGCTAAGTTCCTGGCGCTCGACTCCGCGAGCAACGTCACCGCGGCCAATTCGAGCAGCGTGCCGGCGGCCAACGCCACCGGAACCCTCACCTTCACCGGCCGCCAGGACCAATCCTACCTGATCGCCGCGGGCGGCACCGTCAGGCTGATATACACCGTCCAGATGCCGTCGACCGCGGGGACCTACACCAACAGCGCCCGGGCCGTCTTCGGCACCGCCACCACTCCGACGGCGAGCGCGGCCTTCTCGGTGATAACGCCCGCCCCGTTCACCGTCGCGAAGACGAGCCAGGCCGGGGCCGATCCGTATAACGGCGCCGTCAACCCGAAGCTGATCCCCGGCGCCCGCGTCCATTACACGGTCAGCATCACCAACCCCAATCCGTTCGCCGCCACGGCGGACAGCCTGCTCGTCATCGATCCGACGCCGGCCAGGCTGTCGCTCTTCGTCGGCAACATCTCGGGATCGAGCGGCGGCCCGCTGCGCTTCCAGAACGGCGCCACCGCGTCGGGCCTCACCTACACGTTCACCAGCCTGGCCAGCACGACCGACGACATCGATTTCTCGAGCGACGGCGGCGCGACCTGGACCTACGTGCCGACTCCCAACAGCGCCGGCGCCGACCCGCTGGTGAACCGGATCCGCATCCGCCCGAAAGGCGCGATGGCGGCCAATTCGAGCTTCAGCCTGCTGTTCGGCTACGTCGTCAATTAGTGATGGTGCCCCCGGCCGGAGTCGAACCGGCACTCCTTGCGGAACTCGATTTTGAGTCGAGCGCGTCTACCAATTCCGCCACGGGGGCACGCCCGGCCCTGCTAGCGCAGGGTTGCGGAGGCGGCAACCGTCACGCCGAGGCGGGAGTCACTTCCCGCGGCACTGGCTCACAAAAGCCGCGAGCAGCTTGCGATCGGCCTTGCCCAGCTGCACGGCGATGGTGAAGCCGGTGGTGAAGAGCGACATCATTCCCGCTCGCGGGAGGCTGAGGAAGGCGGGATCATCCTTCGCCAGCCTTATGGTCATGTCCCAGCCGGGGCCGGCGCTCCGCACGGCGGAGGCCGGAACCATGTCGGGTTCGGTCTTGTCGGTGGCCAAGGCCATGACCGACGCGCCTTCCGGCAAGGTCGTACCTTCGCTGTCGCCGACCGGCTGGTTGCGCTGGACATCGACGAGCTTGGTCACGCCGAATTGAGTGACGACCAGCTCGGGTCCGGTGCAGTCGAGCCGGTAGGACGGCTTTCCGGGGGTGCCCCAGGTCATCTTCCCGGCCGGATCGAGCTCCCATCCTCCCGTCGACGAGGATGGGGCGACCGCCGACGACGCCAACAAGGCCACCGCCATCTGAATCGGAATATTCATTCCCAGCCTCCCCTTCGCGGACCGCTCGCGTGAGCGTCATGACGGGCCGGCAGCCAGCATGGAGGGCCTCGCGCCAATAAACAATCGGCTCAATTCCTCGGCGCCTGCCTTCGGTAGCTGAGCGCCTCGGCGACGTGGATGCGGCGGACGTCCTCGCTCCCGGCCAGGTCGGCGACCGTGCGCGCCACCCGCATCACCCGGTGGAAGCCGCGGGCGGAGAGGCGCATCGCTTCGGCGGCCTGGGCGAGGAGGCGGCGGCCGGGCTCGTCGGGGCTGGCGACGGCGTCGAGGCGCTCGCCGTCGACCTCGGCGTTGGTCCGGATCCCCTCCCCTGCGTAGCGGGCGGTCTGGACGGCGCGGGCCGCGGCGACCCGCCGGCCGACCTCGGCCGAGCCTTCCGAGGGCGGCGGGAGGACGAGGTCGGAGGCGGCGACGGCCTGGACGTCGACGTGGAGGTCGATCCGATCGAGCAGGGGCCCGGACACCCGGGCCTGATAGTCGGCCGCGCACCGCGGGGCGCGCGAGCAGGCGAGCGCCGGGTCGCCGAGATGCCCGCAGCGGCACGGATTCATCGCCGCGACGAGCTGGACCCGCGCCGGGAATGTGACGTGGGCGTTGGCGCGGGCGACGCTGACCGTTCCGGTCTCGAGCGGCTGGCGCAGCGAATCGAGGGCGGAGCGCTGGAATTCCGGAAGCTCGTCGAGGAACAAGATGCCGAGATGGGCGAGGCTGACCTCGCCGGGACGGACGCGCAGGCCGCCGCCGACCAGCGAGACCATCGACGCGCTGTGGTGCGGCGCCCGGTAGGGCCGGGTCCGGATCAGGCGTCCGCCGGAGAGGGCGCCGGCGACGCTGGCGATCATCGACACTTCGAGCGCCTCCGGTATTATGTAGCAAACGCACCAAGGGCTGACTACCTTTATCACCGTCGATGATGGCATATAGTGCCATGACTGATTACATGGTGACGGGCCTAGTCGCAAAACGGGCAGAGCTGGCGGGAGAGATAACCGCTACCCACGAACGCCTCCGCGAGTTGGTCCGCCAGTTGGAGCATATTGATGGCACGCTCCGGATCGTCGCGCCGGATATGGAGGTTGAGGCGATCCGGCCCAAGGCGTTCCGGCCTCCCGACGATTGGAGCAAGCGCGGCCAAATGGCGCGGCTGGTGCTGTCGATCCTTCGCCAGTCCCGCGAGCCCCTGACAAGCCGGGAAATCGCCGCTCAGATGCTCCTAGAGCGCGCCATGGATACGGAAGACGTCCGGATGCTCCGGGTCATGACGAAGCGCGTCTCAGTGGCCCTACGGGACCAGCGGGAGAAGGGGCGGGTCGTATCGGAGGAAGGGCCGGGCACGTACCAACTTTGGCAGGTTGCCAGAGCCGAGGAGCAGCGCCTGTTGCCGAAAGAATAGGGGGCCGGAGCGCCTGTGTTCGTCGCTCCGGCCCCCGCCCCGCCGGAAGCCATGGCGGGGCCGCCGGTCCTGCCGTGGTATCAGGACCGGGTTCTGAAGACCGCCAGAAGCGTGAAAGCGAGCATCGCCCAAGACAGGGCAACGAGTGCGAGTTCCGAACGTGTGGGCTTGGACATGCGGCTTCCCCTGTGCCTCAGCCGCCTTCCACCGCCCAGCCGCGAGCCGGGCGGTTAGTCGCGCGAGGACACAGGGAACCGCGCCCTGCTTCTTCCCCCGAAGGGTATTTTATCCGCAGGCCACCCGACCGAAGCCGGAGCCTGTGTCCACGCGCCCGAAGGCGGGCGCTCCCTCACGACTAAGATCGAGAGCGCGGATGTTGGATACGCGGAAGCCTGTCAGCGGGCAAGGGTGGTAGGGGCTGGGCTCTCCCGTGCCGGGTAGCACGACCCAGCCCCTCCGCCGCCCGTGGTGCGGTGCGACGGTTTCCATTCGTTACCTCAGTTTTGCGCAGAGTCTACACCGGTTTTGAAAAGTCGGTGCCCGCGCTAGCATTTTGGTCCGGTATAGGAGTGATCCAGAGCTGCCGGAGTCACAGCCAATGGCGATCCCACAAATCATTTCCGTGCAATGCGCCAGCCGGAGCCTGCGCAATGAGTGTGTAACTTGTGGATATAGGGCTATTTCGGTTGCCTGTGGCGGAACAGCCACAGGGAAATCCACTTCGCATATTGCGGAATTCGGATATTGCGTTTTGCTTAGGTTCAGCCGTAGAGCTTATGTTCTATCGGAACGGCGTAGCAGATTTGATGACGTTTGTATCGGCGACGATGACAAATCGTTTGTCAACTGTTCCGGTTTATGATAGTGAGTCGCAAGACGGCAGGAACGTTGACGAGGGGGATTCGTTCAGTTTGCCGTCGACGGAAGGAGCCGCACCAATGGACGAAGAGCTGAAGGAGCTGCTTGAGCAGGCCCGTTCGGTTCAGCTTTCGCCGGAGGAAATCGAGGAAAATCGCATTGCTCTGGCGGCGGCGAACGGACATCTCACCGATGATCGTATTAACGTGGACACCATGAAGGCGACACGTACGATCATGCTGGCAGAGGAACGTGCATCGGCCTAATAGGGCCGGATGTCCGAGACCAACCTCGAACGACTGTTTCAAAAGCAGGTCAACGTCTATCGGCTGCAAGAGCTGACGGACAACATGGTAACGGGAGCTTGCGTGGCGGGCTCCCGTTTTTCTTTTTCCGAGGACATGGTGAAGCGGCTCCATTCCGTCGCCATGCACAGGCTCTTGAAGGAGCCGGGAGAGTACCGGCAGGGGCCGGTTCATCTTACCAACTCCCCCCACATCCCGCCGCCCTGGTTTGAGGTTCCGGCGCACATGGCCGGCATGTGCGATTACGTGAACGCGAACTGGGACACGGGGGACCTAGTCCACCTAGCCGCCTTCGTCATGTGGCGGCTGAACTGGATTCATCCCTTCCAGAACGGAAACGGACGCACGTCGCGGGCGGCGTCGTACATGATCCTTCAGGTCAAATACGGGCAGCTCCTGCCGTCCAAAAATTCCATCATGCAGCAGGTCATCGCCGACCGGACGCCCTATTATCAGGCGCTCCGCTTTGCCGACGACCATATCAAAGCATCGAGCGACATTCGCGCCGCGCTTCAGCCTATGGAAGCGCTTACGACTGCAATGTTGAAAGAGCAGATTAAGGCCAACCTCTAAGCGGCTCGCTGCCAGTATCCGGCCCATGCGCGGCTGACACCGGAGTGCATCGCGGCGCTCGTCACCAGCGCCGCCTGATGGCCGTTGGAAACCCGGCGGTGATCCTCGCGCCATGACATTTCGTTCGCATAGGCCTGAAGGTACGGCCCGGCGATGTGGTGGTGCGTTCCGATCTCGGCGCGACGAAGGCGGCTGAAATAGCTTTCCGCCTGATTGGTGCAAACGCCCTCGTCCATGAACGCAACGGAGTGGTTCACGCGGCGCGTATCCCAGCCCGCGTGAAGCTGGTCCCAGCCGGTGCCTTCGTCGGCGTAGATCGTCGCCAGCGTTCCAACGTGGTCGCGAACCATCGGGCAGGCATCGCCTTCCGTACGAACAACGAAGGGGAGCGATCGGCCGCCGCGCTCGCGCATGATGACAACGCACTGGCGCTTGCCGGAGCTATTCGCCTTCAGGCGGCGGTCCTTGCGGTCCTCTTTGCGGTTTTCAGGCTTCACGTGGCCGCCGAAGTATCCGCCGTCGATCTCGACAATGCCGTCCAGCTTCACGCCCATTTGCTCGCGGGCCATCGCCTCGCGAAGCTTGTGGCTGAGGACGAAGGCCGTCTTGTACTGCACGTCCAGGTCGCGGCTGACTTGAAGCGCCGACACGCCCTTAGCGCCGTTCACGAAGATGACGATGGCCGCGAGTAGATCCGTGAAGCTCAGCTTCCGGCTGGCGAAAATCGTCCCGCTGGTGACGCTGAACTGGTGGAGGCAGGCAACGCATTTGAACCGGCGGCGAGTGGCAATGTCGTACGTCTCGACACAGCCGCAGCGCGGGCAAACGGCCTCGCCCTCGGTCTCAGCCCAACGCATGGCCTTGAAGGTCTCATAAGCCTTGTCCTCGCCCATCCTGAAGACGGTCTTCAGGCTGAGAGTGCGGGCTTTGGCGGAAAGGAGAAAGTGTTGCATTGCCATCGTATCCAGTGCTTATGCATCGAATATAGTGGCAATGATGCCTCTTGTGCAAGGGCAAACGTATCGTGTATGATGGCATTTGCGACGAATGGAGTGGCAAATGGCCGATACGGAATGGGAAGCGAAGGTCAAGGGGCTCCTCAAGGCGGAGCTAAAGCGCCGGGGGGTGTCCTATAACCAGCTAGTCGAGAAGCTGGCGGCAATCGGGGTGACGGAAACGGAACCGAATATCCGTAACAAGCTTGCGCGGGGCAAGTTTACCGCCGTATTCCTCGTCCAATGCTTAAGCGCAATTGGGGCATCCTCCTTACGCTTGGAATAGCGGCTGTAGGGTCGCCCATTCTCTATGGCGTGCTACGACCAGGGCAGCCAGACCTGCCTAGTTACCAGCACACAGAAGGCCGCGATCCAAACTACCAAGCAGGCGGAAGTAGCTGCCAGCCATCGGTTCTCTCGACCATTCGGGACAGCCGGGAGGCCGCGCGTGAGCGTGAACGCTGCGCCAAAGAGACTGAAGATCACGCACTCCAAAGCAATGATCTCATCCAACAAGCGCGTGCGGCGGATGCGTCCCAAGCGCAAGCGTGGCTCGCCTATCAAATGG
Source organism: Allosphingosinicella sp. (assembly GCA_035714565.1). Lineage (GTDB taxonomy): Bacteria > Pseudomonadota > Alphaproteobacteria > Sphingomonadales > Sphingomonadaceae > Allosphingosinicella. The sequence goes on from DASTLX010000030.1 coordinate 42,333, forward strand.
CGTGGATGGGGGTTTACGGCACTATCGGCGGATTTCTCACGCTGCTCGCCGCTGCCGCTGCCGCCTTCTATGCGAGGGATGGGGCTCGTGCCGGGAAAGACAGCTTGGCTCATGCGCGCCCATGGGTGTCCATTAAAGTTGTCGCGAAAAGAGTCTGGCTCAGCACGGCGGGCTATAGCTTCGACTATGACGTTATCTGTCACAATCACGGGGAAACCATTGCTCGAAACTTCGAGCTGAAGTGTTGGTTGGATTTTCAGTCCAAGGGCGGGCCTGACATTAAGGGGTCGTGGTGGGCAAAATGGGAGCCGCCCGCTATTGCGACGGCGGCGGTTGTCATGCCCGGCGAGGACGTCGTTTTCGCACGCACTGCCAATCGTGAGAAAAATGTCATTCCTTGGGAAAAGAATGCGGAGGGGGATAGGATGATGCCAATCGTGGTCGCCTCGGTATTCTATCGGGCTGATCAGGACGAAGAGTGGCATCGGACCGACCGCGCATTCACCATCGGCACGGGCGGGCAAATGCAGGAAGGCTTCATTCGCGCCAACGTCGATGACTTGGGCCCAGAGTGTCTGATAGTCCACGCGTTCGGGGGAAATAGGGCCACCTAGCGCCAGCGCCGTAGCTGTTAGCCATTGCCACACATGCTAAGCGCCTCCTGAGCGCTCGGCATTATGTTTCGCACCGCACCGTATATGATGGCGTCTGTAACCGAGGCCGGTTGCCTCTGTCATCGCCTTGGTGCGTTTGCTACATAATACCGAGCGCCTCGGCCGGGGTCAGCTCCGGAAGGATGCCCGGAAGGCAGGCGGCGAGCAGCGACTTGCCGGCGCCCGGCGGGCCCACCATGAGCAGGTTGTGGCCGCCCGCGGCGGCGATCTCGAGCGCGCGCTTGGCGGTTTCCTGCCCCTTCACCTGGGCGAGATCGGGGCCGGAGCCGGGCGGCTCCGCTTCGCCGGGCCGGGGCGGCGAGAGGATGGCGCTGCCGCGGAAATGGTTGAGGAGGGCGACGAGGTCGGGCGCGGCGACGATCTCGACGTCTCCCGCCCAGGCCGCTTCCGGGCCCTGGGCGGCCGGACAGACCAGGCCCAGGCTCCGCGCCGAGGCGTTCATCGCGGCGAGCAGCACTCCGGGCGACGGCTGGATGCGCCCGTCCAGCCCGAGCTCGCCGACGGCGACGTAGCCGGCCAGGGTCTCGGTATCGATCGCGCCGAGGGCGGCGAGCATTCCGAGCGCGATCGGAAGGTCGTAATGCGAGCCCTCCTTGGGAAGGTCGGCCGGCGACAGGTTCACCGTGATCCGCTTCGGGGGCAAGGCCAGACCGATCGCGGCCAGGGCGGCGTGGACCCGCTCGCGGCTCTCCGCCACGGCCTTGTCCGGCAGCCCGACGACGAGGAACCTGGGCAGGCCCGCCGAGATCTGGACCTGAACCTCGACGGCCCGCGCCTCGAGCCCCAGGAACGCCACCGTGGCGACATGCGCGACCATGAATGCATATCCTCCGCTTCGCCTTTTCAGGGTATGGGCGCGCGATAGTCAACGCTTTCCGCAATTCGGGGAGCGCGGATTTGACGCCGCTCCCAATAAGGCCGAACGGTGCCCGGCGGACCGCGCTGAAATCCGCAGGATCGAACCCGGGAGGGACGAATGAGCGGATATCTGGTGATGGTGGAGCATCTGGACAGCGCCAGCTTCTACATGGTCGGCCTGGACCGCCCCGACGACGCATGCGGCGAGGTCAATCGCCGGACCGGCCTCAACAACGCCCACGCGCTCGCGCCGGTTACCGACGAGATCCTCGAGCAGCACGAGGTGCGGCGCGGCAACGCCTGGCTCTATCGGCAGATGCAAATCTCGACCGGGGAGGTCGCGTTCAGCAGGCTGGAAGAAACGGCGCTCTAGGAGCGTCTCGCGCGGCCAAGGGAGGCACGGATGAGCGGATATATGGTGATGGCCTGCTTCGGGGGCACCAACGGCTTCTACATGGTCAATTCCAACACTCGGGAGGGCGCGCGCGCGGAGGTCGACAAGCTCACCGGAGAGTCCAACGCCCAGGCGCTGGCCGAGCTCAGCGACGACACGCTGGATCATTTCGGAGTCCAGCCGGGCCGGCCGCAACTCTGCTTCAGCACCCTCCCCGGAATGAACGGCGCATTGGGCGAGGTGACCAGCAGCGAGTTCGACATGGGCTGACCGGGCGTCTTGCGCGGCTAACACAGCTATACCACATTGGCGCCATGGGCAGAATCGACTGGCGGCACCTGACGAACTATCCGGCGGTGCGAAGCGCGCTGGTCGTGCTCGGCTTCATCCTGATCGGGTTGACGCCGCTGGTCGGGCCGATCCCCGGTCCCGGCGGGATCATCGTGCTCGCCGCCGGGCTTTCGCTGGTGCTGAGGTACAGCGCCTGGGCGAAGCGCTATTACGTCAGGTTCAAGCGCCGCCACCCGAAGAAAGGCGACTGGACCGATTGGGGGCTGAGGCGGGGCAGCGCCAGGCGGCGGCAGGAGCGGCTCAAGGCCGAGCAGGAGGCCGTGGCGGGCATGGGGCAATTGACTTTCGCGGACGATTTGCCTAACCGGACCGCCGACCAAGGCCGCTCTCGCGAGGGCGGCCCTTTTAATTCCAGATTTCAAGGATCGAGCGATGAAGCGCACCTTCCAGCCGAGCAACCTCGTGCGCAAGCGCCGGCACGGCTTCCGGGCCCGGACGGCGACCGTCGGCGGCCGCAAGGTTCTGGCCGCGCGCCGGGCGCGGGGCCGCAAGACCCTCTCCGCCTGAGC
>DASTLX010000031.1:0-65486 GCA_035714565.1 Allosphingosinicella sp.
CGTGACCTATGCCTACGATGCGCTGTCGCGGATGACCGGCGCCTCGCAGACCGGCAACGCGCTGACGTTCGGCTACGACGCGCTGTCGCGCATGACGAGCGCCGGCGGGCCTCAGGGCACCACGACCTCCGCCTACGACGCGGCCGGCCGCCGCATCCGCCTCACCCATGCCGACGGCTTCTACGTCGACCAGGACTATCTGGTGACCGGCGAGACCTGGAAGATCCGCGAGAACGGAGCGACCTCGGGCGTCGGCCTGCTCGCCACCTATGCTTATGACGATCTCGGCCGCCGCACGAGCCTGACCCGAGGCAACGGCACGGTGAAGAGCTACGCCTATGACGCCGTCTCGAGGCTGTCGTCGCTGGCGGAGGACCTCGCCGGCACCGGCTCCGATCTCAGCCAAAGCTTCACCTACAACCCGGCCTCGCAGATCGCGACCTCGACCCGCTCGAACGACAGCTACGCCTGGACCGATCATTACAACCTGACCCGCAACTACGGCTCGAACGGGCTCAACCAGTATATCTCCTCGGGCTCGGTCACCCCGACCTACGACGCCAAGGGCAACCTCACTTCGGCGGGTTCGGCGACCTACGCCTACAGCTCGGAGAACCTGCTCACCTCCGCCTCGGGCGGCATCGCGCTGGCCTACGATCCGATGCTGCGGCTCTACCAGACCTCCGGCGGGACTCCGTGAACCACCCGGTTCGCCTATGACGGCCAGGACCTGATCGCCGAATATAACGGCTCCAACGCCATGCTCCGCCGCTACGTCCACGGCCCGGGCGACGACGAGCCTTTGGTCTGGTACGAAGGCAGCGGCACCAACGACCGGCGCTTCCTCCACTCCGACGAGCGCGGAAGCGTCATCGCGACGAGCAACAGCTCCGGGACGACGCTCTCGACCAACGCCTACGACGAATACGGCCTCCCCAAATCCACCAACACGGGCCGGTTCCAGTACACGGGCCAGACCTGGCTGCCGGAGCTCGGAATGTATTACTACAAGGCGAGGATCTATTCGCCCTCTCTCGGCCGGTTCCTGCAGACCGACCCGATCGGTTATGGCGGCGGAATGAACATGTACGCCTATGTGGGAGGGGACCCGGCCAATGCACGAGATCCCACGGGCCTTTGCTCAGTGCTGAATTGGAGCATGCATGTCTTCGATGCGAAGGGCAACGACCTGGGTACCGATCACGTCAAGCCTGAAGCATGGTCAACCTTTTACGGCTGCGACTGGGCAGCTAGAGGATTCCTTGGAAGAATGGTCATGGACGGAGGCGCGGCGTTCAACGGACCTTCCTCGAACGATGGGCAGCTTGAGCCGACACCTATAAATGACGACATCGAGATATGCGGGAGGATTTCTACGCTCGCCGGTGAAAGCCCGTTCAAGCACTTCGGAGTCACTGGAGCACCACTAGGCCTACCGCCTTACGGACTGCAAGGAAGAACCGTACTTTCTACTATTTATGGAGATAATAAGGTAGCTGTCACTTATTTTTTGTTTCTTCATAAGTCGGTGAATGATTTTATGATCATTCCGAATCCATTTGTTGACCGCGGGCTTACGTCAATACCAAGTCGGATTAGCTACCGAGTAGGTGACGCTGGCCTCGCTAGGATAGACATTCCCGCCAATACGTTTAGCTTAAATCGGCCGGAATCGATACACGTGAGTCCGCAATGCCCTACCAAGAAATAATAGAAGCAATACTACGAAGCCATGAAATTCGTATTGCTACCCATACTAGTGATAATGCTAATAACGTACTCGTGGAAGCAATAGGTTTGGTATGCGATGATCGTATTATTAAACTGTCGCTCCATGACAGAGGAGGTTATCTTGATCTCGATATAGTACCAATCCTTCAGGAAGCTACTTATCAGGAAATAGCGGACTGGAGGCAGCTTATCTCAGATAACGTTAATTTTCTGGAATTAAAGCAGCGATGGTTTGTTGGGCAACCGTCTGGAGAAATATTAAACCGCTTTCATGGAATAACAATAGTTGGGCAAAGTAGCGCAATAAGTATTGAGGTAGATGACGACGTAGTGGGGGCGTTCAGAGTTGAAGTCCTGCTTGGTAGTTAAATGCCCGTCTAAAGCTCTTTGATGCGTGTTCGACTCCGCCGGCCAGCAGACCCAGCTGCAGAGCGCCTACGGCACCTCGATCCAGGCCGCCGACTGGACCGCGACCTACACCTCGAACGGCAAGCTCGCGACGATCACCGACGGCGAGGGCAACAGGACGACCTACGAATATGACGGGCACGGCCGGCTGGCGAAGACGTTCCTCCCCGTCTCGACCAAGGGCGCCGCCACCAGCTCGACGAGCGACTATGAGGAGCTGACCTACGATTCCGGCTCCAACGTCGTCTCGCGCCGGCTTCGCGACGGCAACGGCATCGGGATGAGCTACGACGCCCTCAACCGCCTGATCGCCAAGGACCTGCCCGGGAGCGAGCCCGACGTCGCCTATACCTACGATGCGCTGTCGCGGATGACGGGGGCCTCGCAGACCGGCAACGCGCTGACCTTCGGCTACGACGCGCTGTCGCGGCTGACCAGCGCCGGCGGGCCGCAGGGGACGACCAGCCCGGCCTGCGACGCGGCGGGCCGGCGCGGGCTCTCAATCCATGTGCTTCAGGCCGACGCGCAGATAGTCCCACCCCGTCACCAGGGTCAAAGTCGCCGCGGCCCACAGGCTCGCGAGACCGACCCAGTGGACCCACGGCCATTGCGGCACCGAGCCCCCGAGGATGAGCGCCCCCAGGGCGACCAGCTGAAGCGCCGTCTTCCACTTGGCCAGTCGGCTGACCGGGAGCGAGACCTGCAGGCCGGCGAGGAACTCGCGAAGCCCGGAGACGGCGATCTCGCGAAGCAGGATGATCAGCGCCGGGACGATGTGGAAGCCGTGGATGACGGGCTCGGCGTGGGGCTGGCGGGTCGAGACGAGCATGACGATGACTCCGACCACCATGATCTTGTCGGCGATGGGGTCGAGGAAGATTCCGAGCCTCGACACCGTGCCCTGGGCGCGGGCGAGGTAGCCGTCGAAATAATCGGTGATCCCGACCATGCAGTAGAGGCCGAAGGTGATGGCGTAATCGTACCAGCTCGGCTTCCAGAGCAGATAGACGAGGATCGGAACGGCGAGGATCCGCGACAGGGTGAGGAGGTTGGGCAGGGTCAGCATCGCGGCCTTCGTCCCTAGCCGCTCGGGACGCGCGTGTGAACGCACCGCGTCATTCGGGCGAAAGGGGGCCTGCGGACGAAGAATGGGCGGGTGTCGACGAGGCCCCGGCTCGCGCCGGATGACGCGGGGGCGCGGCATTGAGCCGCTGAACGTTTGACCCGAGCGCCACAGCGGCTATGACCGCCCGCGCATGTTCGTCCGCTCCCAAGCCGCCAGCGCCTGAGCGCCGTGCAGGATTCGCTCCATCTCCTGTCCAAGCGGCGCTTCCTGCCGCTGTTCGTCACCCAGTTCCTGGGAGCCTTCAACGACAATCTGTTCAAGACGTCGATGGTGATCCTGGTCACCTATTACGTCTATTCCGACCCGACCAAGGAGGCGACGTTCAACGCCATATCGGGCGCCGTCTTCATCCTCCCCTTCTTCCTCTTCTCGGCGCTGGCGGGCCAGCTCGCCGACTCGATGGACAAGGCCCGAATCATCCGCTTCGTCAAGTCGGCCGAGATCGCCATCATGGTCTTCGGGGCGGCCGGCCTCCTCCTCCACAACATCCCGCTGATGCTCTCGGCCCTGTTCGCGATGGGGATCCATTCGAGCTTCTTCGGGCCGATCAAATATGCGGTGCTGCCGCAGCATCTCGGCAAGGACGAGGTGCTCGGAGGAACCGGGCTGGTCGAGGCCGGGACCTATGTCGCGATCCTGATGGGGACGATCGCGGGCGGGCTGGTCAAGCCCGACGTCGCCGCCGTCGGCGTGCTGGCCGTGGCCGCGATCGGCCGGATCGCCGGCCAGCAGGTGCCGCCCGCGCCGCCCGAGACCGACGCTCCGCCGCTCAAGATGGACTGGCACATCATCCGGGCCTCGATCCGGCTGGTCAACGCGACGATGCACATACCGCGGCTGTTCCTGGCCATCGCCGCGATCAGCTTCTTCTGGATGATGGGCGCGATTCTCGCCGCCCAGTTCCCGCCGCTCGTCAAGAACGTCTTCCACGCCAACGAGCAGGTCGCGACCCTCTTCCTCGCCATCTTCTCGGTCGGGGTCGCGGTCGGATCGGTGGTGATCAACCGGCTTCTGAAGGGCCGCGTCCTCGCCGTCTATTCGCCCGCCTCGGCGATCGCGATGGGGCTGTTCATCTGCCACCTCTACTGGAACACGCTGTCCTGGCCGGCGCAGGGCGCCGAGCTTCTCGACCTCGACAGCTTCGTCCGCATCGGCCGGGCCGAATGGGTGATGTTCGATCTGTTCGGGGTCGCCGTCTCGGGCGGAATGTTCGTCGTCCCGCTCTATGCCTTCCTCACCACCACCGTCCCGAAATCCGAGACGGCCCGGACCGTCGCGGCCAACAACATCGTCAATTCGGGCGGAATGGTGCTCGCCGCCATGATCCTCACCGGGCTCGTGCAACTGGGCGTGTCGATCGAGGAGACGCTGCTTCTGGTCGCGGTCTCCAGCCTAGGCGCGGCCTGGCTCGCGTCGAAGCTCCACAAGGCGTGCGATTAGCCGTCACCGAGGCCGGATCTCGGTCGAACGCTTGCGCCCAATTCCCCCGCGCCTCTGCCGCCAATATCAAGAGAAGGCGCAAAGGCACGAAGGCGCGACGTAGAAAAAAGGCTCTCCACGTCGCGCCTTTGCGCCTTTGCGCCTTGCCTCGAAAAATCCAGGGCCTGCCGGCCCGGGAGGATAGTCGCATGAAATCACGGCTTCCCGCGGCGGAGGGCTGGCGCCGCCCTGCGGCGAAGCGCGGTGGAGGGGTTCTTCGGAAGCTGGAAAAGAACCCCTCCGCCGGCCCGCGGCCGGTCCCCTCCCCGCGCAATCGCGGGGAGGAGTTGTCAGGCCAGGAACGTGGAGAAGAAGACCAGCCCGCCGGCGAAGGTCAGGAGGAAGAGCCTGAGGTCTTCGGAGGCGGGAATCAGGCGGTCCATGCGCCGGGGTTAACGCGCTCTTCACCATGACGGCAAGGGCGCGAAGCGGCGCCTCCGGGCCGTGTCCCGCGGCGGCACAGGGACGGGTGCAATCCTTCGCGGCCTTCTTCTATACCGGGCCATGGCCCCGGCTTCGACCTCCTCCGCCAACGTCGACGAGGTGCTGGGCGAGGCCGTCCGCGACCCGCGGCTAATGGAGGCGGCCCTGGCCCTGGTCGAGGGCCGGCTGGCCGTCGCCGAGGGACTGCTCCGGTCCCATCTCAGGCAGAGGCCGACCGACATCGCGGCGATCCGGATGATGGCCGAGCTGGCGGGCCGGCTCGGCCGCTACGCCGATTCCGAGACCCTGCTGCGCCGCGCGCTCGAGCTCGCTCCCGGCTTCACCGCCGCGCGGGCCAACCTCGCCACGATTCTCTACCGCCAGAACCGGCCCGCCGAGGCGATCGCGATTCTCGACGCCCTGCTCGACGACCAGCCGGGAAATCCCTCGCACCAGAATCTGAAGGCGGCCGCGCTCGGCCGGATCGGCGGATTCGAGGAGGCGCTCAATATCTACCGGCAGGTCCTCGACCGGCTGCCCGACCAGGCGAAGGTCTGGATGAGCTACGGGCACGTGCTCAAGACCGTCGGCCGGCTCGACGAGGGCGTCGCCGCCTACCGCCGGGCGATCGGCCTGGCGCCAGCACTGGGCGAAGCCTGGTGGAGCCTCGCCAACCTCAAGACCGTCCGGCTCGGAGCGGACGATATCGAGGCGATGACGGCGGCGCTGTCGGCGCCGGGCCTTTCGCGCGAGGACCATTTCCATCTCCACTTCGCGCTCGGCAAGGCGAATGACGACGCCGGCTTGGCGGAGCGCGCCTTCCACCATTATGCGGAGGGCAACCGGCTCCGGCGCTCGCTCATCGGCTACGACCCGGACGAGACCAGCCGGGCCGTGGATCGCTCGATCGCCCTCTTCACCCCGGACTTCTTCGCCGGGCGGGAAGGCTGGGGCTGCCCGGCGCCGGACCCGATCTTCATCCTCGGAATGCCTCGCTCCGGCTCGACGCTGCTCGAGCAGATCCTCGCCAGCCACCCGGAGGTGGAAGGAACGATGGAGCTCCCCGACATTCCCGCGCTGGCGAGGCGCCTGGGCGGACGGACCCGAAAGTCAGGGGAGAGCGCCTATCCCGAAATGCTGGCGGCGCTCGGGCCGGACGAGGTGCGGGCGCTCGGCGAGGAATATCTCGAACGCGCCCGGATCCACCGCAAGACGGACAGGCCCCGCTTCATCGACAAGCTGCCCAACAACTGGGCCCATGTCGGTCTGATCCGGCTGATCCTGCCGGGGGCCAGGATCGTCGACGCCCGCCGCCACCCGCTCGACTGCTGCTTCTCGAACTTCCGCCAGCATTATGCCCGCGGCCAGGCCTTCAGCTATTCGCTGCCGGACATGGGGCTCTATTATGCCGACTATGTCCGGCTGATGGCCCATTTCGACCGAGCGCTTCCGGGCCGGATCCACCGCGTCGTCCACGAGCGGCTGATCGACGGGCCGGAGCTCGAGATAAGGGCCCTGCTGGACGCGCTCGGCCTGCCCTTCGACCCCGCCTGCCTGAGCTTCCACGAGAACAAGCGCGCCGTCCGGACCGCGAGCTCCGAGCAGGTCAGGAGACCGATCAACCGCGACGGAATGGACCAGTGGCGGGCGTACGAACAGTGGCTCGGCCCGCTGAAGGAGGCGCTCGGCCCGGTGCTGGACGCCTATCCCGAGGCGCCTTGACTCGTCATGCCGGGCTCGACCCGGCATCCATGAACAGGGCCGAGGATCACCTCGGCCAAAGGCTCGTGGATTCCGGCGTTCGCCGGAATGACGGGGAAGTGACCTCGAAACCACAGCGCCGGGCCGATACCGTTTCGCCGGCAGAATAAGTTTGACCCCGCGCCCGAAAGCGGCACATTTTGGCCGCGACGCAAAGCTGTGGGGGATATTGCCGATGCGCTTCGCTTCCAGCCTCAGGCTCGCCGCCTTCCTGCTCGCCTCGACGACGCTTGCCGGCGCCGCTTTCGCGCAGGACCCGGAGGCCCAGGATCCGCCCGCCACCGGCGAGGGCAGCGGCGCCGACGATCGGGGCGACCGCGACGCCGCCGCGGAGGACGACGGCAACGACATCATCATCACCGCCACCAAGCGCGAGGAGAACCTCCAGGACGTCCCGATCAGCATCCAGGCGCTCGGCACCCAGCGCCTCGAGGAGCTGAACGTCGCCAGCTTCAACGACTATACCAAGCTCACGCCCAGCGTCTCCTTCCAGACCGCCTCGCCCGGCACCGCCAACGTCTACATCCGCGGGGTCGCCAGCGGCGGCGACGGCAACCATTCGGGCTCGCTTCCGAGCGTCGGAATCTATCTCGACGAGCAGCCGGTGACGACGATCGGCGGCAATCTCGACATCAACATCTACGACATCGCCCGGATCGAAGTTCTTCGCGGACCCCAGGGCACGCTCTACGGCGCGTCGTCGGAAGCCGGAACGATCCGCATCATCACCAACAAGCCCGATCCGTCCGGCTTCTCCGGCGGCGCCGACGCCGAGCTCAACACCGTCCGCCACGGCGGCATCGGCGGCGGCGTGCAGGGCTTCGTCAACGCACCGATCGGCGGCAGCGCCGCCCTGCGCGTGGTCGGCTGGTACCGGCACGACGCCGGCTATATCGACAACGTCTTCGGCACCCGCGCCTTCTTACCGCAGCCCGGCGGGATCGTCATCGACAATGCCGACCTGGTCGAGGACGATTTCAACGACGTCGACGTCGTCGGCGGCCGGGCCGCGCTCGGGATCGACCTCGACGACAATTGGACCGCCACCGCGAGCCTGATCGGCCAGGACCAGAAGAGCCGGGGCACGTTCGGCTTCGATCCCAGCGTCGGCGACCTCGAGGTCCAGCATTTCTTCCCCGACCGGCGCCACGATCGATTCCTCCAGGCGGCGCTCACCGTCGAAGGCAAGATCAGCAACTGGGACCTCACCTATGCCGGCGCCTACCTGGTCCGGAAGATCGACAGCTCGAACGACTATACCGACTATGCCGAAGCCTATGACGAGCTCTACGCCGATTATGGCGGGGTCGCGGGCTATCTCTATTTCTTCGACGACGCCGGCAACACGATCGATTCGTCGCAGCACATCATCGGCCGCGACCGCTACAAGAAGATGAGCCACGAGCTCCGCATCGCCTCGCCGGCGGACAACAGGCTCCGCCTCGTCGCCGGCCTCTTCTACCAGCGTCAGTCGCACGGCATCCATCAGGACTATCAGGTCACCAACCTCGCGGACGAGCTGTCCGTCAACGGTTTCCCCGGAACGCTCTGGCTGACCGAGCAGGAGCGGGTCGACAAGGACTATGCCGCGTTCGGCGAGGCGAGCTTCGACATCACCAAGACGATCACCCTCACCGGCGGCCTGCGCGGCTACAAATACGACAATTCGCTGATCGGCTTCTTCGGCTTCGGCCGCAATCCGGGCGGCGGCTTCACCGACGACCCGTTCAACGCGGTCGGCAGCTCGCGAACGGGCTTCATCCAGTGCTTCACGACGACCGGCGCCCGCCTTCGCGACAACATCACCGGAACGGTCATCGCGCCGATCGTGCCCGGCTCGCCCTGCACCAACCTCGGCGATTTCGTCGGCGGGAAGGTCGTGCCCAGGCGGGTCAAGGGGAGCGGCATCACCCACCGGCTCAACCTCAACTGGAAGGTGACTCCGGACCATCTCGTCTACGCGACCTGGTCGAAGGGCTTCCGCCCGGGCGGGATCAACCGACGCGGCACCCTCCCGCCCTATGACGAGGACACGCTCACCAATTACGAGCTGGGCTTCAAGACGAGCTGGCCGGGCCGGCTGACGGTGAACGGCGCCTTCTTCTGGCAGGATTGGAAGCGCTTTCAATATTCCTTCCTCGGCGAGAACAGCTTCACCGAGATCCACAACGGGCCGAGCGCCCGGATCAAGGGCGTGGAGCTGGACGTGTCATGGCGTCCCGTGCGAGGCCTCTCGCTGACCGGAAGCGCGGCCTATACCGACGCCAAGGTGAGGGCGAACGTCTGCGACTTCGACGATCCCACCTTCGCCTGCACGGCGCCGGGGCCGCAGGGCCAGCCCAACTCGATCGCGGCTCCGGCCGGCACCCGCCTGCCGGTGACCCCCAAGTTCAAGGCGAGCGCCACCGGCCGCTACGAGTTCCCGCTCGGCGACGGCAAGGGGCACGTCCAGACCGTGCTCACCCACCAGAGCTCGTCCACCGCCGACCTCAGGGTCGGGCCGGCGGCGGTGCTCGGGCGGCTTCGCCCCTATACGATGGCGGACTTCGCCTTCGGCATGGAATGGGGAAAGATCACCGGCGAGATCTTCCTCGAGAACGCCTTCGACAAGAGGGCCGAGCTCACCCGCTTCCAGCAATGCGGCCAGTGCAACCTCAGGGTCTACGTCGTCCCCTACCGGCCGCGGACGCTCGGCATCCGGGTAGGGACCAGGTTCTAACTCTGCCTCCCCATGGCGGAGCCATGGGGGAGGGGGACCATGCGAAGCATGGTGGAGGGGTGAGCTGTCTAGAAATCCGTGAATCGAGCGCTCGACCTCGAAAGCTCCGCTAGGTCACCCCTCCACCACCTTCGGTGGTCCCCCTCCCCATCTTAGATGGGGAGGCAGAGGGCCCTACCGGGCCGTCCGGAAGAAGAGGTGGCCGCCGATCACCTTCACCGGCGCGAGCCCGGACGACCAGCGCGGCGACACCGCGGCCGTGTGGTAGAAGAGCGCGCCGCCGGTCGGGTCGGCAGAGGCGCCGGAGAGGATTTCCGCCGCCACCCGCTTGGCCGTCAGCCACATCGCCTGGTCCTGGCTGTCCGGCCGGAGCCCGTCGATGTTCATCATCGCCGCATAATTGGGATCGTTCTTGTTCCAGGCGCTGAACTGCCAGGCCGCGCTGACCGTCTCGCTGGCGTAGCGACCGTGGGTGCCGGCGCGCCGGCGATTGTCGATGACGTGCCCGACCGCCCGCATCGCCGGCTCGCCGCCGTTCCTCGCCTCGCCCCACATGGTGAGCGCCATCCAGTGGGCGTCGACGACGTCGATCTCCTCGCTCGGAGCCGCCGGGGCGGCCGGGGCCGGGGCCTGAGGCTCGGCGGCGGCGCGGTTGGCATTCGGCTGAAGCGGCCGCGTCCATTCGCTCCAGTCCGAGCGCTCCTGCCTTGCCGGCGCGTCGGGCACGGCGGGGCCGTCGCCCTGCGCCCGGGCGGCCGCGATCGCAACGATGACAGCGGCTACCCCCGCCCCCACAGCCCATTTCATAAGGATTATAATGCCTTAATTCGGGGCTGCTGGCTAGGGCCTTGACTCGCCCCGGCCGCGGATCGCCTCGATCACCCGCCCGGTCGTCGCCTCGCAATCGGCTCCGGGCGGACGGAAAGGTCCCGGTGAGCTGCGTCTTCAGCTCCGGCGCGAACTCTTCCTGAAGCCGTCGGCGGGCCCGGATATGGCGGGTCTCGACGGTCGCCGCCGCGATCGCGACCGAGCATCAAACGCGCGCCGTCGCTGTCGAGAAAAGCGGCCGCGCGGCACACTCGATCGCGATCGCCAGGAGGGCCAGCACGGCGCCGGCCGCGAAGGTCGCCCTAAGCCCGGCGGCGACGGCCGCCGGCGCCGCGGCGGCGACGTCGCCCGCGCCCGACGCGGCGGCGAAGACGGCGCCCATGGCCGACGCCCCCGTGATCAGCCCGAGGTTGCGCGACAGGTTGAGGAGCCCGGAAAACAGGCCCCGGCGTTCCGCCGCGACCTCGGCCATGACCGCGCTGTTATTGGCCGTCTGGAACAGGGCATAGCCCGCGGTGAGGACGATCATCGGGGCGATATAGCCGCCGACTCCGAGCGAGGACGGCAGCAAGGCCAGAAGGAGGCTGCCAGCGGCCACGGCGGCCAGGCCGGCCAGCACCGAGCGGCCGGCGCCGAAGCGGTCCGCCAGGGCCCCTGACGGCATTCCGGCGAGGGCCGCGACGACGGGACCGACCGACATGGCCAAGCCTGTTTCGGCGGGCGCCAGCCCGAGCCCGCGGGACAGGTAGAAGGGACCCACCACCAGGGTGGCCATCATCAATGCGGCGACGAGGCCGCTCTCCGCCAGGCTCGCGCTCAGCCGGCGATCGGCGAACATCGCCGGCCTTATCAGCGGCGAGGCGACTCTCGATTCGGCGAAGGCGAAGAGCGCGAAGCCGGCGGCGGCGGCGATCGCCAGGGCGGCGTTGACCGGTCCGAAGCTGCCCCGGCCGAGCGTCGTGGCGAGTGCGTAGAAGGTGAGCGACAAGGCGAGCAGAAGCGTTCCGAGGCCGTCGAAGCGATCCGGCCCTGCCCTCCCGCCGGAGCGGTCGACGGGCAGGTGACGCCAGGCGAGCAGGAAGGCCAGAAGGCCCAGCGGCAGGTTGACGAGAAAGAGCGCGCGCCAGCCCGGGCCGGCGACCAGCAGGCCGCCGAGCGAGGGGCCGAGCGCGGTCCCGATCGCGGACAGGGTCCCGAGAAGACCCATGGCGCGCCCGGTCTTCGCCCTGGGGACGATTTCGGCGACCGACGCCATGGTCAGCGCCATCATGAGCGCCGCCCCAAGCCCCTGCGCGCCGCGCGCCGCGACCAGAAGCGCCAGGTTCGGGGACGCGGCGCACGCAATGGCAGCGCCGGTGAACAGACCGATTCCGACGAGCAGGAGGCGGCGCCGGCCGAACATGTCTCCGAGCCGCCCGGCCCCGACGATCAACGCCGTGACGGCGAGCAGATAGGCGAGGACGACCCACTGAACCCGGTCGAAGGGGGCGCTAAAGGCCTCGGCGATGGCCGGGAGGCCGACATTGGCGATGCTGGTGCCGAGCGAAGCCATGAGCATCGAGAGGCACAAGGCGGCGAGAGCGGCGGTGGAGGCGGCTTTGGGCATGCCGCGAATCTGGGGCAGATCGACCTATGGCGGAAGGCGCACGGTCTGCATTTCATTCGTGCGTTTGACGCCACTCATGCTAGGCCGGGCCGGTGAGCTCGCCCGACCTCAACCTGCTCGTCACCCTGGACGTCCTCCTCGCCGAGGGCAGCGTCGCCGGAGCTGCCCGCAGGCTTCGCCTGAGCCCGTCGGCGATGAGCCGGGCGCTCGCGAGGCTTCGCGAGGCGACCGGGGATCCGCTTCTCGTCAGGGCGGGCCGCGGCCTCGTCCCCACTCCGCGCGCGATCGCCCTTCGCGAGCGGATCGGTCCGCTCGTCCAGGAGGCCCGGGCGGCGCTCGGGCCGGCTGAGCGGCTCGACCTCGGCCGGCTGGAGCGAACCTTCACCTTCCGGACCCGCGAGGGCTTCGTCGAGAATTTCGGCGGCCCTCTCCTCGCCCGGATCGAGTCGGAAGCGCCCGGCGTCCGGCTCTCCTTCCTCGCCAAGGGGGATCGCGACAGCCAATCGCTTCGGGAAGGCGAGGCCGACCTCGAAACCGGAGTGGTCGGCGCCATGACCGGCCCCGAAGTGCGCGCCCGGGCACTTTTCCGGGACCGCTTCGTGGCGGTGGTCCGCCCCGGCCACTCGCTTGCGGGCGCGGCCGTCACGGCCGCTGCTTATGCCGGAGCGAGGCATGTCGCGGTTTCGCCGACGAGGCTCGCCCATGGACCCGTCGACGACGCGCTGGCCGCGCTCGGTCTCCAACGCGAGGTCGCGACCATCGTCGGGGGCTTCGCCGCCGCCCTGGCGCTCGCCCGCGCCTGCGATCTCGTCGCCACCGTCCCGGAGCGCCACACCGGCAAGCTGCGCGACGGCCTGGTCACTTTCCCCCTGCCGTTCGCGACTCCGGAAATCCCGATCTGCCTCATGTGGCACCCCCGCCTGGACGCCGACCCGGCCCATCGCTGGCTACGGGGGTGCGTGAAGGAAGTGGTGGATGCTCTCCACGGCGGCGAAACGTAAGAGCGCGAACGCGAGGATTCGCGCGCCCAGGCGACCCTAGGCGGCGGTCCACAGGCCGCGCTCGATCGGCCTGGGGATCAGGACGAAGCTCTCAGGCCGGCGGCCCGATACGGCCCGGGCGCCGGCGCGCCCTCAGCCTCGAGACGGGGATTCGGCGGTCTGGGCCGCGAGCCTGATGTCGACCGGCCGGAAGCGCTGGATGCGCACATCGTCGATGAACGCTGACGCCCGCTGGCCTGAGCAGGCCTGGCTGCAGCTCTCCAAATCCTGAGCGATGGCCAGGTAGCAATATTCGACATCGAGCCTGTTGGGATACTGGTCGCAATGAGCAGCTTCCTGCTGATATACCGCATTGCAGCCGGCCATGCAGTCGTCATAGGACGACTGGGCATGAAGAGCGCTGAATGGGCTGGTCGCCAGAACAGTCGCCGCAAGAATCGTGCGCAAAGTCTTCATTGAAGCCTCCATGGTCTAGCCGGACCGCGCCGGAACCTATTCATGACAGGCAGGTCGTAGTCGGTCAACGGACAAGCCGGCCACCTTATTAGCGCCGGCACATAGACAGTGACTTACAACAGGGAGCGCTCTGCGTGCCAGGCGGCGGGAATAATGCTTCGATCTGGCAGGAGCCGAATAGAGACTATCTACGGCGACGTCTTAATCTTGTTCGGAACACCGATCGCGAAGAGCACCAGCTTCAGACAACCGCGACGCTTCGAGAAATGGTGGAGCCGAGGGGGATCGAACCCCTGACCTCTGCAATGCCATTGCAGCGCTCTCCCAGCTGAGCTACGGCCCCGAACCTTTTCGCCGGCCCCTGGGAGGGCGGCTGCGGCGCCGGATTTAGGGGACGCCGCTTCGTACTGCAACCCGTCATGCCAGCGAAGGCCGGCATCCCGGCGAGAAAAAGACGTCTAGCCCTTCACCGCCGGGGCCCCAGCCTGCGCTGGGGCGACGAAGAGATCAGACCTCCTCGTCGTCGTCCCCGGCCCCCGGCACTCCGATATCGTCGTCGCCGCCGAGATCGACCTCGTCGTCCGGATTCTCCTCGGCATCCTCGTCGATGACCAGATCCTCGGCGGCCAGGTCCGCATCCTCCTTCTCGTCGACCACGACCTCCTTCTTGGGCGCGTCATACGGCAGGGGCTGCTTGGACTTGAGGACCGGCTCGGGATCCCAGGCGACTCCGCAGGCGATGCAGGTGACGGGATCTTCCTTGCCGAGATCGTAAAAGCGGACTCCGCACTTGGGACAAGTGCGCTTGGTGCCCCATTCAGGCTTCACCATCGGTGAAAAAACTCCATCAGGAATTGGATAGACGGCCGCTTCCGACCGGACAGCGGCGCGCTTGCCACATGGGATGCCCGCTGTCAAAAGCCAAGGCCGATGCCAAAGCCCATGGACGAGCGCGGGCCCCGGCCGACGGTGTTTCGAGCCTCCGGCCCGCTTCGCGGCCCGGCTTTAGTCCCCGGCGACAAGTCCATCTCCCACCGGGCCCTGATCTGCGCGTCCATGGCCCGGGGTCGAAGCCGGATCGCCGGGCTCTCCGAAGGGGCCGACGTGCGCTCGACCGCGGCGGCGCTTCGGGCGATGGGGGTGGGAATCGCCCGCGAAGGTGGGCTCGTCGCGGTGGACGGGGTGGGCACGGGCGGCCTCCTCCAGCCCGAGGACGCGCTCGACATGGGCAATAGCGGGACTTCGGCGCGGTTGCTGATGGGCCTGGTCGCCTCGCACCCGATCGCCGCCGCCTTCACCGGCGATTCCTCGCTGTCCCGGCGGCCGATGGAGCGGGTCGCGGCGCCGCTCCGCCGAACCGGGGCCGAGGTGGCGGCCCACCGCGGCCGGCTGCCCCTGACGGTGCGCGGCCTGTGCCCCGCCGTCGCCCTCGCCCACCGGATGGAAGTCCCCTCGGCGCAGGTGAAATCGGCGCTGCTCTTCGCCGCCCTCAACATCCCCGGAGTCACCCGGATCGTCGAGCCTGTGGCGACCCGCGACCATAGCGAGCGGATGCTGAGGCTGTTCGGCGCCGACATCGAGGCGGCCGGCGGGGAGATCGCGCTTCGCGGCGAGGCCGAGCTCAGGCCGCAGACGCTGGCGGTCCCGGGCGACCCGTCCGCCGCCGCGTTCCTCGCCGTCGCCGCGCTCGTCGTTCCCGGCTCGGAGCTGACCATCGCCGGGATCGGGATGAACCCGTCGCGCACCGGACTGTTCGAGCTCCTGCGCGCGATGGGCGGCGACATCCGGTTCTCCAACCCGCGCGAGGCCGGGGGCGAGCCGGTCGCCGACCTCCTCGTCCGCCACTCGCCGCTGACGGCGATCGACGTTCCGCCGGAAATGGCGCCGCGGACGATCGACGAATATCCAATCCTCTTCGTCGCCGCCGCCTTCGCCCGCGGCACCACGCGAACGAGCGGCCTCGCCGAGCTGCGGCTCAAGGAATCCGACCGGCTCGCCGCGATGGCCGAGGGCCTCGCCGCTATCGGCGCCCGGATCGAGGAAGCCGGGGACGGGCTGGTCGTCGCCGGCACCGGCGGCTCCGCTCTGACGGGCGGGGCGACGATCGACCCCCGCCTCGACCACCGGATCGCGATGAGCCTGGCCGTGGCTGGCCTCAACTGCCGGCAACCGGTAACGGTCGCCGACATGAACGCCGCCGATACCAGCTTCCCGGGCTTCGCCGCCCTTCTCGAAAGCCTAGCCCGATGATCATCGCCGTCGACGGTCCCGCCGCCAGCGGCAAGGGCACGATCGCCAGGGCGCTCGCCCGGCATTACGGCCTGCCCCACATGGACACCGGCCTGCTCTACCGCGCCGTCGCCCTCAACCTGCTCCGCTTCGGCGGCGATCCGGACAGCGAGTTCGCCGCCGCCCGGGCCTGCGACTTCTCGCAGACCGACTTCGCCGACCCCGAGCTGAAGAGCGAGGCCGCGGGCGGAATCGCCTCCCGAATCTCGGCCTACCCGATGGTCCGGGCGGCGCTCGCCGAGCGCCAGCGCGACTTCGCGGCGCAGGAGGGGGGCGCCGTCCTCGACGGCCGCGACATCGGCACGGTCATCGCGCCGGAGGCCGACGCCAAGCTCTTCGTCACCGCCAGCCCCGAGATCCGGGCCCGCCGCCGCTTCGACGAGCTGACCCGCATGGGCCTCTCCGTCCATTACGAAGACGTGCTCCTCGACATCCAGGCGCGCGACGAACGCGACAGCAACCGGGCCGCGGCGCCGCTGCTGCGGGCGGATGACGCAATTCTCCTGGACACGAGCGGGATGGGCCGGGACGAGGCCGTCGCCGCGGCGATCGCCGCGGTCGAGAGTCGGCTGGCGGCCGCCGGAGCCTGACCGGCCTGGCGGGACTCGCGCTTCGCCGCCTCAATCCAGCCCGGCCAGAAGCTCGTTCACCCGACGCTCCGCGTCGGCCAGGGCGCGCTTCGTGGTCTTCTGGCCGTTGAACGCTGCCGCGACTTCCTCGCCGACCAGCCCCTCGATCGCGTTCTGGCGCTGGACCCCACCCGGAAGAGGTCGGCCGGTGCTCGCCACCCGGGCGATGTTGGTGCGATGCGGGAGGGCCTTGAACTCGGCGCTTTCGACCACCGCCTTGAAGGCGGGAAGGTGGCCGGTTCGCGCCCAGTCGTAATTATGCTCGGCGACGAACCTGAAGAAGCGGGCGATGGCCCGGCGCTGCTCGGGGGTCCGGTCGCGCTTGGGAACCACCCAGGAATGGCCGCTCGCATAGGTCACCTCCGCCCCCCACAGCCTCGGATAGGGATAGACGGTGTAGGCGTGGTAGAGCGGCCGCCCGGGCGTGTTCGATTCCGCCTCGAACTGACCGATCATCCAGGTTCCGGTCGGGTAGATCCCCCCTTCGCCGGACATGAAGCTGGCGATGGCCGCCGGCGTGTCCTGGTTCCGGGTGCTCGTTCCGGACTCGGTGATCGCACGGAAGAAGTCGACGATCCGCTCGGCCTCGGGGGTCTGCAGGCGGATCCTCCTGGGCGTCGGGAACATCACGGCGTCCTGGGCCAGCAGATAGGTGTAGAGGTTGCGCGCCGCATAGGCGTTGTCGCCGACCAGGCTCTGGATGATGTAGGGCTTGCCGGTCCTCGCCGTGAACTGGCGCGCCTGCGCCATCATCTCCTCGGGAGAGGTGGGCAGGACCGGCTTGCCGTCCTTCATCAGCCCGGCCTGCGCGAACAGCTTCGTGTTGATGTGGAAGAGGCCGCCATGGGTGTCGAACGGAAGCCCGTAGAGGCGATCGCCGATCGTCACCGCGCCCCGGCTCGCCTCGGTCAGCGCCGAAGGCGCGATCCCGGCTTGCGCCAGATAGGGCTCGACCGGCTCGAGCAGGCCCTCGGCGGCATAGTCCGAGATCATGCCGGTATGCATGGTGACCAGATCCGGCGGGTCCCTCGCCGCCATCTGCGCGGACAGCTGCGGGTAGCCGGGCCAGGCGACGACGTTGCTGCTGACATGGACGTCGGGATTGTCGGCGTTGAACTTGTTGATCATCGTGGTGACGATCCCGCACTCGCCCTCCACCTTCGACAGGTCGGTCGACCCGCCATATTGAGCGCCGCACTCGCCGAAGAAGCGCTGCAGGTAGATTTCCGCCCGGCCGTCCTTGCCGCCCTCGCCGCCGCAGCCCGCGAGCGCTAGAAGCGCCGCGAAGGGCACCAGCAGGCGCCTCATCTGACCGCGGTCCCCGCCATGGCGCGAACGATCTGCTTCTGGAACAGGATGTAGACGATGAAGATCGGGATCGAGGCGAACACCGCCTGAGCCATCAGGAAGCCGAGCCCCGACGTCTGCGCATAGTTCATCTGGGCCGCCGCCAGGCCTACGGTCAGCGTGTACATGTCGCTGCGGGTCGCCGAGATGAGCGGCCACCAATAGGCGTTCCAGGTCCCGAGGAATGTGAACACGCCCAGGGTCGCCTGCGCCGGCAAGGTGAGCGGCAGCAGCACCTTCCAGAAGAGCTTCAGCCGCGACGCCCCGTCGAGCATCGCCGCCTCGTCGAGGTCCCGCGGGATCGCCCGCATATATTGGGTCATGAAGAAGACCCCGAACGGCCCGGCCAGTCCCGGCAGGATAAGCCCCGGATAGCTGTTGTGGAGCCTCAGTTCGGCGAACAGCTGGTGCTGCGGCAGGATCACCGCCTGCTCCGGGATTGCGAGGCCGAGCAGGACGAAGATGAAGAGCGTCCGCCGGAACGGGAATTCGAGCCGCGCGAAGCCGTAGCCGGCGAGGCTGCACAGGACGAGCACCCCCAAAGTCGTCCCGCCCGACACGATGAGGCTGTTGATCAGCCAGCGGAAGACCTGGTTGCCCTGCAGGATCGAGCGGTAGTTCTCGAGCGTGTAGGGCGGCGACAGAGCCGCCCCGCTGTTGCCGATCAGCGCTTCGTTCGCCTTGAGCGAGAGAAGCAGCGTCCAGATCAGCGGCGCGAGCATCACGAAGGCCGCGAGCAGGATCGCGGCCAGGGTCAGCGGCGACCAGCGCGTGCGGCTAGGCTCGGTCGACATCGAGCCTCGCCTCGCTTTTTTGAATTCCTCCCCGAGCTTGCTCGGGGAGGGGGACCGTGGCGCGAAGCGCCGGGGTGGTGGGGAAATGCGGAGTCGGATTTACCTCTCCACCGCGCTTCGCGCGGTTCCCCTCCCCCAGCAAGCTGGAGGAGGAATTTGCGAGCCCGGCCCTACCGGCCACGCTCGTCCTCCGATCCGCGCATCGTCGTCATATATTGGGTGAGGGTGATCAGGACGATGAGCAGGAACAGCACCTCCGCAGCAGCGGTCGCATAGCCGAGCTCCCACCGGCCGAAGGCGGATTCGAACATGAACAGGACCATCGTCCGGGTCGCCCCGCCCGGCCCGCCCCCGGTCAGGAGCTGCGCCTGGCCGAAGATCTGGAGCTGGGCCGCCGTCTGGAGCATGACGACGAGGACGACGGTGCGCTTGAGGGCCGGCAGGGTCACCCGCCTCAGCGTCGTCCAGCGGCTCGCCCGGTCGAGCGCCGCGGCTTCGTAGACGTCGCCCGGAATTTGCTGGAGGCCGGCCAGGAACAGCATCATCGGCAAGCCGAGCGACCACCAGATGGTCGTGATCGCGAGTGCCCAGAGCGACCAGGTCGGGTGGCTGAGGAAAGGTATCGGCTCGGCTCCGAGCGCCTGCGCGGTCTCGCCCAGCAGGCCCGCGTCCGGCGCAAGGACGAAGCGCCAGATCAGAGTGACGATGGTGACCGAAAGCACGGAGGAGGAGAAGAACACGCCCCTGAAGATGGCCGCCCCGCGGGTCGCCCGGTTGAGCGCGAGAGCGAGCGCGAGCGCGAGCACCGTCAGGATCGGGACGATCATCAATGCGAGCGCGAAGGTGTTGAGGATCGAGCGGACGAACGTGTCGTCGGCGAACAGACGGGCATAATTGTCGAGCCCGACGAAGGTCCCGCCGCCGAACAGGTCGACGCGCTGGACGCTGAGCGCCATTCCCCTCAGCAGGGGATAGATGAGGATGACGACATAGGCGGCGAGGAAGGGCAGGACGAAAAGCATCCCGCTCCAGTCCCTGCGCCCGGCGCCTGCCTTCATTCCGGCCGAGCCTCGGCGTGATGGCCGGTCCCGTCGGGGCCGAACAGATGCGCCGACGCGCCCTCGATCCTGAGGCCGATCGTGTCTCCGATCCGGATGCGGCTCAGCCCCTCGTCCTCGGCCGTGATCGCCTGACCGTCGGCGAGCCGGGCGTAGATCAGGGTGCGCTCGCCGAGCCGCTCGACCAGATCGACCTTGGCCGCCGTGGCGCTGGCGCCGCCGCCCGCGACCCGGACGCTTTCGGGCCTGAGGCCGATCTCGAGCGGCCCGTCCGCCGGAAGCCCGGCGCGGGGCACCCTCGTCTCTACCTCCGATCCGTCGCCGAGCCTCACCCGCGCAAATCCGCTGCCGCTTTCCACCAGGGTCGCCGGGGCGAGCGCCATGGCCGGCGAGCCCACGAAGCGGGCGACGAAGGTGTTGGCCGGCCGGGCATAGATCTCCATCGGCGCCCCGACCTGCTGGATCCGCCGGTCGTTCATCACCACGATGCGGTCGGCGAGGGTCATCGCCTCCGCCTGGTCGTGGGTCACCATGATGAAGGCCGCGTCGACGCGCTGCCGGAGCTGGGCGAGCTCGACCCGGGTGCGCATCCGGAGCGCCGCGTCGAGGTTCGACAGGGGCTCGTCGAGAAGGAAAAGCTTGGGGTTCTTGACGATCGCCCGCCCGATCGCGACCCGCTGCCTCTGTCCGCCCGACATTTGCCCTGGCTTCTTGTCCAGCTGGCTTTCGATCTCGAGCACCCTGGCCGCCTCGGTCACGCGGGCCTCGATCTCATCCTTGGGCACCTTGGCGTTCCTGAGCCCGAACGCCATGTTCTCCCGGACCGTCATGTGCGGGTAGAGCGCATAATGCTGGAAAACCATCGCCACGCCGCGATTGCCCGGCGGCCGCTGGTCGATCCGCTCTCCGTCCAGCCGGACCTCGCCCGAATCCGCCGTCTCGAGCCCGGCGATGATCCTGAGCAGGGTCGACTTGCCCGAACCCGAGGGCCCGAGAAAGGCGACGAACTCCTTCGTCTCCATGGTCAGCGAGACGTCGTCCAGAACGAGCGTCTCCCCATAGGCCTTGCGGACGTTGCTAAGCTCCAGACTGGGCAATGACATCCCCTTCGCGCGGCCGATTTGTCGGACAAGTGCGCGGCGGCGTCAATGGGCGACGCGGGGGACCCGTCAGCCTTCCTCCAACCCCGGATAAGGATGCGCCTTGAGGAGCCCCGCAAGATGCGCCGCGTTGCTCGCCGCCATGGCCGCGGTCTGCTCGACGATTTCGGGGATGTTGGGCAGGTCCTGGAAGTCGACGTCGCCCATCGCCTCGCCGACCCAGTAGGCGACCGCCGAGGCCGGCACGGTCCAGCCGGTATCGGAAAGCGCCTGGTAGAGCTGCGCCGAAACGCAGTGGGCGCCGTCCTCGTTGCCGACGACGGCGACGAGGGCGATCTTGCCGAAGCTCGGCATCCTCGACCTGTCGTCGGTTTCGGAAAGGAAGGCATCCATCCGCTCGACGACCCGCTTGGCCAGGCTCGACATCTGCCCCATCCAGATCGGCGTCCCGAAAATGAGGATGTCGGCCTCGAGGATCCGGCTCCTCAGCGCGGGCCACTCGTCGCCCTCTCCTTCGTCGGACGTCACTCCCGGCTTCACCTCGTGATCGGCGATCCGGATCGTCCCCCGGAACTCGACGCCGGCCTTCTTCAGCTCGGAAACGAGCAGGCCGATCATCTTGTCCGTCGACGAGCTCTCGCCGCCGCTGCGCTTCAAGCTGCAATTGAGGGCGATGGCGGCAAGGGTCATGGTCGCGGCCTTTCGAGTGACAGTCCTCCACGCAGACTCCGCAGAAGCGACGCGGTTCCTCGCGCGAGCGGGGCCGGCCACCGCGGACGCCGTCTTGCTGCGCCCTGCCCAAAAATGTCCGACGAGATTGTCCGCTCGCGGACGCCGAACCTCAACGCCCTGGACGTACGCGACGCCTTCGACGTCCTGGCTGGGAAGCCCCGTTAAAGTCGGGGCCGGCACCCGTGCTTGCGGATGCCGGCCCCGCCCCCGTTACGCAACTGGAGGGGCCCGTCGGGGCCGGCGCGCGACATACATCGTCGACTCCGCGCCGGCCGTGGAGGGCGAGCGGGTCTCTGCCCGATTCGGGATGATGAGCGTCTGAACGAGCCTGACAGACGCCGTTCACCTCCGCCGAACCGGCGAAAGGGAGGATGAGCGTGCCCTGGAGCGCGAAGGGGCCGGGGGTCGCGTAATCCGCCCCCGGCCCCCGCTGCCGAAAGAACTTAATCCTCGGTGGCTTCGCGGCTCTTAACCCTGTTGGACGCGGGTGCAAAGCGTAATGTTTTCAAGCACAAAGGCGGTGCCCGGGGAATCGGGCCGGCGACCGCCGCCCGCTATTCCACCGCCGCGGCCGGGCGCCGGGCGCTTCGGATCCAGCCCTTCGCGAACATCATATCCAGCTCCTCCTTGTAGAGGAAGTTGAGCGCCGGGCGGCCCTCATTGAAGAATATCACGCCCCGGTCGCCCCTCCTGGCCGGCGGCTCCATGTAGGAGTTGAGGCAGGCCCCCGCCGGCACCCGCATGTTCGGATAGAGCTTCAGCCGGGCGCCCGGCCTCAGCGGCCCCTTGTAGACGTGGAGCACCTTGAAGGCGATCTTGCCCCCGCCGACGCTCGCGTCGGTCACCACCCCGTAGACGATGTCCGTCGAGTCTTCAAAGGCGGCCCTGGCCTGCTCCTCCAGGGTCGGCGGCCGCCAGTCGTCGGGGGGAGGGAGGCAGGCCGAGGCGGCGCCCGGCAAGGCCGCCGCGGCGATGGCCAGCACCAGTCCGCCCCGAATCAGGCTCATCTCTCAGCTCCGCCTATCGGTACCGAACCCTAGCAAGGCGGGCGGCGATCGCCCAGATCGCTCAGGCCGCCCGGTCAGGGTCGCGAAGCGGCTTCCCCCGCCTCGCGCGCCGAGAGCCGGCGCCTCGCGGCGAGCGCCATGGCCCCGGCCGCGAACAGAAGCATGGCCGGAGGCGCCGGAACGTCGACCGGGTCGTTGGCGGACGGATAGCCGCCGCCGCAATTGTCGCAGCAGACGCGGCCGGTATTCCCGATCTCTCGGCACATGCCGCCGATGATTCCCGACGACGACGAAGTCGTGGTGGACGAGCTTGCCACTCCCTCCTGGGCCGCCGCCGGAGCCGCCGCCAGGACGAGGAACGAAGCCGCCGCGAAGATCCTGCCCATCCCTGCTTCCCCTTTTTGCCGATCCGCGCAGGCAAGGCCTCGCCGCGGCGCTCGTCAAGCCGCCGCTCCGGGCGGTCCCGCCGTGGGACGGGGAAGGTTGGATTTCCTACCGCGCTGCGGCGATCGCCCCGCGCGAGGTAGAGGCGGGAGCGTCGCCGCTCCGCGGGCGCGAGGCCCTCAGACGTTCAGGCGCTCGCGCATTTCCTTGCCGGGCTTGAAATAGGGGACCCGCTTGGCGTCGACGTCTACCGCGTCGCCGGTGCGGGGATTGCGGCCCTTGCGGGCGTCGCGCTCCCGGGTCGAAAAGGCGCCGAAGCCGCGAAGCTCGACCCGGCCGCCATGCTGGAGCTGCTCGGTGATCGAGTCGAAGAAAGCGGAGACGACCCGCTCGATCTCCTTGCCGGTGAGATCGGGATGATCATCGCAAAGCATCTGCACGAGCTCGGAACGGATCACAGCTTCCCCCCAACATGAGAGCGACGGTCGATTCGGGCCTCGCCTCACCCCCGAAGCGCGACCCGCTAACCCAGGTTAAAACTCAAAATCGGCGCGAACGCAATATCTCAGGTTCAAAAAAGCAAGGAAAATTCGGCCCTTGCCGCACATGGCGTGCGGTTCGAGGAATGGGCGGGCCGCACCGCGACCCGCCCGCTTCGATCAATCCTTCGCCTTGTTCTTCAGCGCTTCGCCGAGAATGTCGCCGAGGCTCGCGCCGCTGTCGGACGAGCCGTACTGGGCGACCGCCTGCTTCTCCTCGGCGATCTGAAGCGCCTTGATCGAGAAGTTGGGCTTCTTCGAGCGGTCGAAGCCGATCACCAGGGCGTCGAACTTCTGGCCGACCTGGAAGCGCTCGGGGCGCTGCTCGTCGCGATCGCGGCCGAGGTCGGTGCGCTTGATGAAGCCCGTCGCCCCGTCGTCGCCGACCTGGACCTCGAGCCCACCGTCGCGGACCTCGAGCACGGTGACCGTCACCGTCTCGTTCTTGTTGACTCCGCCGCCCGCGGCCGAGGTGCCGCCCTTGGCGACTCCGCCGCGCTCGAGCTGCTTCATGCCCAGCGAGATGCGCTCCTTCTCGACGTCGACGTCGAGGACGACCGCCTTCACCATCTCGCCCTTGCGGTGGAGGTTGAGCGCCTCCTCTCCGGTCACGCCCCAGGCGATGTCCGACATGTGGACCATCCCGTCGACGTCGCCGTCCAGGCCGACGAACAGGCCGAACTCGGTCGCGTTCTTGACCTCGCCCTCGACCTCGGTGCCGACCGGGTGCGACGCCGCGAAGGCCTCCCACGGATTGGCCTGGGCCTGCTTGAGGCCGAGCGAGATGCGGCGCTTCTCCTCGTCGACCTCGAGCACCGACACGTCCACCTCCTGCGAGGTGGAGACGATCTTGCCCGGGTGGACGTTCTTCTTGGTCCAGCTCATCTCGGAGACGTGGACGAGGCCCTCGATCCCCGCCTCGAGCTCGACGAAGGCGCCATATTCGGTGATGTTGGTCACGCGTCCCTTGAACACGCCGCCGACCGGATATTTGGCGCCCGCGCCCTCCCAGGGATCGGCCTCGAGCTGCTTCATGCCGAGGCTGATGCGCTGGGTCTCGCGGTTGATGCGGATGATCTGCACCTTCACCGTGTCGCCGATGTTGATCACCTCGGACGGGTGGTTGACCCGCTTGTAGCTGATGTCGGTGACGTGGAGCAGGCCGTCGATACCGCCGAGATCGACGAAGGCGCCGTAATCGGTGATGTTCTTGACGACCCCGTCGACGACCTGGCCCTCGGCGAGGCTCATGATCAGGCCCGAGCGCTGCTCGGCGCGGGTCTCCTCGAGGATGGCGCGGCGCGAGACGACGATGTTGCCGCGGCGGCGGTCCATCTTGAGGATCTGGAAGGCCTGCGGGATGTCCATCAGCGGAGTGACGTCGCGGACCGGGCGGATGTCGACCTGGCTACCGGGAAGGAAGGCGACGGCGCCGCCCAGATCGACGGTGAAGCCGCCCTTGACCCGACCGAAGATGATGCCCTCGACGCGGTTGCCGGCGGTGAACTCGGTCTCGAGCTTGTCCCAGGCGGCCTCGCGGCGGGCGCGGTCGCGCGACAGCATCGCCTCGCCCTGGTGGTTCTCGACCCGGTCGACATAGACGTCGACGACGTCGCCGACGGCGATCTCCGCCTTCTGGCCCGGAGCGGCGAACTCGCGCAGGCTGACCCGGCCCTCGCTCTTCAGCCCGACGTCGATCACGGCCATGTCGTTCTCGATCGCGGTGACCGTCCCCTTGACGACCTTGCCCTCGAAGCCCTCATTCTCGCCGCCGAGGGTCTCATTGAGAAGTTTCGCGAAATCGTCGCGGGTCGGCATCGCCGTGGTAGCCATAAGCTCGGTATTCCTTCGTTGCTTTTATTCCGGCCAGGGGTTGTCTCCCCCGGTCTTCAGAACGTGATTGCCCTTCCGGCCCCATGCCGAAACGGCGTCCTGCGGGCTCCTGGCGAGCGGAGCGAAGCCTGAAAGCAAAAAGAGCGCGACAGGGGTGGGCGTTTCGCCTCTACCTCCCGCGCGCTGAGCCTTAGCCGAGCCTCCACAGGCGCTTAGCGCCCGCTGGACGGAGGGGGATATAGGCGAGACGCCTCTCAGGGGCAAGCGGGTTTGGGCGAGGGCCGTCCGGTCTCCGTGATTGGGCGAAAGGCGGGATCGATGAACATTCCCGGCTGGGATTTGGTCACAAGACACACGGGCGCGAGAGCCTGAGCATGTGGACGCACGACGGCGGCGCGCATCCGGATTTTGGGTGCCGCGCGCCGTAGCGCAAGAAAGGCACGGTTGCAGCTATATACCACTTATGGTATAAGTCGGGGGCCGGGCGCATGGGTGAGAAGCCGGTCGACTGGCGAGGCAGCAGCTACAAGGATCTTTGCGACATGCCGGAGGCGGTACGGCGAACCTTCGGCTACGCGCTCGGATTGGCGCAGAACGAAATGCCGTTCGAGGGCGCCAAGACGCTGGCGGCGTTCAGCCGCGCATTGGTGGAGATTCTGGAGGATGACGACGGCGACGCCTACCGTGCCGTCTACACCGCGCATTATCGCGACGTGATCTACGTGCTCCACTGCTTCAAGAAGAAATCAACTCGGGGCCGGCGCCTGCCGAAGCGGGACAAAGAAACCATCGACGCGAGGCTGGCGGAGGTGCGGCGGATCGAGGCGGCGAAGGCGCGAGGAGCGATGAAGTGGCTGTGATGGGCGGTCATGTCACTCCCGCGGGCAGCAGCGTTCTTGACGAGCTTCGGCTCGACCCCGTCTTCGTCGTGAAGGCGAAGCTGGCCATTCGAATTCAGAAGTCGATCGCCGAGATGGAACTCAATCAGCGCGAGGCGGCTGCACGGATGGGGATCACCCAGCCGAAGCTCTCCCTGATCGTGCGCGGGAAGCTGGACGACATCAGTCAGGCGAAGCTGGCGGCCTGCCTGCGGGCCTTGGGGCACGACATTGAGATCGCGATCGGCCCGCGGCATGACGGGATCGGGGAGATGACGGTTCGGGATGCGGCCTGAGGAGAGCGCGGGCGAAGCCGCGAAGAGCGCGAAGGGTCACGAGCGGCTGGTACCAGGCACCGGACGCGTAGGCATAACCAAAAAAAAAGGGAATATCCAAGCTTGCGCGCAGAAGTGAACCGCGCCGCTGGCGCGTCCGCCGGCGATTGAGGAGAAGCCAGCACCGCTTTCGCCGGCGCTTCGATCATGGCATGCCGTTGCGGTGCGGACGTGGCGGAACCGGTAGACGCCGGAGACTTAAAATCTCCTGCCCCTCGGGGCGTGCGGGTTCGAGTCCCGCCGTCCGCACCATCTCTCCGGATCCGGCGGACCGAGCTTCGATCGCGCCGGGCTCACAGAAATCCGGGACACAAGGTCGAGACGGTGGACGAGCCCGGGGATGGAGGGGCGCCTCCCCGCCAGTGGAGCAGCTTGTTGGGAGAGCCGATCGGGTGCTTGACGAGCCCGGGCCAGCCTCCAAGGCCGGGAATGCCGGCGGCCTTGTCCAGCGCCTGCCACACGCTCCCGGGCGAGGCCGGCATGCCGGCGCGCCTGCAGGCTTCGAGATAGAGCGCTGCGACCCCCGCGGCGTGGGCCGTGGCCATCGAGGTCCCGTCCCTCAGAGCGCCGTGCGGCCGGCCGTCGTTCCGTGCCGACAGGATGTTCACGCCCGGCGCAAACAGGTCGACGCAGCCGCCCCGGAAGGAGAAGGGGGCGATCATGTCCAGGCCCGGATCGGTCGCGCCGACCGTGATCGCCGCGCCGACCCTCGCCGGGGAGGCTTTGCAGGCGTCGGGATCGGAATGGTAATCGTCGACATTGCCGGCGGCCACCGTGAAGACCAGCCCCTTGCGAATGCCCGCCTGAACCATCGCGTCGAGCGCGGGATAGCTGGACGTGCTCAGGCTCATGTTCACGATCGCGGGGGCCTGGGCGTATCTGAGGATCCAGTCCAACCCGCCGATCACGAGGTCGGTGTCGGTCGAGCCGCCGCATCCGGCGATCCGGACCGAGTGAAGCGTGACGTTCTTGGCGATGCCGTATTTGGCGGCGCCGATCGTCCCGGCGACATGGGATCCATGGCCGTCGCAATCGGCCTTGCCGTCGCCGATGCCGTCGAAGCCGGGGACGACCCGGCTGCCGCCCAGGGTCCCGGCGAATTGCGGGTTCGACCCCATGATGCCGCTGTCCACCACATAGACGTGCACGCCCTCGCCGGTGAGATCGTAGGCATAGTTCTTGTCGAGCGGCAGCAGGCGCTGCCCCAGCCGGTCGAGGCCGTAGGGCGGGCTCGACTGGGCCGCCGAGAGGCGCACCCGCTTGCTCGGGATCACGTCGACGTTTGCGAGCCCGTCGACGTAGCTCTTCAGCTGCGGCGACATCACGGCGCTGAAACCGACGATCGCCGTTTCGTAGGTGCGGGTAACGAAACCCTCGCCCTGGCGCGCCTTCACTTCACCGGCAACCGCGTTGCGGCGCTGCACCGCCCAGTCGCGCGAGGCCGGGTCCGTGAACTCGAACCGGCCGTCATTGCCCACGATGGCGACGAGATAATGGTTCGGGATGACGTCCGGGTCGCTCTCCGCCTTGTCCCGGCGGCCGAACGGCAAAGCCCCGCAGCCGTAGAGAATCCCGGAGCCGAGCAGCGCGAGCGCAAGGGCCGCGGCGACGAGCCTCGCGATCAAGGCTCGACCGTGCCTCCTGGCGCCATCTTCGGACAACCTGGCCATCACATGCTCCTCTTCGACGCATCGATTTTCAAGGCTCGGCGCCCATATTGCCGGTATCCGGATCGAGGATGATGGGGATCCAGCGCTGCGGACTCGTGCTCGATGCGGGCATCGGCGCCGCCATCTCGAGCTTGATGTTCATGGAATAGAGATACTCGGTGTCCGGATCGCCCGATACGACCTCGATCTTGTTTCCGATTTCGTTTGTGTTCCAATAGTCGAGCAGGAAGACCTCCGGCGACCGCATGGGAGCGGTGACTCCGCTCAGGAGCATCTTGCGGACATTGAAGAACGCGTGGTTCTTCCTGGTGACGGCGTCGGGATCTTCGCCGCTGAACTGGGTGAACCTTATCGTATGGGCGTAGCTCTCCTCTTCCTGGGCGAGGGTGCTTCCGCGCTTGTAGCTGAATCTTATATCGTTGCGATCGTTGTCCAAATATATCGCCACGATCCGCTGCCCGGAAAGCTTTATCGGATGGAGATCGTCCCGGTCCTTGACCGAGTCCGGCGCTCCCCAGGGGCTTATCCGCTGCAGCTCCGCGTGGATGACGGCCTGGAGGTTGGTCGAGGCGTTTATGTCGAGATAGGTCCGCCTGACCTTCATCCTGCCCGAGGCGAACTTCAGGTAGACGATGCACAGGCGATCCGGCGCGAACGATTTCGTGTCGCCGAGCACGTAGGGCATCTTGTCGCGGACCGACTGGCCGTGGAGCTGACACGTCCCGACCATGTCCATCCGGTGCTTCTTCCCGGATTTCGAGGTGCATCCCGCCAGCACCAGGCCGGCTCCCGCCGCTCCGAGCAACGTCCTTCTGTCGATGCCGCTCATTTCACTTCCCCTCAATCGCCATGATCTTGGCACGCATCGTCTTCGCCTTCGTCGCGGAGTCCGCGCCGAAGCGCGCCATCGCGGCTTCCCACGGGCCCGCCTCGGCCAAGACGGGCGCGGGATTTTGCCCGAGGTCCAGCAGCGCCTTGGCGAGGTAGAGGAGCGTCCGCAGCTTCGTCTCGACGATGCGGCCGTCGTCGCTCCGGAGCGAGAAGACTCCGCGCTGCCGTTCGAGGCATTGCCGGAGCACCGCCACCGCCTCGGCCGGCCGCCGGGTGACGATCCGCACGTTGGCGACGCCGATGTCCGACCAGCTGCGCCGAAGCGCATATTCCACGTTGCCGGGGTCGATGGCGATCAGCGGGTCCAGCAAGGCCGCCTCGCGGCGGCGGCTGGCGAGAGCGTCGTCGTAGCGCTCCAGCGCGACCTGGGTGAGGGCCATGGCGCCGTGGCGGTTGGCCAGGGCCACCAGAAGCTCCGGCGACTTCGCCAGCGCCGCCTCCTCGAACTCGATCGACGCGACGCATTGCGATTCCGCCGCCTTGAGGTCGAACCCGTCCTCGCGATTGAGGTCGCACAAATTGCCGTTCGCATAGCCCTGCTCGAGCAGGCTTCGCACGCTTCCCGGCTCCGCTTTGGCGAGCGCCTGCGCCTGGCCGAGATAATTGCGCCAGCGGCGCGAGGCCTCGGCGCGGTCCTTGCGGCGCTTGGCGATGAGGCCGAGATAATATTCGCTCTGGGCGTGGGCGAAGATCGAGTCCGGGTCGTTCCGGCTCTTGGCGAGCATCGCCGCGGTGGTTCGGTGGGCTTCGGTGAACTTGGCCAGCGCCGCGTCGTAGCGGCCCTGCTTCTCGTCGTCCTGGCCGAGCGCGTGGAGGACCCGGGCGCGCTGCGCCAGGCTCGCGTCGGCGAGGCGGCGGTCGCCCTGCTTGCCGTAATAGTCCATCGCGAGCTGGTTGACGGCGACCATGAGCTTGACGTTCCCCGTTCCCTCGAACTCGCCGCGCACCTCGGTGAGCAGCTTGTTGATCATTTCGTCCGCGGTTACTCGCCGCCGTTCGGCCTCGGCGCGAGCACGAAGCGCCATGACCAGCAGCAGGGCCATGATTAGCATCAGCAGCACCGCCCCCAGCGTGACCGCCGTCACGCGCCTGACCTGGCGCTGCGCGTCGCGCTGGACGAGCGCGTCGAGGGGGAGATCGGCGAGGCCGGCCACGATCTTGAGGAAGGCGAGGCGCCGGCCGTCGCCCGACTTGCGGAAGTCGGCGCACAACGGTTCGACCTGGCCGCCGCGCAGGGCTTCGGGCAGGGCCTCACTCGGCTCGCCGCGGGCGAGCGCCACGAGGATCGGGGCGTCCGGGTGGATTTCGCGGAACAGGGCGATCTCGCGCGCCACCCATTGCGACTCGGCCGCGTCGGGGGAGGCGACGACGACCAGGGCCGAAGAGGCCGCGATCGCCTCGCGCACCGCCGCCGAGAGATCGGTCGCGGCCGACAGGTCAGCCCGGTCGCGAAAGACGGGGCCGATCCGCCCCGGCGCCTGGCCGGGCAGCGGGACCACCTCGCCGGCCAGCCGCCGCGGCAGCCGGTAGGCCTCCAGACGGCGCTGGAGCCGGCCCGCGAAGGCCGAATCGGCATGGCTATAGCTGACGAACGCCCGGAACGGCCTGTCCGATTTCATAAGTCCCCCCACGGCTTATCGGGGAGGAAGATGCACGCTTCCCGGATATTTCCAAATCAAATCGCCGCCATAATGGCGGTCGTCCCCGGCCGGTCTGCCTTACCTCTAGGCCGCCTCTTGCGGCGGATCCGCCGGCACCGCGGTCCATTCGCAGCGGTGGAGGCTGATCGGGTCGACGAACATTCCGCCCATCCGGTCGCCGAGCTGCCAGCGCACCTGGGCGTTGACCGGGCCGACCCCGGGGACGTCGAGCGAGACGTAGCTTCCGATCCGGACGGGCTCGGCGCACTCGGCCATGAACCCGCTGGTCGAGACGTCGCAGACCTTGACCTCGATGCTGTACCAGCTCTGGGCGCGCAACTGGGTGCGGCCCGCGACTGGGGTCCGGCCCGATCGGCGCGGCTTGTACTGGTTCATGGCGACGATCCTAGGCCGGCAAAGGTGAAGGGGGGGTAAAGGCGCTCCACCCTGCGGCCGAGAGGCGCCCCTTAGCCCGAGCTCCCGGCTTTCGCGCGGACGAAGGGGGGGCTATCGCGGCTGGAGATGGCGAGTCGTTTCCCACCGGCGCTTCGGCTTTTCGCCGCGGCCCTCCTCCTCTCCGCCTGCGGCGACAAGGAGACGGGCCCGATCGCGATCAGCGCCATCGGCGGCCAGCCCAGGATCGCCAATCCCAATCGCGAGCGGCTCGATCCGCCCTCCGCCATCCTGCTCGAGACCGCCGCCCAGGGCCTTGTGCGCTTCGACGCCGGCGGCGAGATCGAGCCGGCGCTTGCGCAGCGCTGGATCGTCTCCGACGACGGGCTGCGCTACACTTTCCGGCTCGGCAAGGCGGACTGGCGGGGCGGCCGGATCACCGCCGAGCAGGTGGTGGCGAGGCTCAAGGCGGCGGCGGCTCCCGCGAGCCGCAATCCGCTCAAGCCCATCCTCGGAGCCATAGACGAGATCGTCGCGATGACGGACGACGTGCTCGAGATCAGCCTCAAGTCGCCGCGGCCCAACTTCCTGCAGCTGCTCGCCCAGCCCGAAATGGCCATCGTCCGCGACGGCCAGGGCTCGGGGCCCTACCGGGCCGAACGCCGCCCGGACGGATCGGTCCGGCTCGCCTTGCCCGAAGCCGAGGGCGAGGAAGCCGGCGAATCGCCGGTGCCGCCGCTTCTGCTCCGCGGCGAGAGCGCGGCGGCGGCTACGGCCCGGTTCGCCGAGCGGCAGTCCGATCTCGTCCTCGGCGGGACGTTCGGCGACCTTGCGCTGGCGCGGGCGGCTGGGGCGCCGGCGGCTCAGCTCCGCTTCGACCCGGTGACCGGCCTGTTCGGGCTCGCTTTCATCGCCGCCGAGGGGCCCTTCGCGCGCATGGAGACGCGCCAGGCGCTCGCCATGGCGATCGACCGGCCCGCGCTCATCGCCGCCATGGGCGTGCCGGGGCTCGCGCCGCGCGAGTCGCTGCTGCCGCCCGGAATCGAGGGGCTCGCCCAGGTCTCCGCCCCGGCCTGGATCCGCGACC
The DNA here is from genome assembly GCA_035714565.1 of Allosphingosinicella sp. GTDB lineage: Bacteria > Pseudomonadota > Alphaproteobacteria > Sphingomonadales > Sphingomonadaceae > Allosphingosinicella. The sequence continues at coordinate 32,145 of DASTLX010000031.1, forward strand.
CCCTGCCCGACCGCCTGGCCCGGGCCGCCGCCCTGCTCCGCGACGCCGGCGGCAACGGCCGCCTCACGGTCCGGGTCGAGCTTCCGGATTCGGTGGGCCACCGGCTCCTTTTCGCCCGGCTGCGGCGCGACTGGGCGGCGGTCGGGGTCGAGGCGGTCCGGGTGTCGCCGGGCGCGGCCGCCGACCTCCGGCTGGTCGACGAGGTCGCTCCGGCCGGCCTGGCGAGCTGGTATCTCCGCCATTTCTCCTGCGAATCGAGCCGGGTCTGCGATCCGGCCGCCGACGAGATGATGGCGGCGGCGCGGATCGCGCCCGACGCCTCGAGCCGCCGGGGGCTCCTCGCCAATGCCGACCGGATCCTCGCGGGTCTCGGCCCCTTCATCCCGCTCACCGCTCCGGTGCGCTGGTCGCTGGTCGCGCCGCGGCTGACCGGCTTCCGCGCCAACGCCTTCGGCCGCCACCCGATCGGCGAGCTGATCCGCCAGCAACCCTAGGAGAGTCCGATGCCGAACCCGCAGGAACGATTCGACTCGATCGCCGAGGGACTTCCGGTCGGCCGCGACCCCGCCTCGGTGCGCCGGCGGATCGAGGCGATGGAGAAGCTGCTCGAGCGGATGTTCACGCTTCCGGGAACCGACCGCCAGTTCGGCCTCGACGTCGTCTTCGACCTGATCCCGGTCGGCGGCAGCCTCGTCGCCGCTGCGATGGGCAGCTGGCTGGCCTGGGAGGCGCGCAACCTCGGAATGCCGAAATGGCACCTGATGCGGATGGGCGGCAATATCGGAGTCGACTTCCTCCTAGGCGCCATTCCGTGGGTCGGAGCGATCCCGGATTTCTTCTTCAAGTCGAACAGCCGCAACCTGAGGATCGTCAAGCGCTGGCTCGACAAGCACCATCCCGAGACGATGATCGTCGAGGGCGAGGTGGTGGCGAAAAAGGAATCTCCGTCCCTGGATACAGGAAGGGGCTAGGGATGGGTCGGTCTCCGCTGCCCCTTGGTCTCCGGAAACCCCTGCCCCTCCCCGCGGGCAGGGAGGGGAGCTAGAGCGAGAAATCGAGCCCTATATCCGCCGCCGGCGCGGACTGGGTGATCCTTCCGACCGATATGTAGGTGACGCCGGTTTCCGCCTTGGCCCGGATCGTCTCGAGCGTGACTCCGCCGCTCGCCTCCGTGGGCACCCGGCCGCCGACCAGCGCCACCGCCTCGCGAAGCATCGAAGCGTCCATGTTGTCGAGCAGCAAATGGGTGGCGCCCGCCCCCAGCGCCGGGCCGATCTGGTCGAGCCGGTCGACCTCGACGATGATCCGAGCGATCCCGGCTTCGGCCGCGCGGCGCACGGCCTCGGCGACCCCGCCGGCGACGGCGACGTGATTGTCCTTGATCATCGCCGAATCCCACAGGCCCATCCGGTGGTTCCGAGCGCCCCCCATCCGGGTCGCGTATTTCTCGAGAAGGCGCAGGCCGGGAAGGGTCTTGCGGGTGTCGAGCAGGATCGCGCCGGTGCCGGATATGGCATCGACATAGCGGCGGGTGAGGGTGGCGACACCCGAGAGATGCTGGACGATGTTGAGCGCCGAGCGCTCGGCGGTGAGCAGCGCCCGAGCCCTGCCTCGAAGCCGAAGCAGGTCCGCGCCCGCCGCCACGGCCTCGCCGTCCTGCGCGAGCCGCTCGATCTCCACTCCGGGGTCGAGTGCCCGGAAGAAGGCCTCGGCGACGGGCAGGCCCGCGACGACGATCGCCTCCCGGCTGTCCATGGCCCCGGCGAAGCGGGCGTCGGCTGGGATGACGGCCTCGCTGGTCACGTCGCTTCCGTCCGGACCGAGATCCTCGGCGAGAGTGTCGCGGACGAAGCGGTCGATGTCGAAGCCGGGGAGGTTGAAGCTCATGCGGCCGTGCTTTCCTCTTCGCCCTGAACTCGTTTCACGATCCTGTCCTCCACCTCACCGGCGAGCGACCGACCGGACCCTGAAACAAGTCCCGGGCGACGGCTTGGGGCGGGCTCTTCGGACATCATGCGGCCGCCTACCGTCCCGCCCTCACCAGCTCCCGCTTCAGATAGGCCATCAGCAGGGCCGCCCGCTTCGCGTCCTCGGCATTGTCCGCGCCGACGCTGTGGCCGCCCTCCAGATATTCGTGGAAGTAGAAGCGGTTGCCATATTCCTCCAGCCGCGCCGCCATCTTTCGGGCGTGGCCGGGATGGACTCGGTCGTCCTTGGTCGAGCTGTAGAAGAAGACCGCCGGATAGCGGACGCCCTTCCTGAGGTTCTGGTAGGGCGAGTATTTCGACAGGAAGGCCCAGTCCTCCGGCTTGTCGGGATCGCCATATTCGTCGACCCAGGAGGCTCCGGCGAGGAGGTGCGAATAGCGCTTCATGTCGTGCAGCGGCGAGCCGGAGATGACCGCCGAATAGAGGTCCGGCCGCTGGTTCATCGCCGCCCCGACCAGCACCCCGCCGTTGGAGCGGCCGGAAATGCCGATCTTGCCCTTGGCGGTGACTCCGGTCCGGATCAGGTCCTCGGCGACGGCGTGGAGGTCGTCGAAGCTCTTCTGGCGGTTCTCGCGGAGCACCGACTTGTGCCAGTCGGGGCCGTATTCGCCGCCGCCGCGTATGTTGGCGAGGACATAGGCGTTGCCCTCCTCGGTCCAGAACATGGCGAGCGGGCCGGCCCGGTAGGGCTGGCCGGTGAGGTAGCCCGGGGTCTGGGCGTTGCGGAAGCCGCCATAAGCATGGATCAGGGTCGGGACCGGCCCGGCGGCGCCCTTCCGCCGGACGAGGAAATAGGGGATCCGGGTGCCGTCCCTGGACGTCGCGAAACGCTGCTCGACCGTCCGGGTCGAGGCGTCGAACTTGGCCGGAAGGCGCTGGACCAGAGCGGTCCTTCCGCCCGGCTGCACCGCATAGAGGGCCGGCGGAGTCAGCATCCCCTCGACGGTGGCGAAGGCGAGGTCGGGCGTGCCGCCGGCGGAGAGCAGATGGACGGTGCTGTTCGCCGGAAGCGTCACCGCCCGCGAGGCCCAGCCCCCCTTCTTCCTCGGCGTCAGGGCGAACAGCTTGCCCGAAACGTCGTCGAGCGCCTTGACCCAGAGGACGTTGTCGGAAGCGGAAACCTCCTCGATCGCCTGCTTCGCGCTCGGCGCCATCACCAGCTTCGGCTCGGCATGGCCGCGGGCGAGGATCTCCGGCAGGGCGTAGGAGACGAGCGTGCCGGCCCGGAAGCCGCCGAGCGGGCTCTGCAGCTTGGCGATGAGCTGGTCGCCGAGCACGTCCTCGAGCTCGGCGTCGGCAGGAAGCGGGACCGGGATGAGCCCCCCGCTCGGAGTGAGCAGGTGCCTCTCGTTGGTCCAGAACGTCTTGCCGCGCTCGACGAACACCCAGCGGCGGGTCGCGCTCTGGATCGCGATCGGAGTCGCCGACACGTCGCCGGCCTCGCCGCTGAACAGGGTCCGGGCGGAGGCGAGCGGGGTGCCGCGCTTCCACAATTTGAGGATCCTGGGATAGCCCGAGGCGGTCAGCGACCCGGCGCCGTAATCGGTGCCGACCAGAAGGGTGTCCGAATCGACCCAGGTGACGTTGCTCTTCGCCTCGGGGACGACGAAGCCGCCCTCGACGAACCGCCCGGTGCCGAGATCGAACTCGCGGACCACGTCGGCGTCGGTGCCGCCGGGGCTGACCGAGACGAGGCAGCGGCGATAGTCCGGCGCGAGGCAGTTGGCGCCGTGCCAGACCCAGGACTTGCCCTCCGCCTTGCCGAGCGCGTCGACGTCGATGACGGTGCGCCATTGCGGCCGGCCGGACCGGTAGGCCGCGAGCGGGGAAATACGCCACAGGCCGCGCGGGTTGTTCGCGTCGCGCCACAGGTTGGCGACCTTGTCGCCGAGAATTTGGTCCGGGGTCGCGATCTGCTCCTTGTCGTCGAGGATGGCGAGAGCGCGCTGCCGGTAGCTCTCATATTTGGGATCCTGCGTGAGCAGGCGCTCGCTGGCTGCATTCCATTCCTTGACCTGGGCTAGCGCGCGCTTCCCTTCGACCTCCTCCAGCCAAAGATAGGGATCGTCGTCCGCGGGCGCCGCGGCGGCCAGGAAGAGCAGTGACGCGGCGGGGAGGAGGAAGCGGTTCAAGGGCGGTCTCCGGTTCGGTTCGGCAGCCGATTAGCGCGTCGCCCCCCGTCATGCCAGCGGAGGCTGGCATCCCGGCGGGCGAAAGGCGGCGGCGCTCTTCACCCCACGGGGCCCCGGCCTGCGCTGGGGCGACTCGGGTCAGTCGCCCCTGATCACAGGCCTTCCCACGTCCCCCTGCCCCACCGTGCGGCCGGCCATCTCGAGCATCCGGTCGAGCGACTTCTTGGCGGCGAGCCGCAAATCCTCGTCCATCTCGATCCGGGGCTCGAGGTCGCGCAGGGCGACGTAGAGCTTCTCCATCGTGTTCAAGGCCATGTAGGGGCACATGTTGCAGTTGCAGTTGCCGTCCGCGCCGGGCGCCCCGATGAATTTCTTGTGCGGAGCCGCTTTCTCCATCTGGTGCATGATGTGCGGCTCGGTGGCCACGATCATCACCTCCGAGGGCGACGACAGGGCGTAATCGAGGATCGCCCGGGTCGAGCCGACCAGGTCGGCATGGTCGAGGATGTGCGGCGGGCATTCGGGATGGGCGAGCACCGGGGCGCCAGGATGAAGCGCCTTGAGCTTCAGCAGCTCGATCTCCGAGAAGGCCTCGTGGACGATGCACACGCCCGGCCAGAGCAGCATGTCGCGCCCGGTCTTGCGGGCGAGATAGCCGCCCAGATTCTTGTCGGGCCCGAAGATTATCTTCTGCTCCTTCGGGATCTGCGAGAGGATGATCTCGGCCGAGGAGCTGGTGACGATGATGTCGCTGAGCGCCTTCACCGCCGCCGAGCAGTTGATGTAGGTGAGCGCGATATGGTCCGGATGGGCCTCGCGGAACGCCCTGAACTGGTCGGGTGGGCAGCTGTCCTCGAGGCTGCAGCCGGCGTTCATGTCCGGAAGGACGACGATCTTGCCGGGCGAGAGGATCTTGGCCGTCTCGGCCATGAAGCGGACCCCGCAAAAGGCGATGACGTCGGCCTCGGTCGAAGCCGCCTTGCGCGAAAGGTCGAGGCTGTCGCCGACGAAGTCGGCGAGGTCCTGGATCTGGGGAGCCTGGTAATAATGGGCGAGGATGACGGCGTTGCGCTCCTTGCGCAGCCGGTCGATCTCCGCGGCGAGGTCGAGCCCCCTGAGGCCGTGATTGGGTGCGTTCATGATGCCACTCCCGGATGGGAGACGCAGCCCTCAGGCCGGCCGTCTCCACGATTTGCCAAGTTCAGCCTCGCGTGCCCCGACCGTGGTCTCGAAAGGCGCGGAGTGGATGAGCGCGAGATAGGGCGGAAAGGGCGGCTTTTCAACAAGCTCGTCGTCCGGCGAAAGACGTGAAAAAGAGGGACTGTCCCCCTTTTCAGAGTGAAAAAGAGGGACAGTCCCTCTTTTCAGCGATCGGCCTGGCGGTCGCGGAGCCTGGCCTCCAGAGGGCGGGGGCGGTCGAGCCAGGTCGCTTCCTCCTTGCCCGCCGGGTCGACGAAGCGAACCGCGACGCTCGCCTCGATACCCGCGGCCCTGAGCGGCAAGGCGAAGGCCCTCGCCACGTCGCGCATCGCCGCCGACCGCGCGATCTGCATCGGTCGCGGCTCGCGGGCCTGGCGCATCAGCTCGTCCTGGCCGGCCCGCCGGTTGGCCGAGTCGAGGTCCTTTTCCGAACCGGCCAGGGCCATGACGAGCCCGCCCTCGGCGCTTTCCCGGACCTGGTCGGGATCGATGTCGGGGCCCGACAACTCGAGCGGCGGAAGGGTGACCGACAAAGTGCGGCTGGCCTCGTCCCAGGCGAGGCTCGAGCGGCGAAGCCGGGCGAGGTCGACTCCGTAGCGCACGATGCCCGGCATGATCAGCGTCTTGCGCGCGGTCAGGCCGAGATGGGTCTCGCTCGCGCTCGCCACCGACACGAAGCGGGCGCTGAACGGGACCACCCGGCCCGAATCGCGTACCGACAGCAGGGCCGCGACCGCGATCGCCTCCGCATCGGCCCGCGGCGCGGCCGGAGCGGGCCGGAGCGCCCAGCCCAGGGCGAAGCCGAGCAGGAGCAGCCCGAGCGCCGGCGCGAGGAGGCGAAGCTTCAGCCGGCGAGCGTCCATCTCTCCCCCTCCTCCCGGACGAGCCGGCGGCGTTCGAGGTCGATCAGATGGGCGAGCACCGACCGTCCCGCCGCCGGGAAGAGGCGCGGATCGATGCCCGCATACATGGTCTCGACCATCGCCGCGATCCGGCCCTCCCCGCGCTCGAGATGGCCGATTATCTGGCGCTCGCGCATCCGGCGATGCTCGATCAGACGGCGGACATGGCCGTGCGGGTCGCCGACCGCGGGGCCGTGCGCCGGATAATAGACCCGGTCGTCGCGGCCGAGCAGCCGTTCGAGGCTCGCCATATAGTCGGCCATGTCGCCGTCGGGCGGAGCGACGACGGTGGTCGACCAGCCCATGACATGGTCGCCGGTGAACAGGGCCCGCTCCTCGCCGAGCGCCAGGCAGAGATGGTTGGACGTGTGCCCCGGGGTCGCCACCGCCTCGATCGTCCAGCCCTCCCCGCCCAGCCTGTCGCCGTCGGCGAGGATCCGGTCGGGCCGATAGTCCCGGTCGAACGATTCGTCGGAGCGCGGGCCTTCGTCCTCCAGGCTGAGCGGCGCGCAGCCGACGATCGGGGCTCCGGTCGCCGCCGCGAGCGGCCGGCTCGCCGGGCTGTGGTCGCGATGGGTGTGGGTGCACAGGATCGCCGTCACCCGCTCGCCGCCGAGAGCCGCGGCCAGGGCTTCCAGATGCGCGGGCAGGTCCGGGCCGGGATCGATCACGGCGACGTCGCCCTCGCCGACTATGTAGGTCTGGGTGCCGGTATGAGTGAAGGGTGACGGATTGGGCGCGAGGACCCGGCGAATCCGGCTGCCCAGCCGCTCAGCCCTGCCGGTCGCGTCCATCATGTCGATGTGGCATCGGCGGCGGCGAAATCCAAGCGGGCAAGTCTTCCCCGCTCCGCGAAGACGAGCGGGCAAAAGAAAAGGGCGGGAGTCTTGGGGCCTCCCGCCCTTTCCCCGAGTCGCGCTTGCCCTCAGCGGGCGCTGCGGGCCCGTTCCATCGCCGAGCGAAGCGCGGTCTCGATCCGCGCCTTCTGCTCGTCGCTTAGCTCGTCGCTGTCCCGGATCCGGGCCAGCGCCTTCTCGATCCGCTCCGCGCTCGCCGCGGTCGGTCCCTCGCCCCTGGTGCAGATGATCACCTTGGTCTTCTTGCCCTCCTCCTCGGCGCTCTCGTCGACGACCTTGTCGCCGCCGACGCAATCGGCCAGCTCGCGGCCGAGCATCTCGAAGCGGCGGACCCGCGGCCCGTCGCCGTCGGCAAGATGCTCGCCGTCGCCGATGATCTCGACCTTGCGGATCCGGTCGCCCTCGGCGTGCTCGCCGCCCTTGCCCGGCTCGATGATGACGAACCGCTTCACCGTCTTCTCCCCGTCCCCGTCCGGATGGGGATGGGCGACGGCGGCGCCGCCGACCCCGGCGAGCAGAAGTGCGGCGGCGGCAAGGCCGAGCCTGGGATCGAGCTTCATCGTGTCATTCTCCCTTTACGAGCGTCTGGATGTTGATGTCGAAGGCGTTGGCTCCGCCGCCGCTGCCTTCGGCCGGCTTGTCGCCGCGCTGGACCCGAAGCTTGACCGACCGGCCTTCGGCGGCCGCCTGGATGACGGCGCGACGGAGCTCCGCGACCTCCTCGGCGCTGATCACCTGGCCGACCGTGAAGACATGGGCCTCGGCATGGAAGTGCTCGCTGAACCGGACCGTTTCGCCCTTCGCGGGCGGGGGCAGCGCCTGGGCGAAGGCGAAGCTGCGGAGGGGAGCGTGGGGCGCGATGGCGGACCTGGGGAGTCGGCGCAGGATCATCGCCATCGAAGCCAGAGCGGAGGGGCGAAGCGCGGGCGCCTCGGCCGACTCGAAGCTCGCCGGCTCGGCCTCGAGCCGGAGCGAGGCCCGGGGAGCGGCGGCGCGAGCCGGGCGGCGGGCGGCGACCGCGACGGCCTGGACCGGCTCGGCGGCCGCCAGCCTGACCGGCGCCGGCGAGGCCGGCGCGGCGGCCGCGGCGGAGGCGTAGGCGCGCGCCGCCTCCCCCGCCGCCGGCCGGCCGGCGCTTCCGACCGCGAAGCCGGCCAGGGCGAAGGCCGCCAGGGCGACGAGTCCGCCGGCCGACCGAAGGGGGCTGGCCCGGTGGTTGCGCATCATCCTGAGCCGGCGCTTGAGCTCTCCGGCCGGGTTGAGGGCGCAGGCCGCGATCAGTCCGGGCCGGCTCGCCGACTTGACGAGGGCTCGGGCATAGTCGCAGCGCTCGTCGAGCGACGCGGTCCGGGCGACGGCGGCGTCGCAGGCCAGCTCCTGGTCGCTCCTGAACGCGCGGAAGGCGAGCCACGCGACGGGATTGAACCAGAAAATGGCGAGGACCAGGGTCGCGACCAGGTTCCACCATATGTCGCCGCGTTTGTGGTGGACGAGCTCATGCTCGAGCGCGAGCCGGCGCTCGACCGGATTGTATCGCCTGGAGAAATCGCCCGGAAGGACGATCCGGCGCTCGATAACCCCGATCGCCAGCGGGCCGTCGACGAAGTCGCTGATCCAGGTGCGGATTCCGCCGAACAGGGGCGGCCGCGCCGGGCGCGAGCTGTCTCGGATCCGGCCCAGGAAGGCGCGGTAGCCGAGCCACTGCAGGATAAGGAAGATGACCGCACCCCCGGCCCACATTGCGAGCATGAAGGGCACCCACTGCCCGGGTCCGGACTGAGCCGGCAGGGGTGCGGCCATTTCCGCCGCCGTCGGGATGAAGAGTACGACGGGCGGAAGGTGGACGTCCGGCGCCAGCTGGGGCAGCGGCGGCAGGACGAGGCGGAGCGCCGGCACGGCCCACAGGGCATAGGCCCAGCCGGCGCCGAAGCTGCGGGCGACGGGGCCGCGCAGAAGAAGGACCATCGCCATCAGCAAGGTGACGGCGACGAGCGTCTCGATCAGCCAGGCGATCATGACTTGAGCGCCTTCAGGAGCTTCTCGATCTCGGCGATGTCCGCGGGAGTGAGCTTGTCGCGGGCGGCGAGCTGGGCGACCAGCGCGGGCACGCGGCCGCCGAACATGCGGTCGATCAGCCGGCCCGATTCCTCGGCGACATAATCCTCGCGGCGGATGGCCGGCCGGTAGAGATAGCGCCGGCCGTCCTCCTCATGGCTGAGCACGCCCTTGGCGAGCAGGCGCGACAGCATGGTCTTGACGGTGGCGAGGCTCCAGCCCCGATCCTCCGGCACCCTGGCGGCGACGTCGGCGGCGGTCAGCGGCGCCTCGTCCCAAAGCACCTCCATCACCGCATATTCGCCTTCGGCGATTCTCTCCACGGCCTCACCCTCCCTGTCGATTACATGTGTAATTCTGTCCGCGGCGCTGAACGTTCGATGAATGGCACGGCGGCACAATGACCTGCTGTCGGACCGCTTTACAATAAGCAAGGGCGGTTAAATCCCGTAAACCATTGCGAGGCCCGGAAATCCGCCAACGGCACGCTTTGGCACGCGGCGTGTATCTTTTCCGGCGTCCACACGCTTCCACACGAACAGGGGCGGACGAGCGGTTTATCTGGTCCCGCCGTCCGCCCCTTTCCTTTCATCCCGCAGATAGTCCGCGGTCGCCGAGTCGGCCGGCAGGAAGGCTTCGATCGCGAGCTCGGACAGGGTGATGTCGATCGGAGTGCCGAACACCGTCGTCATGCTCAGGAAGGAGAGCAGGCGCCCGTCCTGGCGCACCTTCAGCAGGATCGCGATCCCGCCCGCCTCGCCCGGGGCGCCGGTTCCCCCCGGATAGGCGCGCAGCTCGTCGAGCAGCGCGACGAGCTCCGGATCGGCGCTCGCGTCGATCTGCTCCTCGAGCCGGCGGAAGACGTAGCTGCGCCACTCGGGCAGGTTCTCGATGCGACCGGCAAGGCCGCGGGGATGAAGGCTCAGCCGAAGGACGTTCAGGGGCGGCTCCAGAAGCTCCGGGGCGACGCCGGCGAGGAAGGGCGCGATCCCGGCATTGGCGGCGACCAGGTTCCAGTGAAGGTCGACGGCGAGCGCGGGATAGGGCTCGTAGGCGGCGAGCACCTTGTCGACCGCCTCGCGCGCGGCGGCGAGTGCGGGATCGTCGAGGGGCCGGGCCGGCTGGGCCGGAGCGAAGCCGCCGGCGACGAGCAGGACGTTGCGCTCGCGGGGCGGGATCCGGAGCCGGTCGGCGAGGCGAAGAAGCATGCCCCGGCTCGGTCGGGAACGTCCGGTCTCTATGAAGCTCAGGTGACGCGGGGAAATCTCCGCGTCGAGCGCGAGGTCGAGCTGGCTCAGGCGACGTCGGGTGCGCCAGGTTCGAATCTGGATGCCGACGAGGTCGGCGGGATTGGCGGCCATGGCCCAGCCTAGCCGAGGCGCCGAGCGAATCCCATTACCTGGCAGGTAATCGACAGCATGACCTCGAACAGCCGATCAGGGGGACGGCGGCGCGCCCCGCGGCGCCCCTGGACGAAAGGATCGAAACTCATGACCTCACCCCTTTTCCTTCGGCGGGCGCTAGCCCTCGATTCCGCGAGCTGCGCGCTGCTCGGCCTGTTGCTCAGCCTGGACTCGGCCGCGCTCGCCGGGCTCTTCGGCCTCGGCGAGAGGCTGCTTTTCGGCGCCGGCCTGCTGCTCCTGCCGCTGTCCGCCTTCATCGCCTGGCTGGCATCCCGGCCTTCGCCGCCGCAGGCCCTCGTCTGGGTCGTCATCGCCGGCAACCTGGCCTGGACCGCCGAGAGCTTCCTGCTGGTCTCCACCGAGGCCGGCCGGATCACCGCGCTCGGAACGGCCTTCGTCGCGGGACAGGCGCTGGCCGTGCTCGCGACGACCGCGCTCGAATATGCCGGCCTGCGAAGGATGAGCGCGACGGTCTGAAAAGCCCCTCGTCCCAGCGCAGGCTGGGACCCCGTCGGGCGAATAGCCCCGAGGCCTCCACCCGCAGCGCCCCGGCCTCTCGCCGGGGCGCGCAGCCCTTACTACCAGATCCGCACGCGCTTCTCCGGCGGCAAATAGAGGGCGCCGTCCTTGACTCCGAATGCGTCGTACCAAGGGTCGAAGTTGCGCACGGTGTTGGACCTCAGGTGGCTCGGCGTATGCACGCCGGCCTTCAGCTGCTGCTGGAGCAGCGGCTCGCGATATTTGGCTCGCCAGACCTGCGCGAAGCCGAGGAAGAAGCGCTGATCGCCGGTGAAGCCGCCGATGACGGGCGCGGGCTTTCCGCCCAGCGCGATCTTGTAGGCGTCGTAGGCGATGGCCAGACCGGCTAGGTCGGCGATATTCTCGCCCAGCGTCTGCTCGCCGTTGACCTTGAACCCCGGCAGCGGCTCATATTCGCTGAACTGCGCCGCGAGCGGGGCCGACAGCTGCTTGAAACGCTCGACATCGGCCGGAGTCCACCAGTCCGAGAGCTTGCCGGTCGCGTCGAACTTGCGGCCCTGATCGTCGAAATGATGGCTGATCTCGTGGCCGATACCGATGCCGATGCCGCCGTAGTTCACGGCGTCGTCGGCGTCCGGGTCGAAGAAGGGCGGCTGCAGATGCGCGGCCGGAAAGACGATCTGGTTCAGCTCCGGAGCCGCATAGGCGTTGACCGTCTGCGGGTTCATGAACCACTCGTTGCGGTCGACCGGCTTGCCGAGCTTCGCGCCCTCCGTCTGGTAGGAGAAGCGCACCGCGCGCCGAAGATTGCCGAACGCGTCGCCGCGGACGATTTGCAGCGGCGTATAGTCGGTCCACTTGTCCGGATAGCCGATCATCGGGTTGAAGGCCGCCAGCTTGGCCCGCGCCTTGACCTTCGTTTCGGGCGCCATCCAGGTCAGGCCTGCGAGGCGCTTGTCCATCGCCGCGATGAGGTTGCGAACCAGCCGGTCGGCCTTGGCCTTGGCTTCGGGGGGGAAATAGCGTTGGACGTAGAGTTGCCCGACGCCCTCGCCGAGCGCGCCGTTGGTCGAGTTGACCGCCCGCTTCCACCGCTCCTGGAGCTGGGGAGTCCCCGACAAAGTCTTGCCGTAAAAGTCGAAATTGGTTTCGACGAAGGCCTTGGGGAGGACGCTCGCATAGCGCTGGATCGTTCGCAGCCGCAGATAGTCCTGCCAGGTGTCCAGCGGCTCCGAGGCGACGAGGGCGGCAGTGCCGGCGAGCGCGCTCGGCTGGCCGATGTTCAGCTTTTCGGTTCCGGCGATGCCGGCGCCCTTCAGGAACGCGCCCCAGTCGAAACCCGGCGCAGCGGCGGCGAGCTCGGCCGCGGTCATCGGATTGTAGCCCTTCTCGACCTGGCGCAGATCGACCGTGCTCCAATGGGCCCGGGCGAGCTTCTTCTCGAGCTCGAAGACCCGCTTCGCCCTCGCCTCCGGTTCCGGGAAGCCGGCGAGCCGAAGCATGGCCGCGGCATAATCCTGATATTTGGCCCTGATCTCGGCGAAGCGGGGATTGTCCTCGTCGAGGTAGAAGTCGCGGCTGGGCAGGCCGAGTCCGCCCTGCCCGAGCGACACCATGTAGCGGCTGCTGTCTCGAAGGTCGGTGCCGATGCCCACCGAGACCGGCGAGGGCACGTTGTTCCACTGGGCGCCGGCGAACAGCGCGGCGAGATCCGCCTTGCCCCCGGCCGCGGCGATCGCGTCGAGATCGGGCTTCAGCGGCGCCAGGCCGCGCGCCTCGATCGCGGCCTCGTCCATGAAGCTCGCGAAATAGTCGCCGACTTTCTGCCTCACGCTGCCTCGCGGAGCGCCCGCTTTGGCGGCGTCCTCGACGACGGTTCGGACCTGCTCGTTGACCCGGTCCTGGAGCACGGAGAAGCTGCTCAGCGCCGGCTTGTCGGCCGGGATGGGGGTATTCCTGTCCCAATTGCCGTTCGCATAGAAGAAGAAGCTGTCGCCCGGATTGGCCGAGCGGTCGATCGCGCTCGTGTCGAAATGCCAGGCGCGATCGGCCGACCAGGCCGGCGCCATTGCCGCGGCGACGACCAGGACCGCCCCGAGCGTCAGCATGCGCTTGTTCATCTTCTATCCTCCCCACCAAGACAGATTACAGGCGTAATCGGTCGTGAGGAGCCGGGCAAATGAAAGCTCGCGCCGCTCAGCGCCCGCGCGCGGAAAAGCAATCGCGGACAAGGCGATAAGGTCGTCCCGGCGTCGCTAGGCCTTGGCGACCTGCTTCTCTTCGAGGAGCTGCTGGAGCTCGCCGGCCTCGTACATCTCCATCATGATGTCGGAGCCGCCGACGAACTCGCCCTTGACGTAGAGCTGGGGCACGGTCGGCCAGTCGGAATATTCCTTCACGCCCTGGCGGATTTCCGGATCCTGGAGGACGTCGACCGTCTCGAAGCCGACCCCGAGATGGTCGAGGATGGCGACGGCGCGGCTCGAGAAGCCGCATTGCGGGAAGAGCGCGGTGCCCTTCATGAACAGGACGACGTCGTGTCCGTGGACGAGCTCGTCGATTCGGGCCTTGGTGTCGGACATTTCACTGTTCCTCAGTCGGGGGTCGCGGTTGAGAGCTGGAGCGCGTGCAGGAGGCCGCCCATCCGGCCGCCGAGCGCCTCGTAGACCCGCTGGTGCTGGCGCACCCTCGGCAGGCCCCGGAAGCTCTCGGCCACCACCCGGGCGGCATAATGATCGCCGTCGCCGGCGAGATCGGTGATCTCGACCCGCGCGTCGGGGATTCCGGCCCGGATCAGCTCCTCGATCTCCGCCGCCGCCATCGCCATCAGCCCTGCGACTCCATCAGCTGCCGTCGGGCCTCGACCGTCTTGTGGGCGAGCGCCTCGCGGATGCGCGATTCGTCGCATTCCACCCCCGCCGAGGTGAGGTCGCCGACCAGCTTGCGGACGACGTCCTCGTCGCCGGCTTCCTCGAAGTCGGCGCGGATGACGTCGCTCGCATAGGCATCGGCCTCGGCCTGGCTGAGGCCCATCAGGCCAGCGGCCCACTGCCCCAGCAGCCTGTTGCGGCGCGCCGTGATCCGGAACTGCATGTCCTGGTCCCGCGCATATTTGGTCTCGAAGGCCCGTTCGCGGTCGTCGAAAGTGCTCATGGAGGCTCCTGCTCTGGTTGGAGGTCAGATAGGCGGGGGAGCGCTCCGGCGCAATGAAGGGAAGGAGGAAAGGAGGGCTTCGACGAGCTCAGCCCGAACGATCGGGGAATGAGGCGGTCCCAAATCCCGAACGAATGTGGAATGGGGCGCGCCCAAACCGTTCGGGCTGAGCCCGTCGAAGCCCTCCCCTTCCCCCTTAGCCCATCGTCACCACGAGCTTCCCGATCGCCCTGCGCGCCGCCATGTGGGCGATCGCCTCGCCGCCCTGTTCCAGCGGCCAGGTCCGGCTCACCTTGGGAGCGATCTTGCCCTCCCGCCAGAGCCGGAACAGGGTCTCGATATGCGCCGCATTGGCCTTGGGGTCGCGCGCCGCGAAGGCGCCCCAGAAGACCCCGCAGACGTCGCAGCTCTTCAGCAGGGTGAGGTTGAGCGGCAGCCTCGGGATGCCCGCCGGGAAGCCGACGACGAGGTAGCGGCCCGCCCAGGCGATGGAACGCAGAGCGGGTTCGGCATAGTCGCCGCCGACCGGGTCGTAGATCAGGTCCGCCCCCGCGGGCCCGACGGCCTCCTTGAACATCTGGCCCAGCGCCCTCGAGCCGTCCTTGTCGAACGGGCCGGACGGGTAGACGATCGCCAGGTCGGCGCCGGCCCGGCGGGCGACCTCGGCCTTCTCCTCGGACGAGACGGCGGCGACGACCCTGGCGCCATGGGCCTTGCCGAGCTCGACCGCGGCGAGGCCGACTCCGCCGGCGGCGCCGAGCACGAGCAGCGTCTCGCCCGGCTTCAGCCGCCCCCGGTCGAGCAGCGCGTGGATCGAGGTCGCATAGGTGAGGATCAGCGCCGAGCCGTCCTCGAAGCTGCGCTCCGGCGGCAGGGGCACCGCCTGGGCGGCGGAGACGACGACCTTCTCCTGGAGGCCGCCATGGCCGATCATCGCGATCAGCCTGTCGCCCACGGACCAGCCCGAGACCCCCTCCCCGACCGCTTCCACGGTGCCCGCGATCTCGCCGCCCGGGGCGAAGGGCCGCGGCGGCCGGAACTGATATTTGTCCTCGATCATGAGCACGTCGGGATAGTTGATCGCGCAGGCGCGGACCCGGACGAGCAGCTGGCCAGGGCCCGGCCGGGGATCGGGGAGGTCGGCAAGCTCCAGGGTTTCGGGCCCGCCCACGGCGGTCGAAAGCAGCGCCCTCACCGGGCCGACTTCGGGAAAGCGGGCAGCTTGGCGATGTCGGCCGGCTCGTGCTGGATGATCACCTTCGCCTTGAGGTTGGCGGCGATCCGGTCGAACCGGTCCGACGAGGCGAGCGTGTCGGCGCGGTCGTGGTTGAAGGGCGGCACCCCCCGGTTCTTCACCTGCTCGGTGAAATGATACTGGTCCCCGGAGAGCAGGACCGGGCCGGAGGCGAGCCGGACCAGCAGGGCGTAATGGCCCGGAGTATGCCCGGGCAGCTTCAGCATGACGACCCGGCCGTCGCCGAACACGTCCTTGTCGGCGGTCAGGGCCTCGACCTTGCCGCCGCCGGTCAGCCAGCCTGCCAGGGCCTTGGTCGAATCCTCATCCGGCGACGGGCTCGCTCGCAGCAGGTCGAGGTCGGCCTTGCCCATCAGCAGGGTCGCCCGGGGGAAACGCGGCGCCTGCCCGGTATGGTCGAAATGCCAGTGGCTGATCCCGATCGTGTCGATCCGCTCGGGCTTGAGCTTGAGCTCGGCGAGCTGGTCGACGAGGCTTCGCCTGACCCGGATGGTCTGCGCGGGATTGTCGAAATCGTGGCCGATCAGGGCGTCGGTGAGGCCCGTGTCCCAAAGCATGTAGCGGTCGCCGTGCCGGATCAGGTAGCAGCTTCCGACGATGTCCTTGGGGCCGGGCGGATATTGGAAGGTGTCGGAGAAGAAGGCGCCATATTGCTTGATCACGAACTCGCCGCAATGGAGCCGCCAGAGCTCGATCTCGGCCTGGGGCGCGGGCGGCGCCTGAAGTCCCGTCAAGGTCAGCCATCCCGCGGCGATCGCCGCCATCCGCTTCAGCATGTCACCCACTCCCCTTCCACGGGCCGTTCCTTCGGAGAGACATAGGAGGGATCGTGGACGAAGGGCAATCGCCCGCCGCGCTTCATCGCCTCGAGTATCGAGGCGAAATCGGTGCGGGCCCGGAAGCCGAGCCCGGCCTCGGCCGCGGCCGGCACGTAGACCCGGTCGATCCGTTCCGGCAGTGCCCAGCCGGCTTGGGCGTAGAGGCCCGGCGCTTCGGGGAAATAGCGGGCGACGACCGCCGCGGCATCGCTCGCCAGCTCTTCGCAATCCTCGGGCGCAAAGGGCGGCGGCGCGGAGACGATGAAGGTCGCCAGGCCCAGCTCCGGCGCCCTGTCGAGCGCGGCGAGATGGGCTTCGGCGGCATCCTCGACGGTGAGGCGGCGGTTGAGGAACTCGTTGGCCTTCATGTTGGGGCCGCTTGGGCGGCGATGGGTGTCGTCGTCCTCCGGGAAGAAGCGCGAGGTGCGCAGGATGCAGACGGCGAGGCCGTGCTCGCGCTGCGCGAGGCCGCACAATCGCTCGGCGGCGAGCTTGGTGATGCCGTAGACGTTGCGCGGCTCGAGCGGCCCGTAATCCTCGGCCATCCAGGCGGCGCGGCCGAGCCGGCCCGAATGCAGGGCCTCCGACACCATCAGCGAGGTCGTCGAGGTGAAGACGAAGCGGTCGTTGCCCGCGGCCGCCGCCGCCTCCAGCAGGTTTAGGGTGCCGGTGACGTTGACGTCGACGAAGGCCTGGCGCGGATAGCGGACGATGTCGGGCTTGTGCAGGGCGCCGGAGTGGATGACGGCCTCGATCCCGCGCTCGGCGAAGGTCCGGTCGACGAGCGCCCGGTCGGCGACCGAGCCGAGGACGTGGGTGTCGGCGCCGGGCGCGATGTCGAAGCCGATGACTTCATGGCCCTCGCCGCGAAGCCGCGGGGCGAGGAACCGACCTAGCCAGCCCGAGGATCCGGTCAGAAGGACTCGCATGGCCTCTTGCCCCACCCGTGAACGAGCCCGGGCATCACTCGGCGCCGCTCATTCCTCGTAACGCGCCGTCGTCCGCTCGCGGACCTCCTCGGCCGTCACCCCGGGCGCGAGCTCGATGAGCCTGAACGGGCTGTCGTGGTCGGCGCGGTGGAACACGCACAGGTCGGTCACGATCATGTCGACGACGTTCCTGCCGGTGAGCGGCAGGGTGCATTCCGGGATGAACTTGGGATCGCCGCTCTTGGAGTTGTGCTCCATCACCACGATGATCTTCTTGACCCCGGCGACGAGGTCCATCGCCCCGCCCATGCCCTTCACCATCTTGCCCGGGATCATCCAGTTGGCGATGTCGCCTTTCTCGCTGACCTCCATGGCGCCGAGCACGGTGAGGTCGATATGGCCGCCGCGGATCATCGCGAAGCTCTGCTCGGAGCCGAAATAGGAGGAGCTGTCCAATTCGCTGATCGTCTGCTTGCCGGCGTTGATCAGGTCGGGATCGACCTCGTCGTCGTAGGGGAAGGGCCCGATGCCGAGCATCCCGTTCTCGCTCTGAAGGGTCACCTCCATCCCCTCGGGGATGTTGTTGGCGACGAGCGTCGGAATCCCGATGCCGAGATTGACGTAATAGCCGTCGCGAAGCTCCTTGGCGGCGCGGGCGGCCATTTGGTTGCGGTCCCAGGGCATTAGTTCACCACTCTCCGAACAAAGAAACCGTCGAAAGCGCTCTTGCGCGCGGCCAGATTCTCCGGGCGCCCGGCCAAGAGGTGGCACGCGGTTTTGCGGGCCAGAGGCCTTTCCAAATCCCAGTCCTCGAAGCCGCTGGCCATCCGGACCGGGCCTTCATCCATCTCGACGGCCGCTCCGACAAGGACGCGCGCAAGGAGCTCCTCCCGCGCGAGGGCCAAGATCGCGCCGGCGTTCCGCTCCAGGTCGGTCAGGATTCGTTTGCGATAGGCCATCATGGCGCCCGACTCCCACCCGAAATTGGTGCGCGATTCAAGCACCGCCGGCGGGACATGGGCCCGCACCGAGTCCACGAGAACGCGAGTGAATTGCGGCCCATGCCGGGCCTTCACCTCGACCAGGCCCCGATTGTAGATCGAACAGGCCGTAAACAGGCCGATCCGCCTGAACTCGCTCACCACGGCCGGATCGACGATCACCTGGTCCTCAACCGCCCTGTCGAACAGGAAAAAACCGCCCGCGAGCTGGGCCACCCGATCATCGTTCGCGACGATGCGGTCGCCTGCCGCCACCGCGTTCGGCATCGCGACGGTCGCGCCGGCCCAGGCGAGCCCGAGCACCGCCATCGGGCCGAACCTCAAGCCGCCGCCCTTTGCCGGACCGTGCGGAACTCGATCTTCTTGTCGTACGGAGCGCCGAGGATCAGGCGCTTCACGTAGATCGAGGGCAGGTGGACGCAGTCCGGGTCGAGCGAGCCGACGGGGACGATCTCCTCCACCTCGGCGACGCATATCCTGCCGGCCGTCGCCATCGGCTGGTTGAAGTTGCGCGCGGTCTTGCGGAAGACGAGGTTGCCGGCCTCGTCCGCCTTCCAGCCCTTGACGATGGAGAGGTCGGCGCGGATTCCGCGCTCGAGCACATATTCCTCGCCGTCGAAGATCTTGGTCTCCTTGCCCTCGGCGACGATCGTGCCGACGCCCGTCTTGGTGTAGAAGCCGGGAATGCCCGCGCCGCCGGCCCGGCAGCGCTCGGCCAGAGTGCCCTGCGGGCAGAATTCGACCTCGAGCTCGCCGGCAAGATATTGCCGCTCGAACTCCTTGTTCTCGCCCACGTAGGAGGAGATCATCTTGCCGATCTGGCGGGTCCTCAGGAGCTTGCCGAGGCCCTCATTGTCGATGCCGGCATTGTTGGACACGACGGTGAGGTCCTTGACCCCGCTCTCGCGGATCGCGTCGATCAGCCGCTCGGGGATTCCGCACAGGCCGAAGCCCCCGGCGCAGATCGTCATTCCGTCGAACAGGACGCCGTCGAGCGCCGCCGCCGCATCGGGATAGATCTTCTTCATGCGCCGCTCCTCGCTGGGACGCCTGCGCGATAGGCGGAGCCGGCGAGTCCGGTCAATCCGCCTCGCACCGTCGAGCGTTTGACACGGCCGAGAGTACGAAGTACTTTGCGTTATAGAGTACTCTGGAGCGATACGATGAGCACCGCCGACTCGACTCACGAAGACCTTCGCTACGTCCGCCGTCTGGCCGAGAGCGGCGCCCATGCTCCCCTCCTCGGCGGCCGGTTCATGGCGTGGTGGGGCCTGCTCCTGACCGCCGCCTATGTCGCCCACCATTTCGCCCTCGCCGGCGCGATCGGCGACGGACACACGGTCTTTCTGCTGATCTGGGGCGCCTTCGGGATCCTCGGGCTCGGCGGGCAGCTGCTCCTGGCCCGGACCATGTCGGGCAAGGCCGGGGCTGGGTCGGCCGGCAACCGCGCGTCGCGCGTGGCCTGGTGCACGGCCGGAATGGCCATCGCCTCGATGGTCGGCGGAGCCACGGCCGCCGCGACCCGGGGCGCCGGGCCCGGCGCCTTCGACTGGATCGTGCCGGTGGCTTTCGCCGTCTACGCCTGCGCCCTCCTCGTCACCGGATCGCTGGCGAGGAGCCTGGTCACGATGGTCGCGGGGGCCGGGGCGATCGCGATGGTGGGGCTGTTCGCCGCCCTCGTCCTCTCGCCCGAGCGCTACCTGCTCGCCGCGGGCGGAGTCGCGCTGACGGTTCTGCTTCCCGGCCTGCTGCTGGTGAAGGCGGAGCCGCGCTGACCCCGTGCCGGAGAATCCCTTCGATCATAACGGGCTCGACGATGTCATCCACGGGCGGCTGCGGCTCGGAATCATCGCCTATCTCGCGGCGGTCGAGACGGCCTTGTTCACTGAGCTTCGGGACAAGGTCGGAGCGACCGACGGCAATCTTTCGGCGCATATCGGCAAGCTGGAGGAGGCGGGCTATGTCAGCGTCGCGAAAAGCTTCGCCGGGCGCAAGCCGCAGACCCGGCTCACCCTCACCCACCGCGGCCGCCACGCCTGGAACAACTGGCTCGACCGGATCGAGAAGCTGACCCGCGCCGCGGCCACAACAGGGAGATGAAGATGAAGACGAAGATGAAGACGAAGACCTTGCTCGCGGCGCTTCTGCTCGGCTCCGCCGCGGCCGCCCAGCCCCCGGCCCCGCCGCCCGCGGCTTCGTTCGTGCCCCACGACCCGGCCGCCCGCCTCGCCGCCCAGCGCGAAGCGATGAAGGCGCTCGCCTTCATGGACGGCGCCTGGCGGGGCCGCGCCGAGACCGACGCCATGCCGGCCGGGTTCGTCCATACCGAACGGGCCGGGCCGCTGCTCGACGGGGCGGTCAGGCTCGTCGAGGGGCGAAGCTATGACGAGAAAGGGGCGACTCGGTTCAACGCCTTCGCGGTCATCTCCTACGACCCGGCCCGCCGCGCCTACGCGATGCGGTCCTACGCGATGGGCTATGCCGGCGATTTCCCGCTGACGGTTCGCCCGGACGGCTACAGTTGGACTCAGCCGGCCGGTCCGGGCGCGGTGATCCACTACATCGCGACGGTGAACGGCGACGAGTGGCGCGAGGTCGGCGAGCGCCGGGCCGAGGGCCAGCCGCCGCGCAAGGTGTTCGAGATGCGCGTCCGCCGCATCGGCGCGACCGAGTGGCCGGGGGCCGGAGCCGTCGGCGCCCGCTAGAGCGCTGGGAGAGAGGTGGAAACGTTCCCACCCGATCGCGCTGAGCTCGTCCAAGCGGGGCCATCCAGTTACCGGGCGCTCTAGAATTCCGCCGGGTCGAGCCCCTCGCGAGCCAGCGCCCGGGCGACGGCAGGCCGTTCGATCATTCGCCGCGAATGCGCCGTCCAGTGACGGTGGGGCGAGACGTCGAGATCGAGCCGCCGGGCCCAGCGCCGGAAAACGAGGGGATAGGGATCGGCGAGGGTGTAGCGCTCGCCGAGCAGCCACGGCCCCGGCGCGAGCAGGGCATCGATCTCGCCGAACAGCCCGCGCAGCCGCTCGCGGTCGGCCGCCAGCTCGGCCTGGGGGCGTTCGATCCCGGCCGCCCGGGCTCGGTAGATCGGGCCGAAGCCGCCGTGATGGACGGTCGTGGCGAAGAAGGAGAGCCGCTCGAACAGCCGGGCGAGGGCGGTCAGATCGTCAAGCGGCAGCTGGCCCCCGTCCGGCCAGCGATGGCCGATCCAGGCGAGGATCGCGATAGTCTCGGTGACCGCCTCGCCTTCGGCCTCCAGCGCCGGGATCAGGCCGCGAGGGTTGATCGCGAGATATTCGGGCCGCTTGTGCGCCTTGTCGGCGATCGCGGTCCGCACCGCCTCGAAGGCCGCGCCGGCTTCCTCGAGCGCGACATGGGCGACCAGCGAGCAGGCGCCGGGCGAATAGAAGAGGCGGGTCATGCCGACCCCGTCGTCCCGGCGCCGGCTGGATCCCAGCGAGTGAAATGCGCCGCGTTCCTCACCCCGCGAGCCCAGCCCGTGCCGGGGCGACGGTCAGCTCCTCAGCTTCGCCAGCACGCCCTGCAGCTGCATGGCGTTGGACATGTCGCCCTCGACCTTGAGCTTGCCCTGCATGAAGGCGGTCATGCCGTCGAGCTGGCCGGCGCTCATCGCCTGCCAGTCTTCCCAGTTGACCTTGATCGTGGTGTCGGCCTGGCCGTCCTCCTCGGTCACCTGGCTCGCGGAGCCGTCGAGCATCACCACGCCCTCGGAACCGAAATCGAGCTTGACCCGCTTGCCGGGGAGCCAGGCGCTCTTCGAGTTGAGGGCCTGGGCCATTTCGCTCTTGGTCATGATCTTTCCTCCCGCTGGGTTTCCCGACTTCCCTACTTTACGTAAACGTCAGGTCAAGGGGCCGCCGGCTCTTTCCCGGTGCTGCCGTCGCAGGCAAAGGCCAGCGCGCGCCCGAGGGGGGAATTGGGCGGGGCGACCTCGAGCACGGTCTTCCTGCCCTTTCGAAAAGTGGTGCTCATCAACTCGTGATCGCCGAGGTGAAGGCTCATCGCGGGCTCGAAAACCGTTCGATCCCTGCATGAGCCGACGCTCGAGAAAGCCATCCGGTCGAAACCTTCCGGCCGGGTCGGCGCGAAGCGGATCTCGCGCCTGAAGCGGACTTCGTCGGCGACCCGCACAAGGCTTTTCGCGTCGACGAATTCCGCGGCCTTGTCGTCCCCTCCCACCCGCACCCACTCCGCATTCGCCGCGGGCGCTTCGGCGGGCAGCGACATCAGAACGGCGATCAACAAAGTCATGGACCTTCTCCACCGGTGGCAATTGCCGATATGACATGGCTTCGGGAGCAGGGACAAGGCTGGGCAAACCGGTGACGGGCGCGAAGGGCTTAGATCGTCATCCCCGACTCGATCCCGGATTCGTGAAGACGGCCCGTTCAAAGCCGGCATCGTCGGTGCTCGCGGATTTCCGGCTTTCGCCGGAATGACGGTCACTTCCCATTCCCGGGCAAGGCGGTTAGTCGCCCGCCATGGACGCCGCGCAAGCCATTCACGAGAAGTTCGTCGCCAAGGTCCGGGACGGGAAGCTGCCGCGCCGCACCAGCGACGTGGACCCCGCCGACGTCGGCCTCTCCCGCGAAGCGATGGTCGAGCTGTTCTACAGCCAGGCCGCGAGCCGGCAGATGGACCGGCTGTCGCGCAGGCTGCAGGCCCGGGGCGAGGGCTTCTATACGATCGGGAGCTCGGGCCACGAGAACAACGCCGCCGTCGCCGAGGCGCTTCGCGTCGACGACATGGCCTTTCTCCACTACCGCTCCAACGCTTTCCAGATCCACCGCTCGAAGAAGCTGCCCGGCCAGACTCCGCTCTGGGACATGCTCCTCAGCTTCGCCGCCTCGGCGGAGGACCCGATCTCGGGCGGCCGCCACAAGGTGATCGGATCGAAGCCGCTCGCCATACCGCCGCAGACCAGCACCATCGCCTCGCACCTGCCCAAGGCGGTCGGCGCCGCCTTCAGCATCGGAATCGCCAAGATGCTGAAGCTGGAGGAGACGGCGCTCGCCCGGGATTCGATCGTCCTCGCCAGCTTCGGCGACGCTTCCGCCAACCATTCCACCGCCCAGGGCGCGTTCAACACCGCCGCCTGGACCGCCTACCAGGGCAGCCCGATGCCGCTCGTCTTCCTGTGCGAGGACAATGGCATCGGAATCTCGACCCGGACCCCGCCGGGGTGGATCGGGGCCTCGTTCCGCAATCGGCCCGGGCTCGAATATATCCACTGCAGCGGCCTCGACATGGCCGACGCCTGGCGAGGCGCGCGCCAGGCCGCGCAGTTCGCCCGAACCCACCGCCGCCCCGTCTTCCTCCACATGGACTGCGTGAGGCTCTACGGCCATGCCGGATCGGACGTCCAGGCGACCTATCTCAGCAAGGCCCAGATCGAGCAGGACGAGGAGCGCGATCCGCTCGTCTACAGCGCCGCCCTGCTGGTCGAGCAGGGCGCTCTCGCCGCGAGCGACATCCTCGACATCTACAACGAGACGGAGGCGACGCTCGCCCGGATCGCCGAGCAGGCGATCGCCCGGCCGAAGCTGACGACGAGCAAGGAGGTGATGGCGAGCATCGTCCCGCCGAAGCGCGCGCCCGCCCGCGCCAACACGCCGACTCCGGAGCAGCGCGACGCCCTGTTCGCCCGCGACCGGAGCATGATCGACAAGCCTCAGCACATGGCGCGGCTGCTGAGCTGGGCGCTGGCCGACCTGATGCTGGCCTGGCCCCAGATCATCGTCGCCGGCGAGGACGTCGGGCCCAAGGGCGGGGTCTACAACGTCACCGCCAAGCTCCACGAGCGCTTCGGCTCGTGCCGCGTGATCAACACCCTTCTCGACGAGCAGTCGATCCTCGGCCTCGGCATCGGCGCGTCTCATAACGACCTTCTCGCCATCACCGAGATCCAGTTCCTCGCCTACGTCCACAATGCCGAGGACCAGATACGCGGCGAGGCGGCAACCCTGAGCTTCTTCTCCAACGGCCAGTACGCCAACCCGACCATCATCCGGATCGCCGGCCTCGGCTACCAGAAGGGCTTCGGCGGCCATTTCCACAACGACAACAGCCTCGCCGTCTTCCGGGACATTCCGGGCCTGGTCCTGGCCTGCCCGAGCAACGGCGCGGACGCCGTCGAGATGCTCCGCGAATGCGTCCGGCTGGCGCTCGAGGAGCAGCGCGTGATCGTCTTCCTCGAGCCGATCGCGCTCTACATGACCCGCGACCTCCACGAGGAGGGCGACGGACTGTGGACGTCCACCTACGCCGCGCCCGGAGCCGCGAAGCCGGTCCGGCTGGGCGAGCTCGCAGTCCATGGCGACGGCACCGACCTCGCCATCGTCAGCTACGCCAACGGCTATTACCTCTCCCGCCAGGCGGAGAAGATCCTGCGCGAGCAGCACGGGGTGAAGGCGCGGGTCGTCGACCTGCGCTGGCTCGCCCCGCTCAACGAGGAGGGCCTGATCGAGGCCGTCGCCGGCTGCGAGCGCGTCCTGATCGTCGACGAATGCCGGAAGACGGGCTCGCAGAGCGAGGCGCTGATGGCCCTGTTCGCCGAGCGCGCGCCCGCGGTCGCGTCGCGACGGATCGCCGCGGAGGATTCGTTCATCCCACTCGGCCGAGCCGCGACCCTGACCCTGCCGAGCCGCGATTCGATCGTCGCGGCGGCGCTGGAGATGGTGAATGGCTGAGCGGGAGAAGGCGCTGGTCGTCTGTCCGGGCCGAGGCACCTACGGCAAGGCGGAGCTTGGCTATCTGAAGCGATTCCATGCAGAAAATGGCGATCTCATCACGTCTTTCGACAGGCTTCGCGCCGAGCGCGGCCAGCCGACCATATCCGAGCTCGACGGCGCCGAGCGCTTCAGCCCGGCCCTTCACACCCGCGGCGACATCGCCTCGCCCCTGATCTTCGCCGCCTCCTTCGCCGACTTCGTCGCCATCGACCGCGACCGCTTCGACGTCGCCGCCGTCACCGGCAACTCGATGGGCTGGTACACGGCCCTTGCCGTGGCGGGAGCGGTCGGGGCCGAGCAGGGATTTCGGATCATCGACGCGATGGGCGAGAACAGCCAGGCGGGCGAGGCGGGCGGGCAGGTCCTTCTCACCCTCGTGGACGAGGAATGGCGGGCCATCCCCGGCCTTCGCGAGCAGGTCCTCGCCCTCGCCGCGGCGATCGACGCCCGCGACGGCTGCAGCCTCCACGTCTCGATCGAGCTCGGCGGGATGATCGTCTTCGCCGGCGACGAAGCCGGCCTCGCCGCCCTGCTCGCCGAGGCTCCGCCGACGCCGGCGCGCGAGCCGCTCCGGCTCGTCAACCATGGCCCCTTCCACACCCCGCTCATGGCCGGCTCGTCGGAGCGCGCCCTGGCGCAGCTGCCGGCCGCCTGGTTCGGCTCGCCGGACGTTCCGATGATCGACGGCCGGGGCCATGTCTGGCGCCCCTTCGCAACGCGCGCGGAAGCGCTCCACCGCTACACCTTCGTCACCCAGATCCTCGAAACCTACGATTTCACCCGGGCGATCCAGGTCGCGGTCAGGGAGAACGCGCCCGACCGCATCGTCTTGCTCGGACCCGGCGACACGCTCGGCGGAGCCATCGCCCAGGCCCTGATCGCGATCCGGTGGCGCGACCTGCGCTCGAAGGCGGACTTCCAGGACATGCAGTCGACCGATCCGTTCCTGATCTCGATGGGCCGGGAGGACCAAAGGGCGCTGGCGACGGGCTGACGCTACAGCCCCCAAAAGCCGCTGCCCTCGAGATTGCGGGCGAGGCGGGCCTGGCGGGACACGTCGCCCACAAGCGTCGCCAGGCAGTAATCGCCCACCATCTGCGCCTGAGCCTCCAGCCGAGCGCCGGCGAAGGGGGTCGTCCCCTCCTCGTAGCGGTACATGGCGGCAGGGCTGAACCGGCAGTCGGCGAGGTCGCGGGCGTAGCGCGCGAGAAAGCGCGGCACGCCCAGCTTCGCATATTGCCAGACGTGGGTCATCTCGTGGTGGAACAGCGCCTGGGCGTGGACGCCGGCGGTGGAGAAGTCGTCGCTGTAATGGACCCGGAAATAGATGCTCCGCCGGAGGGTGATGGCGGTGTTGCCGTTGCGGAACGCGGCAACCGCCGCGGGATTGCCGCCATGGCCGTGACGGAGGCGCACCCGTCCGTAGGCCAGGCGCTCGCCGAAGGCGGCCTTGAGAAGTTCGATCTCGGCGGTCCTCAACGCCCGCGGGACTTGCGCCATCTTCACTTTCCCCGGCTCGTGACCGCCGTCACGCCTGCCGCGGCGAGGGCCCCGCTACGACGTCCCGGCACAGCCGCCGCGAGTCGGCCGCTGGTCGGGAGGGTATCATGGCCAAGGGAAAGACGAAGACGAATTTCGCGAACCGGATCCTCAACGTCGTGCCGTCGCGCAACACTCACGAAGACTGGCATTTCGACAATGCCGTCCAGGCCGAAGCCATAGGCGCTCCGCCCGCCGCGCTGCCGGCCGGCGTCGACCTGCGGGCGGCCTGGTGGAACGTCGGCGACCAGGAAAGCACCGGCTCCTGCGTCGGCTGGGCCTCCACCGACGGAGTGGCGCGCTACCATTTCCGGAAAGCCAACCGGCTGGGGCCGAACGAGCGGCTTTCCCCGCGATTCACCTGGATGGCGTCGAAGGAAACCGACCAGTTCACCACCCGCCCCGAAACCATGATCGAAGGCGCCGGGACCAGCCTCAAGGCGGCCGTCGACATCCTTCGCAAATACGGCTCGGTCCCCGAGCCGCTGCTCCCCTTCCACATCGACACCAATCTCTATTCGGGCAACGAGAACGATTTCTACGCGACCGCGGCGACCCGCAAGATCGCCAGCTACTTCAACCTCCAGAAGAATCTGCCCAATTGGCGCAACTGGCTCGCCACCAAGGGACCCCTGCTCGTCGCTCTCAGCGTCGATCGGACCTGGGACAAGGCGACGGAGACTCAAGGCAAGCTCGACGTGTTCCAGCCGAGCACCGTGCGCGGCGGGCATGCGGTCGCCGTCGTCGGCTATCGCAGCGACGGGCGCTTCATCGTCCGCAACAGCTGGGGCACCGGCTGGGGCGACAAGGGCTTCGGCTATCCGAGCGAAGCCTATATCAACGCCGCTTTCTTCAACGAGAGCTACGGCGTCACCTTGTAGAGCCTCGGACGGCGCGCGCGGCGGGAGGTGCCGCCCGGCGGACGGCGCGGCACCTATCCGAGCGCGGGGAGTTGGCCGGTCATGCACAGCCTCAGCCTTGCCGACGACGGGACCCAGGTCGAGATCGAGGTCGGCGATGCGCTGTCCATCCGCCTGCCCGAGAACGCGACCAGCGGGCACCGGTGGGCGCCGGACGATTTGAGTCCGGGAGTCGTGGCGCTGACCGACGAAGAGCCGGGCTATTCGGGCGGCGCCGGCATCGGCGCCGGCGGCGAAGTGACCTTCCAGGTCCGCGGCGTCGCCCCGGGCAGGGCCGAGATCGCCTTCAAGCGGTGGCGGGAATGGGAGGGGAGCTCGTCGATCGTCGAGCGCTTCCGGGCCGTCGTCATCGTCAGCGAGCCCGGCTGAGCCATCAGCCGGCCAGAGCCAGCAGGGCGAAGGTCGCGAGCCAATGCTCGCCCATATAGTCGCCGGCGACATGGGCGATGCTTGCGGCGAGATGCTCGTCCGCGGTCCGAAGCGCCAGCTCCGCCAGGTCCGGCTCCAGCGCCGGGGCGAGCTGGCGCCAGCACCAGGCCCGGCTGAGGTTGAGGCCGTCGAGATGGGCGATCTTGCCGTCGGAGCGGTCCGAGACCGTGGCCGGCGTGAACAGGCTGCGCGGCTCGCCGGCGGCGAGGTCGGGCAGGAAACGGTCGAACCATTGGCGAAAGTCGGCATCGCGATGGGTCCGCCGCATGCACAGGGCTTCGACCAGGGCGGAGGAGAGGAACTCGTCGCCGCCCGGCTCCCAAGCCTGGCAGCCGCGGTCGGCGCCGTAATAGCCGCGCGTCCGTTCGCGGATGAGCGCGGCCAGGGAGTCGTCATTCGCTTCCGCCCAGCCCAGCGCCAGGATCATCGCGAAGGCGGTGTTGAAATGGGTGCCGACCCGTATCGGATAGGTGAGCCTGGGAAGGTAGCCGTGGAAGCCGTCCGCATAGGCCCGGGCGAGCGGCTCCAGGTCCGCCGCCCACGGCCGGTCCGCGTGGCTCTGCGCCTCGCGATGGAGGGCGAGCAGCCAGGCCCAGCCGTAGGGGCGCGAGAAGCCGCCCGAATAGGCGCGGTCGAGATAGGCGAGCTCGCCCGCGACATGGGCCGGCGCCAGCGCTTCGTCGGCCAGCGCCTCGATGTTTCGGGCGACCGGCAGGTCCGGGAAGAGCCGCCGGAGCCGCAGCATCAGCCACCAGCCGTGGACGCAGCTGTGCCAGTCGAAGCTCCCGAAGAAGATCGGATGGAGCTCGCGCGGGGAGAGCACGTCCTCGGGCCCGTCCATCACGTGATCGAGCTTGTGCGGATATTCCCGCCTGACGTGGCCGAGGGCGATCCCGGCGAAGCGGGCGGCGGTTTCGGGGGTGAGGGCGTGGATCATGGACGGCCCTTACCAACTCCTCCCGGCAACGGGGAGGAGCTAGAAGGCGAAGAGCCAGATGAAGAGGATGTTGATCGCGAGCAGGGGCAGGGCCGTCCCGACCTGGGCCTTCACCACCCCGTTCCTGTCCTTCAGCTCGAGCAGGGCGGCGGGGACCAGATTGAAGTTGGCGGCCATCGGAGTCATCAGGGTTCCGCAAAAGCCGGCGAGCATCCCGATCGCGCCGATGACCGCCGGGTCGCCGCCATAGGCCTGGATCAGCAGCGGGACGCCAATCGCGGAGGCCATCACCGGAAAGGCGGCGAAGGCGTTGCCCATGATCATCGTGAAGACCGCCATTCCCAGCGCGAAGACGACGATCGTGAGGAAGACGCTGCCTTCGGGGATCACCGTCCGGGTCATCTCGCCGATCACCGTGCCGACTCCGGCTGCGGCGAAGAGGACTCCGAGCGCGGCCAGCATCTGCGGCAGGGGCGCCGCCCAGCCGATCGCGTCGATCAGTCGACGGCCCTCCTGCAGCGGCGCCACGGCCGGGGGGCGGAGCCAGGCGAAGATCACCGCGAGCGCGGTCAGCACGCCGAGGCCGAGGAGGACGTAGGTCTCTCGCTTGGCCTCGAACAGGCCGGACTCCTTGAGCGGCGTGTAGGTGTAGAGCAGGGTCCCGACGAAGGCGACGGCGGGGATGATCAGGGCCGGGAGGAACAGGCGGTTGCCGTAGCGGACGGAAAGGACCTCGCGCTCCTCGTCCGACGTGGTCGGCGGCTGCGACCGGCCGATCAGCCCGAGGCTCGCCAGGGCGGCGAGGCCGAGAACGAGCAGGCCGTTGCCGAAATCCCCGATCAGGTCGCCGGCGAGCAGGCTCAGCGCCATCAGCCCCCAGAATGCCGCGTTGCCGAGCCGCTTCGGGTTGGAGCGGTCGAGCGCGCTGAGCAGCGCGAAGGCGGCGAACATCGCCCCGGCGAGGAGGTAGAGGTGATGGAGGGTGATCACCTTTTTGCCTCCCCATCGTCGAATGGGGAGGGGGGCCGCCCGTAGGGTGGTGGAGGGGCATTCGGCGGGGCCTGGTCAGTGACCCCTCCACCATGCTGCGCAGGGTCCCCCTCCCCCCGGCTTCGCCGCGGGGAGGATAAGCCGCGGTCCAGCATCAGCAGCCGGCTGCCGTGGACGAGGAAGGCCGCGATCGCCGACGGGATCGCCCACAGCCCGAGCTGGAGCGGGGCGAGGACGATTCCGTAGGTCGCCAGAGTCTGCTGGATGAGGACGATCGAGGCGATGGCGAAGAAGATGTCCTCGCCGAAGAACAGGCCGACATTGTCGGTGGCCGCCGAATAGGCCTTCACCCTCTCCGAGGTCGCCTCGTCGAGCTCGCCATGCTGCTTCTCGGCCGCGGCCAGCGCCATCGGCGCGAGCAGCGGACGCACCGTCTGCGGGTGGCCGGCGGTGCTGTGCAGTCCGACCGCGGAGATGATCTGGCGGTAGCCCAGGTAGAGTATGAGGAGGCGCCCGGTGGTGGCGCTCCTGAACCCCCGGATCAGGGCCGCGGCCCGCTGCTGGAGGCCGTAGCGCTCGAGCAGGCCGATCACCGGGAGGACGATCCAGACGATGGCGATGATCCGGTTGTCGTTGAACGCCTTGCCGAAGGTGGAAACGACCTCGACCAGGTCCATTCCGGCGATGAGGCCGGTGGCGATGGCGGCGGCGGTGACGACCAGCATCGGGTTCAGCCGAAGCGCGAAGCCGGCGACGACGATGAGGATGCCGAGCAGGACGAAGTAGTTGGTCATGGGGAAATTCCTCCCCGGCATTGGCCGGTGAGGGGGACCATGCGAAGCATGGTGGAGGGGCCTCGCGGCGCCCGAGGACCCCTCCACCGCGCTTCGCGCGGTCCCCCTCCCCGAGAAATCTCGGGGAGGAATTTTTCATTCCGACCTTCCATAGCCCCCTCCCCCCGGAGTCTCGATCACGAACATGTCGCCCTCGCGCATCTCCGCCGAGGCGGTCGCGCCCAAGGTCTCCACCGTGCCGTCGGCCCGGATCACCTGGTTCACGCCCGGCTCCGCGTCGCCGCCGCCTTCGATCCCCCGAGGCGCCACCTCGCGCCGGTTCGAGAGGATGTTCGCGCGCATCCGTTCGCGGAAGCGGATATGGCGCTCGACCCCGTCGCCCCCGCTCCGCCGGCCCTGCCCGCCGCTGCCGCGGCGGATGGCGAAGCGCTCGACCAGCACCGGGTAGCGGGTCTCGAGTATCTCGGGGTCGGTCAGCCGGCTGTTGGTCATATGGGTCTGGACCGCGCTCGCCCCGTCGAAGTCGGGCCCGGCGCCGGCGCCGCCGGCGATGGTCTCGTAATATTGGTGGCGGTCGTTGCCGAAGGTGAAATTGTTCATCGTCCCCTGGCTCGGCGCGAGCGCCCGGCAGGCGGCGAACAGGGCGTCGGTGACCACCTGGCTGGTCTCGACGTTGCCGGCGACCACCGCGGCCGGATAGCGCGGGTTGAGCATCGAGCCTTCCGGAACGATCAGCTCGATCGGCCGGAGGCAGCCGTCGTTCATGGGGATGGCGTCGTCGACGAGGGTTCGGAACACGTACAGCGTCGCCGCCCGGCAGATCGAGTAGGGTGCGTTGAAATTGTTCGGCTGCTGGGCGCTGGTCCCCGTGAAGTCGACGGTCGCCGACCGGCTTTCGGGATCCACCCGGACGCTGACCCGGACCTCGGCGCCATTGTCCATCGGATAGCGAAAATCGCCGTCCCGGAGCGACCCGATCAGCCGCCGCACCGCCTCCTCGGCATTGGCCTGGACGTGGGCCATGTAGGCGTCGACGACGTCCCGCCCATATTCGCCGGCGACCCGCCGCATCTCCGCCGCGCCGCGGGCGCAGGCGGCGACCTGCGCCTTGAGGTCGGAGAGGTTGCGGTCCGGCCGCCGCGCCGGCCAGGGGCCGGAGGCGAGCAGCGCGCGCATCTCGGCTTCGAGGAAGCGGCCCTCGTCGACGAGCAGGAAATTGTCGATCAGCACGCCCTCCTCGCCGATGACATGGCTGTCGGGAGGCATGGACCCCGGCGCGATCCCGCCGATATCGGCATGGTGGCCGCGGGCCGCGACGTACCAGGCCGGAGCGGTTTCGCTTTCGCCGGCGAAGACCGGCATGATCACGGTGACGTCGGGGAGATGGGTCCCGCCGCGATAGGGGGCGTTCAGGACGTAGACGTCGCCGGGTCGCATGCCGCGCCCGTCCCTCCCCTCGCCGCGCGCCTCGATGACGGTGCGGATGGAATCGCCCATCGAGCCGAGATGGACCGGTATGTGCGGAGCGTTGGCGATGAGGGCGCCGCCGCGGTCGAACAGGGCGCAGGAGAAATCGAGGCGCTCCTTGATGTTGACCGAGGAGGCCGTGTTCTGGAGCGCCACCCCCATCTCCTCGGCGACGGCCATGAACAGGTTGTTGAAGACCTCGAGCATGACCGGGTCGGCCTCGGTGCCGATGGCATGGGAGGTGGCGCGGGGCGTCGAGCGGGTGAGGATGAGGTTGCCGAGCGGGTCGACCTCGGCCTGCCAGCCGGGCTCGACCACGGTGGTTGCGGAAGGGTCGACGATGAGGGCCGGGCCTGGGATGAGGGTGCCCGTAGTCAGCGAAGCGCGGTCGTAGATTGCCTCCCCATGCGCAGCATGGGGAGGGGGACCGCCGAAGGGGGTGGAGGGGTGACCTGGAACAGGCCTGTGCAAGGTCACCCCTCCACCATGCTTCGCATGGTCCCCCTCCCCATCTGACGATGGGGAGGCAGAAGCCTCGACGATAGCCGTCTCCACGACCACGGCCGTCTCCGGCGAAACGAACCCGAACCGCGTCCTGTGCGCCTCTTCGAACGCCACCCGCATCGCCTCGAACCCGCCCGCCTCGACCTCGAGGCTGCTGTCGCTCCCCTCGTAGCGTAAGGCCGCCCGACGCCTCAGCTCCACAGCTTCAACGCCCTGCCCGCGAAGCGCCGCGTCGGCCTCGCCGGCAAGCTCCGCAAGCACATCCTCCAGCGCCTCGCCCCCGAGGCTGCGCTGGCGAAGCTCGACCATGTCGGCCAACCCCATCCCATAAGCCGAAAGCACCCCGGCCAGCGGGTGGATCATCACCCGCTCCATTCCGAGCGCGTCGGCGACGAGGCAGGCGTGCTGGCCGC
Organism: Allosphingosinicella sp.; assembly: GCA_035714565.1. Taxonomy (GTDB): domain Bacteria; phylum Pseudomonadota; class Alphaproteobacteria; order Sphingomonadales; family Sphingomonadaceae; genus Allosphingosinicella. The sequence goes on from DASTLX010000031.1 coordinate 65,060, forward strand.
CGGCGCCGCCGAAGCAGGCCAGGGTGTAGCGGGTGACGTCGTGCCCGCGGGCGATCGAGATTCGCTTGATCGCGCTCGCCATGTTGTCGACCGCGATCCGGACGAAGCCGGCGGCGGCCTCCCGAGCGGACATCCCCGCTTCGGCGGCGATCGCCCGGCAAAGCGCGAGCGAGGCGGTCTCGTCGATCGGCTCGTCGCCGCCCGGGCCGAAGACCCTCGGGAAATGGTCCGGCCTGATCTTGCCGAGGACGACGTTGCAGTCGGTGACGGTGAGCGGTCCACCGCGGCGGTAGCAGGCCGGGCCGGGCACCGCGCCGGCGCTGTCCGGCCCGACCCGGAAGCGCGTCCCGTCGAAGCTGCACACCGATCCGCCGCCTGCCGCAACCGTGTGGATTTCCAGCATCGGCGCCCGCACCCGGACCCCCGC
>DASTLX010000032.1:0-7898 GCA_035714565.1 Allosphingosinicella sp.
GAGGACACCGGCGCCGCCGTGCCTGTCGACCGGACCGTCAGTCCCGCGCCACGCACATGGCGATGCCCATACCGCCGCCGATGCAGAGCGTGACCAAGCCCTTCTTCGCGTCCCGCTTCTGCATCTCGTGCAGCAGGGTCACCAGCACCCGGCCGCCCGAGGCCCCGATCGGGTGCCCCAGCGCGATAGCCCCGCCGTTGACGTTCACCTTCTCCGTGTCCCAGCCGACGTCTTTGTTCACCGCGATCGCCTGGGCGGCGAAGGCCTCGTTGGCCTCGATGAGGTCGAGGTCGGCCACGGTCCAGCCGGCTTTCTGGAGGGCGCGCCGGGTCGCCGGCACCGGGCCGATCCCCATGACCGAGGGGTCGACCCCGGCCGAGGCCCAGCTGGCGACCCGGGCGAGGATCGCGGCGCCGCGGCGCTCGGCCTCCTCGCGGCTCATCACCACCAGGGCGGCGGCGCCGTCGTTGAGGCCGGAGGCGTTGCCGGCGGTCACCGTGCCGTCCTTGCGGAAGGCGGGGCGGAGCCCGGCCAGGGCCGACTGCTCGACCCCGTCCCGTATATATTCGTCGGCCTCGACGATCGTCTCGCCCTTGCGGCTCTTCACCGTCACCGCCGCGATCTCGTCCCGGAACCGGCCCTCGGACCGGGCCTTCGAGGCCTTGTTCTGCGAGGCCGTGGCGAAGGCGTCCTGGTCGTCGCGGGTGACCTGATATTGCTCGGCCAGATTCTCGGCCGTGATGCCCATGTGATAGCCGTTGAAGACGTCGGTCAGCCCGTCCCGGATCATCGTGTCGACGAGCTCGAGCCCGCCCATCTTCGTGCCGCCGCGCAGGTGCTGGGCGTGGGCCGAAAGGCTCATGCTCTCCTGGCCGCCGGCGACGACGATGCTCGCGTCGCCGGTCTGGATCGCCTGGCTGGCGAGGGCGACCGCCCGGAGGCCCGAGCCGCACACCTGGTTGACTCCCCAGGCCGGCACCTCCTTCGGGACTCCGGCCGCCATCGACGCCTGCCGGGCCGGATTCTGGCCCTGGGCCGCGGTCAGCACCTGGCCGAGGATGACCTCGCTCACCTCCTCCGGCGCCACGCCCGACTGCTCCAGCGCCGCCAGGATCGCGGTCCGTCCGAGCTCGTGCGCCGGGATCGAGGCGAAGGCGCCGAGGAAGGATCCGACCGGGGTGCGCTTGGCGGCGGTGATGACGACGTCGGTGGGAGACATTGCGGAAGGCTCCTTCAAGAGCCGTTCGCCCTGAGCTTGTCGAAGGGCTTCCCTTCCTGCCCCTGAGGGAAAAGGAAAGGGCTTCGACAAAGCTCAGCCCGAACGGTCAATGGTTGTTGCGAGGGCCCCTAGCACCGCGCCGCATTGCGGGAAAGCCAGGCGGCCAGCGGCTCCCAGAGGACCTCGCGGGCCCGCCCTCCGACCACCATCCCGACATGCCCCTGGGCGAGCTCGAGCCGTTCGCCCGCGCCCGTGGCCGAGGCGGCCGGAACGATTCGGTCGCTGGTCGAGACGATGTCGACGAAGGGGCAGGGAAGCTCGACCGGATCGGCGAGCCGCCATTCGCCCCGGCCGGTCACGTCGCCAGCGAAGAAATCCTCGAACAACTCGCGGGCCGCCTCGTGCGGCAGGGGCGGCCCGTCATTGGCCCAATCCTCCAGGGTCACGAAGGCCCGGGCCTCGGGGCTGCCCTCCGCCATCGCCGCGAAGGCCTCGAACTTGGCCACGGTGCGCTCCGGATCGAGGCTCCAGAAGGCGCTCTGGAGGACCTCCATCGGCAGGCAGCCGAGCGCCTTCGACGTCGCCGCGGCGCCTGCCCACAGCCTGGCCAGGGTCGCCCGCGCCTCGTCCGGGAAGCCGGAGAAGCGCCAGGGCGCGGCGATCGCCGCCACGGCCGGAGCCCGGGCCGGCTCGGCCGCCGCCAGCGCCATCGTCCCGCCCAGGCAATAGCCGGCCAGGGCCGGCCTCTCGCCCAGGGCGGCGATCAGCGGCAGGATCACCTCCTCGACATGGCCGGCGACCGACAGCGACGAGCGCTTCTCGACCTCCCAGCCCCAGTCGAGCAGCAGCGGCCGGATCCCGCCCCGCGCCGCCAGCCATCTCAGCAGCGAGCGCTCGGGAAGGTCGAGGATCGAGGGCGGGTTGATCAGCGAGGGGACGAACAGCACCGGCGGCCCCGATCCGCCATAGTCGCGCACCTTCGCCCCGAGCCGCTCGGCGACCGCCGCCGGCGGCGGCGCGGGCCGGGCGCGCGGCGCCTCCTGATAGCGCCTCAGGCCCGCCAGCGCCCGCTCCAGCCGTTCCGGCGCGCCCTTCGTCTCGCGGCGCAGCATGGCGAGGAACAGAGGGAGCGGCCGAGGCCTGTGTTGCGGCGCGTCAAGCTTCGGTGCTAGAGCGGAGCCCTCGTGTGAGGGATCATCCATGGCGGCCTCGGGGTCCGGCGACGACGTCGTCATTATCAAGAAATACGCGAACCGGCGGCTCTATGACACCGAAAGCTCGTCCTACATAACTCTCGAGCGACTTGCCGAGATGGTTCGCCAGAAGCGCGAGTTCAAAGTCGTCGATGCGCGCTCCGGGGAGGACATCACCCACAACGTCCTCACCCAGATCATCATGGACGAGGAGAGCCGCGGCCAGACGCTTCTCCCGGTCAGCTTCCTGCGCCAGCTGATCGGCCTCTACGGCGGCGGCCAGATGCAGTCGATGCTCCCCCAATATCTCGAAGCCAGCCTCGAGGCGTTCCAGCAGGGCCAGAGCCAGATGCGCGACGCGCTCGCCGGGGCCTTCACCGCCAATCCCTTCGCCGAGCTCGCCCGCCGCAACATGGAGCTGTTCCAGTCCGCCGCGGGCGGCCGCTCGGCCGCGTCCTCCGCAACCGCCGGCGCTTCCGGCCGGGAGGAGGAGCTCGAGCGCCTCCGCGCGCAGCTCGCCGACCTCCAGGCCAAGGTCGAGAAGCTGACGAAATAGGAACGCGGCTTCGGGATCGCGGTAAACCGTCACCCTGAGCTTGTTTCAGGGTCCAGTTTCGAGCATCCCGACCGTTGACGAACTGGATGCTGAAACAGGTTCAGCATGACGACGAGGGGATATCCATGCGCCTGCCGGTCCTCGCCTTCCTCCTCCTCACTGCCGTTCCCGCGACCGCCCAGCCCGGGCCGCCGCCGCTCGCCGGCGTCACCTATGTCCACGCCGGCCGGCTCCTCGACCGACCGGGCAGGCCGCCGCGCGGACCGTCCACGATCCTGGTCGCGGGAGGCCGGATCGTCGAGGTCAGGGACGGCCTCGTCCCGCCGCCCGCCGGAGCGGCCCTCGTCGACCTCTCCAGCCGCTTCGTCCTCCCCGGACTGATCGACAGCCACGTCCATCTCGATTCCGATTCGGGCGGGATCGCGGCTCTCGTCGAGGAGGTCAGCGAGAACGCGCCCCAGAAGACCCTTCGCGCGCTCGCCAATGCGAGGAAGACGCTCGAGGCGGGGTTCACCACCGTCCGCAACCTCGGCGACGGCTCCGGCGCCACCCTCGCCATCCGCGACGCCGCCGCCCGCGGCGAGGTCGACGCGCCCCGCATCGTCGACGCCGGCCGCTCCATCTCGACCACCTCCGGCCACATGGACTCAACGCTCGGCCTCGCCGAGGACCTCCATCCGGCCATCCCCCAGGACAATCTGTGCGACGGCGCCGACGCCTGCCGGCGGGCGGTGCGCATGCAGGTCCGGCGAGGCGTGGACCTGATCAAGATCGCGACCACCGGCGGCGTCAACAGCCGGATCGGCGCCGGCCTCGGCGCCCAGATGTTTGACGACGAGGCCAGGGCCATCGTCGAGACGGCGCGCCTCTACGGCAAGAAGGTGGCCGTCCACGCCCACGGCGCCGACGGGATCAATCTCGCCCTGGCCGCGGGAGCGGCCTCGATCGAGCACGGCACCATGCTCGACGACGAGAGCATAAGGCTGTTCAAGCGCGGCGGGGCCTATCTCGTGCCGACCCTGTCGACGGTGAACGGCTATCTCGAGCGGCTCGCGGCCGATCCCAACGCCTATTCCGCCGAAGTCCTGCCCAAGATCAAATGGCGGATCTCGATCACCGGCCAGAATGTCGCCAAGGCCTATCCGGCGGGGGTTAAGATCGCCTTCGGGACCGACGCCGGAGTCTCGAAGCACGGCCGCAACGCCGACGAGTTCGAGCTGATGGTCAGGCACGGCATGCCGGCCGCCGCGGCAATCCAGGCCGCGACCGTCAACGCCGCCGACCTGCTCGGCCTCGCCTCCGAAATTGGCTCGATCGAGCCCGGCAAGAGCGCCGACCTGATCGCCGTCCAGGGCGACCCCCTCGCCGACGTGACGGTCCTCAAGCGCGTGCCCTTCGTCATGGCAAGGGGCAAGGTGGTGAAGGACCGGCGCTGACCAAAATCCTCCCCCGCATTTGCGGGGGAGGGGGACCAGGCGAAGCCTGGTGGAGGGGTTCCTCCCGACTCCGAAGAACCCCTCCACCGCGCTTCGCGCGGTCCCCCTCCCCGAGAGGGGAGGAATCACGATCGCTAATGCTCGGGGCTTGACGAAGTCGAGGGTCACCCGCCTCAAGGCTGGCTCTGCTGCTCCCTATTCGCCCGATTGAGGCCCGTGTTCGCGGCGCGATCCTCCGGCCTTATGAGCCTGATGCCAGGCGTGCCAGGTGAGGAGCAGTACGAAGACGGCCATCACGGCCGCGACGATGACCGGCGCGAGGTCGCTGACGCTCGGCATCATGGCATCTCCCGAACTTCCGCTTCGAGCAGGCAGAGGATCGCGGAGGCGAGTGAAAGCAGGGCGATTGCGCCGCCGATCCACAGCAGCGTAGCCAGGTCGACTCCCTTTACCCACATCCGCGCCGCGGAGGCCGCCGCGAGCGCCGCGGCAAGATTGAACACGAAGTTCGAGAAACCCTTCACCCGCTCGTTCAGCGTCAGGATCTGCGAGCCGGTCATGGCGCCTGTTTACCGCCGATGCGCGGGGACCCGAATTTCGGATAGCACTGAGGCCTCCGTCATGCCGGGCCTGACCCGGGATCCAAGAACACGGACGGCCGAAACCTTCGATCTTCGACGTTCATGGATTCCGCCTTTTGCGGGGATGACGGTTACTTCGGCTTGACGAACTTCAGGGTCATCCGGTCGCTTTCGCCGATCGCCAGGAAGCGCTCGCGGTCGACCTCCTTGCCGCGAAGGCTCGGGGGAAGCGACCACACGCCGTTCGGATGGTCCTTCGTGTCGGCGGGGTTGGCGTTGATCTCGCTCGAGGCGACGAGCCGGAATCCGGCCGCCTCCGCGAGCCTCCGCACGGTCGAGACCTTGATGTAGCCCGAGGACTTCTCCCGCGCCGGATCGGCATCCTCGGGCAGCCGGTGCTCGGCCACGCCGAGCGTCCCGCCCGGCTTCAGCATCGCGAACATCTGCCGGAACGCTTCCTCCCCGAAGGGCTTCTCCGGCATGATCCAGTTGTGGACGTTGCGGAAGGTGAGGACGACGTCGGCGGTTCCGTCCGGCACCCGCTGTTCGCCGGCGGCGGCCGGAAAGGGGGCGAGCTGGATCCGGCCGTAGGTGGCCCCGTCCTTGGCCATCATCGTCCGGACGGCGGCGAGCTGCCGCTCGGACCCGACCGCCCAATAGCGGCCGTTCTCGCGGAGCAGCGGCGCCAGGATCTCCGTATACCAGCCGCCGCCGGGCCAGATCTCGACGACCGTGTCGTCGGGCTCGACCCCGAAGAAGCCCAGGGTCTCGCGGGGGTGCCGCCACTGGTCGCGCTCGCGGTTCGAGTCGGTCCGGGTCGGAGCCCCGACCGCGGCCGCGATCGCGGTATCCGCATAGAGGTCCGCCTCCGCCGCGGCCACCGCCTTCGGCGAAGGCGCGCAGGCCGCCGCGGCCAGCAGGCCGAGGCCGAGGGCGGCCGCGCCGAGGCTTCTTGCGATCATCATGGCTCTTCGATCCTTCCGTCCCTGGCCGCGCTCATGGCGTAGCGGCGACGGACTCGCAACCTGTCCTGGCCCCAGGCCGGGCGGCGGACCCCTTTTCGGGCCGGCCGCGACGCCCCATCATGGGCGCATGGAAACCTCCACCCTGCTCTGGGCCCTCGCGGCGGCCGCCGCCGCGCTCGCCATCCTGGCCGGCTGGGCCGATGCGCGACGGGCCCGCCGCCGCGACGTCGACCGCCCCGGCTGGGTGCCCTGGCAACCGATCATCGTCCTCGCCATGATGGCGGCGGTCGTCGCCGGGGCCCTGGCCCTGATGGCCTGACCCGTTGCCGCCGAAACGGTTCAAGCGGCTCTTGCCTATCGTCCCGCCCGGGCGCTGAATGGCGGCGTCTTTCGGCCCGAGTCGAGATTGCGGCTCGGGCTCCGAAAGCATCGGGGGAGGGGCTGATGAACAAAGGACGGATCGCGGCCGCATTGCTGGCCGCGTCGCTGATCGCCGGCTGCGGCAGGACCGCGCCGGACGGCGCCCAGCCGGAGGTCGCCCAGCCGGCGGCCGAGGCGATCCCGCCGCCGCCCGCTCCCGCTCCCGCTCCCGCTCCGCCGCCGCCGTCGCGCGATCGGATCATCGTCAAATCGGCCCCGCCGCCGATCGGCTCGGGCCCGCCGCCCGCCGCCGAGCCCAACTACGCCCTGGTCAGGGTCTTCTACGGAACCAACAGGGCTCCGGTGCAGGTGCCCGGTCCGGAAGGACGGTTCGGAACCGCGCCCGGGCCGCTCAGCTACGGGGAGGTGGTGGTCAGCGTGCCCAAGGTCCACCAACTCGGAGCGATCGAGCGCCCGGGTCTGATCACGGGCCTCTTCTTCAATCCCGATCCCAAGAAGCATTTCACCATCCGCCAGATCAGCGGCCTGACCCGGGCCCAGCTCCTGCAGGCGGTCGCCGCCCAGGCCGCCCGGGCCGGAGGGCCGGGCCGGCGTGTCGCCCTGGTCTTCGTCCACGGCTTCAACGTCGGCTTCGACGACGCCGCCTTCCGGACCGCCCAGATGAGCTATGACATCGGCTTCAAGGGCGCCCCGCTCTTCTATTCCTGGCCCTCGCACCAGAATGTGCTGAGATACAGCGCGGACGGCGACAGGATCGTCCAGTCGCGCCCCTTCATCAAGCGCTTTCTCTCGGAGGTGATCGTCGGAAGCAAGGCCGACCGGATCGTCATCGTCGCCCATTCGATGGGTTCGCGCGGCACCGTCGCCGCTCTGTCCGAGCTGTCGCAGGAGCATCCGGAGCAGACCGCGAAGGTGGCCGCTCTGATCCTCGCCGCCCCGGACATCCAGGCCCGAACCTTCCGCGACCAGATCGCCCCGCGCCTTCGCCGCATGGCCGGCGCCACGACCCTCTATGCAAGCGCCGAGGACGTGGCCCTTCAGGCCTCCTACCAGGTCAACGGCGCCTACGCGCTGGGCGACACCCGGGCGGGGATCAGCCGTTTCGAAGGCATGGATTCGATCGACGCCACGCGCGCCGGCACCTCCTTCCTGGGCCACTCGGCCTATGGGGAGAGCCCCGCGCTGCTCCGCGACATCGGAAGCATCATCGCCGGCGCCCCGCCGGCGCGGCGCCCCTGGCTCAAGCGCGCCCCGGACGGCGCCTATGTGCTCGAGGTCGCGCGCTAGGGCGGGCGCGCAACCCCTTCCACTCGCATCCGCGAGAACGACAGCGCGCGGCTTAAGCCTAAATTAACCCTTTCCGTTCACCCTCTCGGAATAGAGTTTGCAAGGCCGGCGCCTGCGCGTCCGCCCGGGGAGGTGTTCACATGCGCGTTCTGCTGATCGAAGACGAGCCGACGACCGCCAAGAGCATCGAGCTGATGCTGGGCGGGGAGGGGTTCAACGTCTACACCACCGACCTGGGCGAGGAGGGTTTGGACCTTGGCAAGCTCTACGATTACGACAT
>DASTLX010000033.1:0-19094 GCA_035714565.1 Allosphingosinicella sp.
GGATCGACCTCGCGAATCGCCTTCACGGCCGCGATGTCGGCGCCGCACATGGCGAGGGTGAGGCGCCGGCGCGTCTCGCGCTCCTTGCCCCAGGGCGCGGCCCAGGCCCATTCGCCCGCCATGTAGCCGAAGAAGGTCGGCTCGTTGGTCGGCGTGAAGCAAAGCGGACCGTGATGCGCCCGCTCCATCACATAGCGGGCGGCGGCGCGCTATGTCACGGAGCGCGCGCACCACGCGCCGCCTTTCTTCACGCCGACCAACGAGCCGACCTTCTTCGGCTACATGGCCGGCGACTGGGGCTGGGCGGCGCCGTTCGGCAAGGGCGCCGAGACGCGGCGGCGGCTGACGCTGGCGATGGCTCGCGCTGACATTCAGGGGGTGAAGGCGATCCGGCGCGTGGCGCCCGATGCGCGCATGATCCACATCGATCCCTTGATCTGGGTCGTGCCCCCGCGCGACCGGCCCGACCTTGCCGAGGCGGCACGGCTCGAAAGCTACGACGATTCCTATCTCGCCTGGGATGCGATCGGCGGGCTTCGCTTCCCCGAGCTCGGCGGCAGCCCCGAGATCCTCGATATCATCGGCTTCAACAATTACAGCTTCGGCCAGATGGAATATCGCGAGAAGGGGCCGCACGAGCCGCTCGAGCCCGGCGACGACCGCATCCGGCCGCTGTGCGATCTGATCGAGGAGGGCGCCAAGCCGTTCGGCCGCCCCTGCATCGTCGCCGAGACCTCGGGGCTGAAGGGCGGAAGGCCGGACTGGCTGAACGACGTCGTCGCCGAGAGCCTCGCCGCCGTGAATCGCGGCGTCGACCTTCACGGCATCTGCCTGTTTCCGGCGGTCGACATGCCCGACTGGGGCACCGGCGAATGGGTGAAGAACGGGATCGCCGATCTCGAGCGGCTGCCCAATGGGGTGCTGATGCGGCTGCCCTACGTCCCCTATGTCGAGGCCCTGCACCGCTGGCAGCGGCGGCTGAACCGGGTGACGGAGCTCGACGAGGACCCTTTCGACACGGCGGTGAACCTCGAGGACGTCGTCGCCGCCGCGAAGGAGATCCGACCGGAGGCGGACACCGACTGGCATTGAGGCAAGCAGCGGCTTGACTTATGCGCATCATACTTATAAGTGTAGTGCGTATAAGGAGTCGTGATGAGTCGCCGAGCCTTCGAGGATTATGACAAGCCCGCGGTCACCGCCGATCTGGTGCTGATGTCCGTGCGCTCGGGGCGCCTCGCCGTCCTGCTCCAGCAGAGGGAGCAGGCGCCCGAGACCGGCAAGTGGGCGCTGCCGGGCGGCTTCGTCCAGATCGACGAAAGCCTCGACTCCGCCGCGGAGCGGGTGCTGGCCGAAAAGGCGCGGATGCCCGGAGCCTGGATCGAGCAGCTCTACACCTTCGGCGATCCGCATCGCGACCCGCGCGGGCGGGTGATCACGGTCGCCTATTTCGCCTTGCTTCCCCAGGAGCGGTTCGGTGCCGCGCTCACGGCGGCGAGCGACCTCCTGCTCGCCGAGGTCGAGGTCGACTGGGCGGGCGAGGCGGGCGGGCCGGCCAGCGCGATCGGCGGGGACGGCGGCAAGCTGCCGCTCGCCTTCGACCATGCCGACATCATCGGCCTCGCCGTCAAGAGGCTGCGCGGCAAGCTCGATTATTCCGACGTCGCCTTCGCGCTTCTGCCCGAGCTGTTCACGCTGCGCGAGCTTCAGCAGGTGCACGAGGCGATCCTCGGTCTCCCGCTGAACAAGCCCGCCTTCCGCCGCCGCCTCCTCGACAGCGGCCGGCTGCGGGCGACCGGGCGCCGGGAAGCCGGCACCGGTTTCAGGCCCGCCGAACTCTATCGCCACGACGCCCGCTGAAGAAAGGACCCGATGATGGCCACAATCCGCAATTTCGGCTTCGCCGCCTTGCTTCGCAGCGAGGCGAGCAGCTACGTCATCCGCTATCGCTCCGGGCGGCCGGTCCGCGCTGGCCGAGGCCTGGCTTTCTGGTTCCGGCCGCAGCGCGCCAGCATCGCCGAGCTGCCGATGGACGACCGCGACACCGCCCTGTTCGTCAAGGGCCGCAGCAAGGACTTCCAGGACGTGGCGGTGCAGGGCCGGATCAGCTGGCGGGTCGCGGACCCGCAGCGCCTCGCCGAACGGGTCGACTTCACCATCGGCCTCTTCGCCGGAAACCATAATGGCGATCCGATCGACCAGATCGAGAGCCGCTTCGGCGGCCTCGCCCACCAGGCCGCCGCGCAATATCTGATGGAATCGCCGGTCCGGGACCTGCTCGACGCCGGGCTCGAGCCGCTCCGCCAGAGGATCGAGACCGCTTTGATCAACTCGCCGGCGCTCAGCGAGATCGGGGTCGAGACGATCACCGTCCGCCTGAGCAGCATCGCTCCGTCGAGCGAGCTCGAACGGGCGCTCCAGACCCCGACCTTCGAAGCGCTCCAGCAGAAAGCGGACGAAGCGATGTTCGAGCGGCGCGCCCTCGCCGTCGAGAAGGAGAGGGCGATCGCCGAGAACGAGCTCGCCAACCAGATCGAGCTGGCGCGGCGCGAGAAGCTGCTGATCGCCGAGCAGGCGGACAACCAGCGCGCCCGGGCCGTCGCCGAGGCCGAGGCGGGCCAGGTCGCCGCCGCCGCCGAAGCGGAGCGGATCCGGAGCGTCGAATCCGCCCGGGCGGAAGCCGAGCAGGGCCACATGGCCGTCTATCGCGACGTGCCGGGAGAGGTGCTGCTCGGCCTCGCCGCCCGAGACTTCGCCGCGAAGCTGAAGAGCATCAACGAGCTGAACGTCACGCCCGACCTGCTCGCGGCCCTGGTCGGCGAGTTCCGCAAGGCCCCGCCGCCGGTGCTCGTCGGCGGGCGCTGAGGCGCCGGGAAAGGAGCGGCACGATGGGCGTCGTCGCGCAAAGGGCGGTCTTCGTCGTCCGCGAGACCGATTTCGAGTCGCTCCTCGTCCGCCACGGCACGCGCGAGCAGGCGCGCTTCTATCTCGAGACGCGCGGACAGGACATAAAGACGGTGGAGCGCAGGCACGAGCGCTTCGCCGCCGCCCTTCACGAGGCCAGGGCCGCTGTCCCCGGAGACTGGCGCCAGGCCGTCGTGAAGCGGGCGGATTTCGACCGCTTCCTGTTCGCGCCGGAGGACCTGATCGTCGCCGTCGGCCAGGACGGTCTGGTCGCCAACGTCGCCAAATATCTGCGCGGCCAGCCGGTCATCGGAGTCAATCCCGATCCGGAGCTGTTCGACGGAGTGCTGGTGCGCTGGCCGGCGGCCGGTCTCGGCGCCGCGCTGAGAGCGGCCGCCGCCGGCGCGGCCGAGGTCCAGAAGCGAACGATGGTCGAGGCCCGCCTCGACGGAGACGAGCGGCTGCTCGCGCTCAACGAGATTTTCGTCGGCCACCGCAGCCACCAGTCGGCGCGCTACGAGATCGCGATCGGCCGCACTCGGGAATATCAGTCGTCGAGCGGGCTCATCGCCGCGACCGGCACCGGCGCCACCGGCTGGGCGCGGTCGATCATGGGCGCGACCGGCTGGCAGGTGCCGCTCCAGCCCGACGACCGGGCCTTCGGCTATTTCGTTCGCGAGCCCTTTCCGAGCGTCGCGACGGGCACGACCGTGCGGTCCGGGCGGATCGACGGCGCGGCCTCGATCGAGATCGTCTCGCGGCTCAACGACGGCGGGGCGATCTTCGCCGACGGCATCGAGAAGGACTTTCTCCCTTTCGACTGGGGCCGCCGCGCCGAGCTCCGGGTCGCCGACGAGGTGCTCAACCTGGTCGTCGGTTAGCTCCGGTCCACGGGGATTCCGCTGTCCGAGCCCCGCGGCGCGAGCCGGTGCCGGTTGACGGCTTCGATCCTCCGCGCCATTGACGTTAACGTAAAGCCGAGGAGCGCTCCCGTGACCGATCTCGATGCCTTTCGCCTCGAAACCCGCGACTGGCTGGAGGCGAACTGCCCGGCCGAGATGCGCGAGCCGATGCGGGACGAGAGCGACGCCTGTTGGGGCGGGCGCAACTTCGCGTTCAAGAACGAGGCCCAGAAGCGCTGGATGGACGTAATGGCGGAGCGCGGCTGGACCGTGCCCGACTGGCCCGAAGAATATGGCGGCGGCGGGCTTTCGGCCCCCCAGACCAAGATACTCAGGCAGGAAATGGCCCGGATCGGGGCCCGCAACCCGCTGATGAGCTTCGGCATATCGATGCTCGGGCCGGCGCTTCTGAAATACGGCTCCGAGGAGCAGAAGAAGCGCTTCCTGCCCGAGATCGCCCGCGGCGAGATCCGCTGGTGCCAGGGCTATTCCGAGCCCAATGCCGGCTCGGACCTCGCCTCGCTCCAGACCCGATGCGAGGACAAGGGCGACCACTGGCTGGTCAACGGCCAGAAGGTGTGGACCAGCTACGCCGACAAGGCGGACTGGATCTTCTGCCTGGTCCGCACCGATTTCACGGCGCCCAAGCATAAGGGCATCAGCTTCATCCTGTTCGACATGGCGACCCCCGGCGTCTCGACGAAGCCGATCCTGCTCATCTCCGGCTCCTCGCCCTTCTGCGAGACCTTCTTCGACGACGTGAAGGTGCCCAAGGACCAGGTGGTCGGGGAGATCAACAAGGGCTGGGACGTCGCCAAGTACCTGCTCGGCCACGAGCGCGAGATGATCAGCGGAATGGGCCTGGGCGGCCAGACCGGAAGCCTCGGCGAGGCGCTGGTCGAGAGCATCGGCCGCGACTCGGACGGGCGGCTCGCGGACCCCGTGCTTCGAGCGGACATCGCCCGCTTCGACGTCGACGCCATGGCCTTCCGGGCGATGTCGGAACGCTTCATCGACGAGCTGAAGGTCGGGGCCGCCCATCCGGCCCAGCCCTCGATGATGAAATATGCCGGCACCGAGCTCAACAAGGCGCGCCACGAGCTGGTCATGGCCGCGGGCGGCTCGAACGCGCTCGAATGGGAGAGCGACCGCAGCCGCAAGGGCAAGTCGGCGCGCGAGTGGCTGAGGACCAAGGCCAATTCGATCGAGGGCGGGACCAGCGAGGTCCAGCTGGGGATCATCGCCAAGAGGATCTTGGATCTGCCGGGGGCATGAGGAGAGCATGAGAGCGTGAAAGGAAACCGTCATCCCGGCGAAAGCCGGGACCCCAGCGAGCATACGCACCTGCGCCCTTCACCCCACGAGGCCCCGGCTTTCGCCGGGGTGACGGAGTAAACGAAAAATGCCGCTCTACCTTACCGAGGACCAGGCCATGCTTCGCGACACGGCTCGCGAGTTCATGGCCGGCGAGGGCTCCATCGCCGGGCAGCTGCGCAAATATCGCGACATGGGCTGCAAGGACGGGTTCGGCCACGCTTTGTGGAAGCAGATGGCGGAGCTCGGCTTCACGGGGGTCCTCATCGGCGAAGCGGACGGCGGGCTCGGGCTCGGACATGTCGAAGCCGGGATCGTCCTCGAGGAGATCGGTCGCAACCTTACGCCGTCGCCCTTCCTGATCAGCGCCGTCGCGGTGGTCGAGGCGATGAAGGGGACTCCGCACGCGCAGCGCTGGTTCCCCGGAATCCTCGCCGGCGACACGGTGGCCGCGCTGGCCGTGGACGAGGGGCCCAAGCACCGCCCCGAGGCGATCGCGATGCGCGCCGAGCGGGCCGGGAACGGCTTCCGCCTCAGCGGCCGCAAGCAGTTCGTCGTCCAGGGCGCTTCGGCGGACGTCGTCGTCGTCGCCGCCAGGACCGACGAGGGCCTGACCCTGTTCGCGGTCGAGAAGGAGTCGAAAGGCCTCGACGTCGAGGGCGTGAGGCTGGTCGATTCCAGCATCGGCGCGCGCCTCGACTTCCGGGACGTCGAGGTCAATGCCGACGCCGTGATCGGCGAGGTCGGGGGCGGCGAGGCGGTTCTCGGACGGGTCCTGAACGCGGGCCGCGCCGGCGCGGCCTCCGAGATGGTCGGGCTCGGGTCGGCGGCGATGGGGATGACGGTCGACTACCTCAGGCAGAGGAAGCAGTTCGGAAAGCTGATCGGCGAGTTCCAGGTGCTCCAGCACCGCTCCGCCCATCTCTATTCCGAGCTCGAGATCGCCCGTTCGGCCGCGCTCAAGGCTCAGCAACTGCTCGACGAGGGCAGCCCGGAGGCGGAGGCGATGGTCTCGGTCGCCAAGGCCAAGGCCGGGCGGGCCTCGACCCTGGCGGTGCAGGAAGGGGTCCAGATGCACGGCGGCATCGGAATGACCGACGAATATGACATCGGCCTCTACATGAAGCGCGACCGTGCCCTGAACGAGCTGTTCGGCGACTCCAATTATCACGCCGACAAGCTTGCCCGGATGAAGGGATACTAGGCTTCCCCTCCCTGGAAGGGAGGGCTAGGGGTGGGTCGGCGAGCGAAGCGAGCCTTCCCACCTCGGAGTTTCGACCGCCTTTCGGCGGACCCACCCCCAGCCCCTCCCTCCCAGGGAGGGGAGGAGCTGTGACATGCCCCTGGACCCCGAATCCTTCGATCTGCTCCTCTCCACGGTCCGCCGCTTCGTGCGCGAGCGCCTGCGCCCGCTCGAGGAGCGGGTCGACCGGGAGGACGAGGTGCCGGCCGGGATCGTCGCCGAGATGCGCGAGATGGGGCTGTTCGGGCTTTCCATACCGGAGGAATATGGCGGCCTCGGCCTGACCATGTCGGAGGAGGTCCGGGTCGCGCTCGAGCTCGGCGGGACGACGCCCGCCTTCCGCTCGACCTTCGGGACCAATGTCGGGATCGGAAGCCAGGGCCTGGTGATGGCCGGGAGCGAGGCCCAGAAGGCCGAGTGGCTGCCGAGGATCGCCTCGGGAGAGATCGTCACCAGCTTCGCCCTGACCGAGCCCGGCGCCGGCTCGGACAGCGCCTCCGTCCAGACCAGGGCCGTGCGGGACGGCGACGTCTATCGGCTGACCGGCACCAAGCGCTTCATCACCAACGCCGACAAGGCCTCGCTCTTCACCGTCATGGCCCGGACCGGGGAGCCCGGAGCCCGGGGAGTCTCCGCTTTCCTGGTGCCCGCGGACCTCCCCGGCGTCGGCGTCGGCAGGCCCGAGAAGAAGATGGGCCAGCAGGGCGCCCATGTCTGCGACGTCAATTTCGACGGCGCGCCGGTGCCCGCCGCCAACCGGCTCGGCGAGGAGGGGGAGGGGTTCCGGATCGCGATGCGGGTGCTCGACCGCGGCCGGCTCCACATCGCCGCGGTCTGCGTCGGGATCGCCGAGCGGCTGATCGCCGACGCCGTCGCCTATGCCTCGGAGCGAAGGCAGTTCGGCAAGGCGATCTCGGAATTCCAGCTCATCCAGGCGATGATCGCGGATTCCAAGACCGAGACCATGGCGGCCAGGGCGCTGGTCCTCGAGGCGGCGGCGCTCAAGGACAAAGGCGAGCCGATCACCCTGGAAGCCGCGGCGGCGAAATATTTCGCCAGCGAGACGGTGGGGCGGGTGGCCGACCGGGCGGTCCAGATATTCGGCGGCGCCGGCTACATCGCCGATTACGGGATCGAGCGCCTCTACCGCGACGTCCGCCTGTTCCGGATCTACGAAGGCACCAGCCAGGTCCAGCAGCTGGTCATCGCCCGCGAGGTGATGAAGCGGGGCGGGTGAGGCGATTCGGCAGGCCCGATAACCGTTCGGGCTGACTTGTCGAAGCCCTCCCTTCTATCTTGCCCAAGGAGGAAAGCCCTTCGACAGGCTCGGGGGGAGCGGAGCTTGTCAGGCCTTTTCCTTCTACCCGCGTCTCACCATCAGGTTCATGCGTGCCGCCGCGATCGGCCTTGCCCGGTCCTGCTGCCAGGCATGCGCCTCCACGTTCGCCACCCGGCTTCCCAGCCGCGTCACCACTGCCGAAGCGAAGGTGTCGTGGTCGGTACCGCCGCGCATGAAGTCGACGCTGACGTTGATCGGCTTGGCGGTCGCGCCGTCGCCCAGGGCTTCGTAGAGCGAGCCCAAGGCGGCGAATTCGAGCAGCCCGGCGATCGCCCCGCCGTGGAGGAAGCCCGGGCGCCCGACCACCTCCTTGCGAAACGGCATCACCCAGAGCAGGCCGCCGTCCTCGCCGCGCTCGGTGCGAAGGCCGAGTAGCTCGGCATAAGGCGGGAGGGGGTGCATCGGGATCCGTTACCTTTTGCCCGGGCACCCGTCACCCCGGACTTGATCCGGGGCCCATGAACACCGCCGTGGAAGTTCGGAGCCGACGGTGTCGGCGATTCCGGATCGAGTCCGCAATCACGACCAGGTCGTCCGGGTCGTCTACGTCCCGAAGCGTCTCGCACAGACGCAGAGACCAGCCCAGCGCTTCGATCCTGGACACCGTCTGCGCCGCAACCCGCGCGGTGCTCCAGTCTATCCCCTCGAACAGCGAGCGGTCGAACCGCCGCAGCCCGAGAAGTACGTAACCGCCGTCATGCGCCGGGTGGATCACCGAATCCCGTGTCTCCAGCGCCGCGGCCGCTTGCCGGAGGAACCGACGGTCCAGCTCCGGACAGTCGGCGCCGACGAGGAGGATGTCGTCCTCCTCCAGCACCCGCTGCGCCGCCCGGGCCAGGCGTTCGCCGAGATCGCCTTCACCCTGCGCCGTCGGAGCCAGCCCCGGCCGGGGGCGGAACCACCCGGCCGCATCCGGCTCCCCGCACAGCTCCACGCTCAGCCCGGTCGCGAGCGCCTCGCCGATCGTCGCTTCGAGCATTTCGGCGGCAAGCCTCGCCGCGCCTTCCGCGCCGAGCGCCGGAATCAGCCGGGTCTTCACCCGTCCCGGCACGGGCTGCTTGGCGAAGACCACGATCCGGGTCATCCTCGGCGCCACCGGTGGTAACGCTCGACCCAGTCGAGCAGGCGCTCGGGCTTGTGCGCCTTCTTCCATTCGCCGGCGGCATATTTGTTGGCCTCGGCGAGGGTCGGGTAGGCGTGGATCGTGCCGAGCAGCTTGTTGAGGCCGAGCCCGTGCTTCATCGCCAGTACCGGCTCGGCGATCAGCTCGCCGGCATTGGCCGCGACGATGGTCGCTCCGATCAGTCGGTCCTTGCCGGGCTCGACGAGCAATTTGACGAAGCCCCGGTTCGAGCCCTCGGCCAGGGCCCGGTCGAGGTGGGAGAGGTCGTAGCGGACGGTCTCGAATTCGATCCCGGCCTCGAGCGCCGAGAGCTCGTTGTGGCCGACATGGGCGACCTCCGGATCGGTGAAGGTGACCCAGGGCAGGACCCGGTAGTCGGCTCGGAACCGCCTGAGCTGCCCGAACAGCCCGTTGACCGCCGCGAACCAGGCCTGGTGGGCGGCGAAATGGGTGAACTGGTAAGGCCCGGCGACGTCGCCGACGGCATAGATGTTGGGGTAGCGGGTCTCGAGGAACTCGTTGACGAGGATCGTCCGCTTGGTCTCGATTCCGAGCGCTTCGAGCCCGTAGCCGGCCAGCCGGGCCTTGCGCCCGACCGCGACGACGATCTCGTCGAAGGGGATCGCGGTTTCGGCGCCGTTCGACCGGACGACAAGCGCACCGTCCTCGACCCGCACCGCATCGTGGCCGACGCGGACGTCCACCCCTTCCTCCCGGAGCACGGCCTCGACCAGCGCCGACACCTCCTCGTCCTCCTTCGGGAGCAGTCTCGGGCCATGCTCGACCTGGGTCACCCGGGCGCCGAGCCGGGCGAAGGCCTGGGCCAGCTCGGTGCCGATCGGCCCGCCGCCGACGATCGCGATGCGTTCCGGCACGGTCTCGCGGCCGCGCAGCCGCTCCCACATCGTGTCGCTGGTGAGGTAGCCGCTCTCCGCCAGCCCCGGGATCGGCGGGACCGCGGGCTCGCCGCCCGCGGCGACGACGATGGCGCGGGCGGTGAGCCGCTCGCCGCCGTCTATCTCCACCGTCCAGGGATCGACCAGCTTCGCATGGCCCTTGCGCACGTCGACGCCGAGGCCGGCATAGCGCTCGGCGCTGTCGGCGGGCGCGATCTCGGCGATGATCCGGTGGATCCGGTCGATCAGCGCTCCGAAGCGCACCTCCGGCTCGGCGGGAGCGATTCCGTAGGCCCCGGCGGTCCGGATCTCGTGGGCGGAGCGGGCGCTCCGGATCAAAGCTTTCGAGGGGACGCAGCCGGTGTTGAGGCAGTCGCCGCCCATCTCGCCTTTCTCGATCAAGGTCACCTTGGCCCGAACCGTGGCTCCAATCAGGGCGGTGACGAGCCCGCCCGCGCCGGCGCCGATCACGATCAGGTTGCGGTCGAACCGGCGCGGCCGCCGCCAGCCCCGGTAGACGAGCCGCCGCTTCCACCAGCCCACCGCGGCCCTTGCGAGCAGCGGGAACAGGCCCAGCAGGACGAACGAGCCGATCAGCGCCGGGGAAAGGATGTCGCTCGTGCTCTCGATCGCCGCGAGCCGGGTGCCGGCGTTCACGTAGACGATCGTTCCGGGCAGCATTCCGATCTGGCTGACCAGGGCGAAGGTGGCGAGCCGGATCGCCGTTAGCCCCATGGCGAGGTTGATCAGGAAGAAGGGGAAGGCCGGGATCAGCCTCAGGGTGAGCAGGTAGAAGGCGCCGTCCTTCGCGATGCCGCGGTCGATCGCCGCGACCCGGCCGCCGAAGCGCGCCTTGACCCAGTCGCGCAGCAGGTAGCGCGAGGACAGGAAGGCGAGGCTGGCGCCGATCGTCGAGGCGAAGGAGACGATGAGCGTTCCCTCCCACAGCCCGAATATCGCGCCCGCGGCCAGGGTCATGATCGCCGCTCCCGGGAGGGAGAGGGCGGTGACGGCCACGTAGAGGAGGAAGAAAGCGGCGACGGCCGCCGCCGGGTTGGCCGCGACGAGGGCCGCCAGCTCCGCCTGCCGGGCCTTTAGGCTCGCGAGGGTGAGATAGGCGCCGAGGTCGAACAGGAAGAAAGCCGCGATCGCCGCCGCGATCAGCGACAGGAGGAGGACCCGGCCTTGATTGCCCCGCTTCATCGTCCGGCTCCCGCAACCCCTCTCGCGTGGAAAGCGGGAGGGGGTTTTCGGCCTAACACCGCCCGTCCAATTCGCCTATCCTCGCGGCCGATGAATGCTCCCCTGTCGCCTTTTCTCGATCCCGCCGCGCGCCCGCTCGACCCGGCCAAGTTCCGCGATCCGTCGGTCACCGCGAAAGGCGAGCCCCGGGCCCGAGTCGCTCTCGGCCGGCTCGACACGCTCTGGGTCAACACCGGAACGCTCTGCAACCTCGCCTGCAAGAGCTGCTACATCGAGAGCTCGCCGACCAACGACGCGCTCGTCTATCCGGCGCTGGCCGAGATCCTGCCCTACCTGGACGAGGCGGCGGCGCTCGGCACCCGCGAGATCGGGTTCACCGGCGGCGAGCCGTTCATGAACCGCGAAGCCGCGGCCATGATCGCCGAAGCGCTGCAGCGCGGCTTCGAGGTGCTGGTCCTGACCAACGCGATGCGCCCGATGCGGCGCTTCGAGGCGGCGCTGGAGGCGCTCCCCCGCGAGCGGCTGACCTTTCGGGTCAGCCTCGACCATCATGGACCGGCGGTGCACGAGGCGGAACGCGGCGCCGGGACCTGGGCGAAGGCGCTCGACGGCCTGCGCTGGCTCGAGCGGAGCGGCTTCCGGACCGCCATCGCCGGCCGCCAGCTTCCCGGCGAAAGCCTGGAGGAAGCGCGCCTCGGCTATGCCGCCCTGTGCCGCGGCGAGGGTCTCGCCGCGGCGGGCGGCCTCGTTCTTTTCCCGGCGATGGACGCCGCCGCCGACGTGCCGGAGATCACCGCCGCCTGCTGGGACCTGCTCAACGTCTCGCCCTCGGCGATGATGTGCGCGTCGAGCCGGATGGTGGTGAAGGCGCGCGGCGCCCGGCGCCCCCAGGTCGTCGCCTGCACCCTGCTTCCCTACGATCCCCAATTCGCGCTCGGGCCGACCCTGGCCGACGCCGCGGGCGAGGTGGCCCTGAACCACCCCCATTGCGCCCGCTTCTGCGTGCTGGGCGGCGCGACATGTTCCGCCTCCACGTCGCCGGACGGGCAGGGGGACCATGCCAGCCATGGCGGAGGCGTGACCTGACTGGGGAGGCGCCGGGCCGCCCCTCCACCGCCTTCGGTGGACCCCCACCCCAGCTTCGCCGGGGAGGCGGGATCTCCGTCGTGATCCCCGCCCTGAACGCCGCCGCCACCCTCGGCCGGTGCCTGGCCGCCGTGGGGGAGGCCGGCGAGATCGTCGTCGTCGACGGCGGTTCCGCCGACGCCACCGCCGCCCTCGCCTTGCGCTCCGGCGCCCGCCTCGTCCGCTCGCCCAGGGGCCGCGGGACCCAGCTCGCCGCCGGCGCCGCCGCGGCGAAAGGCGAATGGCTGCTCTTCCTCCATGCCGACACCTTGCTCGCCCCCGGGTGGCGACCGATGGCGGAGCGGCACATGGCCCGGCATCCGGACCGGGCCGCCTGCTTCCGCTTCCGCCTCGATTCGGCCGACTGGCGGGCCCGGCTGGTCGAAGCCGGAGTCGCCGCGAGGGTTCGCCTGCTCGGCCTGCCCTATGGCGACCAGGGCCTTCTCCTCCCGCGGCGGCTCTACGACGAGGCGGGCGGATTCCGGGCCCTGCCGCTGATGGAGGATGTCGATCTCGTCCGAAGGATCGGCGGCCGGCGGATCGAGCGCCTCGGAGCCGCGGCGATCACCTCCGCCGAGCGCTGGCGGCGCGGCGGCTGGCTCCGCCGCTCGGGGCGCAACCTGCTCTGCCTCGCCCTCTACCGGTGCGGGATGAGCGCCGAGCGGGTGGCCAGGCTCTATGGCTGACGCCGAGTCGCTGTTCGAGGCCGCGGCGGCGAGGCTGCGCGGCGACGGCGGCGCCCGCGACCTCCCGGGAGCGCTCGAGCTGTTCCGCCGGTCCGCGGGTGCCGGAAAGGTCGAGGCGGCGGTGATCTACGCCAATCTCCTCGCCGCGGGAATCGGCGGACCGCGCCGCTGGGGCGACGCCCTGCGGCTCCTCGCCGCGATCGCCCAGGTCAATCCGCGCAGCCGTCGCGAGCTCGAGCGGATCGAGGCGATGAAGCTGACCGCCGAAGGCGACCCGCTCGATCCGCCCGAAGGCGAAAGGCTGTGCGAGGCGCCGGCCATCACGCGCTTCGAGCGTCTCTTCACCGCCGAGGAATGCGCCTGGCTCGCCGCCGCGGCCGCGCCGATGCTCGAGCCGGCGGTGGTGATCGATCCGGTTTCGGCGCGGCAGCGGCCCGACCCGCTTCGAGTCTGCGACAGCGTCGGCTTCACCTGGCCGCTCGAAAATCCCGCGATCCACGCCCTCAACCGAAGGATCGCCGCCGCCAGCGGCACCGCGGTCGGCCAGGGCGAGCCGCTCCAGGTGCTTCGCTACCGTCCGGGCGGCGAATACCGGCCTCATTTCGACGCCATTCCCGGCTTCGCCAACCAGCGGGCGATGACGATGCTGGTCTGGCTCAACGAGGATTTCGCCGGCGGCGAGACCCATTTCCCCACCGCCGGCCTCAAGCTGAAGGGCCGGGCCGGGGATGCCATCCTCTTCCGCAACACCGGCCCCGACGGGCGCCCTGACCCTTCGTCGGGCCATGCCGGGCTGCCGGTGAGATCCGGCGAGAAGCGGATCGCCAGCCGCTGGATCCGCGAGCGGCCGTTCGAGATGCCGATGGGCGGAAAAGCGGGATGAAATCTCCTCCCCCGGAATTTCCGGGGGAGGGGGACCGCACGAAGCGCGGTGGAGGGGTTCTTGGGCCGCGACAAAATCCCCCCACCACGCTTCGCCTGTCCCCCTCCCCGGCAAGGCCGGAGAGCGATCGTTTTGCGTTTCACGATGTCAAAGAGCCCGGCCGATACGCGACTCGGCCAGGCTCGATATTAGTAGGAAAAATCCTACACTGCAAGAACAAAAATAGAACGGAAAATCAGCGGCTTAAGAATCTCCGGCAGACGGAGTCCAGCTTCGCCAGGATCGCCGGGTCCCGCGATTCGGGCGGGGTGATGATCGCCGAGTCGAGCGCGGTGTCGATCGGCGAGGGCGTGCGCTCCTCCGGCAGCGCCCCGGCCAGCGCCTCCACCATCCGCCGGGCGGTCCCGGCATTGGCCATGAGCTGGGCGACGATCGCGGAGACCTCGACCGCTTCCTCGCCCCGGCGCCAGCAATCGTAATCGGTGACCATGCCCACGAGCGCGTAGGGAAGCTCGGCCTCCCTCGCCAGCTTGGCCTCCGGCATCGCCGTCATCCCGATCACGTCGCAGCCCCAGCTCCGGTAGAGCTCGCTCTCCGCCCGGGAAGAGAATTGCGGCCCTTCCATCGCCAGATAGGTGCCGCCTAGGGCGACCTCCGCGCCGGCGCTCCCGGCCGCGGAGGCGAGCATCGCGGAGAGCCGGGGGCAGACCGGGTCGGCCATCGAGACGTGGGCGACGAGACCCGGGCCGAAGAAGCTCTTCTCGCGGGCGAAGGTGCGGTCGATGAACTGGTCGACGACGACGAACCGCCCGGGGGGCAGCGCCTCGCGGAGCGATCCGACCGCCGAGATGGCGATGAGGTCGGTGCAGCCGGCGCGCTTCAGGGCGTCGACATTGGCCCTCGCGTTGACCTGGCTCGGCGGGATCCGGTGGCCTCGGCCGTGGCGGGGCAGGAACACGAACTTCACGCCGCGGAGCCGGCCGACCAGCAGTTCGTCCGACGGCGGGCCCCAGGGGGTGTCCACCGCTATCCACCGCGCCTCTTCCAGCGCCTCGATGTCGTAGAGGCCCGAGCCGCCGAGGATTCCGATCGTCCATTCGCCCATGGGGCCTCCTAGGGAGCGACGAGCAGGATGCGCAAGTCGTTGACGTTGGTGCCGGTGGGGCCGGTGACGAACAGACCGCCCCGGGCCGCGAACCAGGTGCCGCTGTCGTTCCGCTCCAGCGCCGCCCCGCCGCCCGGCGCCGCGCCCTCGACGAAGGCGCCGGCCGCCTCGCCCACCCCGTCGATCCCGTCGGTATCGGCGGCGAGCCCGCTGATCCCGGCGCGGCCCTCCAGCGCGACCGCGGCGGCGAGCGCATATTCCTGGTTGGGTCCGCCGCGCCCGTCGCCGCGCACGGTGACGGTGAGCTCGCCGCCCGAGATGATGGCGGTGCCCGGTTCGGCGGCGAGGGCGAGCCGGGCATGCTCGCGCCCGACGTCCCGCGCCTCCCCCTCGCATTCGAGGAGCCGGACCCGGTAGCCGAGCCGCTCCGCCCGAGCGGCGGCCGCGGCGAGAGCGTCCGCGCCCCTGGCGACGATCCGATAGTCGCCGGGCACGTGCGTCGGAGTCTCCGACCAGCCCCGCTTCGGGCCGGGGATCGAACGACGTTCGAGGATGGCCCGCGCCTCGTCGAGCCCGGTCGGATCGGCGGCCGTCGGGCCCGAGCCGATATCCTCCGGCCGGTCGCCGACAACGTCCGAGATGGCCAGCGTGACCAGCCGCGCCGGAGCCGCCGCGAGCGCCAGCCGACCGCCCTTGAAGCCCGAGAGGTGGCGGCGGACGCAATTGATCTCGCCGACGGTCGCGCCGGAGCGGAGCAGGGCGGCGGTGAGGCGTCCCTTCTCCTCCAGGCCGAGGCCCTCGCCGGGCAGGCAGGCCAAAGACGAAGCGCCGCCGCTCAGCAGCACGAGGACGAGATCCTCCTCGCGGGCTTCCTGCGCCAGCGCCAGCAGGCGCCGTGCGGCCGCCAGGCTGCCCGGATCGGGAACCGGATGCCCGGCGCGCGCCACCTCGACCCGCTGGAGCGGCCCGCCGCCGCCGTCGGGCGCGACCGCGAGGCCGCAGAGCGGTCCCGGCCAGCGCCGCTCCACCGCGGCCGTCATCGGAACCGCGGCCTTGCCGAGCGCGAGCAGGAAGGTTCGTCCTCGCGGCGGGTCGGGCAGGTGCGACGGAAGAACGCGCTCGGGCAGGCAGGCTTCCACCCCGGCCCGCCAGATCGACTGCAGATGGTCGCGCGACATGGCCGCCGCTTGGCGCTTCGCAGGCGCCGCGGCAAGCGCTAGGCTGTCGTGGTGAGACGCGCTGCCCGCATCGTCCTTCGCGCCGCCGGCGTTCTGATCGCCATTCCGGCCATCTATTTCCTGGCCGCTCTGATCCTCGGCGCACTCCCCGCCAACCGGGGATGGCGCGAGGCGAAGCAAGGGGTGACCGTTTTCGTCCGCACCAACGGGGTCCATACCTGGATCCTGGTTCCCAAGGTCACCCCCGAGATGGACTGGCGGCCGCTGGTCCCGGGCGGCCACCTCAGGGACCCGCGCTGGGGCGGCGGCGATTACGTCGCCCTGGGCTACGGCAACCGCACCTTCTACCTCGAGACCCCGACCTGGGGCGACCTCACCATGAAGAACGCCTTCCTCGCGGCGTTCGGCCGGGGCGGCAGCCTGATGCACGCCGATCACGACCACGATCCGAGGGCGAGCGGCGACACCAGGCCGATCGTCCTCCGCAGCGAGGAATATCGACGGCTCGTGGAGTTCGCGCGAGGCAGCTTCCAATATGATTCCAGGGGCCGCACCATTCCCCTCCTCGGCTGGGGCTACGGGGCGTCCGACATGTTCTACGAAGCCGTCGGTCCTTACAGCGCCGTCTACACCTGCAATTCGTGGACCGGGGCCGCCCTTCGCCATGCGGGGGTCAGGACCGGTCTGTGGACGCCGCTTTCCCAGAGCATCATGTGGCGGCTCTAAATCCTCCCCATGCTGCGCATGGGGAGGATAGGAGGGCTACCCTCCGCCCGCGGGGTGCGTTAGAGCGGCGGCAACTCATCAACCACAGGGGGTTTCGATGGCGAAGATACTCGGCAACTTCCATCTGGCGCTTCTGATCGGCGTCGTTCTTCTGGTCGCGGCGATGTTCGGGCTTCACGGCGGGCTGATCGCCGACGACAGCTACGACTGGGCGCAGTTCCTGCGCTACCTGCACATCTTCGCGGGGATCTTGTGGATCGGCCTGCTCTACTATTTCAACTTCGTTCAGATCCCGACCATGCCGAAGGTGCCGGCCGACCTGAAGCCGGGAGTATCCAAATATATCGCCCCGGCGGCTCTGTTCTGGTTCCGCTGGGCGGCGCTGGCGACGGTGATCCTCGGCCTGCTCACCGGCGAGATGAAGGAGGGCGGCTACACCATGCGGGCCCTCGGCCTCGCCGAGACCCACCGGACGATCGGGATCGGCATGTGGCTCGGGCTGATCATGGCGGCCAACGTCTGGTTCGTGATCTGGCCGAACCAGAAGAGGGCGCTCGGAATCGTCCCTGCCGCCGACGACGCGAAGGCGCGTTCGGCTTCGGTCGCCATGATGGCTTCGCGCACGAACCTCATCCTGTCGCTTCCGATGCTCTACTGCATGGTTCTCTACGCGCACCTCGCCGCCTGAGCCGAAAAGCCGTCGCGGATGACGAAAGGCTGGTCCTTCTCGATCGACCGCGGCGGCACCTTCACCGACATCGTCGCCCGGGCGCCCGACGGCCGGCTGCTGACCGCTAAATTGCTCTCGGACAATCCCGAGCAATATGACGACGCCGCCGTCGAGGGGATCAGGCGGCTGACCGCGGAGCATGGCGAGGCCCCGCTCGACTCGGTGAAGATGGGCACCACCGTCGCCACCAACGCGCTGCTGGAGCGCAAGGGCGAGCCTCTCCTCCTCGTCGCCACACGCGGCTTCGGCGACGCGCTGAGGATCGGCTACCAGGCCCGGCCCGACATCTTCGCCCGCCGCATAATCCTGCCCGAAGCCCTTTACGGCCATGTCGTCGAGGTGGACGAGCGGATGAGCGCGGAGGGCGAAGTGCTTCGGCCGCTCGACCTGGAAAGCGCCCGGGCCTCGCTCGAAAGCGCCTACCGGGCCGGATATCGGGCGATCGCGATAATCCTCATGCACGGCTGGCGCTGGACGGCGCACGAGTCGGCGCTGGCGGCTCTGGCCGGGGAGATCGGCTTCACCCAGGTCTCCGCGAGCCACCGGGTCGGTCCTTTGATCAAGCTGGTCGGGCGCGGCGACACCACCGTCGTCGACGCCTATCTGTCGCCCGTGCTCCGCCGCTATGTCGACAGGGTGGTCGCCGCCCTGGGGGCCGGCGCCGGGCTCTTCTTCATGCAATCGTCGGGAGGGCTTACCGACGCCTCCGCCTTCCAGGGCAAGGACGCAATCCTGTCCGGCCCCGCCGGCGGGATCGTCGGGATGGCGAAGACGGCCCGGGAAGCGGGCTTCGGACCGGTCATCGGCTTCGACATGGGCGGCACCTCGACCGACGTCTCCCATTATGCCGGAGCCTATGAGCGGACCAACGAGACGGTCGTCGCCGGGGTCCGGGTGCGGGCGCCGATGCTCGAGATCCACACCGTCGCGGCGGGCGGCGGCTCGGTCTGCCATTATGACGGGGCGCGCTTCAGGGTCGGTCCCGACAGCGCCGGGGCGGTGCCCGGCCCGGCCTGCTACAGGCGCGGCGGGCCCCTCACCATCACCGACTGCAACGTCGTCCTCGGCAAGATCCGGCCGGAGCATTTCCCCCGCGTCTTCGGACCCGACGGCGACCAGCCGATCGACGCGGCGGCCTCCCTCGCCTTGTGCGAGGCGATCGGCGCCGAGGCGGGGATGTCGGCGGCGGAGGCCGCCGCCGGCTTCGTTCGGATCGCGGTCGACAACATGGCCGGCGCGATCAAGCGGATCTCGATCGCGCGGGGCCATGACGTCACGCGCTACACCCTGGCCTGCTTCGGCGGGGCCGGCGGCCAGCACGCCTGCCTCGTCGCCGACGCGCTCGGAATGGAGCGGGTGATGATCCATCCGCTCGCCGGGGTGCTTTCGGCCTACGGCATGGGCCTCGCCGACAGGGTCGAGCTGAGGCAACGCAGCGTCGGCGGCGAAGCGCTCGAAGCGGTGCTGGCCGAGCTGGCGGCGGAGGCGGAGTCGGCGCTCAGGGGGCAGGGGGTCCAGGCGGTGGCGCTGAAGCGGCGGGCGGCGCTGCGCTACGAGGGCAGCGACTCCAGCCTGGAGGTGGAGGCGGCGGACTTGGAAGCGATGCGGGCGGCCTTCGAGGACGCGCACCGGGCCCGGTTCGGCTTCGTCTCGCCCGAGACGGCGGTGGTCGTCGAAACGGCGGTGGTGGAGGCGGTGGGACAAAATTCCGCCCCTGCATTTGCAGGGGAGGGGGAC